>CAZZBS010000009.1:0-82953 GCA_964652685.1 uncultured Lentimicrobiaceae bacterium
GATGGTATCGTTTTTCCCTGTTTACTGGTATCGAAATGGTTCAGGGTTAAAAATTACTATTTGCAGGAGCATAAAACACTCGATTACTTATATAGGTTTTACCACCAAAAATCACATTTATGTCTTTGGTTTGATCTTCATTGTCTGGATCAACACCAAAATAACTTACACTACCAAATTTTCTAACTTCACCTAACTTGCCTTTCTTGGAAAGGTCAAGAATATTTCTTGAACCTCCTGTCATTAATCCTGTTTCAATCCACATTGCTCCAGCTGGCAGTTCAATTGTTTCATCAATGACTTTTACTGCTGCTGATTCCGCTTCTTCAAACATTTCTTTTTTTACTACTGACTTTCTGAATCCTTTAGGTGGGCGCTTCGCTTTAACTTTTCCGAATAGTTCAAGAAGTCGGGTATTCACTTTTGATTCCTTCTGACCGAATTCTTTATTGATTTTATTGGTCTTGGCTCTGTTCACAGCTTCGGGCAAAACTACCTTGCTCTCAACAAGGATATCTAAAACATTTTGTGTCAATCGTTGGCAACTTGGATGCTCTTGATTAATAATAGCATTAAAGTGGTCATATATGTCAGCAAGAAATTCGATTCCGTTTTCGTCATCACTTTCAAAATCTACACAAACGGATGCTTCAATATTTTGGAACAAACCACTTTCGGTCAAGTTTGATGAACCGATAATTGCTCGTTTAGTTTCTTCGCCTTCAAAAGCGTATATCTTTGGGTGGTATATAATATTATTCGGAGAATAAACAACATAGGATTCAATATCATTTGCAAGTAACTGTTCCAATGCTTCCTTAGAAGTTGCGTTCAAGTTTACTCCGCAAAATAACTTAATTCTGCCACCTTCTTCTTTAAAAGCAAGAAGTTGGTCAATTATGTTCTTTAGCCCGCCTGTGCTAACAAATGCGATAAAAGCATTAAAAGAATTGTAGTTTTCGCTTTCCAACGAATCAATTATAAAATGCCCCGCAGTAAAATTGCTTTCAGGGTTTAAGCCTTGTCCGATAAATTTTAACTCCATTTTAAATTATTTTCAGTTTTAAATTTAGACAAAAATAGGATTTTATGTTATTAATTACATTTGAGTAAGCAAAGATTGCACTCGTTGACAAAGCTTTGGTTTCATCGCTATCTCGCGGGGTGGATACACCGGAGCATGTTGACCCCCCATCCGGTAGCCTGATTGCTTGAGTATTTTCTCATGATGAAAACGCATAACCTGACATTCCGGCGGATATTGACCCCTCTATAAGATATTATCAGCTATTCCGGAGCATATTGACCCCTTTGGGAATAACCATGAAGTGTTCTGGCTCTGCTCCTGAGGTTCTTGATCTTTCGTTCAGTTGCCATACTTTCTGATCTGGATGCCATCATTTTCCAGGCATACAACTTCCAGGGCCGGTATGGCTTTGTGGACTGATTATATCCCTTGTTGTGACGCAGGAGCCGTTCCTGAATATCCTGGCATTGAACAATGTAGAACCGGTCAAAACTTTCAGCATACATTATATAGCAGTAGAATGCCATGATGCAAGAAAAAAAAGCCCCCTCTCATTTCAGGAAAGGGGGTTGGGGGTGAGGTATCCTTCGTGGAGCATATCGGAATCGAACCGATGACCTCTTGACTGCCAGTCAAACGCTCTAGCCAACTGAGCTAATGCCCCTGCGTTCGGGAGCAAAGTTAGGAATTTTTCTTCTTCGCAAACAAAAAGTGGGGCAGGGATTATGCCGACCGGAAAGGATTGTTAACTTCGCACCTTTATGCATATTCCCCTGTTTTTATGCGCCGTATCTTCGCCGCCATACACATTGCCCCGGAAAAGCCGCTGATCGACCTGCTGACCGAAGCAAAGGCCATATTCCACGATGGCCGTATCCGGTGGGTCAACCCGGAACAGGTCCATCTCACCCTGAAGTTCTTCGGCGAAACGCCTGAACCTACCATTGAACAGATACGCGGGCTGTTCAGGGTCTCACTGCTGCCCGATGCACCCTTCAGCTTCACACTGCAAGGCCTCGGCATCTTCGGCAGCCATTACCAGCCCCGTGTGGTCTGGGCCGGCACCGGTGAGGATCCGGTACTGCGCACCCTGTCTGAGAAGCTGCTGGATAATGCCGCCACGGCCGGCTTCCCCCGCGACAGGCTTCCCTTCGTCCCCCATCTCACCCTGGGACGGATCACCTATGTCCGCAACAAGAAAAAACTTAAAGACTGGATTGCCTCCTACCGTGAAACCCCTTTCCAACAGGTGATGGTGGAAGAGATCATCCTGTTCGAAAGCGTCCTGAATACCACCGGGGTTACCTACCATGTCGTCGAATCCTTCCCCCTGTCATACCCCAATCCCTGATCCGCCATGAACCTGCCCCCCCCACTGGAAGAGAAAATCCTTGCACTGCTCTCAGAGCGGACCGGCAGAAAGGTCTTCGCCATAAGCTGCCATCATGTTTCAGGGGGTTCCATCAACGAGGCAGCCGCCGTCAGCACCGGTACCGACCGTATCTTTGTCAAATGGAACGATGCAAACCGTTACCCGGGGATGTTTCAGGCAGAGGCCAGGGGGTTGATGCTGCTGAAAGATCCTGGTGGCGCACTGGTGCCGGAAGTGCTGGAGGTAGGGGAGACAGGCCGTTATGCCTACCTGGCCCTCTCCCATATCGAACGGGGATATCACGACGAACAGGCTGCGAAACGTTTCGGGGAGATGCTTGCGGCCCTGCACCACAACACCGCAACCTCTTTTGGCCTCGACCACAACAACTACATGGGTTCGCTTCCCCAACGAAATGCAACCCACACCACATGGAACGATTTCTTCATCCATGAAAGGCTGCTGCCCCAACTAAATATCGCCAGGCAGGCGGGTAGTCTCTCTTCCACTGACGCACAAGCATTCGACAGGCTCTTTCAGCAACTTCCTTCCATCATCCCGGAAGAGCCACCAACCCTGGTGCATGGCGACCTGTGGAGTGGGAATTTCATCGCCGGTACGGATGATCGTACATGGCTGATCGACCCGGCCGTCGCCTACGGCCACCGCGAAGTGGACATCGCCATGAGCCGCCTCTTCGGTGGGTTTTCCGCATCCTTCTACCAGGCATACCTGCACCACTTCCCCCTTGCACCCGGCTGGGAACAAAGGATCGGAATCTTCCAGCTTTACCCGCTGCTGATCCATGTGAACCTCTTTGGCGGAGGGTATATCGGCTCGGTAAGATCCATACTGAGGTATTTCTGACAATGGTGAACGGTTGTATTGTCCACCGGTACAACCATTTGAATCAATCTATAAAAAAGTGTCTGTACTTTTCGATATTCAATGATTCCTGGTTATTTTTGTCAGACAGCAACAACCTTTGGTTATACCTCATATGTCCTGTGCTTAACCTGACATAAGTATGGCTGAAGGGTTCTGTCAAACATTTCATCTTCACCGTATTTCAAATTTTATCAGTCTTTCATTGATAGATAATGTTAAGATGAGACCAGAGTATTTTGTTCATGGGATATTTCCAATGTACCCTTTGCCTGCAACCGGAGCAATGCCGACATGGTTACTCCCGATCATTCATGACCATACACAAACCAAAAATCCATTCTTTATGAAACAATTCCTTATACTGATCATTGTAATGATTGCCCTGGGGGCATCTGCCATTGCACAATCGCCTGATAAATTCAGTTACCAGGCTGTCATCAGGGACAGCAATGGCGACCTGGTCGTTAATCAACTTACAGGGATCCGCATCAGTATTCTTCAGGGAACCATTACAGGAACCGCTGTCTTCATGGAAACACATCAACCCGTTACCAATGCAAATGGCCTGGTCACCCTTGAAATTGGTACAGGAGCTGTCGTTTCCGGCAACCTGTCACTCATTAATTGGGCTAACGGGCCTTATTTCCTTAAAACCGAAACAGACCCTGCCGGTGGGACCAATTACTCCATCAGCGGCACAAGCCAGCTGTTAAGTGTGCCCTATGCCCTGTATGCGAAAACTGCTGAATATGTTGTTGAAACAGATCCGGTATTTTTGGGTTCTGCCGCAGGCGGTATCTCTTCCTCAGATATCACATCGTGGCACAATAAGCTCTCTGCCGAAACAGACCCTGTTTTTTCATCCTCTGCTGCAGGTTCTATCAATACTTCCAACATCACCAACTGGAACAACAAACTTTCGGTGGAAACAGATCCTGTTTTCACGGCATCCGCAGCAGGAAGTATTACCGGCACCAACATCACCAGCTGGAACAACAAACTTTCGGTGGAAACGGATCCTGTTTTCACGGCATCCGCAGCAGGAAGTATTACCGGCACCAACATCACCAACTGGAACAATAAAGTCTCTGTGGAAACGGATCCTGTTTTTACAGCATCCGCTGCAAATTCCATCACCTCATCCCATATCACAAGCTGGAACAATAAACTTTCTTCGGAAACAGATCCTGTTTTCACGGCATCCGCAGCAGGAAGTATTACCGGCACCAACATCACCAACTGGAACAACAAAGTCTCCGTGGAAACGGATCCTGTGTTTACAGCATCTGCCGCAAACTCCATCACCCCATCCCATATCACAAGCTGGAACGATAAGCTTTCATCGGAAACAGATCCTGTTTTCATGGCATCCCCTGCGGGAAGCATCACCGGCAGTAACATCACAAGCTGGAACAGCAAACTATCCTCGGAATCAGACCCTGTCTTCATGGGTTCGACCGCAAGCGGCATCACATCAGGAGACACCACCAGCTGGAACAACAAACTCTCAACCGAGTCAGATCCGCTTTTTACCGCTTCACCTGCCGGTACCATTTCTACCGGTCATATCTCATCATGGAACAGTAAATTATCAACTGAGACCGATCCTGTATTCACTGCCTGGGACAGAACCGCAGGCATATCCATAACAGAGAGCCAGATCAGTAATCTGAAAAGTTATATCCTGACAGAAAGTGATCCGCTGTTCATCAATTCGGTTGCAGGTGGCATTACTGCATCCGATACGGCAAGGTGGAACGGCGCTTCGGGTGGCGGCAGCCAGCCGGGGGAAATGTATTACTGGGATGGGGTGCAATGGCAGGCAGTACTCCCCGGGGTAACCGGGCAAACCCTTACTTTCTGCAATGGGGTACCCACCTGGGGGCCTTGTGTGCCAAGGGTCATCACTGCCAGCGTTTCGTCTGTCACTTACAACGCTGCAACCGTTGATGTGGATGTTACGCATGATGGCGGTTCCCCTGTCACTGTCCGGGGATTGTGCCTGGGAACGGCCCCAAATCCGACCATTGCAGGGGTGGTGATTCCGGGTGGTAGCGGCACGGGCACCTTCACCACCAATATCAGCGGACTCAGTCCAACAACCACCTATTATGTCAGAGGGTATGCAACCAACAGCAACGGACTGGCCTACGGCAATGAATTAAGTTTTACCACCCCCCCGTATGTTCCGGTCTATCCGCTTCAGGATATTGATGGGAACAATTATGATACGGTCCATATCGGATCCCAGATATGGATGAAGCAAAACCTGAGGACCACCCGATACAAGGATGGCATTGTCATTCCTGGTGCACCATTGACCAATGCCACCTGGATGGCAACTACCACCGGGGCGCTTTGCTGGTACAACAACGATTCCGCAGCCAATGCTGCCGTGTATGGCGCATTGTACAACTATTATGCTTTGGAAACCGGAAAACTGTGCCCTGCCGGATGGCATGTTCCAAGCCAGGCCGAGTTCGATGTCCTTCTGAACCTTTTCGGGGGTACCATTAACGCAGGAGGCCCTTTGAAAGAAACCGGCACAACCCATTGGCTTAGCCCCAATTCCGGCGCTACCAATGTATCCGGTTGGACCGCACTGCCGGGAGGATTCCGGTCAGGTTACGATGGTGTCTTTTACGGCAAAACAGAGAACGGGTACTGGTGGTCATCCACAGCCACCAGCTCCACCCAGGTCTGGATCATTGATCTTGCATATTACCACAGCAGTGTAGGAACGTATAGCACCATCAAAAACAATGGGATGTCGGTACGATGCCTGAAGGATTAGAGGGTGAAATCCAGGGCTTGTATTCATGGCTTTATCTGAGGAAAGGCTATCCGAAAGAGATTTTAATGTGATGATGCAGGGTTGATTGGGTCATTGTGTCCATTAACCATCTTGCGCCCTTATTGATGTCAATGGGTATCCGCTTCGCATTGAAAAACGCGTGGTGTTTTCAAAATGCTTCAGGCATGCATCCTGTACCCTTTGGATATTTTTCATTGTGAAGCACAGGAAACCTTAACTTTGCTTGTTGTTGAACCTAAGCACAATTTAGGTGTATCTGCTTGCATCATCAAATCCTTAACAATATGAAAAATCTTAAAATCATTCTCTGCCTGCTGATCAGCACCGGAATGGCCCTTAGTACCATGGCCAATGAACCGAAAAAGGTCAATTCAAAAATCGATAAAGTAACGGTCTTTCTCCAGGGGGCGCAGATCGTCCGTTCGGCCCCTGTCAGTCTCTCCCCCGGCACCACCGACATCATTTTTGACGGGGTTTCGCCCAACCTCAATACCGGAAGTCTTCAGGCCGGGGGCCAGGGCAACTTCGTGATCATGAGCGTACAGTACAACACCGAATACACCCCGCCGGGAACGAAAAAAGAGCAGGCTGTACCCGCCTCACTTCTGATGAAGATCGAGAAAACACAGGACACCCTTACATTGCTTGATTTCGACACTGAAACCCTCAACTATCGCCTTCAGGCCTGGAATACCGAAAAGAGTATGCTGGAAAGAAACAAACTGATCACCGGCGAGGGAAAAACCGATAGCCTGACCCTCTTCATCCAGGCGATGGAATACTACCGTAAGAAAATCCACGAAATCAACCAGAACATTATCGAGATAAAGATGGAACAGAAAGCACTGGCCAGGAAGCGGTCCGGTGTTCATCAACGCCTTCAGGAACTCCTTAACTACAAAAACCAGCTTGAAAGAGATAATGTGACGCAGGACTCCTATAATTACCAGGTGATCGTGACAGTGTCCTCCAAAACAGCCACCCAGGGGACCATCACCATCAATTACCTGGTTAACAACGCATCGTGGGTGCCTGCCTACGAGCTTCGCGCTGAAAACAGCTCCTCACCGGTGAACCTGCACTATAAGGCTTACATCAGTCAAACCACCGGGGAAGACTGGAAAAATGTAAAGCTTGTACTCTCCACACTCAATCCGCAAAGGCAGCAGACCAAGCCCTCACTGATGCCGTGGGTGCTACGGTATTACCAACCGCCCAAGTTGGTTGGTTATCTGCAGTCGAACGTCGCAATACCCCTGGCTGCAGAAAGCATTAAAACCGATGAAGAGGCTTACGAAACAACTTCGGTCCGTAAATCCAAAACAGTAACTGCTGGTGCACAATCGGTATCAGCTTACACCCAACAGTCGGTTACCTTCTCCAATGTTGAGTTTGAGATTGAACTCCCCTATACCATCTGTTCCGATGGGAAGTCACAACAGGTGACCGTGATGGAAGAGAAAATTGAAGCCCTGTACAAACATTACATTGTCCCCAAGATCGAGCAGGAGGCCTTCCTGATGGCACGGCTCACCGGCTGGGAGAACCTGAACCTTCTACCCGGTACCGCCAATATCTATTTCCAGAACACAATCATCGGCGCCACACATGTTGATCCCAATACCATCAACGACACCCTCGACATTTCCCTGGGACGTGATCCCGGCATCAGCGTTACCCGGAAAAAGCTCAAGGATAAAGAGAGCACAAAATTGCTCAGCAACAACTACGAAAAAGAGATCGTCATCGAGATCGCCATCAGGAATAAGCGGGATGAAAAGGTTGAAATCCAGGTGGAAGACCAGCTTCCCATTTCCGCCGAACAGGATGTGAAGGTTAAATATACCATTGAAAAACTGGCAGGTGCTGAGATCAACGAGCAGACCGGGGCACTCACCTGGAACCTGAAACTCGGAGCCAGGGAATCGAAGACCTTCACCTTCTCATACATCATCAGTTATCCCAAGGATAAGAACCTGCAGTTGTAAAACCCTTTTAACGCCGCGAATGCACGAATAGACCCGGCAATTCCCTCCATCATTCGTGTATTCGTGGCCATATTTTTTGTCATATTGTCAGGCTGTTTTACTCTTCTCTGTCAATATGTCTGCATTTGGAATAATGCGATTTCCCCCTTATTAATTTGATTTTCTTTTATTTATATTGATCGTTATTTTTTCCCACCCCGGATGGAACAACAATTGCCCAATTCCTATCACCAATCAATCATAAAAATCAAATAATAAAATAGGAGGGCCAGATTATGTTACCAGTCATTCACAGGGGAATCAACCCCAGGGTTTTAAACAACATTTTCGATGATGATTTCTTCACCGGGTTCTTTGGAGACACCAACAAAGGCACGTTGCCATCGGTGAACATTTCTGAAAGCAACGAGGATTTCAGGATCGAGCTTGCTGCACCAGGTTACAAAAAGGAGGATTTCAAAATTGACCTGGACAAAAATGTACTGACCATTTCGGTCGAGTATCAGGTAAAGAAAGAGGAGAAAGAGGATCAAAAGATGCTTCGTTGCGAATACAGGTACAATTCATTCTCACGGGCTTTCACCCTGCCCGACAGCGCTAACAGCGACAAGATTAATGCTTCCTATGCGGACGGAATCCTCTGCATCAACATCCCGAAGCATGAAACAGCCAAAACAAAGCCTGCAAGACAGATCAATATTAAATAATGCTTGTGGGGTTGATAGATGGGAGGCCGGCCTTGGTGCCGGCCTTTTCTGTGAACTATTTTTCATAAAACCTGTTTTCTTTGCACAATAATATTTGTTCAGCGTTGTCAAAACAGGCAATTGATTAACCATTATTGATGAAACAACTATTGATGATTACCGGTTTGTTAACCGGATTTCTGTTTTTCGCAGGTGCTCAGCCACCGGTTGAAGCATCAGGCACCATCAGCGGCAGGGTGGCAGACAGCCTCACCAACCTTCCTGTTGAATATGCCAACATTCTTGTCTTTAGTACCGATACATCCCTTGTCAGCGGGGGCATCACGACCAATGAAGGGATTTTCATCATTAGCAATGTACCTTACGGACACTATATCATTAAGATAACCTTCATCGGCTACCAGGATGTATGGATTGATTCCGTGCAGCTGAATGGCCGCAACAGGAGTGTCTATTTTGAAAATATCCTGCTGAAACAGTCTGCTGCACTCCTCACACAGTACGAGGTTACCGGGCAGCGTTCTGTCATGGAGATGCATATCGACCGCAAGGTGTTCAATGTAGATCAGAGCATTGTATCCCAGGGGCAATCGGCTACTGAGGTGCTGGAAACGGTTCCTTCGGTTGAGGTAGACATGGATGGCAATGTCAGTCTGCGTGGGAGTGGAAATGTCACGATCCTGGTTGACGGGAGGCCTTCGGCCATGATAGGTTCGGATGTGGCTACAGCCCTGCAACAGATACCGGCCAGTATGATTGAAAGTGTGGAGATCATCACCAATCCTTCAGCCAAATTCGATCCCGAAGGCATGTCGGGCATCATCAATATCAAGCTCAGGAAAGACCGCAAGGGGGGAGTCAATGGATTGGCAAGCATCGGATACGGTACCTGGAAGAAATACAATGCATCAGTTAACCTGAATTATCGTACATCAAAAATTAACCTCTTTGCCAACTACAGTACCAATAACCGCGATTATTTCCGCACCGGTTACACCTATACCACCAACAAACAAAATCCTGATTCGCTGTTTTACACTGATCAGGAGATGTTTATGAAAGGATTCAGGTTATCCCACATGATAAGGGGGGGCGCAGATTGGTTTATCAACCGACAGAATACGCTTACGGGATATTTTACCTATAATACTAGCAACCGGGGTTCTGATGATACAGTGAACACGGTATACCGTGATGTCCACCGCATGATCTCAGACATTACCAACCGGATCTCGAACGACGACGGTAAAAACCAGGGTTACAATCTTGTTTTGACATGGCAGAAGGAATTCAACAGGCCCGGGCAGGAATTGCTCGTCGATTTCAATTATTCCGTCCATAAGAGGAACGGCGAATCCTTATATAACGACCTGATAACCTATGAGAACTACCTTCCTTCTACCTTAAGCCAGCTCGACAATAAAAACACAGTCAGTCTGAACAAGGTAGGTGCCCTGCAGATTGATTACACCCATCCCCTGAATACAACGTCGATAATGGAGGCTGGTGGCCGGATTGGATATCGACTGCTGGATAATGACCAGGACGCTTCATCCTACGATCCCTATTCAGGCGAATGGCTTCCCGATTCCTTCCGTATCAACCGGTTTCTCTATGATGAATGGATTGGAGCCCTGTATGCGACCTATGCCGGATCATTTCAAAAGTTCTCTTACAAGGCAGGGCTGCGCTACGAGCAGACTCTAACGAGCGGGATCCTGGTCAATACGGCCGATACGTTCAGGAACCAGTACCCCTCCCTGTTCCCCAGTGTACATTTGAGTTATACGCCTGATAAAAGTACTGAGTTTCAAATCAGCTATTCCCGTCGTATCAACCGTCCACGTTCGCATTCCCTGAATCCGTTTGCGGATTATTCCGACCCGATGAATGTACAACAGGGCAATCCTTACCTGACCCCTGAATATACCCATTCCATTGAACTTGGTTACTCAAGGTTTTTCAAGAAGTCGAGTCTGATCACCTCCCTGTTTTACCGGAAAGTGAATGATCAGATCGAACGATTCAAGGTGCTTACACCGGAAGGCATCACCATCTCGACATCCCGGAATTTATCAAGCGGCATTCAATATGGATATGAACTCATTGGCACCTACAATCCTTTCCGCTGGTGGACCCTGAATGCCAACTTTAACATGAACCAGCGCATTCTCGATGCAGAAAATATCCAGGAGGGCCTGCGTAAAAGTGGCCTGATGTGGTCTGCCAAAATGATGTCGACCCTTACTTTAAAAACAGGAACATCCGTTCAGATCAGCGGTAATTATTCTTCCCCGCGGATAATGACAATTGGTGTATCTGCCCCGCGTTACGGGATGGACATTGCTGCACGGCAATCGATCCTTAAGAACAAAGGGTCACTGAGTCTTCGTGTCAGTGATGTTTTTCACACATCGAACTGGATCATGAGCCTGGATGGTGAAGGATTCAGTCAGGAGATCGAACGGTACTTTGACTCCAGGATAGTGTTTCTCACTTTCACCTACCAGTTTGGGCAGCAGCAGCGTGATCCCAAGGCCCGGAAGCAGGATGAGCGCGACACCAATGGTGATGACTCCGAAGAAGGAGGTGAAATGATGTTCTGACCACCCGATTTCACGCTGCAGCCCCGGGCAGTCCGGGAAACCACACCAGGCTGCAGGGATGCCCTAATAGCCTTGTCAGACTAACCCGCAGCCGTTTCCCCCGGAACAACACATTATACTCATTCCCCTTCTCCTCATACAGATCATCGATAGCATCCTGCAACGTCCTCCCCTGTTCGCCAAGGGCCGCAATCAGTAAACGTAACTGCCCCAGGGTTAAACGTGTATGCTGCTCCCTCCGCTGACCTACACGCCGGAAAACCATGATGAAATCATCCGAACAGCCAAACTCAATGGCTTCAATCATACATTCTTCATCCAGGATCTGTTGTATCATAACCATGACAGATAGTTTTATTGTTGCTACAAAACTATCCCCCCTCATCCTCATCCATTGAGGATCAGAAGAAGAAATAAGAAAAAACAGATTACCCTTATTTTACAAGGGTGAAGACACGAGTCAGATTGAACCCGAAATAAATATCACCCTTAAGCCACCTCCCATAGGTTTCGGCAATGAATCCGGGATCATAAATGGCCATGCTGTTGGTCAGGAAAAGCTGAAAAACATGGCCACCGGTCTCCACATCCACCCCGATCGAAAAAGAGGGGTCGGTATCTTTGATCCTGTATTTATCAGGGATGTAATAATATTCTCCGTTCACCGTAAACCGGGGCATCAGCTTATACCGGAAACCGGCCCCAAGTGCAGGTATGTTGTTTGGATCGGTTTCCAGTGTCACCAGGTTGAAGTGAATGAAAGTTGGGGAAAGCTGGACAGAAAGGTTGGAGGTAAACTTCCTGGCAAGGAGCAACTGGTGGGCATAGGCCAAACGGTGTACAAACCGGTACTCTTTATTATTATCTTCAAAATCAGCCGTTGTAACATTCACTGCACTGTACCATATTGCGGTCAAAGGGATGTTTTTCTTCCCGGTCTGCTGCCGCAGCAATCTGATCTTGACGGAGCCATCCACCACTTTGTTGAAACCGCTCCGCCCGATTCCTAATCCAAGCCAATCGTTGACCCCATATTCAAAACCCATCCGTATGGTTGACTCATCCAGGCCGAAATATTCTTTCAATCCCCCGTTGATCTTTCCGAAATGGTGGGATACGGTAAAGATCATTTCCCCGGCAGGGGCCAGTTCTACCGACTGGCCATTGATAATCCGGGTAGATTTAAAGGTGGCAATGGTATAATTCTTAACGGGCTGATCATCGCCCAGCATACCTTGCAGGTCGTCCTGGGCTTGTAGCCCCGGAAGCATTATCAGCAATAAGCACACACTTAAAGTTAATGGTTTTCGCATAGTCTTACAGTTTGGTTGCTTCAAAAGTAACAGTTATTGTTATTTCTTCTGCAACCGCTTTGGGTCTTTTTACCTTGTAATCTTTTAACCTGATACGGAATTCAGATGTGCCAACCAATGTATTCCCTTTAACCTCAATGGTTCCGTTGATTGTGACCACCTTCTTTACACCATGAATGGTAAGGCTGCCTGTAACCTCCACCGGGTAGGTACCGTTTCTGGAAAGGTTGATCTTTCCATGGTCTTTGATTTTCCCATTAAAAACCGATGTGGGATATTTGTCCGACTCTAAATAATTCTCATTGAAGTGCTCCTGCATCAGTGCTTTTTCAAACACGAAAGACTTGATCAGTACCCTGAATGCAACAGATCCGTCGGTAATATTAATGGCTGCATTCACCTGGTTGTTGTGAGCTTCGATGTTTTCAATCGGTGTCTTTGAAAAAAAGGAAATCCTGCCGTTCTTGGTAAGGTATTTCTGACCCAGGACCGATAAGGGCAAGGAAAACAACAATACGGCAATCATCAGCTTATTTTTCATAATAAACAGATTATAGGTTCATTAATGTGCATTTTTCCAGGATTACATCCTCATCATTATAACCTGAACAAAAACCCTTCAGGGTGATCTCCTCACCTGACCTCATCTGATCATCAGGTAGTTTTTCAAGGAATGTACATCTGATACCTCTGGGACCAAACATCCCTTCATCCAGATGAAACACAGCAATGGTAAGGTTGTCAACTGTTTCAAAAGCATCTGGTGTTCCGGTTAAAGCAATGATCTTCCCATTGTAACGTTTCACCGCTTCATCCCCTGTCTGGTTAAAGGCATTGAACAGCTCAGCCGGGGTCATGAAAAATTCCGCTTCTGCACCAGCATAGTCCTTATGGGGTTTGTTATATACAAAATGATATATCAGCAGTGCTGTCAGGATGGCCACTGAACCCAGTGAAATCAGGATAATGACTTTACGGTTCATGATTCATTTGTTTTGTTATTATCTGTCTTTAGATTATCAATTGTTGGGAAAGCCCTGGTTTACCCATGCATTGATCCGTTTCAGCTTACAACTGTCGAGCTTTGGAGAAGAGGGAGGCATAGGTGAAAATCCAGGATTATGGTTCACGGCACCTTTTAGTTTTCCATTGGAGGCAATAATGGCCAGATTGGTGTAGTCGCCGGTATTCACACCCCCTGAAGGTGAGAATGGGCTGTGGCAATTATTGCATGAGACAGCCATGATCGGGGCAATGTGAAGTGAATATTGCATGTTGGCCGTATCACAACCATCTGTAGTCTTACGGATGGACACTTCATTATCATTGGTACAAGCCGCCCAGAACAAGACCAGGATCATTACACCTAATACCGGCAACATTGTTTTCATGTGCATAAACTAAAAAGCTTGACATACACACTCTCTGTCAACCAGAAAATGTTATTTGTATAACCAATAATCAGATAAAAAGTTCAAGCAACATATTAGCCGGTTTCCGCCAATGCTAATGGTAATGCCGGCTTATCGACACTTTCCCTTCTTTATCTGTGGTTTGCGCGTAATAAAGGTGATCGGGCCTTATTACAAAGAGCACCGGACCCAGGAAATAATCCAAAGCAACAGCTTTTTTAAGCAATGGATCCCTGAATTGCCGCTTGTTCACCTGTCGTATGAATTCACTGGCAAATTTCTCCGGAGAGACCGTATGCTGCGGCATGATCCCGGCATAACCAGCCATGAGGTAATGTTCCGGGTATTCCACTTCCAGCAGGCAATCTGCGAATCTTCCATCGTACAACCATTCAGCGAAATGCAGTTCTTCGAATTCGCTGATAAGTTTTTCAAGATCATTGTACCGGAACATCCAGGTAGTATCCATCCCTTTTTGTTCGAGAAGGTACTGCAGCCAGTTTTTATAGCCATCCAGCAGGTCCTTTCTCCCATGACAAAAATTATTATCTATCAAGAAATTATCAAAGCAGACAGTGAGTTTTTCCAGCAACCTGTTATTTTCCGGTCCAATGCAACTGTCCATATGGGCTTCAGCGGCTGCAATGTCATGGGAAGGAATGTTGCAGCTTGTCCATAGAAAAGTACAACAGGCCAACGGCAACAGAAAATGAAGGAAGGAGTTGTTCATTTGGATGTTTTGAGTTTAAAGCCGATTCCATGGATGTTTTCGATGGCGATTGCGGGATCTGCTTTCAGGTATTTTCTGAGTCTGGACACGAACACATCCAGGCTACGGCTAATGAAGAAGTCGCTATTTTTCCACACTGCATCAAGGATATCTTCGCGGTTAATGATTTTATTTTTATGGTGGATCAGGAAAGAGAGGAGTTCAGCCTCGCGGAGTGTAAGTTTTCTCTCATCTTTTCCCCTGATCAGCATATGATTCTCCATATCGAGCCGAAACGAGCCCACCGACAGGGGATTCACCTCCTCCCTGGCAGTGGTTTTCATTGGCCGTTTCAGGAAAACATTGATTTTCAACTGCAGTTCTTCAATGGAAAATGGTTTGGTAAGATAATCATCGGCTCCAAGTCGCAATCCTTCGATCCTGTCTTCTTTCATAGTACGTGCGGTAAGGAAGATGATAGGGATATCCTGGTTTACCCTGCGTATTTTCCGGGCAAGGTCAAAGCCATCACTTCTGGGGAGCATTACATCCAGGATACAAATATCAAAAATATGCCTGTTATAAGCTTTCCATCCTTCAATCCCGTCAATACACCAGGTTACATGGTAGCCGTTCATTTCAAGGTTATCCCGTGTGACATAACTTAATGCTTCATCATCTTCAACATATAAAATCCTGGGCATATGCTCTGTCATCATGACCTGTTCTCTTTTAATCATTCATTTTTCATCAGCGAACTTTCCGGAATGAGGATGGTGAATGTACTGCCTTCCCCCTTTTCACTGGTAAGTCCAATCTTCCAGCCGTGAGCCCTCACCATGTTCTGAACATAATACAGGCCGAGGCCGAAGCCCTTTACATTGTGTACAGAACCTGTCGGAACCCTGAAGAAACGGTCAAAAACCCTCTTCTGATATTTTTTTTCAATGCCAATACCATTGTCCGAGAAATTGATCCGTATCCCTTTTTTATCCTTCGCAATGGCCACGGTTATTTTGGGTGCATCGTTTGAGTATTTCAGCGCATTATCCAACAAGTTGACAAAAATATTGGTGAGATGGAACCGGTCTGCCACCATCGTTATTTTATCCTCTTCAGTGAGAATTTCCAGTGTCCCGTTTCTTTCTTTTATCTGTGTAAGAAAACTTTCGGCAATGGTATGGATAAGTGAAATGAGATCCGTATTGTGAAATTCAAGGTTCACTTTCCGCTTCTCGATATTGGCTGCCTGAAGCACTTTATCAACATGTTCTCTCAGACGAAAGTTCTGTTCGGCAATAATGGCAGCATAGTTTTTCACCCGTACTGGATCCCTCATCTGATCCTCATTCAACAATACTTCTGAACTGATGGCAATGGTGGAAATAGGGGTTTTGAATTCATGCGTCATATTATTGATAAAGTCCCGCTGAATCTCTGATAACCGTTTCTGTCTGAAAACCAGAAATAATGACCAGGCGAAGAAAATCACTGCAGAAACCAGGATGAAGGAGGAAATAAACCAAACATTCATGTTACTGATGATATAATTCCTCTTTCCGGGAAAGTTAATCCCGAAATAGTAGGTGCAATCCCTGCACTTCTCAAATATATGCCCTGTGGCCAAGGTGTCGCTCGGGTCATCCATGCTTACGTACCGACCGAATACCATTTCGTTTTCGTGGCAATCGTAAATAGCATACTCAAAATCCATGATCAGGTTCCGCTTTGTAAATTCACGCTTTAGGAATAGCTCCAGGACATCTTTATCAATCAGGTCATTAACCTCCACGATAAAATAGTTGGATGAAACCTGGCGAACCGGTGTCTTCCCCTGCAACACCGATTGGTTATATTCGGCAATTTTCATTGCAACATCAAACAGGGCTACACTGATGGTTTGATTAAACTGGCTTTCACGTATATCATAAGTTCTTTTTACCCAATAAACCTGAAAGATGATAATCCCTACCAGGGTTATCATGCCGAAAATGATCAACAAACGGATGCCATGACTTTTCATCGGGATAAAGATAGGAAAGTTTACCGGGTTCTTGTGTTTTCCAGGTTTAAAAGACCTTGGCTTTTCAATGGAATGTCTATGTTTTACACTTCATTTACATCTTTTTACCCGATTTTAACAAGTAATCGTAGTAAATCATCCTACTTTTATCCGGTTTTTTTAATGATCAGACACCACATTGGGTATGTTGATTGTCTGAAATCTGTGACACCAAATAATGAGAAGCATGAAAATCAAGATAGCAGACAGCTTTTTTTCCCTGGCCATTGTTATGATTCTGGCGCTGGCGAATACCTCCTTTACGCCCGCAGATCTTCAAACGGACGATGGTATGGTCAAATGGTACAAAACCACCCATGATTTCGGTACCATTCTTCAGAACAAGCCTGTCAATGCAGAATTCAGATTTACTAATATCAGCCAGCACCCCATTGTTATAACACGGGTAATCGCTTCCTGTGGTTGTACTATACCTAAATATGATGAATCGCCGATCCTTCCAGGTCATGAAGGAGTAATCAGAACCTCATTCGATGCTGAGAGCCAAGGTGTTTTTCATAAGAAAATCACGGTGCTGATGGATGTGGGCACCTATGAAATATTCGTCAGAGGACTTGTTGTCAATAAACTCTGATTCATCCGGCAGACCTCCTTCCTCATCATACCTTATCCTTTCTACAGATTTTTTTAAAATTATCTTGTATAAAAGATTCATTTTTTGTATTTTTGGAATCTCTTCTAAATTTGAGATTTTTCATTGTTATTTGCTTTATGTATAATGTAAATCTTTAAACTTTAATTATAATGAAAGAAATATTGATTTTTCTTGCGATTGAAGACAAAGACATGAGCACCCGTATTCAGGATGTACTGAAGCAGTTTGAAGACACACAATTCATCACTTACAGAAACGGGAAAAGCTGCACGGATGAGTTTTACAAAAAACCTCAGATGGTCATTTTCAGCATTACGATGCAGGATCTCAGCGGGAGTGTTTTGTTGAAGAAGATCAAGAAATTCGATCCTGACATCAAGATGATCTTTGTAGCCCCTGAAAAACAGGCAACCCAGATCCCGCAATTGTTAAACCTTGGGGCTTATAGTTTTATCAACAAAGACAAAGACAATGACGACCGGATATGGGAAGTGGTCAGTAACACCATTGAAAATATAAGGTTAAAATCGGAACTTACCAGGTTACGTTTTGAAGTGGGGAAGAAGTACAAGTATACCAATATTCTTAAAGGGAAAAGTCTATGGATGCATGAACTGTTTGCCACCATTGATAAAGCGGCCAAATCAAGCATTCCCGTTTCCTTGTATGGTGAGCCAGGCACCGGTAAAAAACTGATTGCTAAAACCATTCACTTTCATTCAGCATACATGGCCAATCCTTTCATTGAGGTCAATATTGCTGCCATTCCAGATAACCTGATTGAAGCCGAACTTTTTGGATTTGAGAGAACGCCCCTTTATGGTGACCGTGAAATCAGGTATGGACGGCTGGAAGAAGCCCAGCGTGGGACCCTTTTCATCAATGAGATTGACAAACTTAATCCTTTGATGCAGGAAAGACTGGCGGGGGTAATTCGTGATAAAAATTTCTGTCGTCTTGGATCAGAAAATCCCCAGAAATTCAATTCCAGACTTATCGTATCCAGTACACAAAATCTGCTCGATCACGTCAACAAAGGGAAATTCAATGAAGACCTGTATTACCGTTTGCTTGGATTGCCCATACGGATTGCTCCGCTCAGGGATAGGGAAAACGACCTTATCTATCTGTCGAGATATTTTCTGAAACAGTTCTGCCTTGAAAACGAAATGGCTAAGATGGAAATTACCCCGGCCGCCCAGGAGAAACTGATCAATTATCCTTATCCCGGGAATATCAGAGAGCTGAAAGCCATCATAGAACTTTCGGCTGTTTTGGCAGACGGCCATCCTATTGAACCTGAACATATCAATTTCTTCACAACCAATCCAATGGCTAACCTGCTTCTGAGAGAAAACACCCTTTATGAATACACACGACAGATCATCAAGAACTTTATGCATAAGTATAATGATGATATTATGCTGGTTGCCAAGAAACTTGATGTTGGGAAGTCGACCATTTACAGAATGCGTAAAAACGGGGAGATCTGACAGGTTATTACGGGACATGATCTGATCAATCCGGAATCCCTGAATTGCCCGAAAGGAGAAATAACAAATCCCGTACAATGCCGGCCAGCAAATATGCCTTATTACGTTACCGGGTCATACACCGTTGCCTTTCGAACCGGTACAATCCATATCCATCAAAAGAATATCTTCGCAGCCGGTGTGAAGAAACGTTATATGGCACTACCGATGGTTCAAAGCTTTCTGTTAAAACCATTGAACGTGACCTGCGGGATATGCGCGAGTATGATGCATTGGGATATCATGCACCTGTCCTCTATAGCCGGGAACATAACGGGTATTATTACGGTGACCCGGACTATGACATCGATCGCAAACCCATGTCCCCGGAAGAGAAAGATGCACTCGCATTCGCGGCAAATACCCTCTATCAGTTCAGAGAGGCAGGCATCTTTCAACCCTATACGTTTGCCATTGAGAAAATCTTTGAACAGTTTCAGCTTAAGGAAGATGAAGGGGTAGCTCCCGATAATATCGTTCAGTTTGAAACGGTTCCTTATTACAGCGGAAGTCAGTTCCTCAAACCAATCTATCGGGCCATCAGGCAAAAGAGGAGTATTGTGGTTGTTCATCGAAAATTTACAGAGGATCAACCTTCCCGGAGGGTAATCGATCCCTACCTGCTGAAAGAGTACCGGAACAGGTGGTATGTAACCGGCCTTGACAGAGAGAAAAATACCATCAGAAGTTTTGGGCTCGACCGATTGGTTGAGGTTCACCTCCTGGATGAGACCTTCACGCAATTACCCTCCTTTAATCCGCAGATCTATTTTCGTCATTCGGTCGGCATCACAGAAGCAGGACTTGCTCCCGAAGAGATTATTCTCTCTTTTTCACCACATCAGGGTCAATACATAAAAACCCAACCGGTTCATCAGTCGCAGCAGGTGTTGGCTGATAACGAACAGGAATTCCGGATCAGCCTGAATGTCCTTGTCACGTATGAGCTCATTCAGCTGATTCTCGGCTATGGAAACGAAGTGGTGGTGATAAGCCCGCCCACCCTGAAACACGAAATTGCCATGAGACTTTCAGCCGCTTTGAATCAATACAGATGACCTAACGGCAATTGTGCCTTTAAGTACTTATCTTTGCAAAAACCTGTATGTTTGTAAAAACCTCCAGCCATGAATTTCTTTTTTCATCTTGGCCGTTATCTGATACTGATGCAAAGAGTATTCAGGCGGAGTGAAAAACCCAAGATCTTCTGGCAGCAGGTCATTGATGAGTTCAATCAGCTGGGGGTAGGTTCTTTATGGATTGTGCTGATCATTTCGGTATTCATGGGTGCCGTGGTTGCAATCCAGATCTCATTCAATGTTGACAGCCCTCTACTGCCCAGATATACAGTGGGTTATATTACAGCCCAGGGGATCATACTGGAATTCAGCCCTACAATTCTTGCCCTCATACTGGCCGGTAAAATCGGAAGCCGGATCACTTCCGAGATCGGAACCATGCGGGTAACCGAACAGATTGATGCATTGGAGATCATGGGTATCAATCCGGCAAACTACCTCATACTTCCTAAAATTGTTGCTGCTCTTTTTGCCAACCCTTTGCTGATTATCATCTCGATGTTTCTGGGGATTTTCGGCGGTTGGGCTGCCGTTACAATGACAGGTATCTACTCTTCTTCAGATTATATTTTCGGCATCCAGTCTTTTTTTGAAAACATACAGGTGATCTATGCACTCAGCAAGACCGTGGTTTTTGCTTTTCTGATCACCTCCATTCCCGGCTACCATGGTTACTACACCTCAGGAGGTGCACTCGAAGTGGGGAAAGCAAGTACCAGGGCAGTGGTAACCACCTGCATCATGATTATTGTTTTCAATCTGATTCTCACACAACTTTTTCTTGGATGATACAGGCCAGGAACATATACAAAAGATTTGACAACCAGGAAGTTCTTCATGATATCTCGATCATGTTCGAGCCCGGGATCACCAACCTTATCATCGGAGAAAGCGGTTCAGGTAAAACCGTACTGATGAAATGCCTGGTAGGATTACTGGAGGTGGATTCGGGAAGTGTTTCTTTCGATGGACGTGATTTCACCTCTATGGATTCCCGGCAAAAGAAGGAAATCCGGAAAGAGATGGGTATGCTCTTCCAGGGGGGGGCCCTGTTTGATTCCTTGTCGGTTATAGAGAATGTGATATTCCCGCTTAAGATGCTGACCAACATGACGTATAATCAACGATTAAAGAGGGCACTGGAATGCCTTGACCGTGTAAACCTGCATGGGGTAAACAGACTGCTGCCGGCTGAGATCAGTGGTGGAATGAAGAAGCGTGTGGCCATTGCAAGGGCTATCGCCATCAGGCCCAGATATCTTTTCTGTGATGAACCTAATTCAGGCCTTGACCCCAAGACAGCTACACTGATTGACCGGCTTATCGCAGAAATCACTTCAGAATATGCAATGACCACCATTGTTAACACACATGATATGAACTCTGTGATCGGCATTGGGGATAAGGTAAGTTTCATCCATGAAGGGCATCTCTGGTGGAAAGGCGATAAAACCAACATTCTTGATGCTGACAATCCGGAAATCCGGAAATTCCTTTATGCCAATGAGATCCTGAAACATTTCCATTCAGACAGAGCTTTCTGAAATCATCTACCGATAAGATCCGTACTGTATGAGCTTTATAGATATCCTTATGGCCATTCCATTGTTATGGTTTGCATATAAAGGCTTCCGCAAAGGGCTGATTGTGGAGGTTGCCTCCCTGATAGCCCTGATTGCCGGTATTTATCTTGCCGTGCATTTCTCCTGGTATATCGGTGGCCTGATCAGTTCCCATCCTGGTGGGGAGGGTAAATACACATCCCTTATTGCCTTTGCCATCACCTTTCTAGGGATAGTGATCCTCGTGCATCTCACCGGCAGGATGATAAGCCGGATGGTTGAGCATATGACCCTCGGATTCCTGAACCGACTGGCAGGTGCAGTGTTTGGCCTGGCCAAGGTGGCTTTTGTGATCAGTGTCCTGTTGTTCCTTTATGGCCGTTTCGACCCGACCATGAAAATCATTCCGGAGGAGATGCGTAAAGGTTCCCTTCTGTACAATCCTGTAGCAGGCATTGCTCCCATGGTTATCCCGAAACTTGAAGAGGGAAAACACAAAATCGATCAACGGTTTGCGCAACCAGTGAATGTGCCGGAGGCTAACCAATAAATTATTTATTATTGGTCATGATCGCATGGATGGCAGGCAGCTCCTTTCCCTCCAGGTATTCAAGCATGGCCCCTCCTCCTGTGGAAACATAAGAAACCTGGTCGGCAAGGTTGTATTCATTGATAGCTGCCACTGAATCACCACCTCCCACTGATGAAAAGGCACCACTGATGGTAGCGCTGGATACGGCAATGGCAATGGCCTTGGTGCCCTGTTTGAATTTATCAAGTTCAAATACACCCATCGGACCGTTCCAAAGAATTTTCTGGGAGTTGTTGATAATTTCGGCAAAGCGCCGGCAACTCTTCTTCCCAATGTCCAGGGCCATCCATCCGTCTGGTATGCTGTAGGAGGAAACCTCTCTGATATTCGCCTCATTGGAGAAAGCATCCGATATTACCGCATCCGTGGGCAGATAAAGATTGACTCCTTTAAGCATCATTTCCTTCACCAGGCTCTTGGCAAGATCAATTTTATCCTCTTCAATCAAAGAATCCCCTACCTGACCATCCAAGGCTTTGATGAAAGTGAAGGCCATACCTCCGCCAATGATCATATTATCAACCTTATTAAGAAGATTCTTAATAATGGAAATCTTTGAAGAGACTTTTGCGCCACCTATGATTGCTGTAAAAGGGGAGGCAGACGAATGCAGCACCTGGTCCAGGTTTTTAATCTCATCAGCAAGCAGTAAGCCGCAGTATTTTTCTTTTTTAAAATACTTTGCCACAGTATAAACAGAAGCATGCGGCCTGTGTGATGTTCCAAAGGCATCATTCACATACACATCCGCCAATGACGCCAAGTTTTTTGCAAAAGTTTCGTCACCTTCCACCTCTTCCGGATAAAACCGCAGGTTTTCAAGCATAAGGATCTGGCCTGGTTTTAAATCTGCTGCAACTTCTAAAGTTTTCGGTCCAAAAAGATCCCTGCTGAAAATGATATTACGATTGAGCAATTTCGACAGGATGGGGACCACCGGTGTCAAAGAGTAATCATTCTCGAATCCTCCTTTTGGCCGTCCCAGGTGTGACATCAGAATCACCGCAGCGCCATCATTCAGTACTTTGTTGATGGTAGGCAGTGACTCACGTATCCGTGTTATATCGGTTACCTGGCGGTTGTGGTTCAATGGTACATTGAAATCGACACGGATCAGCACCTTTTTACCTTTAAAATTCGCATCTTCTATGGTTTTCAGTTTCATGGTATCGGATTGAAATGGTTTGGTCAAATATAGTAAAGAGATTAACTTCACCAAAAAATATCTTCATCCCCTGATAACTGCATTTAATACTGTACTTTTGGCAGGGAAGAACAGGCCGGAAGGTAGCTGAAAAGCATCTATTAAAGGTTTTCACCCGAAATCCCGGTGCAAAGCCTGTCCCCTTCCGGTATATTCAAAAAATGGACGCATGGAGGACCTGAACATAACCCTTATCCAGATGATGCTGGCATGGGAGGATAAGGAGGCAAATCTGGCCTCATTACAAAACCTTCTATCAGGCATTAAGCATCAGCCAGATCTGGTTCTTCTTCCGGAAATGTTTTCTACCGGCTTCTCGATGAAACCGGAACTTTTTTCGGAGGAGATGGAAGGCCCGACGGTCAACTGGATGAAGGAGATGGCAACCTGCCTCGGCAGTGTAATTTCCGGAACACTGATGATCAGGGAAGAGGGCCATTTCTACAACAGGTCTGTTTGGGTTTTCCCCGATGGTACCACAGGTTTTTATGACAAACATCATCTTTTCAGGATGGGGAACGAACAGGTTCATTTTTCGCAAGGGAATCATAGGAACACCTTCCGGATCAAAGACTGGAATATTTTACCACTCACCTGCTATGACCTGAGGTTTCCCATATGGAGCATGAACCATTATCACAACGGTACATACTGTTTTGATCTTATCTGTTATCTGGCAAACTGGCCCGCCACAAGGAGCCACCACTGGAAATCACTGCTCGTGGCCAGGGCCATTGAAAACCAGGCTTATGTTGCGGGGGTTAACCGTACCGGACAAGATGGCATCGGAACACCGCACGATGGATTTTCTATGGTGGTGGATCCTTTCGGTGAAATTCTCGCAGATGCCGGACAAAGGAGTTGTAAAGTGCTGTATGCCACATTAGACAGGCATAAGCTTGATCAATACCGGAAGCGGTTTTTCATTGCACCTGACTGGGAGGCCCCTTCAATATAAAATACATAATCCATATCAGTCGATAATGTTTTCAGAATACTCTTACAGAAGGTTTCAAACCAGGGAGGTCCGTGTCGGCAACATTGGCATCGGGGGAGATAATCCTGTAAGGATCCAATCGATGGTCAATACAGCGCCTGAAGATACAGAAGGCACCCTGGCCCAGATCATACAGCTGACTAATGTGGGCTGTGAACTGGTAAGATTAACGGTTCCATCTGTGAAGGATGCGCATAACACTGAGAAGATCAGAGCATCGCTTGAAAAGTCAGGGTGTTATGTCCCCCTGGTAGCGGATGTACATTTCAATCCATTAATTGCGGAGATCTGTGCCCAATTTGTCCATAAAGTCCGTATCAATCCCGGAAATTATGGCATTTACAGCTCCGGTTCTTCAGGAGGGGTAATGATGTACGATAAGGAACTGGCGATTGCAGAGGACCATCTTGAACGCCTGATTGGGGTATGCCGAAAACATGGAACAGCCTTGCGGATTGGTTCTAATCACGGATCTCTTTCGCCGAGGATTCTTCAACGGTTCGGTGATACGCCTGCCGGGATGGTGGAAGCGGCTCTGGAGCTTGTACGGATTTGTCACAGGAACCGGTTTCATGAACTGCTCATTTCGATGAAGTCGAGTAACGTCAGGGTGATGGTGCAGGCGTACCGCCTGCTCGTTGCCCGGATGGTGGAAGAGGGTTTTGACTATCCCCTTCACCTGGGTGTAACTGAAGCGGGATTTGGCACCGAAGGAAGGATCAAATCCGCCTCTGGCATTGGCCTCCTGCTTGATGAAGGAATCGGTGATACCATCCGCATTTCTCTTACCGAAGATCCGGTTGCCGAAATTCCGGTTGCCCGGAAACTGCTGGAGAGATATGCCCGATTCGACAGATTACCAGAACTGCATTCCCCTTATCCTTTGCCTTATGATCCTTTCAGCTACCGACGGAGGGTAAGCTGTTCGATCGGGGACATAGGCGGGTCAAAGTTCCCGGTGGTGATAGGATATCCTTCAGAAGAGAAAGACAGTCAACCCGACATAAGCGTGTGCAGAGAAGAATCAGGAAATATAAGGCAGCCAGATGCCAGGCCAGTAATTCATTGGATGGCGGATAACCTGTCTTTGCCCCTCCTGATGCCGGATGATCTCCAAATTCCGGATTTGCATACAGGTGCTCCTAATGTGCTATGTTTACCGGAATTACCAGTTGCTTCACTTGCCCAACAAATCCATAAGGCTGGTAAAACAGTTCTCCTGCTTGACGCAGAACTGCTGACCCATTCGGGAATTCTACGTGCATGGATGGCCCTGCTTACATTTTACGGAGTGGAGCTGCCGGTTGTTTTAAGGATCAAGGCCGGCACAACAGATGAAGAGACCCTGATCCTCAATGCCGCCATAACGGCCTCCGCCCTGTTCACTGACGGGCTGGCGGACGGGCTGTGGATCGATGGAGAACAACAGGCCTCTTTCCTGAACAGCCTTGCATTTAAAATTCTGCAAGCTACCCGGGCCAGAATCTCTGCCCCTGAATATATTTCGTGCCCCTCTTGTGGAAGGACGAAATTTGATATCCGTGAAACCGTCCTCCGGATCAAATCCAAAACCTCCCATCTTAAAGGACTTAAAATAGGAATCATGGGATGTATCGTGAACGGACCGGGAGAAATGGCAGATGCAGATTATGGCTATGTGGGTGCTGGACGAGGGACTATAACACTTTACAAAGGCCGTCAGGTAGTGAAAAAAGGAGTCAGGGAGGAAGATGCTGTGGATGCGCTTATAATGCTTATCAAAGAGAACGGGGACTGGATTGAACCTCGTTGAGTTCCCTAGTCCCCGTTGGGTGGCGTGCTTTGCACGATCTTATATAGTTAATTAGTTAACATAAGTGCAAGTATGATACCCATGCCGATAATATAGACCATCCAAAGAACGCTTTCTTTAACCTCCAGTGCTTTCATGACTAGTCATTTTTAAGGGTTAGACAAGCGATTAACTGTATAGTAAAGATCGTCCATGAATGACCTTGATGCAGCTGCAAAACAGGAACAGGATACTTACTTTCAGTTTCCGGCAGGTATGGGTTAACGAAGGAATTATTTGCAAGGAAAAAAGAAGCCCGGCAGTTCCAGGCAGATCTTTTGATCAGAAATCAACAAAAAACTTTCGGGTACATATATGCCCGGTATTGAACACACTTAATACGTATACTCCCGGTATAAGATTCGTTTTGATGTGGATATCACTTTGATCCTGCTGTTTAACCCACCCATCAAAAATCTTTAAACCTTTCAAGTCTGTAATATAGATCCCGAAAGGTTCACTGGAAGGATTTCCCAGGGTCAGGATCACACCATTGATGGAAGCTTTCAGGGATTGAATGGTTAATACCGGCTGTTGTGCAATACCGGTTTTAATCTGGATCACCGGCGAATAGGCCGCATGACCGTCAAAATCCTGCTGTATAAGCCGGTAATAACTAACCGGGTGATCAGGTACAGGATCGTTAAAATGGTAATCCACTGAATGGGTTACCGTACCTTGTCCGGTCACCCGTCCGATGGTGACAAAGTCTGAACCTTCCGCAGAGCGTTGAATCCCAAAGAATGCATTCTGATATTCAGTTGCTGTCTGCCAATAAAGCGAAACACCCTTGTCATTTGACCAGCCCCCGTAAAAACTGTTTAAGCTTACCGGCAATCCGGGAGCGTAATAAACCTCGATATCATCCAACCGCCATGGGGAGGTAGTGGTTGATTCTTTTCTGAAACGTATCCATACATCCTGTGGCCCGCTGAAGGCCGATAGGTCGGTTTCGCACAGCACAAATCCTCCTGAAATGGTATTTGAATGGTCAAAGGTATCAACCGGTACAAAACCGGTGAGGTTGCTTTCGGTCGAGGCCTCAAGGATCAGGGTCTTTGCCGTTGAAGTCGTTGTCCGGCCCAGGTAGAACTTCACCATGACCGGACTGTTGACCGGAGGCAGTGTCAGACTGCCGGTATGGGCTCCAAATGAAGCCGCGGCCGGGGGCGACTGAAAAGAGCCCGGCGTTGTAACCCTGGTAACCGCATCTGTTATCCAGTCAGGTTTAGGGAAAAGGGTGTCTGTAAAATCTTCCGTCAGATAAAGGATTCCATTGTTTTGCCCCTCTGTTATGGTTGCACATAAACATTGCAGACCTAAACAAACCACCAATACGTAAATGCCTTTCTTCATATCTCATCCTCCTTTTTCTCATTATATATGACTGAAAAGGAAAAAGAGGAAAAAAAAAGTGATTTTTGCAAAAACGGGCATATCCTCAATATTATAAAATATTCGACAGCCAAATGAAAAGCAACTTCCACACCCATACCCGGTACAGCGACGGAAAGGGAGAACCTGAGGAGTTTGTCACCAAAGCCATTGAAAACGGGTTCAGCCACCTGGGTTTCTCGGAACATGCCTATCTTAACCTGACCTATCCATGGATGATGAAACCGGATGACGAAATCTCCTATAAAGAAATGATCAGATTTCTGAAAGAAAAATACTATAACAAGCTCCATATTTTCCTCGCCCTGGAGATCGACTATGTCCCCGGTATCTCCTTGCCCTTCGTACAATACCAAGAGCAGTTCCATCTTGACTATACAATCGGTGCTGTACACCTGGTCATTAACTCCGACAATCCTGCTCCATGGTTTATTGACGGACCCGATAAAGCAGAATATTTCAGGGGAATACACAACATCTTCGGGGATGATTCCAGGCAAGCTGTTACACAATACTACCGGCAGCAGATGGAAATGGTTGAGCGTGAAAAACCGGACATCATCGCGCATTGCGACAAGGTGAAAATGCATAACAAGGGGCGATGCTACAGCGATGATGAACCCTGGATCATTCCCTTACAGGAAGAACTCCTTCAGACCATCAAGAGGAACGGCACCATCATGGAAATTAATACACGCGGTATCTACCGGGGAAAACATACAGAGCTTTTCCCTTCAGAAAGGATGATACGTACTTGTGTAGAGGAGAGCATCCCCCTTATGCTCAACAGCGATGCACATACTCCTTTGGAGCTTGACGGATATTTCAACGAAACCATACTATGGCTCAAATCAATTGGAGTAAGAGAACTTATGGCTTTCGACAACGGAAGGTTTTACCCTACTGATATTTAGAACCCGGTTGCTACCTATTCCGATATTTTACCAATGATATGAACCATCATTTGGGTATAAACGTTAATTTTGCGGCCGATACAAGTAAAAAATAACCTTTAACAAAAAAGATATGAGTAAAATCAGAGTAGCTATTAATGGCTTTGGAAGAATCGGCAGGCTGACTTACAGGGCCATGTTACAGAAGAACAACATGGAACTAATCGCCATTAATGACCTGACCAATGCCTCAACGCTGGCCCATCTATTGAAATATGATTCTGTGCATGGCATGTTCCCCGGCGTGGTTTCCCATCAGGATGATTTCCTTTTAGTGAACGGTAACAGGATCAGGGTATATGCTGAAAAAGAGCCATCATTACTACCCTGGGGAAACCTTGATATTGACGTAGTGATTGAATCCACAGGTGTTTTCAGAAGTCGGGACAAGGTAAGTAAACATCTTGAGGCAGGTGCCAAAAAGGTAATCCTCACCGTACCTTCGAAGTCGAAGGAGGATGTTGATGCCACCATGGTCCTTGGTGTGAATAACGAAATGCTGAACCCGGATCACAAGATCTTATCCAATGCTTCCTGCACTACCAATTGCCTTGCCCCTGTGGCAAAGGTGTTACATGAACGGTTTGGTATTGAACACGGGCTGATGAACACAATCCATTCTTACACAAACGACCAGATCATTCTTGATTCCCCCCATTCAGACCTTCGTAGGGCGCGGGCGGCAGCCTTGTCGATCATTCCTACCTCCACCGGAGCCGCCAAAGCGGTAGGGCTCGTCATACCTTCCCTCAACGGCAAACTCCACGGTATGGCCCTCAGGGTACCAACACCTGACGGATCACTGGTAGATCTGACGGTGAAGCTCAGCCGGAATGTTACAAAAGAGGAGATCAACAGTGCCATACGGGAATCAGCTGAAGGCCCCATGAAAGGGATTCTCCAGTATAACGAAGATCCCATCGTCAGTGCTGACATCATCGGAAACCGACATTCCTCCATCTTTGATTCAGAACTCACCACCGTGATGGAAGGAAATTTTGTGAAGGTAATCGCATGGTACGACAACGAGTTCGGATATTCATGCCGGGTTGCTGACCTGGTGGAACTGATCGGCTAATCGTGCAATAATCAGCCGTTCCAATATTCGATCGTTGTTTTTAAACCGTCGAACATCGCATAGCTTTTCGTATTCACCCACTCCCCCACATTTATATAAGTACTTCCGTTAACTTCAAGGTAAAGGGTTATGTGGCGGTGACCAAAAATAAAATAATCAACGTGATGGTCTTTCAGGTAATCCTTGATGAACAGGACAAGAAACTCCCGGTCCTCTCCAAGAAACACATCTTTGCGGTATGAGTTGGCTTTACGGCTTTTAGCGGAGAGATAATGCGCCAGGCCGAAACTGAAATTGGGATGGAACCGGGCATAGATCCACTGAAAAAACCTGGCTGCAAACACCCATTTCATCATTTTATAACCCCGGTCATCAGGACCTAATCCATCGCCATGACCGATAAAAAAAATCTTTCCATCTATTTCTGTTGTAATGGGTTTCCTGTGTACTTTAATCCCCAGTTCCTTTTCAAGGTACCCGAAAGTCCACATGTCATGGTTGCCTGTGAAATAATGGATTTCAATACCGCTGTCAGCGAGCTCTGCCAGACATCCCAACAGCCTGGTAAAACCTTTGGCAACAACAGTCCTGTATTCAAACCAGAAATCAAAAATATCCCCTAGCAGATAAATAGCCCTGGCATCCATCCTTACATGGTTCAGCCAGGCTACTACCTCCTTTTCCCTTATAAGGCTTTCCTCCGGAGTCGGCACACCCAGGTGAAAATCGGATGCAAAATATGTCTTGTTCCTATGGGCCAATGGTTTGTATGCATATATCTCCAGGCAAATCTACAAAATTTTCAGAATCTGATTCTTCCCGGCAGAGAAAGAGGATTTAGTGCCTGCAAATTTATCATGAAACGTATTTTTTGCCAGTAGGATAACTCCGGCCGGTTCAGTTTTTCCCTGTCTGTGATGGCTTTTGATTCTGCAAAGGTAAAGGGGAAATAGATTTCAACCACATCCTTGAGGAGGATAATTTTAACACCCGGGCTGTATAGTAAGATGCCTTTCAGATAATTATCCTTTATAGTATCTGCGAAAAGCCCTGCATCAAGGTAAAACTGGAACGGGAGCCTGCCGGGCAAGGTTGTGGATATATTCAAGGTGATCATCCATCGTTGCGTATTTCCAACAGTGGTGGCTCTCCTGAATCCACCGTCGGTGATGTACATCTGCTGTCGCAGGATACCGGGTGCATTGCTTCTCGCAAGGTACAGATAATCAAAAAGAGGATCATGGATGTTCACCGTTTTATCGGTATTCATGGCAATACCGGAGGTGGTGAACCTGAAATCAACACCATCGGATCTATCTTTATAATGGAGGAAGATACCTGAAAAAGCCCTGATGGAGAAGCCTTTACCCGGATTTTCATAAGGGATGAACCAGTTCTCCTCCGCCATAAGGCGCACCATGTTATCGGATTGTTGTATTGATGCCTGCATGTGGAACGGATTCAGCACGCGATTGATCCGGTATCGCCAGGATATTTCATTCACATAATACCATACCGGATCCTGAATGCTGAATGGTTCTTTCGTGTTGCTGTTGTACTTACTTATCACCAAGGATCTACACCTAAACCGGTGACGCGCGGGATCGAGCGGTGAACTCTTTCTCAACTGAAATTCAATCCAGGGCATCAGGCGGGAATAAGAAAGGGCGGAATCATGGTTGGTGCCCATATTCTCAAGCCCGTAGATTTTTATTTCAATCCCTGCGGATATCCTGCTGAATTTCCCTGATACCGGGAAAAAACGTTGTTCCAACCTGGCCAGTCCGGCCGGATGGTGGTTTTTAAATCCGTACAAAGGCATCAGTAGATACTCGGTCCGGGGTCTGATGATTGGATTGCTGTATGAACCAATGCCTGCTAAAAATCCATTGGCATAATTCCAACCTATGACAGGGGATAGGTTGATCTGGGTTACTTCCGGTACCGGCAGGGCCACAACCGGCACCAGCACAGGTGGTTCAATGCGCCGCAATATACCCCTGGTGCGTATCATGTTGTCTCTTCTTGCCAGTTCAGGGGTCACCCTGTATTTGTCAATAGTAAAAGACACAATGCTATGGGTAGTATCAGAGAATACAAATTCGGTTGTCCCTGCAAAAGGAGGCACCCAGATAGTTTTATCAACCGTTTTGGCAGATGCTGTTACTGGTACCGGTGTAATCATCCCTGACCTGTTCCGGATAGATATCCTGTATCCATCCTGGGTTCGTTTGGAATGGATGATCCTGTAATTCGGATATTTCTCACTGCCAAGAAGTTGATCTAAATGTTGCAGGATTTCTTCTTTTCCTTCGTCATAAACCAGGGATTGTCTGAAGTCCTCCGCTGATGGATACCTGAACAGCCATTCAGCATAGAACCTCCGGATATTGGATTCAAACCTTTCTTTACCGGTATATCCTGCCAGGGTGCTAAAAGTGGTAAGACTCCTCTCCTGTACCGCAGCTATGTAATTCTTCCGTGTATAGCTCCCGGCAGGCAGTACGCCGGAGTGGGCTTCATCCTCACAGAAATAGGCCATTTTCAGATGTCCGAGATGGGTGACAGGGATCATCTTCAGGCCGGCCAGGTTGAAGTCCAGAGAAGGATCGGTCAACAGATCCTGGAGAGAGAGGGTATCATATCCCGATTCCCTGAGGTATTCAGCGGAAAAGTAACCTGCAGGTCCGTATATTGCCCAGGGAGATTGAACCATGTCAAGGCCAACTGCCGCAGAAAACCAATGTATGGCCACCTGTCTGGCCAATGCCACTTTCAGTATCTGAGGAGCCAGTACTGTACCGATGCGGATTAAAGCGGGATAAGTCGCTTCATCCTCATACCAGGGTGTTTGCACCACCGAAAACCGGGGGTAAGGATAGTCCCCAACCTTACTGATCATGAACCGCATAGCGTTTTTTACATCGTCCATGGAACTGCTCCAGTATGTAGCCTCAACCGGGGTAAAATACAGGTGAATTTCGACAGACCGCTTCCCTTCATCCCATTGCAGTGTATCTCTAAGGTGATGAAACCGCTTATCCATACATATTACGAAGTCGTTTACCTGTTTGGCTGATACCTTTATGGTTTTGGTTTTGGATGCAGAGGCTGGGAAAGCGGCCTCTTCCCGTTCTGCCCATCGACTGATACGGCTTGTTTTTTCATGGATTTTCTGCATCCATTGCTCCTCCTCAGGATCATCCATTAGCATCCCTGATGAGGCCACCACATAATTCCTGGGCAAGGTAAGAGACAGGTTTATATCGCTGAACTCACCTGGGCTCAGGCCTTTCCAGTTCACTGTAGAAACATGCCAGCCATTCCCGGAATAAATGGCCGGCCTGGGAAACCAATGGGTAAGGAAATATGCATTCCCGTCATGTCCCAGCTGGCCCGGTCCTACAAGAGGGATCTGCAACCGGAACATAAGGGTTAAGAAAATGGAGTCCCCGGGTAACAAAGGTTCCGGCAGCTCTACCTTGCAATAATCCTTTGTCATGTCTGGAAAAGACCATCGCGTGAATTTTCCGTTCACGCGGAATACAAGGCCAGATATCTCCCCCTGTTCTGTCCGGCCGGCATAATGAAGTACTCCGTCACCCCGTTGCAGCAATTGCTCTGACAATATGCTGCCCTGCTGATAGGCATCAGGCCAAAGCAGGAACATAATAAAGGTCAGTGTATCAGGAGCATTGTTCTTGTACAGGATAGAATCGGTTCCTGTGATGACATACCTTACATCATCAAGTTCTGCTTTGAGATGGTGTGTGACCTGTTGTCTGAATCCCTGACCCGTTGAAAAGCCCGGCAACAAAAACATGAACATAGCAGTCATCACCCATGCTTTAATCCGGTCACAGGATGGTCTGTTATTCATGATTTTATGCTGAATCACGGATTCAATACGGTATCTATGGACACTTTAGTGCCTGCCTTCCCCGGAAGCAACCAGGGTAACCTGGCTGTTAATTCCTGCAGGGTAATATTTCTGGAAACAATGAGCCCCTGTTTGTCAATAAATAACATCACTGGAATCTCCCTGACATTATATTGTTTCTCGGTTTCCGTATTGCTAAAAAGATGGATCCATGGCAATTTGTCAATTTTGATTGCATTATAATACAGAGATTTATCTTCACCGGTGAAAATTCCGCATATCTCAAATCCACGGTACCTGTATTTTTCATACAATACGGCCAATTGCTCATTGTACTCCCAGCTCTCTTTCTTTCGTGCATCCCAGAAATAGATCAGCACATATTTTCCGGTCAGAGATGAAAGCGATACCTTTCCTCCGTAAATATCAAATAGATCCAATGGAGGAGCAGGCCTTCCGGGTTGAAGTTGCATTTCACGTGCTTTCCAGGCATCTTTTTCTTCCTTGTATTCCTCCGTGCGCTTTTTAAAATCCTTTACATGTTCATTAAAAGGAAAATACACTATCAAAGAATCCGACACCTTTTTAAACAGGGGGTAATCATCTTCGTAGGTGAATAATGGTTGACCCGGGGAGAATACCTGGTACATGGCTATGATGGTGGCAGGTGAATGCAGATAGCGTTCAATAAATGAAATCACAGTTTTTTTATGTCTTGACAGAATGTCATCTGCAAGACTGTCGAAAAGCGCACGCTTCTCAAGATTACTTTCTGTATATCGTTCCCGGATCCATTGCTGCCCAATTGAATCCAGTCTGTTTATCGTTTTCTGCTTCTTCCTTTCAAGATCAAGAAGCAGAGATGATCCACCAGAGCCTTTTACAATGTAATCCTCCCCAAAGCCACCGTGATCGGTATATAATGCAACTTTTTCATCTTTCTCAACCAATAAAAGGATCCGTTTGTTTTTTCCATCACCCAGCATAAAAAACTCAAAGTCTTCGATACGGACCTCAAAGATAGCCTCCCCCTGCTGATTCAGCCTGGCACTATCAACGATCGCACTGCCCTTCAGACCTACTCTTTCGAGCCAGATAGTCTCCCCATGGCTGTTTTTAACCTTTACACGGATGGTAGCATTGGTATCCAGACCATCCCCCCTGCACCCCGGAAATAAAAACGCAATGGTAAGCAACAGGGGAAAAAAGAATCGGTGGGAACAAGGTTTAAACATCAGGATTGCCATAGTTTGAACAGAATCAATATGCGAAATTACATTATTTCGGTTAATTCTCCCGGCCTTCCTAATTGCTTACCTTTGCAAAGAAAAAACCAGGTAACAGATGGAGAAAGATGCAACCCGGGCTTTTACACGGCTGCTGGGCATTATGAATGATTTACGTGAACAATGTCCATGGGACCGGCAACAGACGATGGAATCATTGCGATACCTTACCATTGAGGAGACTTATGAGTTATCGGATGCCATACTGGAGGGTGATACCGAGAATGTGAAAAAAGAACTGGGAGACCTTTTACTGCACATTGTGTTTTATGCGAAAATCGGCCAGGAACAGCATGCATTTGACATTACAGACGTGATCGATGGCATCAGCCAAAAACTGATCCATCGTCATCCGCATATTTATGGAGATGTTACGGCAAACGATGCTGAAACGGTCAAAAACAACTGGGAACGGATCAAACTCAATGAAGGCAAAGAGTCGGTGCTGGAAGGTGTTCCCATGTCACTTCCAGCTATGGTCAAAGCATACAGGATCCAGGAAAAGGCAAGGGGTGTAGGTTTTGACTGGGAAGAGACAGAACAGGTCAGAAAGAAGGTAAAAGAAGAATTCCGTGAATTGACAAGGGAGTTGGACAAGGATGACAATCATCGGAAAATTGAGGAGGAATTTGGAGATCTTCTGTTTGCGATGATCAATTATGCAAGGTTTATTGGAGTAAATCCGGAAGATGCGCTGGAACGCACCAACAGAAAATTTATAACACGTTTTAAGTACATGGAAGAAAGGGCAAAACAGGAAGGCAAAGCGCTCCATGACATGACCCTTGCAGAGATGGACGTCTGGTGGGAAGATGCAAAAAACAACCATGATCCTGAATGATCCTTCCCAGGTGACCATAATCCCTGTTTCACCAAGTGCATTTTTAGACTATGACAGATACATCATCCCTCGTTCAATTAAAAACCATCATTGAAGGGACTGACGCATCCTTACTTCCGCTTTTACTTAGCATGATCAGAGGAAAAGAGGCCTCCCGGTGGTCCGGTTTTACCGAACAGGCTGCTGATATAGCGCTAACTGCCATGATGAATACCGGGGTGAATGCAGGAAGTGCTCTGGCCATTTTTGCATTAAACATCTATGATCAAGACCTTGCTTCAGCCGGGATCAGCGACCCGGAAATTCTTCGTATTGCAAGGGGAATAAAGGCCGTACAGAATTTAAATACCGAGAAGGCCAACATCCAGAGTGACAACTTCATGAAATTGCTGTTACTCCTGTCGGAGGATATGCAGGCTCTGCTTGCTGTTAAAGGGATCAAATTATGGCAGATGCGTCATTTTGAACTGGTTGGCACAACCGAGCGGGACAAGCTGGTTTCCGACATAGAGCATCTGTATCTCCCGCTGGCACATAGGCTGGGGCTGTATTCCGTCAAGTCCGAAATGGAGGAATTCATCATGAGGCAGAACCATCCCGAGATTTACAGGGCAATATCGGGAGAGTTACATGAAAGTGAGGAGGAGCGTCTGGCGTATATCGAAAGATTTATCGCACCGCTCAGGGACATACTTGCAGTGAAAGGCTTTGATACAGAAATCAGATACAGAGTAAAGACCATTGCTTCCATCTGGAAGAAGATGCAAGTACAGAAAGTGGCATTGAAAGATGTGTACGATGTTTTTGCCATCAGGATCATTCATACAGGCTCGGAAGAAACAGGGAAAGCACGATGCTGGGAGATCTATTCGCTGATCACCGATATTTACAAACCCGATCCGACGCGTCTTCGTGACTGGATATCGGTACCGCGGCCAAGTGGTTATGAGTCATTGCATACAACCGTTCTTGGCCCTGAGCACCGTTGGGTTGAGGTCCAGATACGAACCAAACGGATGGACTATTTTGCGGAACATGGGCCTGCGGCACACTGGCGTTACAAAGACCCGAAACAGCGCTCATCGGATGCATGGCTTCAGCGGGTCAGGCAGTTGCTGGAGCCCTTACCATCCGGTGAACTGCTGATTACCGACAAGCAGAAGGCTCTTCCTATTACAGATGAGATTTTTACCATGACACCAGTTGGCGATCTTATAAGATTGAAAGCTGGCTCCACGGTACTGGATTTTGCATTTGATATCCACACCGAAGTAGGGCTACGATGCAGGGGCGCAAAAGTTAACGGCAGATTTATGCCTATCCGGCACCGGCTTAAAAACGGGGATAAGGTTGAAATACTTACATCCACCCAACTGAATGTTTCAGAAGATTGGCTCAAGATCGTGATTTCACCTAGAGCCCGGAACAGGATCCGGAAAGCCTTACAGGAAAGGCATGAAACTGCATCCCTGGCAGGCAAAGAGATGCTGGAACGAAAACTACGTCAATGGAAAGCAGGCAGTCTGGATGAAAATGTCAATACACTTATGCAGCATTTTCGTATCAAGGAAGTGTCTGCTTTTTATCTCGCGATCGCGACAGAAAAGATCTCCACGGCGGCACTCAAAGAGGTAATCGAAAAAGGCACACAGGTTCGGGAAGAAACGGTACTCAAGAAAACGGCACATCCAGAAACGAATCACCCATTTGAAAGGTCTGGAAGTGAAGATGTGCTACTGATTTATGATGAAATAGAAACAACCGATTATCAGTTGGCACCATGCTGTAAGCCGGTGTTGGGAGATGATGTGTTTGGCTTTGTTACTGTTGGTAAAGGTATCCGTATCCATCGGAACCAATGTCCGAATGCCTTTGAGATGAAAAGCCGCTACCCTTACCGTGTAATCCCATGCCGGTGGGCCGGCAAAGAAGGCGAAGGGGGTGTTCACGTTTCGATTGCTGTTTCAGGGAAGGATAAACTGGGCATTGTAAATGCAATTACTGATGTGATTTCCAACGATATTAAAGTAATGATCCGTTCCGTTTCGTTTGAAAGCAGCCAAGGGAAATTCAATGGGATGATCAGAATCTTCGTCAAAGATGAAGCACATATAGGATGGATTATCCGAAAAATTTGCCGGGTGGAAGGGGTGGACAAAGCCACCAGGGTGAGAAGCCAGAGTTATTAACAATTGTTAATAACTCTGGTTGATTCTTTGTCAATCATTTCACTGGTAATTCTCTTGACAATCCTTTACGAATGGTATATATTTGTCGTGTCAGGTGAGCGATAAAAGGCGAGCCTCAGGGACAGGAGCCAATGCAAAGGAGCAATCCGGCGCAGTGGCTCAAAGCGGCGGGGGAGAAAACCGGAAGGTTCATCGAGCGTCGCAGAGCTTACCCAAGCCTGTTCAGCGTCTCTGCGAAGGCAGAGGCAAAGAAGGACCCACCTCAACGGTATATCCGGCGAGGAGTCTTCCCCGGGGCAATGGTTTAGTGAGGCGCAACTTGTTGCAAGTCATCTAAACAAGCCGGAAGCACCCTCCTACGGGAGAAGGACCTCCGGGGCTGGTAACAGCCAGGCAAGCAGGTTAGCCTGAAAAGGAACCTGCGATGCCGGATCCGGTAACCAGGCGCTTGCGCAGGTATAAGGATCAGCCGGAATAACGGTAACCTGAACGCACCTGCGGATTACGGTCCAATGGATGTGAAGCGGGAAACTCTTCGAACAGAAGTGTTTCCCGCTTGCGTTTTTATCACAAAAAAAACCGCATCACTGCGGGTCCCACACAATGAAAATGAATCATTATCCATTATTGACATTTGGTCTTTGCACAATGGGTCTTCTCTGCAGCAGCAGAAACATCACCTTTGGAAACAGGATTTACAGCACCAGTACCGGTTTTTTTATTGCTGCAACATTCCTTTTTACCGTCAGCTTTCTTTGAAGACTCACAGGATTTCCCATCTTTCTTGCACGACTTATCGGATGTGCAACATGACTTATCCTTTGCTTCACTGCAGCACTTCTCCTTCTTGTTATTGGCAGACTTTGCCCTGGGATCTTTATCAGGTATCTCAATGCCGGCAATGCTTGCATGCTTTTCCGGCCGGATATCTTTCGCTGCATATCCCATTCCTGCTACCAGGAAAAAACCAACAGTCAATAAAATCATTCCTTTTTTCATGGTTGAGTTTTTTTGTTACTATTTTGATGATCAGTTGATTTACACAGTATCAGAAATATACTGAAACCGATATGACAAACTAACAACCCAGGGGTGATCATTCCTGTTAACCAGGTGTTAATCTTATGTTAAATTAGACTTATTCTTTATAAGATGCGTGAAAATCGCCTCTGTTCTGCTTCCCCCTGCTTATCCACACAAAGAGGTATCTTTGTACTGAAAACGAGTGGAAGATGTCAAAAAGGACAATCAATATTGTAATGTTGCTTTTTACGGTTTCACTAACCGGATTCCTGGTTGCGCAGTTTTTCTGGATCAGCGGAGCGTTTTTAGCAACAGATGAAACATTCAGGCATGTGAATGCCAATGCTCTGCGGAGTGTAATGCAACAGAGTAAAAAAATCATCAATTATTATAATCTCGCTCACATTGGTGAAAGGATACATACTGACCGCAATCTGCCGATGGACTCACTGATGTCGCCCTGTGGTTTTGAAGGGCTTATGAAGCATGAATTCAGCCACTTCAAGCTACATGATGAATATGAATTCGGTATCATTGACCATCTGACGGGTAAAATCCATTTCTCCTCCGCGGTGACCGAGCGAACAAATCTGATCCGACAGAGTCCCTACACGCGCAATCTAAAAAGCACACTGGACACAGAACGGTATTCCATCGTGGTGTGGTTCCCGCACGAGCAGATGATCATGCTCAGGAAACAGAACAATTGGTTGCTCCTGGTTTCTTTGCTGCTTTTTGCAGGTATTATTGCCGGGTATATTCTAACGGTTTCCAGACTGCAGTCACAAAAGCGCATAGCTTTGATACAACGTGACTTCATTAACAACACAACCCATGAATTCAAGACCCCCCTGGCTACCATTTCCATAGCCTCAGAGATGATCCTGGCACACAGGAAAAATATGCCTGACGGGCAAGTAGAGAAGTATGCGGCCATCATTTTTGATGAAAATAAAAGGATTCAGCATCAGGTTGATCAGATCATGCAGTTGTCGTTGCTGGAAAACGAGCAATACCATTTTAACATGCGCCTCCTGGAGATACAGAAAATCGTCGAACGATGCATAGAGATCGGCAGGCTGATGCTCCGGGATACCGGGGGAAGCATCAGTATCAACGGTAGCTGTAAAAAGCCTGTCATGGCAGATCAGGTACATATCACCAATGTAATCAACAACCTGATTGAGAACGGCATTAAGTATTCGGATGAAAAGCCTGAACTCCTCATAACCCTGAAGGAGCAGGACACTGGTGTTTTGATACTTGTTCAGGATAAGGGCATTGGTATCGAACCAGAACAAACCACGAGAATATTCGACCGCATGTATCGCATTCCAACCGGTGATCTCTATCAGACACCTGGAACGGGTATCGGTCTTTATTACGTTAAACGTGTGGTTGAGGCCCACCAGGGGACCATCCATGTCAAAAGTCGCCCGGGGGAAGGAAGCTGCTTTGAGGTCTTCCTCCCTTATCTGCAACCTACTGAATAAACTTTGTCGCATCTTTTTTGTTTATTGGAAAAACCTTACAATAATGAAAGCTGTTCAACGGGCTAACATACTTCTGGTAGAAGATGACCCAAACCTCAGCATTCTCCTGAAGGATTTCCTTGAGATGATCGGTTACGAAATCCGGCTCCACCATGACGGACAATCTGCACTTGATGAGCTTAGATCTAAAATAGACCTTTGTATCCTGGATATCATGATGCCGGTTAAAGATGGATTTACCCTTGCAGGTGAAATCAGGGCCAAAGAACCGGACATGCCGATCATTTTCCTGACAGCCAAAACCATGCAGGAGGATAGGATCAAGGGATTAAAAATGGGTTGTGATGATTATATTACAAAGCCTTTCAGCACTGAAGAATTACACCTACGCATCGAAGCAGTCCTCAGGCGCTGCAGACGGAAAGAGGCCACAAATGAAATTCATTATGAAAAAATCATAACCATTGGGAAATTTGTTTTTGATGCCTCCAACCTCCTTCTTACCTTTAGCGATGGAACCGTAACCCTAACCCGTAAAGAGGCTGAATTGCTGTTTCTGCTCTGTCAGCATAAAAACCAGCTCGTTACACGTGAATTTGCCCTGAAGAAAATCTGGGGCAGTGATGACTATTTCATCGGACGCAGTATGGATGTCTTTATCACAAAACTGAGAAAACACCTGAAACAGGATCCCGATATTTCGATCACCAATGTTCATGGTGTCGGATTCAGGCTGGAAGTTCCGGAATTCTCCTGACATCAGGGGTCAGGGATCAGGGTGCACTTGACAGGAATCAGCATCACAAAGCATAAATTCGAACCATTGTGCAGGCATTTCGGGAGACCTGAACTTTCGGCCCGACTTTAATTTTATTTGTTTTCATGCCCTGGAAGATTATTGGATGGGAATATGGTGAGCGGAAATTTTTCCAATGGCAGTAGCAGCATCCTTAACAGAGGTTATCTGGGCCAGGATAAGGTTGAGTTTCCCATTTTTTTCTTTTAGCAGGCAACGTTTGGGGTGTTTCTTCACATAATCGAGGATGATACCGAATTGTTCACTCTGGTAGAAAGGGTGTAACTGGTTTTCAGGAAAATAACCTGAAAGCCGGTCGTTTTTTAGTATGATCTTCTCAAATCCCAATCTTGCTGCTATCCATCTCAGCCGTATAGTATGTAGCAAATCCATGGCAGGTCCGGGCAATGGACCAAATCGGTCAATGAGCCTCGTTCTGAATGCCTGAAGGGTTTCTTCTGTTTGCAGTTCATCCAGCTCACGGTACAGCAGAAGTCTTTCCGAAGCTGATTCAACATAATCAGCAGGCAAGAGCACCTCAAGATCGGTCTCAATCTGACAGTCTGCTCCGGGTGTCCAGTGTTTACCCGGGGTTCGGCCTGCCATTTCCGGAAATTCCGAGGTGCGCAGTTCTTCCATAGCCTCCTTCAGTATTTTCTGATACATTTCATAACCGATATCGGCGATGAAGCCACTTTGCTCCGCACCAAGAATATTTCCTGCCCCCCTGATATCGAGATCACGCATGGCGATGTTAAATCCGCTTCCCAGGTCCGAAAACTCCTCAATGGCCCTGAGTCTTTTCCGAGCTTCCGGGGTGACCACCGATAAAGGCGGTGTTATCAGATAGCAGTAAGCCCTTTTGTTTGATCGTCCAACTCTGCCCCTCAACTGATGAAGGTCGCTCAGCCCATACATCTGCGCATCATTTATGATGATGGTGTTGGCGTTTGGGATATCCAGCCCCGATTCGACGATGCTGGTGGAAACCAGCACGTCATAATTGCCCTCGATGAATCCCATCATCACCTTTTCAAGTTTCTCTCCTTCCATCTGTCCATGCCCGACAGCAATGCTAATATCCGGCAGTAATCTTGAAATCATAGAGGCCACATCCTCAATGTTCTGTATTCTGTTATGCAAAAAGAAAACCTGTCCTCCACGGTTCAGTTCGTTATGGATTGCATGGCGGACAAGCTCTTCACTATACTGCCGCAATTCTGTATGCACAGGATAACGGTTGGGGGGTGGTGTGCTGATGACCGACAGGTCCCGCGCCCCCATCAGCGAGAACTGGAGTGTACGCGGTATCGGGGTTGCCGTCAGGGTGAGGGTATCCACATTCACGCGTAATTGCTTGAGTTTTTCCTTGACAGATACCCCAAACTTTTGTTCCTCATCCACGATCAGCAGCCCAAGGTCTTTGAACTTCACATCACCACCTACCAGGCGGTGTGTTCCGATAATGATGTCCAGCTTCCCCTCCTGCAATTTGTTCAGGATCTCTTTCTGATCTTTGGCATTCCGGAACCTATTGATATAATCAACCGAACATGGAAAATCCTTCAGCCGTTCCCTGAAAGTATGGTAATGTTGCAACGCAAGAATGGTTGTAGGGACCAGCAAAACCACCTGTTTACTGTCGGCCACCGCTTTGAAGGCTGCCCTTATAGCCACCTCTGTTTTACCAAAACCCACATCACCACAAATAAGACGGTCCATAGGGAAAGTCGCTTCCATATCCTGTTTCACTTCGGCTGTGGCTTTGATTTGGTCAGGGGTGTCTTCGTAGATAAACGAGGCCTCCAGTTCATGCTGCAGATAGGTATCAGGAGTAAAAGCAAATCCCTTGGAGACCATTCTTCTGGCATACAGTCTGATAAGGTCACGGGCAATGTCTTTTACCCTGGACTTTGCCTTTTCTTTCAACCGTCGCCATGCTCCTGATCCCAGTCGGTCGAGTTCGGGCAAGGTTCCCTCCCTGCCAGTGTATCTTGATATACGGTGCAATGCATGGATACTCACATAGAGGATGTCGTTGTTTCGGTAGATCAACCTGATGGTCTCCTGCATCCTGCCGTTATTCTCAATGGTTTCCAGCCCGTCGAACCGGCCAATACCATGATCGATATGGGTGACATAATCACCTGGCTGAAGGGACAACAATTCCTTGATGGTAAAGGCCTCCCGCCGGTTATAACCGTCTTGCAATGCTGTTTTACGGTATCGCTCAAATATCTGATGGTCGGTGTAACAAACGAGTTTTAACTGGTGATCAATAAAACCCTGTTGCAGCGAGGGCAGAGCTGAACGGTACTGCAGTTTCTCCCCACGCGAGGTATCTGAAAAGATATTTCTGAGTCGTTCGATCTGTTTTGGATTATCGGAAAGTATATAAATCTCATACCCTTTCCGGGCCCATTGCGAGAGGTTGTCGAACAGCAGATCAAATTTCTTGTTGAATGCCGGTTGTGGTGACTGCTCCGAAGTAACGGTAATGATTTCAGGGAAATCGGTTGCATCATCAAACCGGATGGTCCTGTTGTTCAGAAGGTACTCCGAGAGATGTTCACCTGTGATTCTTTCTGAAGGCCATCCTGCACCTTGTTCCTCCTCCTCTTCATTACGCTCATGATACAGCCGGCTGAGTGATTCGCAGGCAAAGGGGATATTTCCAATCCAGTTAACAGTCTTATCCGGAATGGACATAAAAACAGGTTGCCTTGTTTCTGTTTTACTCAGAAGCTGAAGATTCGGTACAATCGTAATATGATCCACAAGGTCTTTGGAAAGCTGGCTGGCAGGATTGAAAGAGCGGATCGATTCTACCGAATTGTCATAAAATTCAATCCTAAAAGGAAAATCATTAGAGAAAGAGAATACATCGATGATACCGCCTCGCATGGCAAATTGCCCGGGTTCTGCAACAAAATCAACACGGTCAAAACCATACTCTATCAGGAAATCTGTAACGAAATCAATGTCAACCATCTCCCCTTTTTTCAGCCTGAAAGTGTTCTCTTTTAATAACTCATGTGATACGACCATTTCAGACAGCGCTGCCACATGGGTGACTATGATCATTTGTCGGTTTTCTGAAGCAAGCCTTTTAAGCACTTCTGTGCGCATCAGCACACTATTATTATCAATAATGCCCGGCTTCTCAGGATTTTTCCAGGGTGAAGGAAAGAAGATCACACTCTTCCTGTAGAATGCTGCTTCCTCTTCTCCAAGCACATTTTCAAGATCGGCATAGAGGGCAACAGCTTCATCCTTCTGGTCAAGAATGATCCATTGGGGAAGTCCTGTTTGTTTTGATACCGAAGCAATGTGCAGTGAAAGGGCAGAGGCGGTGATTCCTTTCCAACGGATCATCACCGGGGAGTTTTTCAGCAGGACCGCCATTTCTTCATGCAACGGATGGCTTGCAAATAGGCTGGCTAACGGGTGCAGCATGGAGGCATTTTTTGCAAAGATACACGTTACCCCTATCGGAAGTTCGGTATTTCACGACCCCGGATACTCCAGATTTCACTTTTAAAATGGTTCAGGCCGTCTTTCTGTAACGGAAGATGGCAAGGGCCGTGAATGCAATGGCAATCATAATCAGGGCAGAAATTTCATGGGTTATATCCCTGATGGTTGATCCCTTCAGCATCACCATTCTGTTAATACGCATGATATGAACTGCCGGATTTACGACATCCAGTTGCTGTGCCCACTTAGGCATGCTTTCAACTGGCGTAAATATGCCGCTCATTAAAACAAACACGATAATGAAAAAGAAAGCAATGAACATGAATTGTTGCTGAGTTTTCGCAAAGGTTGATAAGAACAGGGCAAATCCAAGGATAGCAACCAGAAATACCGCAGAGCACAAAAACCACAATCCGAGACTACCTTCAAAAGGGATGTGAAAAACCAGCCTGCCGATCAGCAGCCCGATCGCCAGGTCAATCAAGCCGATCAGGAGAAAAGGAACCATCTTGGCAATGATGAAGTGATATTTCTTCACCGGGGTTACATTCATCTGCTCAATCGTGCCGCTCTCTTTCTCTTTGACAAGGTTCAGCCCAGCAAGGATAAAACCAATTGCCAGCACAAGGATACCAAGCACCCCTGGTAACATATAGAACTTGTAATTTAACTTTTCGTTGTACCAGTAACGATGTGTTACCTCAATGACAGGAATTGCCTTATTGAAAGAAGCAACGTTCTTGTCCGTAAGCAGGCCCATATTGTAATCCCGGATCACCCCTGTCAGGTAGCCCAGTGAAAGCTGGGCTTTCACTGCGTTGATGGCATTGGCGGCAATCATTATTTTTACGGGCGATCCCCTACCGGTTTCCCTGCCAAATCCTTCAGGTATCTGAAGAATAACATCACATTGGTTCCGGTGCATCAGATGATTTGCTTCCTCTTCAGAAAAAGTCGTACCGACTACCCTGAAGAAAGAAGATCCCTCTAGCTGACCGATCAGCCCCCTGGATTCAGAACCCATATCTTTGTCCAGAACACACACATTGACATTTCTAATCTCAAATGATATAGCCGGAACGAGAATAAGCATCTGGACCACAGGGACAGCAAAAATGGCTTTTCCGATAAACCTGTCCCGGAAAATCTGAAGGATCTCTTTTCTGATGAGGGATAGTATTGTTCTCATTGTAAAAATTGCCGGTTTACCGTAGTCTTGTTTTAAAGTTCCTGATGCTCAATCCTATAGCTACCAGTGTGAAGATAGTCAGGATGAGAGTCTCCTTCCACACATACATCAGACCCGTTCCCTTGATCATTATGTTCTTGATGATCTCAATGAAATACCTGGGTGGAAGTAAAGCGCTGATCCATTGATAAACTCTGGGCATGCTTTCGATGGGTATGATAAAACCGGAGAGCAGGACGGTAGGGAGCATCATGCCCACCAGGGAGATAAAGATGGCCTGCTGCATATTTTTAGATACAGTGGATATCAGGATCCCCAAAGAAAGGCTCATCAGGATATACAGCATCAATTCGGCAAAAAGTAAAACCAGGCTGCCACGTACCGGAAGTTCAAACACATACCTGGAGAGGAGCAATATCAATACAACATCAGCCAGTGAGAGGAAAAAGTAAGGCACTACTTTGCCAAGGATGATCTGTACCGGTTTCAGTGGTGAAACGAGCAATACCTCCATGGTGCCATATTCTTTCTCACGGGTAATCGTGATGGAGGTCATAAGGGCACAGATCAGTATCATGATCATGGTGATCACACCCGGCACAAACATATATTGCCCTTTCAACGACGGATTATAGAACATCCGTACCTCCGGCTGGACCAGGATTGCACCTGCCGCCAGTTGCCCTGTCTGTTCCCGGTTAAAATCTGCAACGATGGCAGAAACATGGCTTGTGATCAATGATGCCATATTGGGCTCTGAACCATCCGCGATGATGCTTACATATGCTTTACCCTCCCGTTTGACCCTGTGGCCAAAGTTCTTTTCAAAGACGATGACCGCTTTTATTTGATTTTTTCTGAGCACCTGGTCTATTTCATGATAGGTCTGGAGATTGTCACCACGGATAAAAAACCCTGAAGAACAAATCCTGTCAGAGATTTTCCGGGTCATATCATCCCTTGCCAAATCAAGAAAAGCGACCCTGGTCTCTTTCAGGTCGGTACTCACCACGAATCCAAACAATAAAATCTGGACGGAGGGGATCCCAAAGATGACAATCAATGTCAGGGGATCCCTGAAAATATGCAGGAACTCTTTTATGACAAATCCGAGGAACCGTTTCATCTTACAGGTTCTTTAACCGGTCGTGCTATTTTAACAAAAACCTCCTCCACTGATGAGGCATTGTAGATTTTCTTCAGTGCAGACGGGGTATCGAGTGCCACAATTTTTCCTTCATTCATAATGGATACCCGGTCGCAATACTCCGCTTCATCCATATAGTGTGTAGTTACAAAAACAGTAATGCCGCCGTTGGCTGCTTCATAGATCATCTCCCAGAACTGTCTGCGGGTTACCGGGTCCACTCCACCGGTAGGTTCATCCAGGAAAACAATCCCTGGTTCATGCAGCACCGCTACTGAAAAAGCAAGCTTTTGCTTCAGCCCGAGTGGCAAGTCAGCAATCATTCTGTCGCCGAATACTTCAAAATGAAGCTTTACAAGAAGCTGTTCCGTCTTCTCTCTAAGCAACTTCCTTTTCATCCCGTAGATACCACCATAAAGGGTAATGTTTTCTCTGACGGTGAGGTCATTGTACAAAGAAAACCTCTGGCACATATATCCTATATGGTTTTTAACTTTTTCGGGGTGTTTTCCCACATCAATGCCGGCCACGATCACCTCTCCCGAAGTTGGTGCCGACAAGCCCGTCAGGATCCTGATGGTTGTGGTCTTACCCGCACCATTGGCTCCCAGGAACCCAAAAATCTCCCCTTCATAGACCTCAAAATTCAAGTGGTCATTAGCGACGAAATTTCCGAATTTCTTCACCAGGTCACGAACCGATATCACAGGAATCCTCATTTCATCTGTTTTTATCAGGTTCACCAGCAGCAGAGAAACCAGTATCATCAACCTCCTGTATCAGTTCAAGAAACCTGTCTTCAATACCTGCATTGATTTCTTGTATGATCACATCCATTAATCCCGAATCTTTCAGATGAGCTGCCAATAATGATTCTGTGCAATCGTCATGAAGTGTGACATGTATCGATTCCCCGAAAGGGTACACGGAACTGGTTCCCGAGAAATTCCGCAGAACCCTGATAAGGTCATATTTGCCAACGGCCTTAATACTGAACAACTTCCGGTGGAAGCTTTCGGTAATGCTAACCGGATCATCCACTGTGAGAATCCTTCCTCCTTGCAGCAGAGCCACCCGGTCACATTTCATAGCTTCATCCATGTATGGTGTTGAAACAACTATCGTGATGCCGTGTTTCCTAAGTTTTTTCAACATTTCCCAGAATTCTGACCTTGAAACAGCGTCAACTCCCGTTGTAGGTTCATCCAGCACCAGCAAGGCCGGTTTGTGGATCAGTGCGCAGGACAATGCAAGTTTCTGTTTCATCCCACCGGATAATTTTCCAGCTATCCTTTTTCTAAAAGGCTCGATATGGGAATAAATATCCCGGATCAGGTCGTAACCTGCTTCGACGGTAGATCCAAAAACAGTGGCATAGAAACGGAGGTTTTCCTCAACCGACAAATCAGGGTAAAGGCTGAAACGGCCGGGCATATAACCGATCTGCCTGCGCAACTCTTTATAACCGGTCCTGACATCATATCCCAGTACCTGCATTTCACCTTCATCAGGGAGCAGTAAAGTGGTGATGATCCTGAAAAGGGTTGTTTTACCGGCTCCGTCCGGACCTATAAATCCGAATAATTCCCCTTCACCGACGTCGAATGTAATATCCTGCAGTGCCCTGACAGTTCCGTAGTACAATCCTATGTTGTTCGCTTCAACCGTTTTATTCATGGCCGTTCAGAAAATGGCTTCGCCCGGCATGCCCGATTTCAGGGTACCGTCATTCTTTACTTCAATGGTAACAGCATAAACCAGCGTTACCCGTTCTTCCTTTGTCTGGATGATCTTTGGGGTAAATTCCGCTCTGGCTGCAACAACAGCCACTCTGCCCGTAAAACTCCTGTATCCTTTTTTACCGTCATCGATTTGCACCTTACAATTCTGACCTGTTCTCAGTTTTCCTAATTGAGCACCGCTCACATATACTTTCAGGTTCATGACCGACAGGTCGGCAATTTTTGCCACCGGTTTTCCTGCCGTAACCATTTCACCCGCCTGCACATATTTCTCCACCAAAACCCCATGGATAGGACTTCTCACACTGCAACGGGCTTCCTGCTCAAGCAGGGTGTTCCTCTTTGCATTCAATACCGATAATTCGGACGCCACTGATGACATCTGGGCATTGTTTGCTGCTATCTGTTTCTGCAACACAGCCAATTGACCCGTAAGGTCATCATACTGTTTCCGGGTAGCTGCATCCGCCTTTAGCATATTCCCAGTCCTGTCAATATTGACATTCAAATTGGCGATCTGTTCCTTAAGAATTTCATTCTGAGCAGCAATGGTGCCCGTTTTTGTCCTTACACTCTGCATGGTTGCTTCCAGCTCCGCTTTCTGGAAATGAAACAACGATGTATCGATCAGGGCAATTTCCTCATCCATCGCAATCTTCATCCCTTCTGATGCCTCAAACCTTAGCACAGGGCCGGTTGTCTGAGAGGAGAGGATCACCTCCGTAGCTTCAAAAGTCCCATAGGCATCAGCCTGGTCAGTCTGATTGCCACAGCTGATACAACCGGCAATAAATGCCATCAGCCATATTCCTTTTTTCATCCGGATTGTTTTCATCATCTTGATATATCCTTTTTAACAGTGAATGATAGTATTGCTTCCTCAGGGATAGCCAAAATCCCCTTACCAAACAGGTTCAGAAATCCTTACCACAGATATTCAGGTATTGTGTCCTGGCCATTTCAAGTTGAATCTGATGTATCTGAAGGTCTTTCTCCGCCTGGATCTCTGTATTAATCTCATGCATCAGCTCCGTCATCGTGATGGTACCGTTCTGGTATTTCGATTCAGCCGCAGCCGTAATCCGTTTCCTCAGGACAATCAGCTCTTCATCGGTTGCAAGCATGGATTCCAGGATATGGATCTCTGCCAGTCCGGCATCAAGCTGACGCTTCATCTGATCTGAGAGTTCCTCCTTCCTGTTTTCAAGAATACTTTGCTGACAGGACACCATCCGGATTTCATTCTGTACCCCTTTCCAGTCATATATTTTCCAGCTCAATCCTGCCCCTAGAAAGTAATAGGGGGCAAATTCATCTTTAAAAAAATTATTTCCCGGAGGATTCCCCATACCAAAAGTGCCGAACACAAAAGCCCTGGGATTCCTTTTAGAACGGATAGCTTTCAGGGAAGCTTCCAGATACTCTTTCTTCAGATCAAACATCTGCAATTCAGGACGTTTCAGTTCAACGGGGAGTGGCCCTTTAAAAACAGGCATCAGTAACCTTATGGAAGTATCCAGATCTATTCCTGTGATCGATGATAGCAATTTCTCCAGAGATGCTTTTCTGATTTCATTCCCGATGATCTGCTGCTGAAGCCTGATCTTCTCGCCCTGCAGCACATCAAGGTCGGTTTTAAGCATAACCCCGCTTTCAAGTGCTGCATTCAGGGATGCAATGCGTTTGTCTGTCAGTTCCAGATAACCTTGCAGCAATTCCTGCTGCCTGTCAATGAGGAGCACGCCAAAATAATAATGATTGATCTGTTCCTTGAGTTTATATAGATCAATATCTGTCTGTTTATCATTTAAATGCAGATCTGCCATGGCCATTGCACGAGCACTTCGGGTTGCACCACCGTCATATACCATCTGATTGACTTCGAGCGTCACCTTATATTGCTCATGGGGCATGGATTGGAAATAACCGGTTATAGGAAAAGGGAGGCCTTCCATGACCTCAGTCATATCCACCACAGATGACTGATATATAAAACTTCCACTTGCAACCAGAGATGGGAGCCAGCCTGCTGAAAGATTCCTGTCCTTCAGCTGCCATAATGCATCGAAGGAAAGCTTTTCATCCGAAACCGGCGTATGACTGTATGCCTTTTCATAACATTCCTGCAATGTCAGCATCCGCTGTGCAACCATACCGGAAAAACCGGGCAGGATGCACAGGCACAGAAGTAGTATTTTCCTTTTCATGACGGAACGATTGATTTACTTTATTTTCTGATTGCCCTGATCACAAAATCTGCAGCATACGTCTTTCTGGCCTCAATGTACCGGTTGAAATCGTAACCCATTTTCTCCATGATTGAACCGATGATCACCCTGGCCGCAAAAGGGAATACACTCATGGCAGCAATCGAAGACATCAGTTGTGGAATCTCATCTATCGTAATGTTATACTTTTGAAGCTCATCTTTATGTTGAGCTTCTATTGTGGACCACAGACGCTGAATATCAATATGTTGAATCAGTTTTTTCAGGCGCCCCGGATTACGGCTCAGTTCATTCAGAAAAAAGATGGGAAGCTTAGGGTTCTTTTGCAGGAAAGAAATATGTTCCTGGAAAAAGAACCTGATCTTGTCTTCAAATGATAATTTCTCATCGAATACAGGAGCGAACTTCCGGAACATCAGTTCTGCCGTTTTTTCAAAAACCGCATCAAAAAGACGATCCTTTGTGCGATAGTAATAATGAAGCAGTGCCTTGTTTATACCGGCATAGTTGGCGATATCCTGCATCCTTGCACCATCCATCCCTTTTTCAAGGAATACCTCTGTGGCTGCTTCGAATATTTTTTCCTCGGTCTGTTTGTCTTGTTCTGTCATGAGAATTAACCATAAGGATTAAACTTATAGATAAACCTTTTGGTTTAACCATTCGGACAAAAGTAAATATTTTTTTATATTCAACTTTTTCATGCATTTTTTTTCACAACAGATCATTGATACCTGACTTTTTTCAGGATGTTCATGCAAAGGCTGAAGAAGGGGAGTTTTTCAATAACTTTGCGCGATGATAGAATTTCGTTCATGAAGGTATTCAAGTTTGGAGGTGCATCACTCAGGGATGCCGCATCCGTGCGGAATATGGCTGGGATACTTCAGATTTTTGGTGGTGCGGAGCTGATCATTGTCGTATCAGCCATGGACAAGAGCACCAATAAACTGGAAAAGCTGACTGCAGCCTGGTATAATAGGGACAAGCAAGAGGTAAAAGAGGTTTTCGGTGAGATAAAAATATTTCACACGGATATCCGGAACTCCCTATTGCCTGGTCACCGTTCATCAGAGACAGGATTAGCGGATCTGTTTAATGGATTATGGGAGACCCTTCACGGGGATATACCGGATTTATATGACCAGGCTTACGAGATGATCGTTCCCTATGGAGAATTGTTTTCTTCCATGATCATCTGGTATTATCTGACCAATCAGGGTATTGCTATTGACTGGCTGGATGCCAGGCGTCTTATCATCACAGATGACACCTGGCGGGAAGCCCGCATTCATTGGGATCTTACGATCGAAAATCTGCAACGATGCATGCGGACAAGGCGTAATGCAGGTTCAACCATGGCATTAACCCAAGGGTTCATTGGCAGCACACCGGATGACCAGATGGTAACACTTGGACGTGAAGGGTCCGATTTTACAGCTGCAGTGATTGCTTATGCACTGGATGCGGAAGAGGTAGTCATTTGGAAAGATGTACCGGGACTGATGAATGCCGATCCGGCCATATTCCCTGATGCGGTGATGCTGGATGAGATCTCTTACCACGAAGCAATCGAACTTGCCTATTATGGTGCAAAAATCATCCATCCAAAAACGATCAAGCCATTACAGAATAAAAACATACCGCTCAGGATCAAATCCTTTTCTGACCCTTTGCTACCGGGAACCCTGATCCATTCACTGGATAAGTATGACCAGGATGTGCCCAGTTATATCATCAAGGAGAATCAGACACTTATTTCATTCTCGCCCAAAGATTTCTCTTTCATTGTAGAGAAGAACATATCTGAGATTTTTGCTGTCTTGTCACAACTTAACATCCGGGCTAACCTGATGCAGAATTCCGCCATCAGTTTTTCCATCTGTATTGACAGCAACAAGGAGAAGATGATCCGGATGACGGAGATGCTGCACAATCAGTTCAATATACGTTACAACAAAGACCTGGCATTGATCACAATCCGTCATTTCACCGAAGATATCATTGAGCGGCTGACGACCCATGCGAGTGTGATGCTGGAGCAGCGAAGCAGAAATACAGTCCAGCTTGTGATCAGGCAGGATTAGTCATTAGGAAGTACGACAGGAAAATTGGTATCGAAATCGATGAACTGCACCTCCTTTAAGATATGTCTAAGGAAGTCGGAGTAAAATTCCGAGAACCGGAAGGTATCTATATCGTAATAATCAAGTGGGAGCGGCTGGTTCCCGATATCGCCCATATCGATAGCGGTGGTATTGAACTCTTCAAGTTCCTGATAGGGAACGATCTTGCTCATCACGGGCATTTTCCCGTAATCTTTATTCAGTAGCAATTCCACTACTTTATCGGCGAGGGTTTGGGTAAGTCTGCGGTCGTACAGGCGGCATTGTCCTGCTCTTGGATAATAGCCGGTAATCTGGGCTCTGGCTTCGAGCCCGAGTTTCTGTGTAATCTCAGATGCGATGACTCCACTGATACCACCGAACCTGGGATGGCCAAACTCATCTGTTTCAGAGGAGGCATACACCACATCCACTTTTCCCTTTACGTCATCATACCATCTGACTCCTTCCGAGACGGCGATGATAAGAGCTTTCTTGGGATGGCGCATATAGTTTTCTTTCACCAGTTCCAGGAAGAGGTCTTTTCGTTCACGGATCATATGCACCTCAGGCACGAGGGCCATGGTGGCACCACCAAACACGGTGGTTCCTGTAAGCCAACCGGCATCGCGTCCCATCACCTCCAGCACCATAATGCGTTGATGCGATTCAGCCGTGGTTTTGATGTTGGCCGTAACCTCTGCAATGGCCTTTGCAGCTGACGGGAAGCCTGGGCAGAGAACCGCTTCAATCTCTCTCTCTTCCACATAATGCCATGTACGTGTCCGCAGGTCGTTGTCGATGGTTTTCGGGAAGCCAATCACAGGAATACCTTCTGTTTCATGGAGTTTCTTGGCTGCACCATTGGTGTCATCCCCACCAATGGTTACCAAAACATCGATGCCATACCGTTTCAGATTGCGCAATACCTGTGGTACACGACTCTCCGGATTTTTTTTGGAAGGGAATGGATTGGTCCGGCTGGAAAGGAGTGCCGTACCACCATACCAGCCATCATATGGGATGTTGGTCAGGTCAATGATGTCGCCATCACCCAATAGTCCTTTCCATCCTTTTCTAATTCCATAAACTTTGTAACCCAGTAACGAGGCACGGTTTCTTATCGATTCGATACTGGAGTTCAGAGCGGGGGTATCGCCTCCTCCGGTGAGGATGGCCAGGGTTTTACCTGCAAAGAGCTTTTTAGTCATGATTATTTTAATTTGATTGATTCATTCCTCAAAAGGCAAAAATAAAATTATCCTGGTGATCTCCACTCAAAATCTGTGAACCATTGTTTCATACTGAAGTCCATATTCTACCACCGACTCACTGAAGGATACGACATTCAATGAACATTGTTATCCTGGTGAACCATTTTCCCTACATTTTTCAACATTAGCAATAAATTTACGAGATTGTTTATTACATTATCACGCATTAGATTTATTCTTCATGTTCCGGCCTCAGGTATTAAAGCAGATGAAACTGATTATATGATGTTTATTATCTTATCAATCAGCACCTCTGCCAGTTTCAGCTTCGATTCATAAGACCAACCGGCGATATGTGGTGAGAGAATGACCCGGTCGGAGCTTTGCAGATAGCCAAAGGGTTCCGGAACAGGCTCCGCCTTCAGTACCTCAAATGAAGACTCCTCGTACTCGATCACATCGAGGGCTGCTTGTGTTACGGTTCCTGCTTCCATGGCTTTTACAAGATCTGCCGTGTTGACCACCGAACCCCGGGCGGTGTTGATCAGTATGATGGATTTCCGAAAATTTCCAAACCAACCGGAACAGGCAAGATAATGGGTTTCTTCGGTCAGGGGAACATGCAGACTGACAATGTCAGCATTTTCGAATACATCCTGCATGGTCACCTCTTCTACCAGGTCATTCCCAAAGCCTGTTTTATACTTATCGTAAGCAATTACCCGGCATGCAAAGCCCTTTAACCGCTGCGCGAAAGCACTTCCCATGTTGCCAAAGCCGATAATGGCAATGGTTTTCCCCATGATCTCGTTACCCCGGTTTTCTTCCCGTTTCCAGATCCCCTGCCGTACCTCCCGGTCTGCGATCAATACCCGGTTCATCAGCGCCAACAACATCCCAAGTGCATGTTCCCCGAGCGCATCGCGGTTTCCTTCCGGGGAGTTCAGGCAACGGATGCCTTTTGATGTTGCATACCCCACGTCAATATTTTCCAGCCCTGCTCCCAGACGGCCGATGAATCTAAGTCTATGCGCTTTTTCAAGAATGTTCCGGTCGAGGGTGATAGCACTCCGGATGATGATACCGGTATAATCTCCGATGATCTTCAGGTAATGATCATATCCCATCCCGGGGAGCCAGTCGCATTGGTATCCATGCTGTTCAAGCCTCTCTTTCACTATAGGGTGGACGGTATCGATAAAAAGGACTCTATTGTTCATAGTTCTCTTGGGCTTTTCAGTGCATCCCAGCCCTGTGCCTTGAGTTCCGTCCTGGTACCGGCCCGGCTGATGAGGTAACACCCCTCCTCCCTGGGCGTCATATAACCGATGATGCTGATATCATTTTGTTCCTTGATTTTTTCGTAATCGGCCTGACGGATGGTAAAGAGCAACTCGTAATCTTCACCGCCGTTCAGTGCAGCGGTAGTGGGGTCGATCTTCATGATACCAAGCTGGTCCCAAGTAGACTGTAGGATGGGTAATTTATCCTCAAAGATCACACATCCCAGTCCGGAAGCTTTGGCGATATGCCGTATGTCGGAGGCCACCCCGTCAGAGACGTCAATCATGGCTGTAGGTTTAACTGCTATATTTTGAAGCAGGTCAATGATATCGCGCCGGGGTTCCGGTTTTAATTGCCGTTGAAGCAGATAATCAAGTCCTTCTAACTCTGGCTGCATGTTGGGATCTGCCCTGAAAACCGCTTTTTCCCTTTCCAGGATGAGTAAACCGGCATAGGCAGCCCCCAGGTCGCCTGAAACACAGATCAGTTCATTCACAGCAGCGCCACTGCGGTAAATGATCTCCTCCTTGGGAGCAGACCCAATAACAGTGACAGATATGAAAAGTCCTGCTTTACTGGATGTGGTATCTCCTCCCACCAGGTCGATCCCGTAAGTCTGGCACGCCCTGTAAACGCCGCGGTAGATTTCTTCCACCGCTTCAAGTGAAAACCGGTTGGACAGGGCTAAGCTTAATGTGATTTGCTCCGGTAATCCGTTCATAGCATAAATATCCGAAAGATTCACAGCCACTGCTTTATATCCGAGGTGTTTCAGCGGATAATAGGTAAGGTCAAAATGGACTCCTTCGATAAGCAGATCTGTCGATAGCAGTATCCGTCGGTTTCCGTATCCGAGCACGGCTGCATCGTCGCCCACCCCTTTAAGTGTAGATGGCCTGGTTGGTTTATAATCTTCCGTCAGCCGGTCAATCAGTCCGAATTCACCCAGGTCCGAGAGGGGTGTTAATTCATTATCCTGCTCCATAGCTTTGTTTTTGCAAAAGTAGCAAAAAAGAACCCCGGAACTGTATCCTCAGCTCCGGGGCATCACCACAGCCAATCCGGATGGATTAACGTTTTACGATACGTTTGGAGGTCTTTTCACCTTTATGGGATGTATACACAACGAGGTAGGAGCCCCCGGTCAGTGAGGAAAGATCCATGACCTGCCGGCCCGTCTCCATATTGCTGTTGGCCATCAGCCTTTTACCGGTGAGATCGAACAACTCAACGGTGCCATGGAAGGGTAAATCCATCGAAAGTTCATTGACCACGGGATTCGGCCAAAGGTTGAAAGCGGTTGACACCGGTGTTTGCTCCATTCCGATGGAGGTTGGAACAAAACGATAGATGGTGCCATCTGAAGGCACGCTGGATAGGGGAGGAATTGTAAGAGGAGAGGTGTTTAGAACAAGGGTGGGATTTGCAGCCGGTCCGGTTAACCAGTAATTTGCTGTGATGATTCCAAAACCTATGGAAGGACCGGGTTCTCCCATAAAAGCAACCAAAGAATCTGCAATGAAGGTAGGGCCAATGTGTACTTCCCATATACCATTTTCATATAACCATAGCTGGTAGTTTGTATACCAGTCCAATGTTCCGTAGGAGTCGTATTCTTCAAAAAAACCTGCATTCTTAAACTCAAGTTTGAAGATATGGGGTGTGGTTGCTGTTTCGATTTTATAGCTGATAGGGGAAAGAGAGCTACTTGTGAGTGATCCACGGTCGACAAGATCGGCCATATAAGGGGCAATGATCGTATCGAATGCAGCATTTAAAGCACATACATAATCGCCAACAAAAAGTGTATCATAGGTCATTCCCCTGAAAGGGAAAGAAAAACCCGGGTGAACAGCGTACTCAGGGTCATCCCAGATCTGGTTTTGATTCAGGCTGGTTGATCCTGTGAGGTCGGTGTAAGTGCCTGTTTGCACCTGAAATGTAAAGCCCTGGCTCATGATGATAGATGGAACAAACAACAACATCATCACGAAAAATAGATTTCTTTTCATTTTTAGTTTGTTTAGGGGTTTAATAATCAGACAGAAAAGGGGCGTTTTTTTGCAATTTTCATACCATAGAACTACTTGATTTAATCAGAAGAGTCCGCTTATATTCCCCTCGGCATCAATGTCTATAATCTCGGCGGAAGGTTCGGTTGGCAGTCCGGGCATTCGCATAATACTTCCGGATATGGGTACTACAAAACCGGCACCGGAGGATATCTCTATCTCCCTGATGATCACGGTAAAATTACGGGGGCGTCCTTTCTTATACTGATCATCGGATATCGATTTCTGCGTTTTAGCCATACAGATACCGAAGTGTTCAAATCCGAGCTTTTTTATTGTTTCGAGGTCTTTTTTCGCCTGCAGGGCATATTCTACACCATCGGCGCCATACATCTGGGTAGCGATGGTATGAATTTTTTTCTGGATATCCCATTCGAATTCATAGATGGGGCTGAAACAACTGGGGCAGTGATGGGTAGCTTGCACAACTTTTTCTGCCAGTTCGATAGCTCCTTCTCCCCCTCTTGCCCATCCTTCACTCAGGGCGACATCAACACCCATCCCGGTACAATGTGTTTTCAGTGCTTCAATCTCCGCTTCGGTGTCCGATGGAAAACGATTAATAGCGATAACGGGCCTGAAACCGAACAGTTCCATGTTTTCGATATGTTTATCGAGATTTTCAAATCCTTTTTTCAACGCATCCGGATTTTCATGGTTGAGGTCAGACAGTTTCGCACCACCATGGTATTTAAGGGCTCGGATGGTAGCAACCAGGACTGCTGCCCTGGGCATCAGTCCACCGATCTGACATTTCAGATCGAAAAACTTCTCGGCACCCAGTTCAGAAGCAAACCCTGCTTCGGTAACGACATATTCGGAAAGACTCATTCCCATTTTGGTGGCGATGATGCTGTTGGTTCCTTGTGCGATGTTGGCAAAGGGGCCACCATGGAGGATCGCTGGATTACCTTCCAATGTCTGGACAAGGTTGGGCATGATAGCATCCTTCAGCAGGGCGGCCATGGCTCCATTGGCCTTAAGGTCACGGGCAAAAACCGGCCTGTCATCATGGGTAAATCCAATAAAGATATTTCCCAACCTCTCTTTAAGGTCCATAAGGTCTTTCGACATGCAAAGGGTGGCCATCACTTCGGAAGCAGCAGTTATATCAAATCCCGATTCCCTGGGGACACCCTCTTTTTCTCCACCCAGTCCTATCACAACGCGTCGCAATGCCCGTTCATTCATGTCCATGACCCTCTTCCAGCGAACGGTCCGGGAATCGATGCCCAGAGAGTGTTTCTTATTCTGAAGGTTATTGTCAATCAATGCAGCCAGCAAATTATGGGCTTTTTCAACGGCAGCGAGGTCTCCCGTAAAATGAAGGTTGATATCCTCCATGGGTATCACCTGGGAAAATCCCCCACCGGCTGCGCCCCCTTTGATACCGAAAACTGGTCCGAGAGAAGGTTCCCTGAGCACAACGGTTGCCTGTTTCCCAATAAGGTTCAGCGCCTGGGTCAAGGCAATCGAAGTGGTGGTTTTTCCTTCCCCTGCCGGTGTCGGTGTAATGGCTGTCACAAGGATCAACTTGCTTCTTTTTACTTTCTTCTCATCGATCAACTTCAACGGGAGTTTGGCCTTGTATTTCCCGTATAACTGAAGGTCATCTTCTAGAATTCCAAGTTTGTCCGCAATTTCTGTGATCGGCTGTATATCAGCCGCCCTGGCAATGTCGATATCACTCTTCATATAAATTGTAATTGATGATTAATAATATGATTTAGATTCTGTTAACAACAATAACAGATGTATCATCCAATTGTTTGAAGTTCAGTCAGGATTTTGCAGCCCATTGCATCTGGTTGCGGGGATCATTTGAATTTTGTACATTAGCTGACGAACAAATCGCAGAAAATTCTGTTTGACACGATATGCTGACGATAACAGAAATACAACAACTCATCACCGACAAGCTGGAGAAAGAACCATTGCAAGGGACACCGAAAAGCTTGTATGAACCGATTGGTTACATCATGTCCAATGGGGGAAAACGTTTACGGCCTGCTCTTGTAGTAATGGCTGCACAGTTATTTGGTGAACCTGATGAAAGAGTTCTGGATGCTGCTTTAGGGATTGAGATCTTTCATAACTTCACCCTGATGCATGATGATATCATGGACCAGGCACCCATCAGGCGAGGTAAAAGTACGGTGCATACACGCTGGGATGTTAATACAGCCATTCTATCGGGTGACACTATGATGGTGATGGCGTACGATCTTTTTCTTCGTAACCATAACGCCCAACTGCCTGAAGTGCTTTGCACCTTCAACCAGACAGCCCGGGAGGTATGTGAAGGGCAGCAATACGATATGGATTTTGAAAAACGTGAAAATGTCAGCATTGAAGAATATCTTGAAATGATAAGGCTCAAGACATCCGTGCTGATGGCTGCCTCCCTGAAAATAGGGGGGTTGCTTGGCGGTGCACCTGCAAACGACCTTGAAAACCTTTACTGCTTTGGTGAAAAAATAGGATTGGCATTCCAGCTCAAAGATGACCTGTTGGACATCTTCGGAGATATATATAAATTTGGTAAACAAACCGGTAACGATATCATCACCAATAAAAAAACCTATTTATTGGTCAAATGTATGGCGGAAGCCAGCCCGGAAGATAAGGCAGAACTCCTGCGCTGGTTGACTGTATTTGATGCGCCGGCTGAAAAAATTGCTACGGTTACCTCCCTTTACCAGAAATACCACATTGAGCAACAAACCAATGAAACTATAGAGAACCTCTATCGTGAAGGGATGCAATTTCTTGAAAGGATCGAGACAAGTCCTGAGCGGAAGGCACCACTTTATGAGTTCACCGATTCCCTTAAGCTTAGGGATCGCTGATCAGTTCCTGATAAATTTAAGCATCCTGGAGATTCCTGCCACATCTACATTCAGGAGATAAAATCCCGGAGCCATTCCATCAAGCGAAAGTGTTTTCTGGTGAGAGCCGACAGGTATTGTTTCACAGTCGTAGCGGTTGATTAATCTGCCATCTGCTGTAAAAAGCTCAAGGGTAACCATTGCAGGCTCATTAAGTTCAAAAAGAAGATTAAGATTTTCATGAACAGGATTGGGATACAACCTGATATTCGACATGATTTGACCTGAATGCCCAATACCAGAAATTTCATCAGAAATTCTTACGGCAACAATGGTGTCAATAGGGGTTCCGTTGGTTGTGAAATACTGTGTTTCGATTTTGAACAGGGGTGCTTTGGATGTTGCCCGCACCCACCAGTATTCAATGGTTTCCAGTTCATAGATGGTAGTGGCTCCGATATAATCATCATGGGTATAGGATTCAATCTTGATCCTCAGGACATCGTTGTAGGTTCCGGTGGGCAGCAGGAGTGTGCCATAGCCATCTCCGGTGGCTTTCCATGTACCGGTCTTTTCAAGGGTATAAGTGCCTACGGCAGTTGTACAGGAGAAATTATCGGTTACCACCGTATTATAAGTAAACGGATAGGTAAACAAGGTTTGAGGATCGTCGTAAACAGCAGAAAAGATCACCTGTGCTTCCCCCTTTTTTTCCATTTTGCTGGTGGTATTCTCAAAATAATAATAGGTACCGGGTTTGTAATAATCCTCTGAAGCTACGTTTGAACCCGGAAAATCATTTACATATGGTGTTGAGGAGGGACTCATATAGTTCCAGATATCCGGATTCCAGATATATTGTATATTGGAAAAGTCCCATGTTACACCGGGTCCGCTCGGACCTTCCGTCACAATAGTATTAACCGGATGATGCCTGAATTGATTTCCGGGAACCGGGTTGAAAGCTGAAGTAAGGGTGGGCTATGCATACACTCCTGCAATAAAAAAACCCAGCATTAAAAAGATGACCAGATTTTTCATAAGGCGTAAGTTTATAGTTTAACAATCAGGATTTTCGTGTATAAAGATACATAAACTTTTTCCCTAAGTCAATAGTTGTTACAAATTTATGATGATTGTGTATATATTTTTAGGGATCTATTCCCGAACAGGGCTGATCTCCAAATATGTTTCTGAAGATGAAAAGGTTACTGATGCAAGGCATCTAAGGCATCATAACTGTCCGAGATCAGTTTTTCCAGGTTGGCATATCGAAGATACAATTCTTCATCTGAAGCTTTACCTGGATGATCCGCGGGATTTGTCAGGACGGCTTCGAGAGTGGCTTTCTCCTTTTCCAGTTTCAGTATTTCTTCTTCAAGGCGCATGATTTCATTCAACCGCCTGCGTTGAGCTTTTTCCTCTTCCCGCTTTTTCTCATAGCGAAGTTTGTTTTCAGACGGTGCCTGTTCTTTTTGCATGGCAGGGCTTCTGCCTGTTTTTTCAAGTTCCCTGAGCGTTTCCAGTTTCCGCAATGCAAGGAAATCATAAACATCGCCCAGATGCTGTCTTATAGATTGATTTCTGAATTCGAAGACCCTTGATGTAAGACCCTGAAGGAAATCGCGGTCATGCGAGACAACGATCAAGGTGCCATCAAAATGGATCAGGGCATTTTTCAGGATATCCTTTGAGCGCATGTCAAGATGATTGGTAGGTTCATCCAACACCAGCAGATTAACAGGTGTGAGAAGCATCCTGGCCAGTGCCAGCCTTGTTTTCTCTCCGCCTGACAGCACTTTCACCTTTTTCTCTACATCGTCACCATGAAAAAGAAATCCACCCAGGATGGTGCGGAGTTTAGTCCGGACCGGCTCCGGGGCAACCTCTTCAAGGGTCTGCAGGACAGTCAGGTTCCCTTTGAGCAATTGTGCCTGGTTCTGGGCGAAATAGCCAATGGATACATTGTGTCCTGTTTTTACCATACCTGTATGGTCCAGGTCTCCTACCATGATCCTTGCAAGTGTGGTCTTTCCTTCTCCGTTGCGCCCCACAAAGGCAACCGCATCCCCTTTCAGGATGGCAAAATCCAGATCTTTCAATACGCATTTTCTTTCATATTCCTTCCCGAGACCGGTTGCTTCGAAAACTACTCTTCCACTCCTTGGGGCCGGAGGAAACCGGAAATGGATCGCTGCATGATCGATTCCTTCCGGGATCTCCTGGTCGAACTTCTCCAGCATCTTTATCCTTGACTGCACCTGTTTGGCTTTTGTGGCCTTGTACCTGAACCGTTCGATAAACCGTTCAATTTCCTTTATTTCCTGTTGCTGATTATTCCAGACAGCCAGCTGATGTTCAAGTTGTTCTTCTCTCTGATCGACATATCCGGAATAGGGGGCTTTAAAGTCATAAATCTTTCCGTTGCTGATCTCGATGGTGCGTTGGGTCACATTGTCAAGAAACGCCCTATCATGGGAGACCAGAATAACCGCACCGGGGTAGTCTTTCAAAAAAGTCTCCAGCCATGTGATTGACTCAATGTCAAGATGATTGGTTGGTTCATCCAGCATGATCAGATCAGGTCTTTGCAAAATCAGTTTTGCCAGTACGACCCGCATCTGCCAACCGCCACTGAAAGAAGACAGCGATTTGTTCATATCATCCTGACGGAAACCCAGTCCCAGCAACACTTTTTCAACATCTTCCTCCCGGTTCTGTCCACCCAGTAACTGATATCTGTCTGTCAGATCAGCCAAAGCAGCCAGTAAACTATGGTAACTATCCGAATGATAGTCCTTTCTCGAGGCACTCTCCTCGCTTAGCCTTTGTATCTCATTTTCAATAGTGATAATCTCCCTGAAAGCGGTTAAAGTCTCTTCCCTGACATTCATGCTGCTTGTGAAACTTAGTTCCTGCGGGAGATACCCTACGGTTTTTCCTGCAGGGATAACGATTTCGCCTCTGGTGGGAGTCACCTCTCCAAGGATGATCCTGAGAAGGGTGGTTTTGCCAACCCCATTCCTACCAACAAGTCCGATCCGGTCGCGCGGGTTGATCAGGAAGGAGATCTCTTTGAAAAGATCTTCACCGGTATAATGGATGGTAAGGTTCTGAACAGAAAACATGGATTGAAAAAAACTTTATACACCTATACCTTCATCTGGCCTTACTCCACCGTAACACTCTTGGCAAGGTTCCGCGGCTGGTCAACATTGCAGCCACGCATAACCGCGATATGATAGGATAAGAGTTGCAATGGGATGACTGAAAGGATCGGGGTAAGCATTTCTTCTGTTACCGGCACTTCGATGACATAGTCGGCCATCTCCCTGACCGTCTTATCACCTTTTTTCACCACGGCGATGATTACGCCATTACGCGCTTTAACCTCCTGGATGTTAGAGACCACTTTGTCGTAAATCCCCTTATTGGTTGCAACGACCACCACCGGCATATTTTCATCGATCAGAGCAATGGGTCCGTGCTTCATTTCTGCAGCCGGATATCCTTCCGCATGGATATAACTGATTTCTTTGAGTTTGAGAGCTCCTTCGAGGGCTACCGGGAAGGTATAACCTCTACCTAGGTAAAGGAAATTCCTTGCATTTTTGAATTTTTCTGCGATACTGACTACCACCTTGTCGGAAGCAAGTGCTTCTTCGATTTTTTCCGGCAGAATTTCCAGTTCATTCAGGATTTGCTGAAACCTGGATTTATTCAGGGTTCCTTTTCTGGAAGCGATCATCAATGCCATCAGGGTGAGAATGGTTACCTGGGCGGTGAAGGCTTTGGTGCTTGCGACGCCGATTTCAGGCCCGGCATGAGTAAAAGATCCTCCATGGGTGGCACGGGCAATGGTAGAACCTACCACATTGCAGATACCAAGGATGGTTGCCCCTTTCGATTTGGCCAGCTCTATGGCTGCGAGTGTATCGGCTGTTTCGCCGGACTGTGAAATGGCAATCACGATGTCATCTTCGTAGATCACCGGATTGCGGTATCTGAACTCAGAAGCATATTCCACTTCCACCGGTATACGTGTGAGATCTTCAAACAGGTATTCTCCCACAAGGCATGCATGCCATGAAGTTCCGCATGCAACCATGATGATCCTTTTTGCTGCTACCAATTTCTGTTCAAAATCGATGATACCTCCCAGGGTAACCACCCCTGTTTTCGCGTTCAGCCGGCCACGCATGCTGTCCCGGACGGAACGGGGTTGCTCATAGATCTCTTTCAGCATAAAGTGATCATATCCCTCCTTGGCGAGGGCGCTAAGATTCATTTCAAGCTCCTGGATATAAGGGGTTTTAATCTCCCTGGCTGTGGTAAAGATTTCAATTTCCCCACCTCTCCTTAAAACCGCCACCTCCTCATCATTCATGTATATCACATGGGTGGTATGCTCCACGATAGGGGTTGCATCGGAAGCAACAAAGAATTCATCCTGCCCGATACCAATCACCATCGGGCTCCCTTTTTTTGCGGCAATGAGCATATCAGGATTATCTTTTGAAAGGATGACAATGGCATAGGCACCAATTACCTGGTTCAGCGCTATTCTTACTGCTTCCGGGAGATCAACGTTTTCATTTCTTTTAATATCTTCAATTAGATTTCCCAGCACTTCCGTATCTGTCTGGCTGTGAAATTCGTAACCTCTTTTCGTAAGTTCCTCTTTCAGTGATGCATAGTTCTCTATGATACCATTATGGATGATGGTCAAGTCTTTTCGGAAAGAATAATGGGGGTGGGCGTTGGCATCGGAAGGTTCTCCATGGGTAGCCCAACGGGTATGGGCTATCCCAATGTTCCCCAAAATATTTTTACCGGTGACGAATTGTTCGAGTTCAGATACTTTCCCTCTGCACTTATACAGGTTAATCCCCTCGTTGTATAAGGCCAGGCCGGCGCTGTCATATCCACGGTACTCAAGTCGGTAAAGCCCGTTGATCAGGATAGGATATGCCTGTTTAGGGCCGATATAGGCAACAATTCCACACATAGCATGAAAAATGTTCAGGGTTTTGTATAAACGATTTCGAGCTTCAAGTTTTTTTCGGTCGCTGTATTCCCCAGGATGACTGCCCGGTTAGCACGGATGGATGCGGCTGACACCATGAGGACCAGGCCATGGTTGTTATATCGCCCACTTAGAATGTCATACAGGTGTCTGGTAATCCGGAAGCGGTATTCTTTACGGGTTGCATCATAACTTCCCCCCAGAAAAGTTTCCCCTTCAAGGGCATCAGTAATGATCGAGTTCTTTCCTTCATCATTGATCCGGGCAATGGCAAGTTTCGGGGAGGGTGTAAAATCGATAGCAGAAACATCTGATGGATCAGCTTTGATTACCAGTTCGGCACGGTTGACGGCAACAGGGCCATCTTTATAAAGATCGGTAATATAGGGGAGTTTGATGTGTATTCTAACGCCTGCCATTGCCTGAATGTATAGCTTCTCATTAAAACCACCCGTGTCCTGGTTCAGCAAACCATGTTCTGCATGCTGGTAGCCGGCATGGTCGAAGCGACTGAATTTTGCACATTGGTCATTGATGACAAAAGGGTAAGAGAGGGTATCCTCATCATTATGATAATAGAGGGTCAGTTTTGAAAGATCTGCGTTCATGTTGAAATAGGCAATACTGCCATCACCGGGGACTGTTATTTCATCCACCTGGAGATAGAGGCCTTTGAAAAAATTCCGGAATGCATCATTATTGCTGAGATCTGCGGTACCGGATGCATTGATGAATTTTTGCATCAGGATTGCATTGAGGTTAACTTTCAGCAATGGGAGCACCTTTTTCCCATTGAAATTTACGCTATCAATGGCATTAAAGGTCACAATATCATCAAAGAGGAGATCTCCTACCTGCAACTGTTGGTTCGAATAGTAGGATGAATCTTTGTAAAAGCTGGCAGAAGGGTCAATTTCATAGATCCGGAGGCGGTGCTTTGCCAGTGAATCGCCGTAATAACCCTGGTATTGCAAGGTAAGCACCAGTGAATCACCCTGGGGGGAACTTCCGAAGTTCACATTATTGGTGGAGAGCAACGTCTGGGTATAGATCCCGGAGGTAACATGTCCGAAAACGGGGTCAGCATAACTTCCGAGCAAATGAAGATAAACACCGCTGGTCAGGAGTGAATCTTCCATCATGCTCCAGGTGAGGAGGGTAGAAGTATCGGTATATTCATACCCGAACATGTCGCCGGGAAGGCGGATGAGGTCAAGCCCTAGGTTATCATCTTTTTTGCAGGATTGAAATAGCATTGCGATCAGCAATCCAACAAACAGCCAACGCAAATTGAACAGCGATTTTGTTCTCAAAGGGATGTGATTTAAGTTGTTATTGGCTCTGATGAGAGAATGCCTTCATAAAACTCGTCGTAGGCATCAATGTATGTATCCATGGATTGAAAGGCAAGGTACGGTTTGCCGGATTTCACCAGGTAGTCTATAACTTCCTGAGGTATATCTTCCTCGCCAAGTATCAGTGCATCGCTCATGTCAATGATTCCTTTCATCAGGCCAAGGTAATCAGCTGATGGGAATACTTTTAACTGATCTTTACTGATACCATCCATTTTCATCTTCTTAGAAAAATCGGGAGATAACTTCTCTGTGAAAACATCATTATAGAGGGAATATACTACCTTGGCATCCGAAAAAATCGGATTTTCCCTGAAAGCTGTTTTCACATAAAAGGGGATCAGGGCTGACAGCCAGCCGTGGCAATGGATCAGGGAAGGGGCCCAGCCCAATTTTTTCACCGTTTCAATCACCCCCCTTGCATAGAAAATGACCCGCTCATCATTGTCTTCGAAAAACTGGCCGTTTTTATCCCTGAAAACCATTTTCCGGTGAAAATAGTCCTCATTATCAATGAAATAAATCTGCATCCTGGCACTCTGGATGGATGCAACCTTGATGATCAGCGGATGGTCTGCGTCATTGATTACCAGGTTCATCCCCGATAAGCGGATCACCTCATGAAGTTGATTCCTCCGCTCATTGATGACTCCGAACCTTGGCATGAAAGTCCTTATTTCCTTCCCTTTCTCCTGAATACCTTGTGGCAGATGACGTCCGACCAGGCCCAGATGACTCTCTTTTGTATAGGGTGTGATCTCTTGTGTTACAAACAACACCCTGACTTTTTCTCTTACGGTCATGTTCAATACATTATAGCTTTTGCAAAGGTAAGAAAAAATTGCCAATTAATGATCAGGGTGTATTAGCTTTGCATCTCTGAAGACTTATCTCAAGCATTAAGCTGCCTGTCTGGCTGATGGAACATACAAGAGAACATGGAAATCACCACAACTATTGTACAGTTGCAAAGATGGATGCAAAAAAATGTATCTTTAGATACATCTGTTGGATTTGTACCGACAATGGGAGCGCTTCACCAGGGGCATCTTTCCCTGATCAGCAGGAGCATTGAAGAGAATGACCTGACGGTTTGTTCCATTTTCGTGAATCCGATTCAGTTTAATAATCCTGATGACCTTCAGAAATACCCCCGCATGCCCGGGGAGGATATCCATCTTCTGGCCGACCATGGATGCAACATGGTCTTTATGCCGGACAATAGTGAGATGTATCCTGAACCGATCAGAAAGCAATATGATTTTGGCCAGCTCGAAAAGGTGATGGAGGGTTTTTTCCGTCCTGGTCATTTCAATGGTGTGGCTGTGGTAGTAAACAGGCTTTTTAACCTGGTCAGGCCAACCAGGGCATACTTTGGGAAAAAGGATTACCAGCAGTTGCTGATTATACAGGAGATGGCCAGGCAAGAGGGGCATAAAGTGGAAATTGTCGGATGCCCCATCATCCGTGAACCCGACGGTCTGGCCATGAGTTCACGAAATCTCAGGCTCACGGTTGAACAAAGAAAGAATGCCCCTCTGATCTACCAGGCACTGTTTTATGCAGCCGGACACTACCGGGAATATGACACGGGAACCATGCAATTGTGGCTGGACGACAAGCTTACCTCCATCCCTGAAGCAAGGGTAGAGTATATCACCTTTGCGGATGCCAAAACCCTTGGCCCTGTTAAACAATGGTCGGATGCACCGCATTGTATCCTCTGCGTTGCTGTTTATCTGGGTGAAATCAGGTTGATAGATAATGTATTGCTGTATTAATCTCTGTTTTTCTTAACTTTGCACCAGCTTAAAAACCTCCTGGCATTCAATGTTGAATTTGTAAGGTTTAAGATCATCTATACGCTAAGCGCATGCATATCGAAGTACTGAAATCAAAAATACACCGGGCTACTGTTAAAGCTTCCAACCTGCAATATATAGGTTCCATCACCATTGATGAAGACATTATGGAAGCGGCCAACCTGATTGAAAACGAACGGGTTCACATATACAACATCAACAACGGGGAACGTTTTGACACCTATGTAATCAAAGGAGTCCGGGGTAGTGGTGTTATCGGCATCAACGGGGCGGCGGCCAGAAAGGTTGCACTGGGCGACTTTGTCATCATTGTTTCTTATGCTTCAATGGACTTTGAAGAGGCAAAACATTTCAAGCCCACCATCATTTTCCCTGACACTAACAACAAACTCTGACAGCTTTGAAATCCCGCATTACCGGCATTCTGAAGTTTGTCATCTTCCTTGGCATCGGCATCCTGATCACCTGGTTGTCGCTTAAGGACCTCACGGATGAAAACAGGGCCGATCTCCTGAACTCTTTTCGCACAGCTGATTATTTCTGGGTTATACTGGTTATAGTACTGGGAGTTATGAGCCACCTGTTGAGAGCTTTGCGGTGGAAGATGCTGCTTAAACCCGTTGGGGGGAATCCTTCCCTGAAAGACACTTTCCTGGCTGTGATGATCGGTTATTTTGCCAACATGGCTTTTCCGCGGCTTGGTGAGGTTACACGTTGCGGAGTGCTCTATACGACAGATAATATACCTGTCAATAAATCCTTTGGTACAGTCATCACCGAAAGAGGCATTGACCTGGTTCTTTTTACCCTGTGTTTCCTATTGCTCATTATAACGCAATACGGATTACTGATCGGTTACCTGGATGAAAAGGTCTTTCCCGGTCTGGCTGAGAAGGTGACCTCACTGGGGACCCATTACCGTTTCTATCTTCTGCTTGCCGGAGGAGCCTTTATCGTATCCCTGCTTGTTCTGTTAGTCCGTAATGCCAAACCTGAAAACCCTTTCAGGTACAGGATCAAAACAATCATAGTAGGATTCTGGGAAGGACTGATTTCAATCCGCCTTATCCACAGACCATGGCTTTTTGTGGCTTACAGCCTCCTAATCTGGATCCTCTATTTCCTGATGACCTGGCTTTGTTTCAGGGCTTTGCCTGAAACGGCCCCATTATCCGTCATGGCAGGATTTGCGGTGCTGGTTCTCGGATCTGTCGGCATCATGATCACGCCGGGAGGAATCGGCCTTTACCCACTCATTGCAAGAGATACCCTTGTGCTTTATGGTGTGACAGGCAGTACCGGTTTTGCCATGGGCTGGATCGTATGGGGCTCACAAACGGTAATGATCATCTTCACCGGAGTTGGTGCGCTCATCTGGCTTTCACTGCTTAAAAGAAAAGCCCTCAAACATAGCCGGTAAGAGAAGTCTACCTTTTCAGGTCAATCATTGGGAATATATGTTATTTTTACCAGGTAATCCTGTATAAGAATAGATAGAGCAGGAATGACCTGATTTCATCACCTACTGAACAATAACCTGATGAACAATCTGTTTCACATTAAGCAAAAGATCATTCCGCCGGAAGCGGTCTCTTTACTGGTAAGGCAATGGAAAGCGGAAGAGGAGAGCATGGTATTCACCAATGGTTGCTTTGACCTGATCCACCGTGGCCATATTGACTATCTTTCGAAAGCTGCCTCTCTTGGAACGAAACTGATGATCGGGCTGAACAGTGATCTGTCGGTACGAAGGCTTAAGGGACCGGGTCGCCCATACCAGGATGAGGTGTCGCGGGCGATGATCCTGGCAGCCTTCTGCTTTACGGATGCCGTTGTGATGTTTGATACAGATACGCCATACGAACTGATCCGTCTGGTTGAGCCGGATGTGTTGGTCAAGGGGAGTGATTACAAAGCTGAGGAGATCATAGGATATGATATTCTTACAGGATATGGTGGCAGGGTGATGACCCTGGACTTTCTGCCTGGCTATTCCACCACCCTTATTGTTCAGAAAATCAAATCAGGTGAATGACCATGGCAAAGCAAAAGACAGCCTGGTTCTGCCAGAAATGTGGCGTGCAGAGCCCTAAATGGATCGGCAAATGCCCGTCGTGCGGGTCATGGAACTCGTATGTTGAAGAATTGGTCACGACTGTTTCACCAGGATCAGTGGCCGTAAGGCCTGTTGAGAAGTCTGAACCCCGGCTGCTGGATGAGGTCACTGTGGACGAGGAGCGCAGACGCACCACGAGCGATAAAGAACTGAACCGGGTGCTGGGTGGTGGAATGGTACCCGGGTCGGTTATCCTGCTTGGGGGAGAGCCGGGCATCGGCAAGTCAACCCTGCTGCTTCAGGTTGCCCTCAGTGCGCCGGGCATTAAAACGTTGTATGTATCCGGTGAAGAAAGCGAGCAGCAGATCAGGATGCGGGCCGAACGCACAGGTGAGATCAACCAGAGATGTTACATCCTCACCGAAACCGATACCGGAAATATCCTTCATTACTGTCAGAAACTGATGCCTGACCTTATCATTATTGACTCTATCCAGACCCTCCGGTCTGACAACATCGAATCGGTGGCTGGGAGTGTGGGACAGATCAGGCAATGTACGGCTGAGCTGCAGATGTTTGTCAAAAGCAGGAACATCCCGCTGATGCTGATCGGGCATATCACCAAGGATGGCCAGATTGCCGGCCCCAAGGTGCTGGAGCATATCGTGGATGTGGTATTGCTGTTTGAAGGTGACCGGAACCACGGATTTCGTCTGCTCCGGGCGTTGAAGAACCGGTTCGGGTCCACGGCTGAGCTTGGTATCTATGAGATGACCTCCACAGGGCTGGCGCAGGTAACCAATCCGTCAGCGATGCTACTGTCTCAGCACGATGAACCCTACAGCGGGACTGCCGTTGCGGTAAGTCTTGAAGGGGTGCGCCCGTTGCTGATCGAGGTTCAGTCGCTGGTGAGTACAGCTGTATACGGCACACCCCAGCGCTCCAGCAACGGATTCGACCTGCGGAGACTCAACATGTTGCTGGCTGTACTTGAAAAACGCTGTGGCTTCAGGCTCAGCGCCAAGGATGTGTTCCTCAACATAACCGGAGGAATCCGTCTGGAAGATCCGGCTACCGACCTGGCGGTGATCAGTGCCATTCTCTCATCCAATGAAGACATCGCCCTCTCCAAAGAGGCCTGTTTTGCAGCCGAGGTAGGCCTGACCGGGGAGATAAGGCCCGTGGCGAGGATTGAAGAACGGATCAGTGAAGCTGCCCGCCTGGGCTTTCAGAAAATCTATATCAGTAAGTATAACCTGAAAGGATTGAAAAAAAATCCACTCATCCAGCTTATAACGGTTGCAAGGGCAGAAGAACTGGCTACCTGCCTGTTCAGCTAAAGAGTACGGTGCGTACCGTCACAATACGGTGGCGTTTTGGTTGCCTTGCACTGACAGAGCCAAACCTCCTTGTCTGTTTCCAGATTGAATTTCAGCGGACCCTTGCCGGGTGCTTTTACCTTGTGGCTCCCGTCACAGAAGGGCTGCGATCTGCTGTGTCCGCAGGCACACCAGTAATAATCACCCGCCTGCAGCTTGCAGGCCGCCGGAGCTTTAATGATGTTGTCGTTCTTTCCCATAGCAATGATAGCATTGTTGTGTAACCATATCTTTCCATATAAAATCTATCATTCAGTACTTCCTGAGACAAATATACTGAATCAGATGATTCAGTCAAGGAGTAAGATTACCAGGTCAGCTTAATTGCTGATACGCGGTACATTGCCCCCAGCTCGTTAACACCGCAACATCCATCATCCTGAATTACTTAATAAACGGCCTGCCCCAACAGCATCCCAACATTGAATCCGAATCACCTTTTTTTTTCATTTCACTGAAATATTATGTTATATTTACAATGTAATACAGGTTCTGTTCTGGACCGGAAAAGAATTTTTTCTGAACAACGGTTTGAGGATTTATCCTAAACGGCCAATCTTAAAACACCCTAATGATGAAAAGACAAATCTTTCTGCTGATCGTGGCTACTTTAACTGGTACATACGCACAGGCACAGTTTAATTACACACAGGTCACAACAGGCCTTACAGATGTTTATGAAAGCGGAAACACGATTTTTGCCCTTGGAGATATTGATAACGACGGTGATATAGATATCATATCCGTTGGTGATCATTATGGGGGGATAGTGGCCAATGAAATGGGCATCATGGTGTTTAAAAACAACGGCAGTGGAACTGCCTGGGTAAAGACCATGTCAGGTGAATTTGGATATGGAGGGGTGGCCTTAGGGGATGTAAATAATGATGGTTTTCTTGATGTGGCCTATGGTGTTCACCATAATTACAGTTCCAGTGACTTCGGGGATCAGGTATTGGAAGTAGTTTTGGGTGATGGCACAGGGCTGAACTGGACTCCCTGGGACAATAATCTGGGAATGCAGGGTCAGACCTGGGGGATGTTCGGGTGTGACCTTGCAGACATTGATAACGATGGCCTGCTTGACCTGGGAGCTAATTCTTTTGGCTGCTGCGACGGAGTATGGCTTTATAGAAACAATGGAGAAGGTTCCTGGTCAACCATTGCAGGTGCGCTTGATTTAAATTCCAACCAACAGTTCCGTTTTGGTGATTTCAACCGCGATGGCGAAGTCGATTTCATCGTGAACAACACCCAGTTCAATAACCAGCTTTACCAGGTATGGCAGAATAACGGGAACAGTATCTTTGTGCCGATGACAACCGGATTACCATTTACCGGTGGATCCAGCGATTATGTGTTCAAATTGGATGTGGCCGATGTAAACCATGACGGTGCTGATGACATTGTGATCACTACAGGAGCTTACCCACGAGTTTATGCTTATAATACCCTCATAAATTCCTGGGTAAGTATTTCCAATGGCCTGCCAACCACATCCCAGACCGGGCTTCTGGTAGCCTTTGGCGATATGGATAAAGATGGTCACACTGACCTGGTGACATATATAACCAACCTTATCACAATTTACAAAGGTGATGGCGCTGGTAATTGGGTACAGGCCGGAACCCTTACCCTTCCTGAAACGACCGGTTACGATCTGAAACTGGGTGATTTCGACCATAATGGTTATCCCGATATCGCATACTGGGCAAAATTCAATGGGTCCAATATGCTGCGGGTTTTTCTGCAAACCACCACTGCCTCCCAACTTTCACTGTTGCCAGTCTATCCCAACGGAGGGGAATGTTTCCACCAGGGTTCGGCCCAGCGTATCCGGTGGGCCAGCACTGTCCCCGCACCGACATCAGCCACGGTAAGCATTGATTTTTCATCAACAGGGCAAACCGGACCATTTACCAACCTTGTTACCAATTACCCCAATTCAGGAACCTACCAGTGGCAAATCCCGGCTGTTACTTCAGCTAATTGCTACCTTAAGTTCACAATAATCAGCGGAACAAACAATGCTATTGCAACCACTGCTACACCTTTTTGCATTGATACCTGCAATATCACACCAGGTATTTCCCCGGCTACCCTTGCCCCTGTCATCACGATAAGTCCCAATCCCGGCGAAGGAGTATTTTTTGTCAATAGCAACACACCCCTTAAGAGAACCGAAGTGTACAACCTATGGGGAGTGCTCATATTCAACAGGACATGCAATGATTCCGAAGCAATGATCGACATTTCTTCTTTTCCCGCTGGCACCTATCTGATCAATGCTTACTCAGAGGCAGGGATTTACAAACAAAAAATATTGAAATTGCAATAAATGATGTGATCAACCTGAACAACCTGGAAGGATAGTTTGAAAACACAAACTGAAAAAAAATCAGTCATAACGGGTATTTCTGATTAACTATCCGGATTGAAGGAATCAACCGATCTTTTTGTATATTTGACATGTTATTACCGGATTATACATGAATGAAAGATTCGTTAACATACATATCTGGATTTCATTGACTGCCATTTTACTGGCTTGTCTGTTTAGTCCATGGTTATCAGCCAACGATTCGTTTAGTATGGAGGCAGAATATCTCTTCACTCCCCCTCCTGATACCATTTGCCAGGGCGACACCATCCAGCTGAACGGGACCGTTCCGCTGGCAACCAATTACACCTGGATCCCCAATTACAACATCAGCAATACCCATACTCCTACCCCTCTTGTCTATCCCCAGGTTACAACATCTTATGTGGTGCATGCGAACGGCCTTACCAGCAATCTGATATACAATGGCGATTTCACTTTGGGGAATGTTGGTTTCACCTCCGCCTACACTTACACAACCAACCTTTGGCCTGAAGGTACTTATTATGTCGGCACCAATCCACAAACCTATCATTCCAGTTTTTCTCCCTGTGGCGATCATACTACAGGGACCGGTAATATGATGATCATCAATGGCACAGGAACACCCAATACTGTCATCTGGCAACAGAACATCACCGTTGTGCCCAATACCACCTATCAGTTTTCCTGCTGGCTTACAAGTGTTCACCCCACATCACCGGCACAGCTGCAGTTCTTTGTCAACAATTCACAGATTGGCCCGGTATTTTACGCAACCGCTACCACATGCTCATGGAACATGTTTTTTAACACATGGTATTCCGGTACATCAACCGCAGCAAACATCGCCATACGCAATCAAAATACAGCCCTGGGGGGGAACGACTTCGCCATTGACGACCTTTGGTTTGCCCAGGTCATTTTTGTGACCGACACGCATCTTGTTGTGGTGGAGCATCCCATGGTTGACATTGGTAAGGATACCCTACTGTGCAAAGGGGAGATACTCACCATCAATGCCATTGCAGACAGCAGTACAGTTAACTACATCTGGTATCTAAACGGAGTCCCGGCAGGCACACCCTTATCCAGCCCCACTTTTACCTTCAACACCAACAACCTTCCTACAGGCCAGCACATTGTTTCCATCGAAACCAACAATGGCGGAACAACGGTGCCTTGTCCCGCAACGGATCAGATCACCATCACCGTGGTTGAACAACCCAAAACCGAACTGGGCAATGATACCCTGTTATGTGAACCCAATACCATCACCCTGGATGCCGGTCCCGGATTTTTTCATCTCTGGAGCCACGGTGCCACCACACAAACCACCACCATTTCCCAGACCGGAAAATACTTCGTAATGGTTGACGGTGGAAACGGTACACGATGCACTGCAGAGGATTCCATCTTTGTGGAAGTGGTGAAAATTCCACCACTTGATCTTGGGCCGGATACCTGTTCCTCCGTAGCCGTAAGCATTTCAGCAGGTGTTGACCAGGCGCATTACTTGTGGAGCACAGGCGCTGTCACCAAAGAGATTATTCCGGCACAATCGGGCGAATATTCCGTTACTGTTACCTATAAACCCGGTTCAGGATGTGACACATCCGACACAAAGGTTTTTAATATCATCAACATCCATTTCCCACATGACACCACCATTTGTACACACGAAACCCTGACTCTTTCTGCCCCGGCCGCACCGACGGGTCATTCGTATAACTACATCTGGTCACCCTTCGGCCAGACAACCCGCGAAATCGTCCTGAGCGACCTGACAGAAGGGGAATACCTTGTCTCTGTGGATGCAGGTGGGGGGTGCACAGGCGAGATCCTGGTATACGTCATCCATTGCGCTGTTACCATCCCTAATGTATTTACACCCAACAACGACGGATGCAACGACTACTTCGTCATTGACGGCATTGACAATTTCCCGGAGAGCAGGCTATTTATATACAACCGGTGGGGCAAGTGTGTATTTGAATCCGACGATTACAACAGCGGTCATTACTGGGATGCACAGGGACATGCTGACGGGGTATTCTTTTATGTTCTCTTCGTAAAAAGGAGGGTGAAAGGGGAAATGAAATTCCAGGAATACAGCGGGTCGGTCACAGTGCTAAGGGGGAAATAGGATTTGCCCGGTCAACACCAGATGGTAACTGCTTAAAAATTAAATCTCAGCGAGGCAAGAAATGCATGGATGTGTTTTTGCCGGATTTTTCCTTTTTCAGCATAAACCCCGATGATATATAACCTGTTGTCTATGACCAGGATTAGCCCATCAGCGGTCATCTCCTTCTCTTCTATCATTCCTGATGCGTTGATACGGATCCCTGAATACCCCTGGATTTCAATGTCAGCCGTACTATTGACGACTCCATGGATCGGGACCAGGAATTCGGCTGCGAGGTGGTTCAATAGGTTGCTTTTTTCTTCCGGATTAATGATCCCGGATGGCAGGTCAAAATGGGACACCTTGAAAATAACACCGGGCTTTTCGTGAATATGACTGAATTGCTGAAGGCTCTTGCCAAGAAAGCTGATCTTCTCCTGCGTCATGACAAGTATCCCGTCAGGTGCATCGATTGTAAATCCTCCTGAATTGGAGGTATAGGGAAGTAAATCCAGCCGGGACCTACTCTCTTTTCCCGTTAGCAGGATCAGCAGTATTACAATGGCAACCACCACTGTTCCTGATCCGGTGAGCAGGATGATGCGTTGCCTTCGGCTTTTACTACGCCATAACGCCAATACCTTTCCCCAGGTCTTTTTCATGGCTAATTCAATTGGATTCAATCACCCTGAAAAGCTCGTCCAGTTTTGGTGTAAGGATGATTTCGGTACGGCGGTTTTTTGCCCTGGCTTCACTTGTACTGGCAGGGTCAACCGGCAGATACTCGCTTCTACCTGCTGCGGTAATCCTGGAGGGTTCAATTTTTCCTTTGGAAAGAATGATCCGTACGATTTCAGTAGCCCTCAATACGCTGAGATCCCAGTTGTCTTTCATCTGGCCGGTCCCCCGCAATGGCACATCATCGGTATGGCCCTCCACCAAAACATTGATATCCGGGTTGGCTTCCAGCACACTGGCCAGTTCGGCAAGGGCTTTTTGCCCTTCTGTTCCTACTGCGGTGCTTCCGCTGGCAAACAGGAGTTTGTTTTCCAGCGAAACGTACACCTTTCCGTTACGCTCTTCTACTTTGAGTCCCTTATCGGTAAATCCCATCAAAGCATTGGTAACCGTATTTTTCAGTGCCGTTACCATTGAATCCTTCTGTGTCAGCACCCGTTGCAGTTCGATCAGTTTCTGCTGTTTCTCCTGCAGTTCCCTCTGTGATTTTTCCAGGTCAGCTACCGACTTATCAAGCTCTTCTTTCGATTTTGTCAGGTCACTGCCCATCGCATTGAGACTTTGTTCCTTCTGATTAAGTTGTGCTTCCGTTTTCTTAAGTTCCTGTTGCATCAGGATAAGATCTGCCTCGAGTTTTTTCAATGCATCCTCCTTCCTGATCAGCTGCTCCTGGGCAAAAGAAAGCTCGGTGGAGATCTTCTCCGTCTGGAAACGGTTGTCGGCAAGCAGCTCCTTGTTCTTCTGCAACAGAAGCTCATAGGTCTGGTTGAGCTGCTGGTTTTTCAACATTTCCAGTCCAAGGGTGTTCATCAGCCGTGCTGTATCCCGACGTAAACCCTCTATATCCCTTGTTTTCCACTGAAGCTGTTCCTCGCACTGCTGCAGCTGCCCCTGCAGCCTGTCCTGCTCAGTCTTCAAAGATATACTTTCTGCTTTGCATCTGTCAAAGGCCGTCATTGTATCCTGGTATTTTCTGGCAGGCACACAGGAAACCGCTGCCAGTGCAAGGAGGGCAATAAATGATATATGTCTCATACAGTGTTTTATTTAGAATGTATAATGTTCGTTTTTAAGAGGATAAAGATAGGGTTTTTATCTATACATCCGGCAAGGGGTTTCGCAAAAAGGGCTCATTTCCCTTCACATGAATAAAGATATAGATAATCTTTATTCTTTGATAAAATAAACTGATTTTTGTGCGGTTTTCTCCTTTTTATATTGATTGTACCGGCGAGGATGTGCAAGATTTCATCAATCCATTGTATTTGTCGTATGAGGATTCCTGTTATGATTATCATTGTGATCCTGCTGTTTTCATCCGGCAACGGATATACGCAACCGGTTAGCATACAGGTCAGGGATGCAGAAAGGCAGCCACTTCCCGGTGCGGCCGTACGACTGGTGTTATTGGCTGATTCATCCGCCAGGAGCACATTCACCAATGCAGAGGGAATCGCAATCTTTGATCCTTCACCGCAAGGTGTCTATCATGTAAAGATCACCTTCGTCAGCTACCAGGATGTCGAAAAAACAATCGCCGTGCGCTCTGACCGGAGGGAATTTTCGTTTCAGCTCACGGACAGGGTAAACCAGCTGGGTTCGGCCACCATTACAGCATCCCGGCCTATGATCCGTCAAGAGGATGACAAGATGATCATTGATCCTGAGCCGATGGCAAATACCAGCACCAACACCCTGGAGGTGCTGGAAAGTACACCGGGCCTGTTCGTGGACCCTGATGGTGGCATCTACCTGAACAGTGCCACCCCGGCCGCAGTATACATCAACGGCCGGGAGCAAAAGATGAGCAACCAGGACATCAACACCATCCTGCGGAGCCTTCCGCCAGGCAGCGTGCTGCGGATCGAAGTGATGAGGACCCCTTCGGCCCGGTACGACGCTACCAGCAGTGGTGGAATCATCAACATCGTCCTGAAAAAGGGGGTGAAGATAGGGCGCTTCGGTACCCTGAATGCAGGCATGAACCAGGGATTTTACGGGAACCACCACAGTGGAATTACCCTGAATGACAGCAGGGATAAAAGCACCCTGTACCTGAATGTAAACTACAACTACCACGACATGCTGGAGGAGATCAACGCCCTGAGGGAACTCGGGCCCGACACCACCCTGCAGCAAACGGCCAAAACCCGGAACCGGAATCACCAGGGATACCTTGGATACGGTATCAGTTACGATCCGAAGGATAACCTTAACCTGTCGTATGACGGCAGGATCAGTCTTAGTTCCAAGGAATCCAATACCTCCAGCAACAACCAGATTACATCCATCGGGAAGATATTGCTGATGGAGAGCAACAACCAGGTTCATAATCAGACCGGTTTCGCCAGCATCCAGCAGGACCTGGGCATGATCCTTAAAACTGATACCACCGGTTCGGAATGGGACACCCGGCTTGGCTACACCTTCAATTCCGGCAGCACGTTCCAGGATTACCTGAACGTTTTCAGATACCCACTGGCCACCTCCCTGGAAGGAGGAGGAGATAACCTGCAGAACCGGCACTTCCTGCTGTTTCAGTCAGACCTGACCCAGCACCTTCCGTTGAAGATCAAGCTTGAAACCGGGATTAAAAGCACCTGGCAGTCTTTTTCCAGCAAAGCCGATTTCTACACCCTGCAACAGGAAAAGAAAGTGAATGATACCCTGCGCACCAATTCCTACCGGCATTCTGAGAATATCAATGCTGCCTATGTGCAAGTTTCACGGGAACTTTGGGCCGGCTTTCTGCTCAAAGCAGGGGTACGGTTGGAACATACCCTGATGAATGGTCACCAGACCATCCCTAATGACACAAGTTTCGTGGTGAACAGAACCGACTGGTTTCCCTATGTCTACCTCAGCAGAAAAATACTTGATGTCGCAGGTTTTGAAGTGCGTGGTTACATGATTTACCGGAAAACCATCAACAGGCCCGGATACCAGAGTCTTAATCCCTCCATCCGGATCATCGATCCCTTCCTGTACGAAACCGGCAATCCCGGTCTCACACCTCAGTTTACCGACAACTACGAGATCAACATCAGCATCAACGATATGCCCCTGTTCGCCCTGGGGAGGAACGATACCCGGGATATTTTTTCTTCTGTGGTATATCAGGATGAAAAACAGGAGCACATCGCTGTCAGAACCTTCGACAATCTGGGGAAAAACCGTGAGACCTATTTCCGGGCCATGGGAGGCATACCTCCCGGGAAAAAGTACTTTTTCGCCCTGGGTGCCCAGTACAACCTGAACGAGTACGACGGGATCTATGACAATCATCCGTGGCAATACCAGAGGGGCGGCTGGCGCTTTTTTACCTTCCATTCCCTTAACCTGTTCAGGGAAACAAGGATCACGATGTTTGGCTTCCTGCTTCACAAAGGCAGCTATAACTTCTATGAACTGAAAACCTTTGGTGCGCTGAATTTCGGAATACACCAGACCTTCCTCAATAAAAGGCTTACGGTGACCCTTCATGCAAGGGATGTGTTCAGGACCATGGTCACCGGTTTTGAACTCAACCAGGGCAGCATTATAACCTCCGGTGACCGCTATGCCGACAACCAGCGCTTCGGGATCAACATCCGCTATAACTTCGGTATTAAAACCAAAGAAGAGAAGAGGGAATCCTTCGGGATGGATATGGAGGAGTAAGGAAAGGGATATACCTCACCCCCTGACTCCCCCTACGGAAAGGAGAAGGTAAACCGTAATTCTTTGTACTTTTACATCCTCCCTATGCCGGATGATGAATCGAATGATCAAATATCTGTTTGACCGGGTGTTTGCCCTGGCCGGGCTGGTGCTGGTGCTGCCGGTTTTGCTGTTCATCTCACTGATCATTTGGATTCGTGATGGCTGGCCGGTCTTCTTTGTACAGCAGCGTATCGGAAGGGATGGTTTCCTTTTTAACATGGTGAAGTTCCGCACCATGCGCTCCAACGACGGGAAAAATACGGTGAGTGTCAAGGGAGACAGCCGGATTACCCCTACCGGGGCATTCCTGCGCAGGTACAAGCTGGATGAACTACCGGAGCTTTTCAATGTACTGGCCGGACAGATGAGTTTCGTGGGTCCACGTCCCGATGTGCCGGGGTATGCTGACCTGCTGCAAGGGGAAGAGCGGTTGATCCTGAAGCTGCGCCCCGGCATCACCGGACCGGCCACCCTGAAATATGCCGGCGAAGAGGAGCTGCTGGCTACGGTGGATAATCCTCAGCAGTATAACGATGAGGTGATTTTCCCCGACAAGGTGCGCATCAACCTGGCATATTACCGAAACAACAACTTGATCACCGATATGGATATCATCATTCGAACGATCTTTAAAAGAAAACCTGCATGAAATCCAGGATATACCTCTCCTCCCCCCACATGAGCGGCCTTGAGATGCCTTACATCCGCGAGGCATTTGAACAGAACTGGATCGCCCCTATCGGGCCCAATGTGAATGCTTTTGAACAGGAACTGGCTGATAAACTGGGGGTACAGCATGTTGCAGCGGTGTCGTCAGGTACGGCAGCCATCCACCTCGCCCTGATCAACCTGGGGGTAACCCGAGGGGATGAGGTGCTGGTTTCCTCCTTCACCTTTTCGGCTACCGTGAACCCGGTGGTTTACCAGGGCGCCACGCCGGTGCTGATCGATTCGGAGCCCGATACCTGGAACATGGATCCCGTGCTGCTCGAAGAGGCCATTGAAGACCGGATCAAAGCCACCGGAAGCCCACCCAAAGCGCTGATCATCGTCCATATTTACGGCATGCCGGCACAGTTGGGGGAGTTGATGACCCTTGCAGACAGGTACGGCATCCCGGTGGTGGAGGATGCGGCGGAGTCGCTGGGAAGCCGTTACAAAGGCAGGAACACCGGCACTTTCGGTAACATGGGCATCCTTTCATTCAATGGCAATAAGATCATCACCACTTCAGGCGGTGGGGCACTTATATCCAACCATGAAGAATTCATCCGTCATGCACGCTTTCTTGCCACGCAGGCCCGCGACAAGGCACCTTGGTACCAACACAGCCACATCGGCTACAACTATCGCATGAGCAATGTGGTGGCCGGAATCGGCCGCGGACAGCTCCGGGTACTCGACCAGCGGGTGGAGGCCCGCAGGCAGATCTATGCCTGGTACCAGCAACTCCTTGATGGCATCCCCGGTGTTTGTTTCCTTCCCGAACCCGAAGGGTTGTTCTCCAACCGCTGGCTCACCTGTATCACCATCGACCCTGAACTGACCGGGGGGGTGACCCACACCCACCTGATGGAAAAACTGGCAGAAGAAAACATCGAATCACGCCCGATCTGGAAACCGATGCATTTACAGCCGGTGTTTGCCACATGCCCAGCGTATGTGAACGGCGTTGCCGAAGATGTTTTCAAGCACGGCCTTTGCCTCCCCAGTGGCAGCAACATGACGGAGGAAGACCTGGAACGAATTGCGACTGTGGTTACCAGGGTTTTTTCCGGGAAGTAACCCCCAACCGGCCTCATCTGTTCCTGTTTTCCGGATTGGACACCCATTTTCAGAAACGGCCATCAATGAT
>CAZZBS010000010.1:0-81707 GCA_964652685.1 uncultured Lentimicrobiaceae bacterium
CATTTTTAATTGACCTTTTAGTGTAATTTTGGTCAACTTATTTCAGTCACGGACATGATTGATTGTCAATTTTTAGAAGGGTTGATTTGTGATTGATGATCATTTTGATTGCTGATTGCTGATTGCTGATTGCTGATTAGCGATTGCTTATTGCTGATGTGATTGATTATCAATGTTTTTAATTTTGATTTACTATTGCTGTTTTGATGCTTTTGACGAAGATGGAAATCAGTTCATTGTTTTCCTTGATTGCAACGATAATTTGGTCTTCAGAATGGTGTACTCCGGAACGATGAATCATTTTGAGATTGACGAGTGTCTCACGTAGTTCTTTGAGTACGAGACTTATCTTATGGACAAAATCCTTTCTGGATTCGCCACTTTGTGCTTCACCATAATTCAGGGCACATGAAGTGCCGAAACGCAGTAACTGACCTGAAAGATGAGTTCCGGCTTTTGAAACCGGCATTTCATTAACAATCTCAATGATCATTACACCAAATTGTATAAGTCTTTCTTCCAGCTCTTTTGCTTTCATAATCAATTTTCCCGGTTCTCAATATTCGCAAATCAAATACTTCCCCCATCAAAGATCTCAAAATTTACCTCATCGAAAATTAAAAAAAAAATCAACAATCAGAAACCAACAATCAGCAATCGCTAATTAAAATTTTACAACTGTTTTAGCCATCTAATCCGTGTTCCATTGAAAACCCGGAATCCTTAAGCTAGAGCGAGAGTGAGAGTGAGAGTGAGAGCAAGGGTGAGAACCATCACCCCATTACCAGGAAGATGCGCTAAAATTTGCGATATTTGTATGGGATTGAATTGAAGGGGAACATCTGATCATCCATACTGAAAAATCTTCCTTATACGAAGCATCATGAAACGAGTATTGATCTTGCTTTCAGTCCTGGCCCTGTCAGCCGGCATGGCCGGGGCACAGTGGAATGTGATTTCTGGGATACGTCCCAATGCATGCTATCTCATTACCCAGGAGATCGGGTTTGTTGTCAGTAACAATGGCGTCATCCTCAAGACCAATAATGGCGGTATAAAATGGTACTCCCAGCAAAGTGGAACCACAGAGCACCTGCATGCGGTTTTCTTCCTGGATATGAATACCGGCTATGTGGTGGGAGGATCCGGCACAATCCTGAAAACCTCCAATGGTGGTATCAGTTGGAACCTTTTGCCCACTTTGACCGCCTTTGACCTGAGGGCCGTGTATTTTACGGATGCCAATACCGGATATGTTGCCGGCAACAGCGGCGTAATCATGAAAACGACCAATGCAGGGTTGAGTTGGGTGATGCAAACCACCGGAATATCCTTCCTGCAGCAGCTTGTGGCTTTGCATTTTACCGATGCGATGACCGGTTATGCCGTGGGTTGCGATGGCACCAAAGAACTGATTATGAAAACCACCAACGGCGGACTTGTCTGGAATACGGAGATAGGATCCATGGACGGATGCATCACCTCTGTATGTTTTACCCACCCTGATACGGGTTATGTGGTGTGTAATACCATACGGAAGACAACAGATGGCGGAAATACCTGGATACCGTTGACAACCGGAACATCAGAATATCTGTTTTCGGTAAGTTTCACTGGTAGCCGGATAGGCTTTGTTGCCGGGCAAAACGGAACCGTTTTGAAGACAACGGATGCTGGCACAAACTGGACCTTGCTGAATACCAATGTCACCGGTCATCTGCATATGATTTTTATCCTGAACTCCATTACCGGTTTCATTCTAGGGGATGAAGGAATCCTCATGAGAACCCATGATGGGGGATTATCGTGGGTAACCCCGTTGACCCAGATGTACCACATGTTTCAGTCGCTCTTTTTTCTTGATGCGAATACCGGCTATGTCACAGGGGAAACCGATGATAGTAAGGGGCTTATACTGAAGACCACTGATGGTGCCGCGACGTGGGCTACGTTGGATTGCCAGGGATTGCGGGGGGTCAGGTCCATCTTTTTTACAGACCATGATACCGGATATGCCCTGGGGTACGTCCAGGGCAATAACGGGGTGATACTTCGCACAAATGATGCGGGAAACACATGGATAACACAAAGCAGCCTTCCGGGGTACGACCTGTTGATGATCTGGTTTACCGATGCCAACACAGGTTATGCAAGTGGATATCCCTATGTGATGAAGACCACGACCGGAGGGTTGACCTGGTTTCCTCAGACAACAGGATCAGGCATTTACGCGTTGTATTTTACCGATGCCAGCATAGGATATGGGGTAGGAGGCCAGGGGCTGATAAAGAAAACCGTAGATGGTGGTGCCAACTGGCTTTCCCAGAACAGTGGAACCACGGAATTTTTGCGGGCAGTGCATTTCCCTTCTGCCCAGACCGGGTATGCTGTCGGACATGCGGGAACCATCCTGAAAACCACCAATGGCGGCGCAACATGGATTCCGCAGATCAGCGGATTCCCTGACTATACCTTAAACTCGGTGTACTTCACCCACCCTGACACCGGTTATGCTGTTGGAGGAGGTGGCCCCTTTTTTTACGGGCTTATGCTCAGAACCACAGACGGTGGGGATACCTGGAGCCTGCATAACTGCGGATCGGTTTTTCAGTTGTCTGCGGTTGCTTTTCCGGATGCAAAAACCGGTTATGTGGCAGGTGTTTACGGTACCATGATGAAAACCACCCTGGGTGGCAGTCTTGTTGTGCCCGGTGTTCCACCGCAAAAGCCTTCCTTCAACCTGTATCCCAATCCGGCATCTTCCTTTCTTACCATCACCTGTGAAAATCCGGCACACCGGCCGGTGCATCTATCTCTCCACACACAAACAGGACAACTGATCAGAAAATATGATCATCCTGGTGCTGATCCTTTCCAGGTGGATGTATCAGCTTTGCCTGCAGGTTTGTATCTTCTGAGGATAGAAACAGCAAACAACCTTCTGGTAAAGAAACTGGTGATACAACGATAATCACAGCCGCAAAAGCAACATCAGCAGTTTCTGTTGATACGGATGAGGATCACGGTATCACTGGTATGGTTGATTCGACCATTGGTTTAATCCGGCTGCATGCTGATGGCGTAAGGATCATCCCTTCCTGAACACAAAACCCTCACCCTTCACATCCACAGCTACCGGCGATCCTTCCGGGATTTTACCGGCGAGGATCATCTTCGAGAGCTCATTGAGCAGGTTCCGTTGGATCAGCCGTTTTACGGGTCTGGCGCCGTACTGCGGGTCGTATCCCATGGCGGCGATCAGGTCGATGGCTGCCGGGGTAGGGTGGAGGCTGATGCCGCTCTCTTTCATCAGCAGGTTCACCCTTTCAATCTGCATGACCACGATCTGCCGTATTTCATCCTCTGTGAGCGGGGTAAACACGATCACTTCGTCGATCCTGTTCAGGAACTCGGGCCTCAGGGTCTGCCGCAGCAATCCCATTACCTCCTGTCTCGATTCTTCCAGCACCTTGTCGCGGTTGCCGTTGTTCAGCTTCTCCAGCTTCGATTGGATCAGCTCTGAGCCCAGGTTGCTGGTCATTACGATGATGGTGTTCCTGAAGTCGGCTGTACGTCCCTTGTTGTCGGTGAGGCGGCCATCGTCGAGTACCTGCAGCAGGATGTTGAACACGTCGCTGTGGGCCTTTTCGATCTCGTCGAGCAGGATTACCGAATAGGGTTTCCTTCTCACCGCTTCTGTGAGCTGTCCACCTTCATCATAGCCGATGTATCCCGGGGGGGCGCCAATTAGTCTCGATACGGTATGTTTTTCCTGGTACTCCGACATGTCGATCCTTACCATGGCCCTTTCGTCATTGAAGAGATATTCAGCCAGGGCCCTTGCCAATTCAGTTTTACCTACCCCGGTGGTCCCCAGGAAAATGAACGACCCGACGGGCTTGCTCTTCTCCTGCAGGCCGACACGGCTCCTGCGGATGGCGTCGGCCAGTGCCGCGATTGCCTCATCCTGACCTACTACACGCTTGTGCAGCTCCTCTTCAAGGTGCAACAGCTTGTGCCGTTCCCCTTCCAGCATTTTCTTAACAGGGATGCCGGTCCAGCGTGAGACCACCTCGGCGATCTCCTCCCGCCCAACCTCTTCATTGATCATCGGGTGGTCTTTCTGTACTGCAGAAAGCCTGTCTTTCAGGCTTTCCAGCGTTGTTTCCTCCTCCCTGATACGGCCATACCTGATTTCGGCAACTTTGCCATAGTCGCCGCTCCGTTCGGCTCGCTCCGCCTCAAGCTTCCATTGTTCGATGTTCCGTTTACGCTGCTGGATCTGTTCCACTACCTCCTTCTCCTGCTGCCACTTTTTCCGGAGACGGTCACGCTCCTCCTTGTTTTTTTTCAGCTCCTCAATCAGTACAGTCAGTTGCTTCTCATCTTTCTCCCGTTTGATGGCCTCCCGTTCAATCTCTAGTTGTTTGATCTTTCGTTCTGCCTCGTCCAGCTCCTCCGGCATGGAGTTGATCTCAAGCCGCAGTTTGGCCGCTGCTTCATCCAGCAGGTCAATCGCCTTGTCGGGTAAAAAACGCTCGCTGATATACCGGTGCGAAAGCTCAACGGCTGCCATGACAGCCTCATCCCTGATACGAACCTGGTGATGGCTCTCGTATCGCTCCTTTAAACCGCGTAGGATGGAGATGGCATCTTCGGGTGAGGGTTCATTCACCATCACCAGCTGGAACCTTCGTTCGAGCGCTTTGTCTTTTTCAAAGTATTTCTGGTATTCCTTCAGGGTGGTGGCGCCAATGGCACGCAGTTCACCCCTCGCCAGGGCCGGCTTCAGGATGTTCGCTGCATCCATCGCCCCTTCGCCACCACCAGCTCCAACAAGCGTGTGTATCTCATCAATGAACAGGATTACCTCCCCGTCCGATTCGATCACCTCCTTGATTACGGCTTTCAGCCGTTCTTCAAATTCCCCTTTGTATTTTGCCCCGGCGATCAGGGCACCCATATCCAGGGAAAAAACCTTGCGCGTTTTCAGGTTTTCAGGGACGTCGCCACTGATGATACGATGGGCGATCCCCTCCGCAATAGCGGTTTTACCTACACCCGGTTCCCCGATGAGCACCGGATTGTTCTTGGTTCGCCGTGAAAGGATCTGCAGAATCCGTCGTATCTCTTCATCCCTTCCGATCACAGGGTCAAGCCTGCCTGAGGAGGCGAGCTCATTCAGGTCCCGTGCAAACAGGTTCAGCGCCTGCCACTTATTATTGTTTTTGTCGTTCATCGCCTGATCGTTTAGTATCATGAGCAAGGCGGTCAAAACATCTGCCAGTTGGATTTTTTCGACAAAATGCTGAAAATATGGCAGTTATAATAAAAATACTATGCCAATTTGACGGAGTGTATTTCTTGTATGATGTGAAGCAATCAGAACTCCATACTCTTTACACTGAGTCCTTCTATCTTATCCAGCCTTTGCTGCAGCAGGTCGAACTGCTCCGGATCGCCGGTGAGCTCAAGCAGGATGATGCCGTAACGATTGCCTGCTTCATCGGTCTCTTCGTTGAGGCCGAGGCGGGTACGGATGATGTTTCCGTACATGGTGAGGATGGCTTGTATCTGTGTAGCATCTTTTACCTGCGGGGTGACCTTGATGCCTATGATGCGTATCGTGTTCATGTTACCGGTGTTTTTAGTATTGAAACATCATTTCCTGAATCTGGATTCCACCAATATCTCTCAGTTCATCCTCAAAATGCTGCCATTCGGCCGGATCGCCCTGAAGGTGGAGGATGATGAATGCCTGGCGGCTGCAGGTTCCTTCATGCAACTCATGAAAACCCAGCCTGGCTTTGATCAGATGGTTGTATTTCGATAAGACCCTTTGGGTTGACCGGGCCTCTTTAATGCGATCCTGGATGAATACACCCAGTATTTTCAGATTTTTCATGGTTGGGTATGATGTAGGGTTAATAGTAGAGGTCCCGTTCGCCGTTCCGGATCCTCTCAAGCCGGTTCCTGATGTCCTGTATCTGCCGGGTGTTATCCAGTTCTGCCAGGTTTTCCTCGATGGCGGCCCAACCTTTCTGTGCTGTTTCTTCCGGGGGGTAGTCTTCGAGATATTCTGCCAGTGTCAGGATCGCGTTGGGGGTGCAGAACCGTTTGATGAAGCCGGGTACCGAAAATTCCATGAAGTGCTCGCCGGTGCGGCCAAGACGATAACATGCCGTACAGAAAGAGGGAAGGTACTTCTCGTCGATCAGTTCGTTGATGATCTCATTGAGGGAACGGTCATCGTTTACTTTGAACTGTTCCCTGTTAAGATCCTGGTCCTGGTTTTTGGAGTCAGCATAGCTTCCGAGTTCGAGTTTCGTCCCGCCGTCGATCTGTGATACCCCGAACCGCATCACCTCCTTGCGTACCCTTGCCGTCTCACGTGCGGTGAGGATCAGTCCCGTATAAGGCACGGCCAGCCGGAGGATGGCAATCAGCCTGACAAACTCGTCATCATTGACGAGGTACTTTGCGTTCATGTTGAGCATGCTGGCTGCCTGGATGCGGGGGAACGAGATGGTATGCGGTCCCACGCCGTAACAGGCTTCAAAATGGTTAGCATGCCTCACAAGCCCCATCACCTCGAAACGCCAGTCGTACAATCCGAACAATGCCCCGATCCCCACGTCGTCAATCCCTGCCTCCTGAGCACGGTCAAGAGATGTAAGCCGGTAACCATAGTCTTTCTTCTTTCCCCCGAGGTGATACCAGCTGTATGCCTCGGGATGGTAAGTCTCCTGGAATACCTGGTATGTTCCGATGCCTGCTTCTTTCACTGTTCGGAATCCTTCAATCTCCAATGGCGCTGCATTGATGTTCACGCGCCGGATCTCGCCGGGACCCTTTTTTACGCTGTACACAAGCCTGACAGTGTGGGCGATGTACGCTGCATTGTATTCGGGGTGTTCACCATAGACAAGGATCAGCCGTTTCTGTCCGTTGTCTTCCAGCGCCTCCACCTCTTTGATGATCTCCTCATCACTGAGGGTTTTCCTGACGGCTTCCCTGTTGCTCACCCTGAACCCACAGTAACTGCAATTGTTGGTGCATTTATTACCGATATACAGAGGCGCAAAAAGTACGATCCGGTTGCCGTAAACTTTTGTCTTCAGGTTTCTTGCTCCCTGCTTGATCTCTTCGATAAGGGCAGGATCATCCGCATTGATCAGCATTGCTGTTTCAGCCAGGGTCAGCCGTTGCTTGTCAACCGCTTTGGCAATGATATCCCGGACCCTTGAAGGGGTAGCTTTGTTTTCATTCAGATGCCTCCATAACTCATCCGGATCAATGAACGGTTGCATCCGCATGTCCGGAATAGCACATTTTTCAGGATTGAATATCATGGATGAAGGGATGTTTCTTAATCATAGTAACAGTTGAAAATGACAGATAGTTTTATTTAAAGATACAATATTTTACCATGATGGTGGCATGATGGAGACCTTATCACGGATGATCCGTATCTGCATACCGTCATATCCCGGGATGATGTGTTCAGGAAAAGTTTTTTCAAGATCAGCATACTTTCCGATGAAATGGCTCATATGGGTAATGACAGCCAGCTCGGGATTCACCCGATTGATAAGTTGTATGGCCTCGTTGGTGGAAAAGTGGGATATGTGCCGTGATTTTCTCAGTGCATTAACTATCAGCACTTTGCATCCCATCAGCTTTACAATTTCTTCCTCTTCGATGGAAGATGCATCAGTGATATAGCAGAATTTTCCGATACGATAGCCAAATACATCCATATGATGGTGTTTGACCAGGGTAGGTATCACGGTGGTACCATTCAGGAGGAATGGGGAATTGGTGATGGTATGTATCTGTATCCTCGGTCGGCCGAAGTATCCGTCGTCCCTGAAAATATAGGGGAACTCAGATTGGATGGAGTGTTCCACCTCTTCAGAGGCATAAATGTCAATGGTTTTATTAAGAACATAGTTGAAGGCCCGCACATCATCCAGTCCGGCGATATGGTCCCTGTGAGCGTGGGTGAAAAGGATCGCGTCAAGGTCTTTCACTTTCTCGCGGATGAGTTGTGTTCTGAAGTCAGGGCCCGAGTCGATCACATAATTGCGCCCCTTCAATGTGATCATGGCCGAGGTGCGCATCCGCTGATCTCGAGGATCATCTGAGGTGCAGACATCACATTCGCAGGCCAGGACCGGGACACCTGTCGAGGTACCTGTGCCCAGCAGTATGATCTGAATATCAGTATCTTCAAAAAGAGGTTGCTTTGTCATGTTGTTCAATAAATCAATTCATTGGCTTCCTGGATTTTTTCTGCAATGAACGACTTTATCGCCGGCAATTCCATTGGGAAAGCCTTTGAAAGTTGTCTGTAAAAATATACCCGGCTATCTGTCCTTTTTACAGAAGGAACTGTTTCGAAAGGGATCACTATCATCGAATGAGCTGTTGCCTGTACTCTGCTTCTGATCCCAATGGCTTTTATATTGATAGTATCCTGGCTGATCCGGATTGCATAGACGCCTTCAGGCGGCAACAGTTTTTCAGTTTCCTCAGCAGGGATAACCCACACTTCATGACCTGTCACAGGGATAACATCTTCTGTTGCTTTCTGCAAGTGCCCCATCATCATACAGATATGGTTGAGGTATGCGTTTGCCCTTTGAATGTTACCCTCTTCAATGGCTTTCCGTATCCTGGTACTGCTTACTGTTTCATTCTGAATGTCCTGTTCAGGGATCTCTTCCACTTCAAATCCCAACTCCTTCCCCATGACGGATAATTGTTCGTAATTGCCCTCCTTGTTAAAGCCGAAAAAATGGTTGAATCCCACAACACTCTTGCTGATACGAAGCTTTTTAACCAGGATATCCCGTATGAAAACCTCGCTGGGAGTATGGGCAAATTCGGTAGTAAAAGGTATGATCACAAGATGATCCAGACCGGTAGTCTCAAGCAATGCAATTTTCTCCCGCTGGCTGTAGATGAGTTTCAGATCCCTGCCCAGGGTGTCAGGATAAAGGACCTTCCTGGGATGGGGGTGAAAAGTGATCAGTACACTCTCTCCATCTATTTCCCTGGCCAGTTGACCGATTCGTTTTAATATCACCTGATGCCCGACATGGACTCCGTCAAAAGTACCCGTTGTAACAACACTTCTTTCAATATTTATCGGATGCTCAAGTCCGTAATGTACCTTCATGATGTAAACGAAAAACTAAAAATGATCAAACTTCCAATATCAAACCTGCAATCTGCCCTTGGATAGGTTCAGTGACCTGTAACCTCCAACTCATATCCCTCTGTTTTTTACAAAAAAGGCCACCTTTTCAATCGAGGTGATCATGTCATATTCTTCGAGATAGGCGTGGGGCTCGACATTCAGGGCAACAGGTGTATAGTTCAGAATACCTTTGATTCCTGCCATAACCAGTTTTTCGCCTGTTTCCACAGCTTTGTCCGGAGGCACGGTGATGACCCCGATGGTGATCCCTTCTTTGCGGATAACCTCCTCCATTTCACTGACGTGGTAACAACGTATGCCGGAGATGACCCGGTTCACTTTTAAGGGATCATTGTCGAAAGCAGCGGCAATGATCAGTTTGGTACGTTTACCCTGGAAGTAGGCCATGATGGCCCTCCCAAGATTACCCACCCCCACCACGGCTACTTTCTGGCTCTCCTTGCAGTCGATGATCTCTCCAATCATGTCACTCAGTTTTTTTACGTCATATCCCTTGCGAAGGGTTCCGCTGTGCCCGATGAGCATGATGTCGCGCCTGACCTGGACAGGATTGAGGTGTAAAAGGCTGGCCAGCTCGTGTGAATAGATGTTATACTTACCCTGCTGAAGACATTCCAGCAGGATCCGGCGGTATTGGCTTAATCGGCCAATCGTTTTGTCAGGAAGGTTTTTCATCGGTCAGTTATCATCATTTTATAGAATCAGTGTATTGTGGGGTGGGGTATTTTCACGGTAAAGGTACTGCCGACACCCGGTTCACTGGTAACATCAATGGTCCCTTTATAAAGATCCACGATCTTTTTCACAATGGATAAGCCCAGTCCTGAACCTTGTATTCCTTTGGTTTCTTCATTCTTGATCCTGAAAAATTCCTTGAACAGGTTTTGCTGTTCATTTTCAGGTATGCCCAGGCCTGTATCTTTGCATAGCATCGTCACAGCAGACCCATCGCACCGGATATACAAATCAACCTTCCCTCCCTGTTTGTTGTATTTTACAGCATTGGATACCAAATTATTGAAGATTATTTCCATTTCATCTTCCACACCATACAGGCATATATCACAATCGATATGGAGTTTGATGTCAACATCTTTCTGAATAGCATAGGGCTTATGAAGGTCTATGGCAGCTGATGCGAGAGATTTCAGATTGATCTTCCGTGGTTCGGATGGGTTTTTCCCGGTTTCAAACCGGGTAAGGTCCAGCAGGTCCATGATCAGCCCCCGCATCCCCTTCAGTCTTTCGATCGAGCGCCTGGTAATATCCTGGTAAGCTTTGATATCATCACCTAACTGTTTCTGAATGATCATATTCAGGTAGCCCTCAATCGCATTCAGGGGCGCTTTTAGTTCATGGGAGAGTACCTGAAGGAACTGGAACCTGATCTGTTTTCCCTCCTTCTGGAGTTTGTGGGTCATCTTTTTAAGGAAAAGATGTTTGGTGATGTTTTCAAGGGATGATTTCAATTCCTGGGGAGTGAAGGGCTTAGGTACGAAATCATAAGCTCCGATGCTGGTAGCTTTTACGGCCACATCGAGGGAAGCATGGGAGGTGATCATGGTCACAAGGGTCTCAGGTTGTTTCTGCCGGATCAGCTCGAGCAACTCTATCCCCTGTATGCCGGGGAGTTTATTGTCGAGCAGCACCACGTCGATGTGCTCCCTTTGGATAATCTCAAGGCCCTGTTCCCCGGTTTCAGCTTCAAGGACATCAAAGGCGATTTGTTCATCCATGAAAGGATAATCGACAGTGAACTTCGAGAGGATGCGTGTTACTCCGGACCGGATCCCGGGCTCATCATCGACGACAAGGATTTTCAGTCTGTTCATTTCTTCAACAGTTTTTCAATCTCAAGGAGGAGTTGATCATCTCTGATCCCTTTTTCAAGGTATAGGTCAGCTTTGATCCATGACCTGTCCTCTTCGGCATCGAATCCGAAAGAAATGCCTGTTTCCTGCGAAACGGCTGTGGCCAGGATCACGGGTACCTCGGGATATTTCCGTTTGATCTTGTAAGCCAGGATGAAGCCACTGTCATCCTTTTCCATCATCAGGTCCAGAATGGCCAGGTCAGGCCTTACGGATTCGATAATTTCTTCCGCTTGTCGCTGGCTGTCGGCAGTGATGACATTGTATCCTGCGTTTTTCAGCACAAACCCGATCTGGAAAAGGTAATCGGGATCGTCATCCGCCAGCAGTAAGGTGATATTTTTTGTATTCATCATTTGAATAAGACTTAGATTGACCTTTCTTTGGGCAATTCGATCAGGAAAGTGGTTCCGGTCGGCCCTTTCAAGGGATCATGGTTTGATTCTACGTTGATTTTTCCTTTGTGCATTTTAATAATGCCGTAAGCAGTGGCCAGGCCGAGGCCGGTACCTTTGCCAATCTCTTTGGTGGTAAAGAAGGGTTCGAAGATCTTTTCCATGTTTTCTTTGGAAATTCCAGTCCCTGTATCGCCAACACTGATGGATACCCATCCCTCGGATTCTTTTAGGCTGATGTGGATTTCACCACCTTCAGGCATTGCTTCGATAGCGTTTTTGTAAAGGTTGGTGAGCATCTGCATCATCTGTTCGGCATCTATCTGAAAAGTGATGTTTTGTTCAGCAGGGGTGAACCGGATCCTGACCCCTGCCGGCACAACCACAGCGTTCAGGGAGCTGTGGATAAGTTCAGCAGCATCTACATCATCCCATTTAACCTGGCTTTTTCTGGCGAAGTTGAGTAATCCACCTACGATCCGTTTGCATCGTTCGGCCTGTTCCACGATGAGTTGCAGGTCGACTCGTATAGGGTCATTTTCCTCACATTCATCTAACAGGATGTTGCTGTACATCATTACCACCCCAAGCGGGTTGTTGAGTTCATGGGCGATGCCTGCAGAAAGCTGGCCCATACTGGCGAGTTTTTCCGATTGTTTGAGCGCTTGTTGGGCTGAAGCCAGCTTTGAATTGGAGATATCCAGCTCGTTAATCGACTTATGGAGTTGTTCAATGGTATAGGGAAGGCACATCTCACCTTCAGCGAGCCCTTCGATGATGGCAATAGCATGCTCTTCACACGTTTCATAACCGCAGGCACCGCAGTTCAGATGATCCCGAGGGTCATTCTTCCCCATCCGTATCAGCACCCTGGTAATTTCTTCAGGTGAAGGCATTGAAAGTCGCTGGTCGTTGGGGACATAGGTCTGGGAAATATCGATATGCCTGTATTTTTCCATGGAAGCATGCCATTCTTCTTCATTGAAGCTCTGGAGTTTTTTGTGAATGTACTTACGGATGCTGTTTCGGCGTGAGTAAGGTTTATCGGTGTTGCTGTTGCCTGGGCCCATGATACATCCTTCGCATGCGAGGAGTTCAAGGTGCTGTCCGTGTAAAAGTCCTTTTTCGAATTCGGCCAGTGCTTCGGGATAGTTGTTTTTTCCTTCGGCCACCACGATGTTTCCCCGGATTGCATCGTCAAGCAGGTCTCCGGTTTGGATCATTCCGCGGCTGATGGCGAAGATGGCTCCCCGACCGCCAAGGGGTGGATCGAAAGGTGTGGGCTGGGTTGTTTCGGGCCGGATATCCCTTTTTTTAAAAAGCTTCCTTAGTTCTGTAAATGTCAACACTTCGTCCAGTTCCGCCGATTCGGTTTTTTTCGCTATGCAGGGACCAATGAAGACGATCCGGGTGTCCTGACCGGTGATTTCCCTTGCCACACGGGCGGTCATTACAGCAGGGGATGCAATGGCAGCGATGCTGTCAATCAGGTCGGGATGGTATTGCCGGATATAGTGGACGATGGCCGGGCAATTGGCTGCGATATAGGAAATTTCTTTATTGTTACTGAAAAGCTCGCCATAGGCTTTTGTCACAATATCGGCTCCGAATGCCACCTCCATCACATGGTCGAAATCCAGTGCCCTGATCATACCTACCATTACGTCGTGGTCATCGAATTCGGTAAACTCGGCGGGAAAACTGGGGGCGATGATGGCGGTTTTAACAGAGGGGAATTCGAGCAGCGTTTCCACTTCGGCAATGGAAGAAAGGAAGGTTTTCGCACCCTGGCTGCAAACGCGCGTACAGTTACCGCATCCGATACACCTTTCATTGATTACTTCAGCCTGTCCGTTATAGATCCGGATGGCCTTGGCCGGGCAAGAGCGCACACAGGAGTAACAAACCCTGCAAAGGTCCTTCTCGGTAAATACCAGTTGTGTTATGCGTTGTTTACCTGCCATTTTATTGAATTTTCCTTGGATAATAATCTGTTGCGAACAATGAATTGGGTGTTGCAGGGGCACTGGTCAGTAAAGCTGCCAGTTCGTCAACATTGCGGTTCCGCATGCAGGAGGTGAGAGCGTTTTTCCCTGCCATTTCTGATAATGGTTTGTGGCGGGAGCGATAGCGCTGGAGGTCACCGTTGATGGGTTGGCCACCACCATTGATGCAACCGCCCGGGCATGCCATCACTTCGATATACTGGTAATAACCTGGTTTATTCATGGCTTCCCTGATAAACCGTGAGGCTTCTGCCATCCCGCTGATGGCGGCGAATCGGTAATGTTTTTTCTGGATGGTGAATTCAATCTCTTTCAAATCTTTCCATACGCGGTTTTTCTTCACCCTGGCATCGGTCAGTTCTTTGCCGCCCGACAGGATATGGTACAGTGTGGCAGCTACTGCCTCCATCGTTCCACCTGCAAGGCCGCCAAGTTCGCCATGCATGGAGGAAATATGGAATGGTTTGTTAAAGTCTTCCGTTTCAGTCTGATTCATATCCAGACCATTCAGACGGATCAGTTGCCCAAGGGTGCGGATTGTGATGGCAAGGTCGACTTCAGGTGTCGGCAGACCGGAGAACTCTTTGCGCTTTGCTTCGAACTTTCTTGCCGTACAGGGAGTAATACTTACGACGAACGGGGTGGGTGTTCCCTGTTTTTTGTTGTCTGAAGCATGAAGGTATTTGATGACAGACCCTCCCAGTTGTGATGGGCTTTTTATTTTTGAGAGTGATGGGAGGGATTCCTGCATGAACTGTTCAGCATATTTGATCCATGCGGGGCAATTGGACGACAGCAGGGTTTCACCTTTCCGTTCCATGATTTCTTCGGCTGTTTTTCTGATATAGAGGTCATGTGCCGCAGCAAAATCGTACACTTCCTTGAATCCGCATTTCTTCAGGAGGGCATTGAGTTGCTTTGCTGCCAGCCGGGCATTTCTGTTCCCATGGATTTCAGCAAGGGTAATGCTTACTACCGGATCAACCAGGGCAACCGGATGGTGCTTGCTGCTGCTGAGTGCCAGTTGAAGATCGGGCATGTTCGTTCGTTCATACAGAGCGCTGGTGGGGCATGCCATGATACACTGACCACAGGTGATACAGGAGGAAAGGTTGATACCCTGGTTGTAGGTGGTTGTGATGCCTGACATGTTGCCTTTTCCGAGAAATTCGAAAGTTGAGCAGGCCATTACCTCTTCACAGATTCTGACACAACGGCCACAAAGGATGCATTTGGCGGGGTCGCGAACTATGGCAGGACTGCTCAGATCCTTGATCTTGTTGATTTTTTTCCCACTGCTTTTACGTTCTCTGATATTCAGTTCATAAGCAAGGTTTTGCAATTCACAGTGCACATTGCGTTCGCAATACAGACAGTCGTCGGGATGACCGGCAAGGAGCAGTTCCACAATGATCCTTCTGGCTTTGATTACCCTGGGTGAGTGGGTCTGGATTTCCATCCATTCCTCCACGGGGTAAGAACAGGCTGTTACAAGGTCTTTCTTTCCGCTCACCTCCACCACACAAAGCCGGCAGGCGCCTGAAGGGGTAAAACCTTCCATGTTGCAGAGTGTAGGGATAGAAATGCCTGCTCTTCTAAGGGCCTGAAGGATGGTTTCACCCTTCATGGCTTCAATTTCCCTGTTATTGACGGTGATAAAGAAGTTCATGGGTTCATCGGGTTTTTACAGCACTAAACTTACATGTTTCCAAACAAATACCACAACCCGTGCAGACTTGTTCTATGATGAAATGGGGTTGTCTGGGTGTTCCAATGATAGCATTCACCGGGCATTTTTTCGCGCAGGCAGTACATCCGGTACAGGCATCCATATCGATGAAGTAGGTCTGCAGGTCGGTGCATACGCCGGCGCGGCATTTTCGTTCAAAAACGTGTTCTTCATATTCTTCGCGGAAGAGTCTCAGGGTGGATAGTACATTGTCAGATGCGTTTTTCCCAAGTCCGCACAGGGAAGTATCGTGCATCACTTCGGCCAGGCTTTCGAGTGTCATGACCCCTTTGAAGCGCTCCAGCGGTTCATGGGAGGAGTCCTGGTCGGGCCGGTGTGTGATTGCATCAAGTATCTCAACCATCCGCCGGGAGCCCTCCCGGCAGGGGATACATTTACCGCAGCTCTCTTTGCTTATGAAATGGATGAAGTATCTGGCTACATTCACCATGCAGTTCTCTTCATCCATAACGGTCATACCCCCTGAACCAAGGTAAATGCCGGCATCCTGAAATGTTTGATAATCAAGTTTCAACTGAAGGCTGGATGCGTCGAGGCATCGGCCTGCCGGGCCTCCGATCTGTAGTGCCTTGAATTTTTTGTTATTTCTGATACCCCCTCCGATCTTATTGACAAGATTATCGAGGGTGATGCCGAACGGCACTTCGATCAATCCCTGGCAGTTGAGCTTGCCGGTGAGGGAAAGCACCTTGGTGCCAGGGCTTTTCTCTGTTCCCACCGACTTATACCACATCGGGCCATGATGGATGATATCAGGCACGTTAAACAGGGTTTCAATATTATTCACCACGGTGGGTTTCCCGAAAAGGCCTTTTTCAGCGGGGTACGGGGGCTTGTTTTTGGGGATGGCCCTTTTTCCCTCGATGTTGTTGATCAGGGCAGTTTCCTCACCGCATATGTATGCTCCTGCGCTGCGAACCACTTCGATGCGAAGGTTAAATCCACTGTCCATGATGTTCTCACCCAACAGTCCGACATCGTATACCTTTTGAATGGCGCGGGATATCATACCGGTGGAATAGGAGTCTGATGCGTTTACGTAAACATACGCACGAGAGACGCCGATGGCATAAGCGGCGATGGCAATTCCCTCAATGGCTTTGTGAGGTTCCCTTTCCAGCAGAGCTTTATCAGTAAAGGCCCCTGGATCGCTCTCATCAGCATTGCAAATCAGGTATTTCTGATCCGATTGGGTATTTCGTGCCACCTGCCATTTGGCGGCTGTCGGGAAACCAGCTCCTCCCCGGCCTCTGAGGCCACTTTGTTCGATGAGGTCGGTGATGTCTGATGAGGTGTAGTTTGAGATGGCTTTGATGAAAGCTTTATAACCGTCGCGGGCGATATATTGTTCGATTGATTCAGGGTCGCTGAGGCCGAAGTTGCGTGTAAGACGGCGCTCCTGGCCGGAAAAATAGGGGATGTCACTGAAGGCGGGGACATTGTCCCACGGTTCATGCAACGAGTTCTGGTATTGCCACAACACATATTCAGCAGGGAGATTGTTGTTTACCATGCCATCCAGGATCATCGGCACCATATCGGGAGAAACCGGTCCGAAGGAGACCCTGGCTTTACCCGGAAGCTGAACATCCACATAAGGTTCATTTTGCTGGTAACCTTTTCCGCTGCACAAACCGAATTGAACATGGAGCTTGTTATCAGCGATGTATTGCCGGATAGCTTCTGCTGTGGCTGCAGAACCTGAAACCCTGGCCGGCCGGCTTTCGGAGACCATAATGACGGGCACCTGGCACCTGTCGAACCGCCATTCAGCCAGTACCTGTTGTTCTCCGGCAGAAAGTTTTGACCCTGGTTGCATAAGTATCCTGCGCATGAACTCGCGGTCAAAAGCAGCATTACCCATGATGCTCCTCCTTTCTTTTTTCGATGCTTCGTTTTATGCATCTAGTCACCTGTTCCGGATCGACACGGGTATAGATATCCTGGTTTACCTGAAGGATGGGCCCGGCACTGCATGCCCCCTGGCATTCACAGAGGCTGATTTTCATCTTTGGCTGTGTGTTCCCGCTGATCTGCCGTGCTACCTTCTTTGCCTCATGGATCAGTTTGTCAGAACCCTGCATGTGGCAGGAGGTCCCGTTACAGATCCTGATCATGTCCCCGTTTACCGGAGTGAAGGAGAAATAGTCGTAAAAGGTTGCAATGCCGAACACCTTGGAAGCAGGCAATCCAAAGTATTCGCTGATGCCTGTGATCGCTTCCCCGCTCAGGAAACCCGCCTGATCCTGCACATCCTGCATACAGGGGATCAGATCCTCGCGGTGATTGCGACGGTAACGGTTTAGTATCTCTTCCATGGTTTGTTGTCTGTTTGGCGTAGCAAATTCTGTGTAGGATTTTTTTATCAACAAAGATATAATAATTTGTTATCAAAATAACAATGTTATAAAAATAACAATTATTTTGTTTTCAGGGTTATTTTCCATACATTTGCTTCATCATAAGAAAATGTACCTGCATTGACACAGATCAGGATATGTTTAGGGAGTTCCTGTTTCTCAAGAGGGAACAAGAACATAGTGAAATTGGTCAAGGATTATATCCAGTCCAACGGGCTTGAATCCAAAGTCGATTTCAGGGGTGCACACTGCTTCGGTACCTGTCACCTTGGGCCTGTCATTGAAATTGACGGGAAGATCTATGAAAAACTGAATGAGCAGAGTCTGATTCAGCTTCTTGACAAAAAACTCAATACGCCCAAATGAGCCATACGGAAAAAAAGATGAACGATTCATTGCTGACGATTGACAGCAGGAAATGCACACTTTGTTACAACTGTATCAGGATATGTCCGGTTAAGGCCATCACGGTTAAACACAACCAGTCGTTTGCCGGGATTGACGATCAAAGGTGCATCGGATGTGGCAACTGCCTCGATATTTGCCCGGAAGAAGCCATCACCTTCAGGAGCTCAACCGATGCGGTGGGGGAGCTCCTGGCATCAGAACAGAATGTAGTGGCCATTGTTGATCCGAGCATCTCGGGGGAATTTGACGACATTACCGATTACCGCAAGTTCGTAAGGATGATTAGGGAACTCGGTTTTGATTATGTGATGGAGATCTCTTTCGGAATTGACCTGATTGCGGCAAAGTACCGTTCCCTGGTGGAGGATTTTAAAGGGAAATACTACATTTTTTCCAACTGTCCTGCTGTGGTAATGCATATTGAAAAATATGAGCCTGAACTTATCAATAACCTGGCACCGCTGGTTACAGGCATGACTTTGAGCGCCAGGATTGCCAGGAAACGTTATGGCGATGGGGTCAGGGTGGTGGCCATTTCTCCCTGCATCGCGGCCAAACGGGAAGCGATCCGTTATGAAGGGGATGGCCGTGTTGATGCGCTGATCACCTTCCGGGAGTTGAGGGAGATGTTCGCTGCCCGTAAGATAGAAGAGAGCAATCTGGAATACAGCGATTTTGATCAGCCACTCGGTGCTGCGGGTGCGTTATATCCCGTTAGCGAAGGAATTCTTCAAGCGGCACGGCTGAGTGAAGACCTCATGGAAGGAATTATCATTACATCGGAAGGGGCCGAAAACGTGCAGGCTGCCCTGGATGAATTCAGGGATAACATCGACGGAATTGAGAAACATTTCAACCTGTTCTATTGTGAGGGTTGCCTCATGGGACCAGGGACTTCGCCTATCAGAAAAAAGTTCCTCAGGCGTACATTGGTGACCAACTATGCCAAGAAGCGCGACAGGGTATTCGATAAAAAGGCATGGCAGGAACAGTTTTCTTCATGTTCGGGCCTTCCCATGGAAGCGGTTTTCCAAAATGATGACCAACGCATGGAGGAGCCTTCTGAAGAGAAAATCGGGGAGATCATGCGTATCATTGGCAAAGGGGATGAGGAGGGGATGAAAGGATGTTCGGCATGCGGATATTCATCATGTCGTGAATTTGCCATTGCCGTTGCCAAAGGTCTCGCGAAAACCGAGATGTGCCATAGTTATACACTGCGAAGCCAGCAGGAATATATCAAATCGTTGCGACTGTCCAATGAGAAACTGGCACAGACACGGCAAGCACTGGAGGAATCGGAGAAGGAGGCGCAGAAGGAGAAGGAAACCGCCCTGGAGGCCATGGAGACAACCCGTGCCATGCTGCAAAAAATCCCATCTGGTGTGGTGCTGGTCAACGAGAACCTGAAGATAATACAGGCCAATCAGACTTTTATCCGATTGCTGGGGGAGGAGGTGGCTGAGATTAACGAGATCATCCCCGGGCTTGCTGGCGCAGACCTGAAAACCCTACTTCCCTATAATTTCTATAATTACTTTTCGTATGTGCTAGATCACGACGAAAGCGTCGTGAACAAAGATGTACACAACGGAGAGAAGATGTATAACCTGTCAGTGTTCAGTATTCGTAAGCATCGTATCGTAGGGGCTGTGATCCGTGACCTTCATTCCCCTGAGGTGCGGGGCGAGGAGGTGATCCACCGATTGACGGAAGCCATTGACGAAAATCTCCGGATGGTGCAGCAGATCGGCTTCCTGCTGGGAGAAGGTGCTGCCAGGACCGAACGGATGCTTAATTCTGTGATAGAATCCTTTAATGCCGGTGAGGAAAAGAAAGATGAATGAGGATTTTTACATCGAGGTAAAGTACAACCAGAAGAACCATTACGAGGCAAGGATCTGCGGGGATGTGTTTTTTTCAAGGCATGTCCTCGAGGAGGGAAGGGTGATCATTGTTCTGTCTGATGGTATGGGTCACGGGGTGAAAGCAAACATCCTGGCATCCCTGACAGCCACCATGGCGCTGAATTTTACTGTAGAGCACAAAGAAAACAGACGCATTGCAGAGATCATTATGAACACGCTGCCTGTATGCAGCATCCGGAAGATCAGTTATGCCACCTTTACCATTGTTGACATTGACAAAGCCGGTGAGACAAGGATCCTGGAATTCGATAACCCGGGCATGGTGATCGTTCGTGACCGTGAGATTATTGAACCGGAATGGGAGGAAATAGAACTGGTTTCCGGGCAGCATGCCGGAAAAACGCTTCGCAGTTGTATGTTCAACCCCACCAAAGGTGACCGGTTGATTTTTTGTTCAGATGGTGTGACACAGTCTGGGATGGGGAGTGACCCCTTACCTTTCGGGTGGGGGGAAGCCGGGCTGAGGGAATTCATTATCCGGACGGTGCAAAATGAACCTGACATTGATGCCGACAAGCTGGCCATACGGATCGTAAATGCTGCCACAAAGCACGACAATTATTTGCCGCATGATGATATTTCCTGCGTCTCTGTCTATTTCCGGGAACCCAGGAAATTGCTCTATTGCACCGGGCCACCCTATGAAAAGGAGAAGGACAGGGAACTCGGGGATGTGGTAAGGAATTTCAACGGAAGGAAGATCGTCTCCGGCGCCACCACCGGGGACATTATTGCAAGGGAGTTGGGGGTTGAAATCAGGGATGGCTTTGAATTCACCGACGATGAACTCCCACCGGTCAGCTATATGGATGGCATTGACCTTTACACCGAAGGGATCCTTACCCTTGGCAAAGTGGCATCGATGCTGCCGGGATACCTGAACAAGGTTCAGAAAGGGAAGGGACCTGCTGACCAGGTCATCCGGATGCTTCTCGACAGCGACGAGATCACCTTCATCATCGGAACCCGCATCAATATTGCCCACCAGGATCCAACCCTGCCGGTGGAGCTGGAAATACGACGAACCGTGGTCAAGAGGATCGCCTCTATTCTGGAAAAGGAGTACCTGAAGCGGGTGATCATCAGGTATATCTGAGTTGCTTACAAAGCCTAGCAAAAAGAAACGGGATTATTAAGGTTGTTTTGATTATTTCGGCATCCTTCCGGATGAAACAGAAGGAATATCCAATCCTGTAAATCCTGCAATCCTGTCTGATGAAAAGGTTGCACGGTTACGGAGAGTGAGCGTGAGCGTGGAAAACCAGAGACCGGAGACTGCCTCGCATCCAACTCCGAATATCTCCACCGCGGTGGACACTGAAGTTTTTTATGCTGCCGGGATCGATTCTCTGCCGATGTTAAACTGCATCGGCAAACTATCTTTGGATGCGGATATCAGTTACCCAAACTTCCGGAACTTACCCACACTAATCCTTGTATTCGTCGAGAATATCTTTCACCCCGTCAGGTGAGACCCGGCCGTATGTTTTTTCTCCGATCAGTACAACGGGTGCGAGCCCGCATGCCCCTACACAGCGGAGACAACTGAGCGAAAATTTTCCGTCAGGGGTGGTTTCCCCCACTTTGATCTCCAGAAGTCTTTTGAATTCATCCAGTACTTTTTCAGCTCCGCGGACATAACATGCCGTACCGGTGCAGATGGAGATCGGATGCTTCCCTTTGGGGATCATGGTGAAGAAACTATAGAAAGTGACGACACCATATACTTTTGCCAGGGGGACATTCAGTTCCCTGGATATGATCTCCTGTACCTCGGCGGGGAGATACCCAAAAATGCTCTGGGCTTTGTGAAGAACGTTGATCAGCTCTCCCGGATCATTGTTGAAAGAGGCGCACACCTCTTTCAGTCTATCTATATCCTGTTGATGGAGTTTTATCTTTATGCTTGACATGACGAACGTTTTTTTGGATGATTATTCAATGATGATCTGGTTGCTTTTATCGAAATAGTGGGTATGGAGAAGATGATGGGCTTTTTCGCTGTTGGGGGTTCCCAGAAATTTTTCGTAAAGTTCCTTGATGAAAGGGTTTTCGTGGGATTTCCTTATGACTTTTCCTGCATCTTCACGATAAAGTGCCTGGGCGCGAGCTTTAAGAACGGAGGAATCACCGTGGTGCAGTGGCTGGCCGCCACCACCGATGCAGCCGCCCGGGCAGGCCATGATTTCAATGGCGTGGTACTGGCTTTTGCCCGCTTTGATATCTTCAAGGAGTTTTCTGGCGTTGCCCAGCCCGTGGGCAATGCCGATCTTCAGCTCAAGTCCGTCAAAATCAACGGTGGCACTTCTCATCCCTTCCATCCCGCGCAATTGTTCAAAGTCGACTTTGTCGAGAGTTTTACCGGTATGGACTTCGTAGGCGGTACGCACTGCAGCTTCGATCACACCTCCGGTGGTGCCGAATATAACACCTGCTCCGGTTGATTCACCAAGCGGCTGGTCAAAGTCCTCATCCGGGAGATTGTTGAACTCGATATTGGCAAGCCGGATCAGGTTGGCCAGTTCGCGGGTGGTGATGGAATAGTTTACATCCGGGTCTCCGTCCACTTTAAACTCGTCACGCTGACATTCAAACTTCTTGGCGACACAGGGCATGATAGAGACCACCACCATGTCTTTTCGGCTTATCCCTATTTTTTCAGCGAAGTAGTTTTTGGCAATGGGCCCGAACATCTGTTGTGGTGAGCGGGCGGTGCTGGGGATATCTTTCAGTTCCGGGAAATGGAATTCGAAGAAGTTCACCCAGCCGGGGCAGCAGGAGGTAAGGATGGGCAGGTTGGCATCTTTGTCGCCTGCCAGGTATTTGTTCAGTCGGTTCAGGAGTTCGGTTCCCTCTTCCATAATGGTAAGGTCTGCTGCGAAATCGGTATCAAACACATAGTTGAAGCCCAGGCGACGGAGTGCTGCCACCATTTTACCTGTGACCAATGTGCCGGGATTCATTCCGAACTCTTCGCCGAGGGCGGCGCGGACGGCAGGTGCGGTTTGTACGACAACCACTTTTTGAGGATCAGCGAGCGCTTCGATCACCTTGTAGGTATGGTCGACTTCGGTGAGGGCCGCCGTGGGGCAGACTGCCACGCACTGGCCGCAGTAGGTGCATTCAGAATGATCCAGGTTCATTTCGAATGCAGGCGCAACCACGGCCTGGAACCCTCGGTTGACGCCCGACAGCACGCCAACGGTCTGTACTTCATTGCACATCATCTCACATCGGCGGCACATGATGCACTTATCTACGTCCCGTATGATGGCAGGAGAAGTGTCTTCCCGGTAGGTGCTCTGTTCACCCTGGTAACGGATCTCACGGATACCGAGCTCCTGGGCTATGCTCTGCAGGTCACACTTGCCTGATTTGGGGCATACGAGGCAGTCGAAAGGATGGTCCGAAAGGATCAGTTCCATTACTGTCTTCCTGGCATTCAGCACCCTGATTGAATGGGTGTCTATCACCATACCGTCGGCACATTCGGTCGCACAGGCTGGTGCAAGGTTTCGGCGACCGGCAACTTCCACCACACAGATACGGCATCCGGCCGGTTTGTTCTCAATGTTCAGGTCATGAAGGTGAAGATAACAGAGGGTAGGTATATGGATGCCCACCATCCTGGCAGCATCAAGGATGGATGTCCCCGGCTTTACCTTAACGGCTTTATTGTCTATCGTTATGTTGATCGTTTCCATGTCGTTGTTCTTTTTTGATGGCTGAAGCCGTTTACTGGATCTCAATTGCGTTGAATTTACATTTTTCATAACATGCGCCACACTTAATGCACATCTCCTGGTGGATGAAGTGAACCTGTTTCTTTTCCCCACTGATGGCATTTACCGGACAGTTGCGTGCACAAGCAGTGCACCCGACACAGTTTTCGTCGATCACCACATATTTCATCAGAGCTTTACATTGGCCTGCAATACACTTGTGGTCCACCACATGGGCAACATATTCATCATAAAAGTTATTGAGAGTGGAAAGAACAGGATTGGGAGATGTTTGTCCCAGGCCACAAAGCGAGGTGTCTCGGATCACATGACAGAGGTTTTTCATATTTGCGATATCATCCATCGTAGCATTCCCCAGGGTGATCTTGTGGAGAATTTCGTAGAGGCGTTTGTTGCCAATGCGGCAGGGTGAACATTTACCACAGCTCTCCTCTACGGTAAAATCCAGAAAGAACTTGGCAACGGACACCATACAATCATCTTCATCCATCACGATCATACCCCCGGAGCCCATCATGGACCCTGCAACAATCAGGTTGTCGTAGTCGATGGGGGTGTCGAGGTGCTTTTCGGTGAGACAACCTCCGGATGGCCCGCCGGTTTGCACCGCCTTGAATTTTTTGCCGTTTCTGATACCCCCGCCGATCTCATAGATCACGTCACGGAGGGTGGTCCCCATCGGTACTTCAATCAATCCTACATTGTTGATCTTGCCTGCCAGTGCAAATACTTTGGTGCCTTTGGATTTTTCGGTACCAATGGTGGAAAACCAATCAGCCCCTTTATTGATAATGACCGGAATATTGGCGAAAGTTTCAACATTGTTCACATTGGTGGGTTTACCAAGGTACCCTGAAACGGACGGGAAGGGGGGTTTGAAGGTAGGTTCACCGCGAAGCCCTTCCATGGAGTGGATCAGTGCTGTTTCTTCGCCGCATACAAAGGCACCGGCACCATATCTCAGGTCAATGTTGAAATTGAATCCTGTACCCATGATGTTCGTTCCAAGCAATCCGATTTCCCTGGCCTGGTTCAGGGCAATTTTCAGTCTTTCGATGGCCAGCGGGTATTCGGCACGGATGTAAACCAATCCTTTATCAGCTCCGATGCAGTAACCGCAGATGGCCATGGCTTCGATCACCGAATGGGGGTCCCCTTCGAGAATCGACCTGTCCATGAACGCACCCGGGTCCCCTTCGTCGGCGTTGCACACAACATATTTCTGGTCGCTGACCGATTTCCGGGTGATTTCAAACTTGAGCCCGGTGGGGAATCCTCCACCGCCTCGGCCGCGTAATCCCGATTTCTTAATCTGGTCAATTACTTCCTCCGGTTTGTATGTTGAGATACATTTCGCAAGTGCCTCGTATCCGTTGCGGGCAATGTAATCGCCAATCACCTCAGGGTCGATGACCCCGCAGTTCCGTAAAGCAATTCGTATCTGTTTGTGCCTGGTCATAATGATTCTTCCCTCCGTTAGTTGTCGATGCTTTGATAATTGACAGGGATGATACCTTCCGTCGGTTCTCCGTTTTTGATATACTTTTCGATGATGGCATCCACCCGGCGAAGGGTAACCTCTCCGAAAACCACCGGCTGATGGCCTGGGGTGGTCACTTCGATGGTTGGCTCAGCATAACAGTATCCCATGCAGCCAACTTTGGTAATCGTTGCCTGGATGTTCCTTTTCTCCAGTTCATCCTTCAGGTAATCCATTACCTCTTTTGCACCTGAGGCAATACCGCAGGTCGCCATCGCAACCTTGATGAGCACCGGTTTTTCAGGACCGGTGCCGGTACCACTGCCTGATGCCGCTGCGAGCAGCTCTGCCCTTAACTTCCTGAGGTCATCAGGTGATTTGATTTTTGTCATGTTCTGTTCTTTTTGTTTCGTATGGTTGTAGAAAACGATCTTATCTTGTGTCCGGATCACAAAGGTCTGAAAACTTCTACTTAAAACCTTTCTGCTTCTCTTATTTAAACTGTTTTTAATCAAGCAGTCATAATAATTAAAATACCACCATTGGGTGATCCGTTACGGTTTCATGGCCTGGCAAAGAACGGATGAATTTCAATCTTGCGGCAAAATTACATCTGATTTTTATATCATCCAAATAAAATCTGTTAAAAAAATAACAATGTTAAATAAATAACAAAAAACGCATAAGGACTTTGTCCCGGATGCAGAAAATGCTATTGAGGAGGCAGAGAAGGATTACGAATGTCATCAAAGATCATTCACAGAAACACATGAAGAGTCGCTTCAGTCATTGTCGGAAACCAAAGGAAAAGGAGTTGCAACTGAAATTCCACAGGGCAAGCAAACTTGTCAGAACAAGTTTGTGAAGGATTTGGAGTGACCTTAGTTCACGATGTCTTGGGGTAGAGGGTGTGCATCTGGAAATATTCCTGGAGCTTACGAAAAAAGCCCTTGCAACCTATCTTAAAAATACGCCCGGATGAAGCCTGCATGTTTCAGGACTTCAATGCTGGTAACACTCTCTGGGGTTTATTTCGGAGGGCAGTATCTGTATAAAATGGTATCCGGCGAAAATTTATCTTTGAGGATTCAAAACGGTTGATATTTTTGTATCAACTAACCCAAAAACCAATTCAACATCCGATGAATGACAGAATTTCCGGAAAGTTGCTTGCTATGGACTATCTGGCGAAACTAAGGATTTATGCTAATCCATTGCATATCAGGCCTGCACAGCAATTGGTGTTATACTATGCTTCATTTTTTGGATTTGAGAAGGAGGATTTACAAAAACTGGAACTGGCTACAGAGGAGGCGCTAATTAATATCATTGAAAACTCTTTTGATGAGGGTGAAACCGGAAGTCTCGATTTGCTGGTGGGTTACAGGCCTGGTGTATTTATCATTGCTTTTGAAGACAAGGGTATTCCTGCCGATGTAGCCTTGCTGGAGAAAAAAGAGCGTTCGGCTCTTGGAATGCTCCTGCTCAGGCATCTGGTGGATGAATTCAAGCTCATCAACCTGGGTAAAGAAGGAAAACGAACCGAACTGATCAAATACCTTCCTGAAAAGAGCATCATCGAATGCATCGGTCAGGAAGCAACGAATATACCTTCATCACCCGCTGAAGCCATTCCACTTCAAGCACCCTCCATCCGGATGATTAATCCTGATGATGCTGCCGGTCTTTCAAGGCTTGCCTACAGAGTTTACGGATTTACCTATTCATCCGTATTTTATTATCCCGAAAAGATCAGGGAGTTGATTGAGAACGGATTGCTAAATTCAGCTGTAGCTGTCAATGAAACAGGGGAGATCGTTGGAAATCTCAGCCTTTTTTATGAGCACAAAGGCGCGAGGGTTGCCGATTCAGGAGCAGCTATGGTGGATCCCAGGTATCGGGGATTGAGCCTGTTCAAGATGATGAAGAAGTTTCTTCGTGATTTTGCTGTTGAAACAGGGATGTACGGGATCTATAGCGAAGCAGTAACCATTCATCCCTATACCCAGATGGGCAACATCACCCTGGGAGCAAAGGAGACCGGTATTATGCTCGCTTATGCCAGCGAAAACATTACTTTTAAAAAGATCAACAATGATAAGCTTAGTGAACAAAGGCAGGCTGTTGTGCTTTTTTATCTGAAGACCAATCAGGAACCCCGACGAAGGATCTGTCTTTGTGAACGGTTTAATCCTATATTCAGAAAGGTATATGATCACCTGGGGCTTGATCGTGAATGGGTTGAAGTTCCTGCCGGAATCCCTTTTATATTTACGCTTGGGATGACGGAAATGAACACTACCATCAAACCTGATCTGAACATAGCCGTTATATCTGTATTTCGTGCAGGTAATGATGCATTAGGTTTGATTACCAGGCAATTGAGGGAATTATGTTTGAAGAAAGTCGAGACTATTTATATAGAATTGCCCATGGACGAACCTGGTGCAGCTATCCTGGCAGAGGAACTCAACAAAGCCGGTTTCATGCTAAGTGGTATTATTCCTGAACTTCGGAACGGTGATGTCCTCAGAATGCAATATCTGAATAATGTGTATGTTGATTCAGAAAAGATTGTAACAGTTTCTGAACTTACCAGGGAGTTGTTAGACATCATTATGGCGGATTACAAATAACCAAGCAGGCGATACCGATGGCTTTTTCAAAGAGAATTTTCGGGGAACATACTGGATTATCTTGTACATTTTATCAATTTATGTAATATGGTATCAATCAATCAGTTTTTTGGTTTTCGGAACCGGGGAAGGAACCGCACGGAGGTTTTCGACAGGATGGGTGTAATGCGATCTGTCATCAGGGGATTTCTGATGACACCCATATTGCTTTTGCTTTTCACAGCCTGTGATCATCCAGCGGAGGAGATCATAATCCTAACTGATCTTAAGGGGGGGCGGAATTTTGCCGTACCGACCGGAACGGTGGCAGATAGGTTTGTGCTTGAGAAGTTTCCGGATGCACGGGTGACCTATTATAACAGTATTCATGATTGTGCGCTGGCAGTCAGGAATGGTAAAGCGGATGCAGCGGTCTATGATCAGCCGGTATTGAAGAACATTGCCGCCAAGAACAGTGGATTGAAGGTACTTGATGAGTTGCTGTTTCCGGATGCGTATGGTTTTGCCGTAGCGCTTGGAGATACTGTTTTCAGGCAGGCTGCCGATGCTACCCTGGAGGAACTTAAAATCAGTGGCATGTATGATGAGATGCTTGACAGATGGTTCCCTCAGGAGGGGGATCCCGGACCGATGCCGGAAATCAAACAGGAATTTACCGATGGGGAGTTGCTCTTCGGAACGGCTGCTGTTACGGAACCAATGTCATACATCGACAGCTCTCATGGTGTCGTGGGATTCGATATCGAACTGGCATATCACATCGCCCGAAAGCTTAATCGCAGGTTGGAAATTGTCAATATGGAATTTGGCGCCATGCTTCCGGCACTGATATCCGGCAAAGTGCATATGATTGGTGCCGGTCTTTCTATCACCGAAGAGCGGGCGAAAAGTGTGCTATTTTGCAATAGTTACTACCAGAGTGGAATTGCTGCCCTGGTCAGAAGCGAGCGTAGTAAGAAAGATGCCGGGCCGGATCCGGGCCAAAAGGACAAACCACCGGTGCATTACAGGGATCTGGGTGTGCTGATGGGATCCATCTATGAAGGGTATGCCCATAAAACCTATCCTGAAGCCACAATCCATACCTACAATACAGTGACTGACATGCTGGCGGCACTTGCAGGCGCAAAAATCGACGGCGGATTTGTTGATCACAGTGTTGTTAAGGAGATTCTGATACAGAATAATACCTTTGAGATACTGGAGGCCAATCTTTTTAAGGTGGATATTGCATTGGGTTTTCATCAAAAGTCGGATGCTCTGAGGCTACAGTTTAATCAATTCCTCAAAGAGATCAGATCTGATGGTACCTATAAAACCATGGTAAAACGATGGATAAGTGATACCGGGGCTATAATGCCGGAGATCCCTTATCCGCAATCAACGGGTGTTCTAAGGGTTGGAGTGGTTAGTGACATTGGACCACCCATGTCTGCAAAAACCAACGACCAGTGGTCAGGTCTGGATATCGAATTGAGTCTGAGGTTTGGTTCCTGGCTTGGTCGCCGGGTTGAGTTGGTGGATCTTCCTTTCGGGAGTCTTATTCCTTCTCTGGTCTCAGGAAAAATCGATATGATTGCCGCTTCCATGATGATTACCCAGGAGCGTAGCAAGCAGGTCGATTTTTCTGATCCTTATTTTGTTTCGGGAGGCACCATTCTGGGTAAAAAGAGACAGGTCGGACAGACAACACCAGCATCGTCTGCTTCTGGTAACAAGAGGCTTTCGATCCTGCAGCGCTTTGGGCAGCGTTTTTACAGCAACCTGATCCTGGAAAAGCGATATCTGATGATCCTCAAGGGACTTTATGTCACACTGGTGATTTCTATCCTGGCAGCCTTGTTCGGGACGATGCTGGGAGGTGTGGTCTGTGCCGGACGAATGTCAGGGAAAAGGTATCTCCGTTCCCTATCCAGGTTTTTTATCGGACTCATAAGAGGAACACCGGTTTTGGTGCTGCTGATGATCATCTACTACGTGATTTTTGCATCGGTCAACATTAATCCTGTGCTGGTGGCGGTGATTGCCTTCGGGATTAATTTTGCCGCTTATGTGTCAGAAATGTTCCGCACCTCCATCGAAAGCATCGGGAGAGGGCAACGTGAAGCGGGAATTGCCTCAGGATTTACCTCTGTGCAAACCTTTATATTGATCATCCTGCCGCAGGCCGTACGCAGGCTACTCCCTGTCTATAAGGGGGAGTTTATCTCATTGGTGAAGATGACCTCCGTGGTCGGTTATATTGCTGTGGAAGACCTTACCAAGGCCAGTGATATCATCAGGAGCCGCACCTTTGATGCTTTTTTCCCACTGATCATGGCTGCAGTGTTGTATATCCTGATCTCGTGGTTACTGACAGCAGGTTTGAGCCGTATCGAGATCAACCTTGAGCCCTATCGCAGAATCCGGAAACAAAGAAACAGGAAGGAGATATATTCATGATAGAGATCAGGAATTTATCCAAGAGTTACGGTAACCTTCAGGTGTTGAAGGATGTGAACCTTACGATCCGGAAAGGGGATGTGATTTCGGTGATCGGTCCATCAGGATCGGGTAAAAGTACCTTGTTGAGGTGTATCAATCTCCTTGAACGCTCATCAGGTGGAACCATTCATATTGACGGTGTCCCCCTTCTGGATAAAAACACGAATGTGCCGGCCATCAGACAAAGGATGGGTATGGTTTTTCAGTCGTTCAACCTGTATGATCATCTGACTGTATTGGAAAACCTAACCATTGGACCGGTCAGACTGAAAAAAAAGTCCACGAAGGAGGCCGGATCAAGGGCAATGGAGTTACTGAAACTTGTTGGATTGGCAGAGAAAGCATATTGCATGCCGGATGAACTCTCTGGTGGCCAAAAGCAACGTGTGGCCATTGCCAGATGTATGGCGATGAATCCCGAGATTCTTCTTTTCGATGAACCTACATCTGCCCTTGACCCTACGATGGTAAGTGAAGTGCTCTCAGTGATCCGACGGCTTTCAAAAGAAGGTATGACCATGGTGATCGTGACCCATGAGATGGAATTTGCCCGGAATATATCTACCAGGGTGTTATTTATGGATGAAGGGAGTATCTATGAAGAGGGTTCCCCGGAAGAGATCTTCGATCATCCATTAAAGCCCAAAACGAAGGCTTTCATTCATCGTATCAGAAGCCTTGACATTCCAGTCGTTTCAGAGGATTATGACCTATACGCCATACAGGCAATGTTGCAGATATTCTGTGAGAAACATTTCCTTTCACAGCGTTTGAATGACTTCGTGCTATCTGTAGCTGAGGAGGTATTGCTGTTGCAGGAGAATTATTCAGATATTCATCTGAGGCTTTCATATTTCGAGAAAACAGGTACGGTTCAATTGGAGTGTGATGCGGCCGGTGCTCCGGGGAATCCTCTGGAAGCACAGGAAAACGAGCTTGGTCTGAAACTGATCCGAAGCCGGTGCCACCAAATCGAATATCATTATGTAAATCAGCGTAATGTGTTAACTTTACAATTCAAGAATAATTAAGCCATGGATTCATCCTGTCTCGAAATCCAGGTACAATAAAAAAATCTCCAGGGATGGAAATCAAAGTAGATGAAAAGCGAAGGGTAATTAAGCCATTTGGAAAGATCGATATCAATACCGTCCCGGCGTTTGAATTGGTATTGCATCCATTAACCGATCGTGGGGTGGACCTGATTGTGGACATGTCGGAATGCAACTACCTGAGCAGTGCCGGGATCAGGGTACTGTTACTGGCATCCAAAAAATTGCACACATCGGGTGGAGTGCTCTATATTACAAATGTTTCAGGCGTTGTCATGCAAATCTTTGAGATGGCAGGACTCAACACTGTGTTTCATATTGAAGAGCGGATGGAAGATGCATGGGCGAAAATTGCCCTGAAACAGAATGTTGTACCTGAATCTCTTCAGTTTAAAAGTGGCGGCAAGACATGGGTCTATGAGCCCGTGGAATCCCGTATTCCGGATTGTTATCGCTGGGAATCGGCAGGTATTGTCAGTTGTAAAGATCTCGGATTTGCTCTGGGGTCAGGAAAACTGGCCGATCTGATGACAGATACAGGGGAAACAGAGAACCTGTTCATCAGCACAGGTCACTGTGTGGTCTTTATTTCGGAAAACGGATCAGGTGAAGGGGATTTCAGGATGAGTACCGATCCTTCCCGATTTGGTATTTTGGTCCGTGACGCACTGTCGTTCGGCAATAGGCCTACCGGATGGCTATCCTGTAAGATGCTGAATGCGGTCGATATCGACAGCATTGCCAATGCATTGAAGGATCTTTCAATGCAGATCAACCATGAGCCTGTTCCTATGTTCGCAGTGATCATTGAAGGTGATACAGTTTCACCATCCATATCTTTTCTGATGTACTGTGCCGGTTTTACTTCAATTTCATCCAGCGATATTACTGTCTTACAGCCGGAAGAGGGTCAGTCATCTGCTGTTTATACCGGAATTACCGTTCGGTTGACCGATGCTGTTTTTAATACATCTGTATCAGGTTTTCAGGAAGGATTATACAAATCGTTGACCTACGAGAATGTTTTTGATGTGCAACCTACCCACGGCAACCACCGGTTGAATTGTCCATCTATCTATGTGTTTGCCGGTTCGGTTCCAGGGGATGGTAATGCTCGCAGGGTTGCCATTTCCACGACAGGTGGGTACGAGATGCCTTTACGGCATGCTTTTCTGGCCCGACGGCTATTTCACGACGCATCACGGATTATGGTGAATTCCTTACACGGTGGCTATTCAGCACAAACTTTTCATGTCACCAGTTTTGATCAAAAGGGGCGGAAGATGGGGCCAACCGTGATGAAAATTGCTGATAAAAAGTTGATCTTACGTGAGTCGGAACGATGCAAGAAATATGCATTGCCATTTATTTTCAATAACAGTGCGGTAGTACAGGGTACAGAATTCCATTGTGAACTGGGAGGTCTCCGGTATAACTTTGTGGGGATTGGTGGTGAGGAGTCACGTTTACGTTGGCTTACGTATCTATACCATGAAGAGGATATGAATGTTCTGGATCCGCTTTTCGATAAAGTTTTTTTGAAGATACTGAAACCCTGGTACGGTCAACCATTGAATGAACGTATCTATCCGTTTCGCGACCATGATCCCACCTTCACCTTTTTTCCTTTCATTTACAACATAGTAAATGAGCTTTTAGGTGTCTCTTCAGAGGATCAGCGGGTCATTTTTCCGATAACCGGTCAGCAGATTCTCAATCCATACTGGTATCTGAAGTACGAATATAACCGATGGAGGGAATTCTCTCTTGATTACTATACAGGAATCTGTCATGGAGATCTGAATATGCAGAATATTCTTGTGGACGAGAAGATGAACATTTATCTGATTGACTTTTCAGAGACTCGTCCCCGGGCGGTAATATCCGATTTTGCCCGCCTTGAAGCCATTTTCCTGATAGATAATGCACCTGTGGAAACGGATGAAGAGCTGGTGGAGTACCTGCCTATATTGACTGAATTTTATAACGGAGGAAGTTTCAATGAGATACCGGTTTACACATATGAGGGGAGAAATAAGGAATCGGTACGTAAAAACATAGCTTTAGCCATAAAGATGAGACAATATGCCCTGCATTATACCCAACAGCATCCTGATCCATTGCCCTATTATCTTGCATTGCTGGAATGGACCCTGCCGATAGTCTGCTATTCAACGCTGCCTGTTATCCGTCGCAGGCTGTCAATGATGGCTGCATCGTTGCTGTGCGAACAGGTGATGAAGAGGCTTGATCCTGCAGGAAGCCCGGATTGTCGGTACCCGGTATGACGATGAATGCGGGAGGTGTTATCCAGAACAGCAGGATTCTGCCAGGTAGAACCTACGACAAAGCGCTCCGTTGTGGCTTTTTTCCGGCTGTGTATACGGTCATTTGTAATAGCGATAAGGATCTGGAGGACAAGAATAGCTTGTACATTGGTTGTGTCGTTGTCTCAATCAGAAAGAGTACGGGATATGCGTCAAACGTACTGGTCTTTTAAAAGTATAGCCACACTTTCGTCGAAGAGTTCCCGTTTCTGTAAACGATTGAAGGTTTCGATAAGGTCAGGGATACGGATACGTTTTTTGTCTTCATCCTGAAGATCCTCAGTGATTTGTCCACGGTGCATCATGATAATACGATCAGGAAGATCGACAGCCTGTTGCATGGAATGGGTGACCATCAGGGCTGTGAGTTTCTCCTGGCGGATAATGGAGGAGGTGAGTTCAGCGATTTTGGCAGCACTTTTAGGGTCAAGGGCGGCTGTATGTTCATCCAGGAGAAGCAGTTTGGGTTTCAACCAGGTAGCCATCAGAAGTGTCAGTGCCTGCCGTTGACCGCCGGAAAGAGTTCCAATAGGATTGTCAAGTCTGTCTTCGAGCCCCATTTTCAGCAAACGCACACGGTCGGCAATCTTATTTTTAACCGGTTTACTGACAGCAATCCTTAGGGGTCTGGACAGGCCCCGGCGCATAGACATAACGATGTTCTCGGCAATCGTCATGTCAGCGGTTGTCCCTGCAAAAGGATTCTGAAACACCCGACCAATCAGACGGGCACGTTTATATTCAGCCCAATGTCCGATTGCGACATTGTCAATGAGGATAGAACCTTCATCAGGCGAAAAGGTACCGGCGATAGCATTCAGCAATGTGCTTTTACCAGATCCGTTGGTTCCAATGATCGCTGTAAAACTGCCAGGATCGATTTTCAGACTTACCTTGTGCAGTGCCTTCACCTCATTGATGGTACCGGGGAAAAATGTTTTCGATAAATTGCGTATTTCAAGCATGATGAGACCCTCCTATCAGGATTGTTTTGAACGATTTGACAAGGTGTGGGGCAACCAGGGCCAGGAAAACGAATACGGCGGTCACCAGTTTCAGGTCATTCGGATTGAGTCCCCATCTCAAAGCAATAGCAATCAGCAAACGGAACAGGATTGTACCCAGGATGGCACTTGCAATGATGATTCCCAGGCTGCTCCGGCCAACGAGTGCCTCTCCGATGATGATGCTGGCCAGCCCCCAGACCATCATTCCGATACCCATCTGCACATCGGCAAATCCCTGGTATTGCGCAAGCAGTGCCCCTGATAATGCCACCAGACCGTTGGAAAGGGCCAGACCAAATATCACCATGGTTTTATGGTTGACTCCCTGAGCCCTGACCATCTGTGGATTGTTGCCCGTTGCACGAAGCACAGTGCCGAGATGGGTTTTTAAGAACCACGACAGCAGCATGCCGATTAAAATACAGATTAGCAGACTGCTCAACAATGTCGAGAGATCAGAGACCATGACTTTCCAGCCCATAACATTAAGCGCATGGGTGTCATGGGTAAGCCAGGCAATACCTTTCTCGAATGTATCGGAGATAGAAGGTGTATCGAGCAATGGTATATTGCTTCTTTTCATCACCCTCAGGTTGACAGAGTAAAGGGCAGTCATCATCAAAATACCGGCAAGGATTTCTTGTATTTTAAACCGGGTATGGAGTATGCCAGTGATGGAGCCGGCGAGGCATCCTGCCATGAAGGCAATCAGAGTGGCAAGCCAGGGCGACCAACCGGCAGTGATGAGGACGGCAGTGAGCGATGCGCCAAGGGTAATGGATCCATCTACTGTGATGTCAGTAAAACGGATCATCCGGAAACTGATGAGCATTCCCAGTGAAAGGAGGGAAAGAATGAGTCCGATGGTAAAAGCACCGATAATCAGGTTCATGGCAATACCTCCTCAGATTGGACAGGGGCACACCAGCAGGCTCCACGGATGAAAGTACTTTCTCCGGTACCAAGGATGGGTCTCTGGTCATCGATGAGATGCAGGACGGTCAAAGGGGGTGGGCCATTAAAAAAGCTGCCGATGGTGGTTGTAAGGTCTATTTTTCCATTTGGGAGCGGCTGATAAGGGAATACAGCTGCATGGAAATGACCGTACAGCCCGGGGTGGGAAGGCAAAGGTTTTAACAGAGATGCTTCAGGAAGCAGACAATTGGAAACGACACCACAAACAATGCACTGGTGCCCCTGGAAGACCGGTTCCCCGGTGAAGGTAATCCATTCGCGTATTTCAGGAAACGTATCCATCCTGGTATCCGTTGCGAGGCCGGGTGATTGTGCCATCGAAGCCCCTGTCAGTCCATGGATCTCTGCCAACAGAACCAGCGTGGCAGTCTCGCCGGTTACCATTTGCAGGGCTTTATCGGCCAGGGTAGAAATACTGAAGGATGCCTGCGATTGGTCAGGGGCGAATCGGAAGTGATGCGACATTTCTCCCCGAAAATCAAGCAACTGAACGACATGCATCTCCGGAATAAAATCATGTTTTTTTATCAGATAATCAGGTCGTTGTTGGATCCCGGGGGGTTGATATACCACATGGCCGGCAACTGCCAGGAAATCGCCGAGGGTTTCCAGGGCACCTTCCCTGGTTTCCGCTGCACTACCGATGCCAAGGGCGATGCAGTTGGCCGGAAAGCTTCGTGGCAGCACATCCCGTGCAGTGACCGGTTGCCATGGACGCCAGCAGGCCGGAATCTCCATCTTCATACCGGGCCCTGCATGGATCATGTATTGTTGGTTGTATCCCTCTGAAGATATAGGCTCCGCTGATTCCGGTTGATTTGATTCCGTTTGAAGATCCTCTGTTAACCATTGACCTAATCCTGTCTGTCGGATGGTTTTGGCAACAAAGGGTGATGCCTTGAGGATACTAAACGAGCCTTTGACAGTGCTGATTTCCTTGGCAACGATGATCAGTGTCCTGATCCCTGCGGAGCTGAGAAAGGAAAGGTTCTCTGCATCGATCATCAGGTGATGATGACCGTTTCTGATCTGATCCAGACAGGTTTCTTTTACATAGTCAGACCAGGTTGCGTCGAGACGGCCGTTTAACCTAATCAGCAGATTCCTGCCTGTCAGTTGTTGCGTTATTGTCATTGGGTTGTCTCCGATATTTACATTTTAGGGGAATAGGTTTCTGCATGTGAAAGAAACCATTGTGGAAGTTTAATCCTAAGTTGTTTTACCATTTCAGGATGATAGATTTTTTTCATCGATCGGGTGTTGCTGAAAGGGATTTTTGCCGGATTTTCTCCTTGTAAAATCCTGACAGCTTTTTCTGCGGCTTCGAGGCCTGCGTCATAATAATCACGCGAGAGGCAAACATTCCCGCCATCCCTCATCTGGTCGCTGTCGAATACGAACACGGGTAATTGGCTTTGTCTGGCTTTATCGGCAATCAGTGCAAAACCAGGGCGGGTCAGGTTATCAACGATCTGGCAAACGACCTGGATCTTTTTACGGCACATTTCTGTAGCCGCCTGGGCTACATCGGCGCTGGAGGTCACCGGTACCGTAACGAGTTCCAGGCCATATTGTTTCAAAGCATCACGGAACCATTCCATGTAAAGTACACTGTTGATTTCAGCAGGGGTATACAATGTACCAACGCTCCTGACGCCAGGTACCGATTCGCTGATGAGTCTTGCCATGTCGCTGAATGGGGATCGTGTAGTTATACCGGTAATGTTGGGCAGGTGCTGTTTTTCGCTCTTGCCGGCGCCTGCCTTCACAGCATCTCCTACTCCGGTGAAAACGATCCTTGTATCTGATCCGATCTGCCGGATAGCTGCCTGCAGGGTTGGGGTTGAGATCACCATTAAAAGGTCGGGGCGTTCCGCTTTGATGGTGGTCATGATACTTGACAGGGTCGACATATCACCCTGCGCATTGAATACGCGGAGAGTGTATTGTTTACCCTCCTGATAACCTGCCTTTCTTAAACCATCGAGCAATCCTTTATGACATCGTTCGGCAAACTCTGTATCACTGTAATGTACCAACCTTATTCTCAGCATCTTTTCCGATTTTCTTCCTGCCTGGTGGTCGAGAGGGTCTCTTCGTACTTTTACTTCGGTATCGGTGATCGGAAGATATCGTGGAGGTACACCGGCGATGGCCTTGGCAGCCAAACGCCCTGCCTGCTTCCCCCATTCGAAATAATTATCGCCATAGGCCCCAGCTGCACCTTCATCAACCAGGCGTGGTTCCGTGGCAAAGATGGGTATATTGGCTGGCCTGCTGGCTTTGTAAATGGCGGAGAATCCGGTAATAGCCAGGTTGTCGGCAGAGATAATGATAGCTCCGGCACCGCGTTGTATAACCGAATGGGTGGCCATTCCCAGTTCTGTGATTGAAGATGCAGTGGCTTCCAACAGACCAATCGCACGCTTTTGGCAAACCGTCCTCAACCTTTCAACAGAGAGCATGGAATTCACCTGTGATGCATCATACACTATCCCGACTTTTCTGAGTCGTGGATTGTGCCTTATCGCCATCTCGATCAGCACATCCATAGCCGGGTTGTCATGGACACCACATACATTATCAGCCCTTTCTTTTTTAAACAGTTTGATTTTAAAAGGATCGCTGGCTACGGTGAATATTACAGGAATATCTTTTACCCGATTTACAACGGCAGCCATGGCAGGGGTGGTGACTGTGACAATCAGATCAGGTTTATCCCTGATGGCAGCATCTATGATCTGAGGCAACTGGCCAATTTCCCCCTGTGCACTGTACTTTCTGATGCGATAGTCGTGGCCGTCTTTGAGGCCACTTTGCTTCAATCCCTCTTCCACACCCAGTTGCGCCTCCTCTAAAAGCAGATTCTCGACGAGTGTAATCATGGCAATGGTAGCAGGGCGATTTCCTTTCCGGGGTATATTGAGCAAGACATCTGCGTTTTTGATCATCTCATGGGTGGGTTGAATCCCCTTTTTCAGTAATACCTTGAAATCGAGTACGGCCTGTTTTTTACCCCCAGAGGTTCGTTGATCCTGCATCTTTTGCAATACTGAAGACGACATTTTCCATGCGCTGCCCAATCCTGCCAGCAACTTTTTATTCACATTGAGGACTTCAGGGACGACGTTTTCAATGCGGAATGAAGCAGGAGACCTGCCCCGAAGGATGGCAATGGCAATGTCAGCAGTATACTGTCCAACGGTTTTATAATCTGCTCCTAGTCCAAAGAGAGCCCCTTTCGAAACATCAGTCGGATCATTTGTAAAGACAGGGATTTTTGCTTTGTTCGACAGCGAGATGATCATACCAATGGAAGCGTTTGCCACGGTATCGCCACCGATATAAATGGCCTCCACTCCTTTGGTCAGCAGTGATTGAACCGCTTTTGCCACTTCCGAAGTGTTGGTCGCAATGGCTGCTACCAGTTCAATGCCCAGTTCCCTGCATATCTGTTTTGCTTCTTTCACACATGCCTGTGAGCATTGTTCGCCAGGATTCCAGACTACCCCGATGCGGTTGATTTTCCCGTTGAGCTCTCTAAGGATCCTGAATGAACTGGCCACTGGTTGAAAGGTGCTGATGCCTGCCATATACAGAGGGTGCTGGGAGGGTTCAGGTCCTGTGATCCCCACACCAGCACCATATGGATCGGTCACTGCACCGAAGATATGTACCTTGCCAACCTGTTGATTAGCACGTGCCAACGTTTGGAGTGCAGTCGTACTTGATGTTATAGCCAGGTCGAATGATCCGTTTATAATCTCCTTTGCAATGGCATTGGCTGTGTTCAGGTCTCCCTGCGGGTTAAAAACCCGAAGATTCTTATGCCCTGGTGCGACCATGCCTTCCGTTTCCAACCTTTCCAGGATACCGGCTACGTGACGATCAAGCAAGGGTGTTGATGAGAATTGCATAATGGCGATAGAGGGAAATTCCTCAGGATGAGAAATCCTGTTGCTTTCCCGTTGTCCCAGGTCTGAAAGCAGAAGTAACAGAGAGGCTGCCAGAATCAGCACAACCACAAGCCATAGGTTTTTAATCACTCGCTTCATACGGATTTGTTTTACACTAATTAGCCGGCATGGGGATCATTTTTCCTGATATAATCCAGCAGTTCTCTGGCTACATCCGTAACCAGAACGATCTGATCGTAGTTGATATGTGCCCCGTTGAAATACTGTAATATGAGTGAATCGCCCTGAGATGTTTCCGGCATTATTCCGGTAAAGATGAATCCCAGGTTCTCGAGTTGGGGCACATATTGGGGTGTCATCGGGTCTGAAAGGCTGAGGTACAATTCAATCACCTGGATTTCATCCATGAAAACCTTGTGCATTTCACCACGAAGGACTTTCATGGTATCATGACCGCTTTTAACTACGAAGATTTCAGCCAGTGATCGAAGAGTGTGCACCTTCACTTCAGTGATGCAGTGTTCACCGGCAGGTTCCGGTTGTTTGATGAGAATGCATTCGACCGAATCTTCAATGTTATGGTATAAAAAGGTTATCATTGACCGGTGATGCAGTGGTGCGTAAATTTTCCGATGCAGGGGCCTTTTAAGGTATTTAAAACCCAGTACATCGGAGTTTCGTTGTTTGAGTGTGTCGGCAATGCCTTTGAATGAGAGCGATTTAGGAGAATGCCCCAGTAGGAGGCCACAATCTTTATATCCCAGTTTGATGCAGAATTTCTGTGTATAGGGGTGTGCTGTAACCTCTTTAACCTGTAACCCCTTCAATCCTTTTTTGAGTGCTTCATTGACCAGGAATTCCCCAAGCTGACGGGCAAATCCCTGACCCCGGAATTTTTTTTTCGTAACGGCTATTCCCATTTCAGCAGGAAGGTTATCGTAGAAGATCAGGGCGAAGTGCCCGCCCATTTCTTCATTCTGTGTAACCGCAACCGCCGAGAGAAGACTTCCTTCCTGATTCATGGCTGCAACTCTTTCGTGGAAATAGATGTTTTCATTGGCATAAGAGTAGCCATAACAATCGTACACACAACGGCAGACTTCAATTGCTTCTTCTGGTTTCATCCGACGGATATTGAAATTGATCTGTTCAATCGGGAGCCCTGGAGGAGGAGGTTCAACCACTTCAGGCTCATCGGGCACAACATGATCCGGAATCATTTCAAGGTCATTGAAGTATTTGGTCAGAACAAGTTCCTTCCCATGAACACCCAGATTATTGTACTGATATTCATCCATGGTGTTCCGGATCAGGAATGTACCCAGACCGGGCAGATCCTCCTCTTGAAGATCGGAAGCAGGATTGAAGACAGGTAAGGCATCCATGTCTATCGGGAGCCCCATATCATGGACATGGATTTCCAGACTGCTAAGCTTCTTCAGAAACCGGATGTCAAATTCAGCCTCTTCATCTTGTCCGAATGACTGGTGAATGACGTTGAGGCAGGCCTCCTCAAGGGCCAGCCGTATTTTTTTCGTGTCACTGGGTGAGAATCCTACCAGTTCTGCTACCACCTCAGCATAATCCAGGGCAGCGGGAATCAGGTTTTTGTTGTTGGGGATTCTTAAAAATCCCAGGTCCTTGGTTGTTTGCATAATGTTGGATGGTTATTGGATCGGTTCAGTTCAGTTTGCTACTACTCTGTCTTTTATAATTTGTTTTAAATCCATGATGAACAGGTAGCTCCTGGAACAGAGGAGGATTGTGATGAACCGAAGATGTAATGGTTGCTGGATTCAGGATGAAATAGCCGATCCCTGGTCCGGAAATATGGTAAAAATGGTTGAAAATCCGGCAATGTCAAAGATCTCACGAATGGCAGGCTGCAAACAACAAAGGCTGAGTTGCCCTCCGGCTTGCCGTATCTTTTTCTGAGCGACCAGAAAGACACGCAAACCTGTACTGCTTATGTAATCCAGGGCGGACATATTGATCACCAGTTTCCGGGTTGTTTCAGTCAAAGGGATAATCTTTGCCTCAAAAGCACCAGCTGTCATGGTATCAAGCCTGCCTTCCACATTAACAATAGTGGAACCTTCTACATGTAAAATGTCTACATTCATAGGTGTGTTTTGTTATTAAGAGAATGATTGGATCTGGTTTTCAATACCGGCCCTGATTGACAGGTATAGATGACAGGGTAAATGTACAGAATATTTGCATTCTGGAAAGATAGGTTTTTTGAATACAGGTTAAGAAATAATTGAATACAAAAAAGCAACTCCGGTCTGATTTGGATGATATTATTTCTACCTTTGGCATGTAACAAGGATTGGTACATAGGTAAGTCAGGTGCTTTTACATCCAATCCCGAGAAATCAAATTGATAAAAAACCAAAAACATGACCTATGGAGAATTTTCTGACCATTCCTGAAGAGATTTTGCTATTATCGGTGCATGACCGCGGAGGAACGCTGCCCGGTGGAAAAAAATCGGATGTAGTGCTTGCAGCAGCGATATTAATGGATCTGGCCCTTAAGAACAGACTTGATACCGACCTTGATCAGCTCATTTTTGTAAGTGATGCTCCAACCGGGGAAATAGTGCTGGATGAAGCTTTAAAAATGATCTTTTCACGAAAGGAGAAACATGATCCTGCCTTCTGGATCTCACAGCTTGCCATTCGTTCCGGTGAATTTACCGAGTACCTGCTGGCCAGTCTTACCATGAAGAAAATCATCAAGATTGAAAACCAAAAGATCCTGTGGTTTTTTGCCAAGCGGAAGTATCCTTTACAGCAGGATCAGGAGATCAAAGAGGTTAAACAACGGGTGCGGGAAATTGTATTTGGTGATGATCTGCCGGAAATCCGTGATATCATTATCATCAGTCTGTTACATTACGGTGAGTTACATGGATTGGTGTTCACTGAGGCGGAATCAGCCCAATATAGGGATAAAGTAGGCCAGATCGCCAGGATGGACCTGATCGGACAAGCGATATCCAAGTCACTTGCACAGTTGGTTTCCACACCTTTCACATCACTGACCCAACACATCTTCAAGGCCAAAACACCTGAAGAGAAGCTTGAACTATTGGTACAGGAGATGAAAGAGAAATTCAGTATTGATGATGACCAGGATCTGCCTTCATGGCTTCGCAAAGGGACTGGTCAATACCATAAAACACTTGAGTTTGTCAGAGAAAAGGGAACGGCTGATATCTACTATCATCATATCAAGGATAAGTATTTCCTCCGTTCGTATGGTATCAACGTGCATATTTTTGGATCCGGTGCATGATCTGATGAATTTCTGTAATGCATCATTATTCACTAAACACTTATAGGTATGGAAATTAAAGTTACGAAAAGCGGATTTATTGAGATTGCAGAGATCACAGGCCGGGTCGACGCCACCAATTCTCCTGAACTGGAGGCAGTTTTAACTTCAATCATTGATGCGGGAACCACAAGAATCCTACTCGATCTCAATGGATTATCCTATATTAGCAGTTCAGGGTTGCGGGTCTTTCTTCTGGTTGCAAAAAAGCTTGAAAAAAAAGGAAAGATAAGCTTTTGTCAATTGCAATCACAGGTTGAACAAATTCTCACCATTTCAGGATTCAATACCATTTTCCCGATCTATCCCACCAGGGAGGAAGGCATTGCTTATTTGTCCAAGTTTTAATATTGAAATGGGAAGCCAGAAGATGGAAAAACGCCTGGTTCTTTTAAATCAGCTTGCTGAGCTTACCACCATGAACCGGTTTATTGATGATCTTGCAGTGCAGTGGGATCTGTCCGATGCATTGGCAATGACCCTGAACCTCGTCGTTGAAGAGGCTTTCACCAATATTGTCCAATATGCCTTTGATGATGATCATCCACATGAAATAGAATTACTGGTGTCAAAAGAAGATCATACGTTGCGATTGTTACTGCAGGATGATGGCATTGCCTATGATCCGACCGGGAGGGAAGACCCGGATACAGGCTTGTCTGTTGAAGAGCGCGAAATTGGAGGGTTGGGAGTTTTTCTTATAAAACAGATGATGGACCATGTTACATACGAACGTGTCGGGGATAAAAACAGGCTGATCATGGAGAAACAGATCTGATCCATTATCTTCATTGAACGGTTATCCGGAAACCCAAAAAAAGATATGGAAAAAAAGTTAAAAACACCCAGCTTCCGCGTAATAGGAGGGGGGCTGATGATTGCGTGTGTCGTATTAATGACAGGTTGTGTCCGCAAGACCGGTTCATCATCTGAAGAAAGTTCTTCATCTTCTGAAGCAATGATGGGGAACAATCAGGTGAAAACACTGAAAAAGGTGAAGTTCATGCCTTACTGGGTTGTAACCGCACAGTTCGCCGGGTATTATACAGGATTGGATCTCGGGATCTATAAGAAATACGGTATTGACCTGGAAATCATTCCATTTAAACCATTTGTAAGTTCATTTGACCAGATGGAGGACAGCGGAATTGCCTTTGCCGCAATATGGTTGGCCAACGGGATCGAGATCAAGGCAAAAGGGCTTGATATTGTGAATATCGCTCAACCTTCCACCCAATCCTCGCTGATGCTCATCACCAAAAAAAAGAGTAACATTTCAACCATCAGGCAGATGCAAGGTAAGAAAGCAGGGATCTGGACCGGATATGAGCTTCAGCCCAAGGCATTTTTCCGGAAGTATGGTGTCGATGTTACCATTGTTCCGATCGGCAGCACCAATAACCTTTTTCTCAAAGACGGAGTGGATATCACCATAGCTAACTGGTTCGATGAATATCATGCAATTATTAATACAGGCCTTGAACCTGATGAAATGAACACCTTCTTTTTCAAAGATTATGGCCTTAATTTTCTGGAGGATGGCATATACTGTCTTGACAGTCTTCGGGAAGCCGATCCGGAAATTTGCAGAAATTTTGTGCTTGCTACCTTCGAAAGTTGGGAATATGCCTTCAATCATCCTGAGGAAGCGATCAACATTGTGCTCAAATATGCAAAAGCAGCCAAGGTACCCGCCAATCCCATTCATCAGAAGTGGATGTTGGACCGGTACAAAGATCTTTATTTGCCTCCGGGAAGAAACCGGATTAATACCCATCTGAAAGAATCGGATTACGTCTCTATTGGAGAAATTCTACTTGAGCATGACATCATCGACGAACTGCCTTCTTATCATGCATTTTTTAAGCCAGTGATCATGACTAAATCTGTACGTTAATGTCGAATAGGATACGTGTTCTGTTAAATAAGATCAGCGAATTGGGGTTGGCTTACAAACTTATCCTGTTCATTTTTTTTAGCATTGCCCTCATTTTTACCATTATTTTCTGGTACAATTATGAGATTTCCAGAAAGATTGTTGTGAAACATATCAGGCAAAATGCGGAGTATCTTACCACGGCTTCCGTGCTGAAGGTTGATAAGGTGTTAAGTACAGTCCGGAAAATTCCGGAGAATTATGCCCGTATCATTGAGTCATATACTTTTAATGATGACGACTATCTGGTTCTTTTGAAGGAGATGATGGAAGCCAATCCTGAAATCTATGGAACAGCCCTGGCTTTTGAGCCCTATTTTCTTCATGACACCCTGAAATACCATGCGCCTTATTATTACAGGGACGGTGGAGATATTGCCTACAAAAACATAGGCACTGATCAATATGATTATTTTACGATGGACTGGTACCAGATACCCCGGGAATTACGCAAGCCTGTCTGGAGTGAGCCATATTTTGATGAGGGGGCCGGCAATGTGCTTATGGCGACCTATTCGGTACCGGTTTTTAAAACGATTGACGGATTGGAGGAATTGATTGGTATTCTAACCATTGATATCTCCCTGGATTGGCTCCGGGAGTTGATGGGTGCCGTGAAAGTGTGTGAGACCGGTTATGCGTTCATGATATCAGGCATTGGGGTTATGATCACCCATCCGAACAAAGAATTGGTTTTGAACGAAACAGTATTCAGTATCGCCGATGCACAGCAATCCCCAATGCTTCGAGAGATCGGGCGAAACATGATTCGGGGAAAATCAAGTTTTGCGGAATTCGAATACAGGAATATCATCACGGGCAAATTAAGCTGGATAGCTTATGCACCCCTATCTGCCAACAACTGGTCTGTTGGCATTGTATTTCCTGTTGATGAGCTGATGGAAGATGTGAATAATCTGTATATCAATCTTATTGTTCTTGTTTTAGGTGGGCTTCTCATCATCTTCATCGTCATTGTAGTTATTTCCCGATCGATCACCAGGCCATTGAGGTTTCTTACGCAGGCTGCGGGAAATTTCGCCCACGGAAATTTCAATATTCCTTTGCTCCCTATCCGGTTAAAGGACGAGATAGGAAGGCTCAATACTTCATTTATATACATGCAGGAGCGGCTCGTTACCACCATGTCTGATCTGCAGGATGCTTTGACCAGATTGCGTGTCAGCAATGAAAGACTCGAAGAGTACAATCGGACACTTGAGGAAAAAGTTGAAGCACGGACCCTGGAACTAAAAGAGAAAAATAAAGAATTGGATGCTTCATTCAATAACATCAGGACATTGAATGAAATCGGCCGGGAGATCACTTCAACACTACAATTTGAAACAATCCAGGAAAAGGTTTATGAACATGTACATTCCCTGCTTGATGCCAGCGGATTTCTGATTATGATTTACAACAATGAACAACAGGTGCTTGAATGCAAGTTTGCTGTCGAGAAGGGTATACGTTTACCAGCCTTCAATATATCGATGGAGGAGAAAAACCGTTTTCCTGTCTGGAGTGTTGAAAACAAAGCTCCGGTCTTCATGAACGACATAGAGAAGGAATACCATCGTTATGTGACAACCCGCGCTGTCCCAAAGTCAGGGGAATCAGTAGAATCGCTGATCTATATTCCATTGATGATCGAACAACAGGTGGTAGGTGTTATCTCAACCCAGAGTTTCCATAAGAATGCATACAGCGAGTATCAGTTTGATATGTTGAATAACCTTGCTAATTTTATCGCTATTGCATTCGACAATGCCCTTTCATACGAAAAAATCAACAAGGCCCATTGTGACCTGAAAGCTGCACAGGCTCAACTGGTGCAATCGGAAAAAATGGCTTCACTGGGGCAACTAACGGCTGGGATTGCTCATGAGATCAAGAATCCACTCAATTTCGTAAACAATTTTGCTGAACTGACCATCGATATGGTTGATGAGCTTGATGAGGAAATCGGAAAAATGGCTGTCAATCTGAATGAGAAAGAGATAGCGTATCTGAAGGAGGTTATAGGGGATATCCGGATGAATACCCGGCGGATCCGGGATCATGGGAAGCGTGCGGACAGTATTGTCAAAGGTATGCTGTTGCATTCACGCGGCCAGGCCGGGGAAAAACAACCAACAGATATCAATGCTGTGCTGGCCGAATATATTAATCTGGGTTATCATGGAATGAGGGCACAGGATGCGAACTTCAACATCAAGATCGAAGCCGATTACGATCCGGCGATCGGAAAGATCAATGTGATACCGCAAAATCTCAGTCGGGTGTTTCTCAACATTATCAATAATGCTTGTTATTCTACCCTTGAAAAGAAAAAACAGCTCAAGGATGCCTATTTCCCGGAATTAACTGTAACGACAAAAAATGGAACAGATCATATTGAGATCCGTATTCGTGATAATGGCAAAGGGATACCGCCGGAGGTACTGGATAAGGTTTTCAATCCATTCTTTACTACAAAGCCCCCCGGACAAGGCACCGGTTTAGGCCTTTCGCTCAGTTATGATATTGTAGTCCAAGAGCATCGTGGATCGCTGGTGGTGGATTCGGTGGAGGGAGAGTTTGCTGAGTTTATCATCACCATTCCGAAAAATCTCTTAAAAAACAATCTTTCATATACACAATAGCTTATGGAACGCAACAAGTACCAGGAATTACCAATGAAGATCATGGTTGTTGATGATGAGGTGGACCTTGAGCCGCTTATCCGGCAAAAATTCCGCCGACAGGTCCGCAATGAAGAATACCAATTTGTGTTTGCCTATAATGGACTCCAGGCCCTTGCCAAGCTCATTGAACATCCGGATATAGGTATCATATTGTCCGATATCAATATGCCCGAGATGGACGGGCTTACATTATTGCTTAAGCTCAAAGAGTTAAAGAATCCATCATTGAAGACGGTGGTGGTTTCTGCTTACGGAGATATGGAGAATATCCGGACTGCCATGAACAGGGGGGCATTTGATTTTCTGACGAAGCCCATCAATTTTGAAGATCTTGAGATTACGATCAACAAGACCATTGATGAGATTACCCAGCAGCGTCAGGCCTTAATGGAACATGATCAGTTAATCTCCATCCAGAGTGATCTGAATATAGCCCGTGAGATACAACAGGGTATATTGCCACAGGTATTTCCTCCGTTTCCTGATCGAAGGGATTTCGAAATATTTGCCACGATGGTTGCTGCCCAGGAGGTTGGTGGTGATTTTTACGATTTTTTTCTGATTGATAACGACCGATTGGGAATTGTAATTGGCGATGTATCAGGGAAAGGGATCCCGGCAGCCATATTTATGGCGGTAAGCCGCACCCTGATCCGTGCAACGGGATTGAAGGGATCTGCCCCAGGGGATTGCCTGCAATATGTCAATAATCTTTTATGCATTGAAAGTGTCTCAGGGATGTTTGTGACGGTTTTTTATGCCATTATCAACATGCAGACCGGGGTTATGGAATATGCCAATGCTGGTCATAATCCCCCGTATCTCTTAAACAATGATGGCACAACAGCGGTTATTCGGGCAACAGGAGATACGATTCTTGGTTTTTTCGTAGATCTCAAATATAAGACACAAAAGTTGTCTATGATTCCGGGACAAAGTGTATTGCTTTATACGGATGGAGTGACAGAGGCATTCAACAGCCACGACGAGGTGTATGGGGAGGGGCGCCTCGAACATTTCCTGGGAGCTATGCCGGGTTTGAACACACAGCGGACCGTGGAAGGTGTTGTAGAGGATGTGAACCGTTTTTCGGTGGGTGTCCCTCAATCAGACGATATTACACTTCTTCTGTTGAAATTTCTGGGTAAATAATATACAGGAGAAGGTGTATCAGACCCCAAAGAGGATTGCAAAACAGCAATCCTCCTTTGGGTTGATCGGGCAAAAGAATACTTTAGTACCTTTTCCTTGGGATGTAGTGGGTATGGAGCAGTTCGTGGGATTGGTGCCCCAGTGGTTTACCAAGAAATTCTTTATAGATCTGGATGATTTCCGGATTTTCATGGGATTTCCTGATGGCCATGCCTTCGTCTTCTGCATAGATGGCTTCCATACGTTTTTTACGGATAGCCGGGCTGGTTGGGATAGGCTGGCCGCCACCGCCGAGGCAGCCGCCCGGGCATGCCATAATTTCAATAAAGTGGTAGCTGGCTCTGCCATCTTTCACGGCCTGTATAAGATCTTTGGCGTTGGTGAGTCCGTGGGCGATTGCACATTTGAGTTCAGCCCCTTCCAGGAAGTTCCAGTCGGGAACGGTACCTTCGATTTTCACGATGGCCTCTTTCACTCCTTCCATGCCACGTACCGGAGTGATATTGAGGTTATCGAACGGCACTTCACGGCCAGTAACGATTTCGTAGGCTGTACGTAAGGCAGCTTCCATTACGCCACCGGTAGCGCCGAAGATAACAGCGGCACCCGTAGATTCACCCATCAGGCTGTCATAATGTTCGTCGGCCAGTTCCATGAATTCGATACCAGCCTGTTTAATCATAATGGCAAGTTCCCGGGTAGTAAGCACATAATCAACATCCTTATATCCGCTTGACCTCATTTCCGGGCGGTCAGCTTCATACTTCTTAGCGGTACAGGGCATAATGGAAACAGATACAATGTTGGCCGGATTGATGTTGCGTTTCTGGGCGTAATAGGTTTTTGCAAGGGCACCGAACATCTGCTGCGGTGACTTGCAGGTAGATACGTTAGGCAGGAATTCGGGGAAAGTATGTTCAATGAATTTGATCCAGCCGGGTGAGCAGGAGGTGGTCATAGGCAGTGCGACGCCCTCTTGCTTGTCCATCAGCGCTTGTTTGAGTCTGGTAAGCAGTTCGGTTCCCTCTTCCATGATAGTGAGGTCAGCAGTGAAATCGGTGTCGAGGACACTGTCGAATCCAAGACGTTTGAGGGCAGCCACCAGTTTACCGGTGACCCTTTCGCCGGGTTCATATCCCAGGTCTTCACCCAGTCCGATCCTGACGGCCGGAGCAGTTTGTACTACCACGTGTTTATTCGGATCATAGATGGCATCCCAGACCTCATCAACATAATTACGTTCGATCAGCGCTCCGGTGGGGCAACGGTTAATGCATTGTCCGCAGTTGGTGCAAACCACTTCGCTCATAGGTTTATCGAAGAAGCTGGAGATTTTCTGATGGTTTCCCTTATTAGCCACAGCCAGGGCACTCACAGCCTGGAGTTGGGCGCAGGTGCGCACACAACGCTGGCAGCGGATGCATTTGCTGTCATCTTTTATGATGGAAGGGGATGACATATCAATCATGTGTTTGTGAAGCGACACCAGGTCAATGAATACCTGGTTACCCGTACGGTATTCGTTGGCAAGTTGCTGCAGTTCACAGGTTCCGTTCCGGTAACATTTTGTACAATCGGCGTTATGCTCTGAAAGCAATAACTCGATGATATGTTTTCTTGATCTTCTAACTTTCAGGGTGTTTGTATGAACATCCATGCCTTCGGAAACAGGCATGGCGCATGAAGCCACCAGCCCTTTGGCCCCTGTAATTTCCACAACACAAACTCGGCAGTTTCCTGCAACACATAGATCGGGATGATTGCAAAGGGTTGGGATCCTGATGTTGATCTGACGCGCCGCATCCAGCACGGTTGTCCCTTCATCAACACTGATGTTATAACCGTCTATTTTCAGATTGATTTTATTTGCCATTTTTTCATTTTTTTGATAAACAATAAGTTAGAATATCATCTCCTCCCTGAAGTTGTTGACAATGGAAGAGAAGGAATTGGCAACAGACTGTCCGAGGCCGCATTTGGAGGCCAGTTTCATGGTTTCAGACAGTTTGAGCAGTTCGTCAAGGTAAGAGATAGGCTTTTCGCCTCTTTTAACGGCCTCGATACCGATTAGAAGCTGTTGGCAACCTACCCTGCATGGAGTGCATTGTCCGCAAGACTCTTCGGTAAAGAAATCGAGATAGTTTCTCAGAACGTTGTACATTGAACGGGAGCTGTTGAAGAGCATCATAGATCCTCCGGTTGGCACCCCTTCAAAACCGATGATGGTTTCCTTGAATTTTTTGCGTGGAACGCAAAAACCTGAAGCTCCTCCGACTTGAACGGCTTTGGTATCACCATCACCAAACTCTTCAACAAACTGCTCGAGCGTCATACCCAGTTCCAGGTCATAGATACCCGGAATGGGCGTATCGCCTGAGACGGAAAACACCTTTGATCCCCTTGAATCCTGTGTGCCAAGCTTTTTATAGAACTCAGCTCCATTGCGGCAGATTTCAATGGTATTTACAAAGGTTTCCACATTGTTGATGACCGTCGGTTTTTGGTCATAACCTGCAACTGTCGGATAGGGAGGTTTGTTTCTTGGTTCGCCCCTCTTGCCTTCCATTGATTCGAAAAGTGCACTCTCTTCACCACAGATATAGGCTCCGCTACCCATACGGATATCGATTTTAAAATCAAGGCCTATCTCTTTTGCGTGTTCGTGGTATATGTCAAGTTCAGCTCTAAGATTTGGCAGCAGGTACCTATATTCACCACGCAGGTACATGTAACCCTCTTTGGCTCCGATCACATACCCGCAGATTGCCATTCCGGAAAAGACTTTACGGGGTACCCGGCTAAGAATTTCCCTGTCTTTAAACGTTCCCGGCTCGCCTTCATCTGCATTGCAGATCACATATTTTACAGGATCAGGTTGCTCTGCCGTGAATTTCCATTTGAGGCCGGTCGGGAATCCTGCACCACCGCGCCCCTTTAATCCGGAATCAAGCAATTCCTGTATGATCTCCTCTTTCGGACGTTTTACCGTTTTTTTCAATACTTTGTATTTTTCAGCACTATAAGCACCGAAAATAACATCCAGTCGCTGTAATTTGTGTTCGGTCATTATATGTTACCTCCTGTTTTTTCCGATTTACCTGGCTTTATATTCGGTGATGATTTCCCGAACCTTTTCGGTCGTTAGTTCTGTATAAGGAAGATCATTGATAAGCATGGCCGGTCCTTTGTGACACCATCCCAGACAATTCGTTTCCAGTAAGGTAAACTTTTTGTCTGATGTGGTCTGCCCAACCTTGATTTTCAACTCATCTTCAAGAACCTGAATGATTTCACGCCTTCCATGCATATCGCAGGTGATGGTTTTGCATACCCTGATGACATTTTCGCCCCTGAACTCAGTATCAAGAAAAGCATAGAAAGATGCCGTTCCGTACACCTGTGCGGCTGAAAGATCCAGCTCATGGGCAACTTCAACCATGGCATAATCCGACAGATACTTATCTTTTTCTACGATACCTTGCAGGATTGGCATCAACGCTTTCCGGTCATGACCGTATTTGTCAGCCAGTTGTTTGATCAGCAATAATGTGTCTGACATTTTTTCTTCCTTAATAAATTGATGAATATGATTTATTATATCTATTGTTACCAAATTAACAATTGGTAAAAATATAAAATGAGAAATTAGCCACGTGTAGATGGGGCAGCTTTTTGCCCTAAAAGGGGAATTTATATCAGGTCTAAATTATATCTGACATTGGTTTAGTTCTTCGCAGTGCTATCAGAAAAGGCGCCCGAACAGTGGATTTCAACTCCTAGCCGACCTTCAGGGATCAAGGTTCGGTCCTATGTACTCAGGTGTGAGATGTAAGAATTCGGCCTTTATTACAGAAACAGCGGGGTTGGTAATAAGACATTCCTCTTGAATGGGCTGGCATCAACATCAATTATCCGTTTAATCAATTTTCTTCAGTTTCCACCTGCCACGCCTGAAGAGTATGATTCCCAGGAAGGTAAGGGTGGTTTCGGCGATAAGTATGGCATAGAAAATACCATATTCGTTCATTCCGGTGCTGATGGCGAGCAGCCATGCAAGGGGTATTTCGATGATCCAGAAGCTGATGAAATTCAGCAGGAGGGGTGTTCGGGTATCGCCCGCACCATTAAATGCCTGGTGCATCACCATCCCCATCCCATAGGCCACCATACCGTAGCTCACAATGCGCAGTCCTTCGATGCCGGCCTGGAGCACACCTGGCTGTGTGGTGAAGAATCCGATAAAAAGCCCCGGCCAGAGGATAAGGACAATGCTGATGACACCCAACAGCAACACATTCACCTTGCCGGTAGTCCAGACGGCGCGTTCAGCCCTGTCGGGCCTGTTTCCGCCCAGGTTCTGTCCTGTCAGGGTGGAGGCAGCATTGCTGATACCCCAGGAGGGAAGAAGACAGAACATCAGGATTCGGATGGCAATGGTGTAACCGGCCAGCACTTCACTGCCGTACCGGGCCATGATGCGCATCAGAACCACCCAGCTTGCCGTAGCGATGAGGTTCTGCAACACGGCACTCCATGAGAGGTTCAGGAGTTTCAGGATATCGTCGGGGTAGGGCAGCAGAAAATTCCACCGCAATTGTATTCTGCCGTTACCCCTGAAAAGGAGCCATAGTTGCCAGAGCACGGCCACTCCCCGTCCTGTGGCCGTTGCGATGGCTGCACCTTTGATGCCCAGCTCCGGGAAAGGTCCCCAGCCGAAGATAAGGCATGGGTCAAGGACCAGGTTCAACATGTTGGCAAGCAACAACACCTTCATCGAAATGGCTGCATCGCCGGCACTGCGAAAGATGGCGTTGTGGACGAAAAGCAGCATCACAATGCTGTTGCTGCCCATGATGATAGCGGTATAGACCGAATATTCCTCCACCAATCCCTGATCAAGCCCCATCAATAGCAATATGTCTTTTGCGAAAATGGCCCCGGGTACGGCAAACAGGGTTGAGATTACGAGGGTCAGGGTAATGGCCTGTCCGGCTGCCCTGGCTGCTTTTGTCGGATCTTTCCCGCCGATGCGCCGGGATACCATCGCCGTAATGGCAATGCTCAATCCGAAACCAATTGCATACACAATGGTGTTCAGGGCTTCTGTAACACCTACCGTTGCAATGGCCTGATCACCCAGATGCGAAACAAACCAGATGTCGGCAATGGCAAACACCGATTCCATCACCATTTCCAGGATCATTGGTACGGAAAGGATCAGGATCGCCTTGCTGAGCCGGATCTGTGTAAAATCATATTCCGTCCCACGGATCGATTCCCCGACAAGTTTCCCGAAACGTCTTGCCTTCTGTATGAATCTGTCAGGTTTCAATAGTGATTCTTAACATGAAGAGTCGGTAAAAATACTATGTTGAATTGATAATCATGCAGGTTTTCTCTCATGAAAATGAATCATGATCCATCCTGATTTACACAGTCAAAAACCTGGAAGCAGGCACCAGATGTATTTTTCCGGTAGAAACACTGAGCTCATCCTCCTGGTCCATGGTTAGTATAAAACCCTCATTCATCCCGAAAAAGAGCATGGCTTCCGATAGCCCGGCAACTTCTCTTTTTAGATTGTCTGCATTAATGGTTTCGCACACCTGTATCAGCATAGAACATTTACTTCCATCAAAAACAATAAAATCACATTCCTGTTCTTCCCTGAAATACCAGATTCTGTTGTTCTGTTTCAGAAGGTTCAGAAATACCGCATTTTCTAGAAGCCTTCCTCTGTCCTCGTTAAAGCTCAAGGTGTTTGTTCGTACCAGGCCATTGTCAATTGCATAAACTTTCCGTGGATTCACTCTTTGATTTTTCAACGACCAGCTGAACCGAGGAAGATAGAAGAAAAGGTAGCTTTCACCCAACCATGAAAGATAATCGGAAACTGTGATGGCTGATCCTATGGAAAACGCTTTCCTGATACTGTTGTAAGTAAATTCCTTTCCAATATGAGTCAGCATAAAAAGTGAAATATCCGTAAGAATCTCGGTATTCCTGATGCCATACCTAATGGCAACATCCTTTAAAATGATATCCTTTAGCAATTCCTGTAGAACAGTAGGATTTCCGGAATCAATAAATTCAGGAAAGCCACCCCCAAAGAGATATTCCCGGAAATTTCCAATGTTATGGGTTAATCCTCTAAACAGTAGAAATTCCTGGTATGAAAAGGGGAACAGCTTATGAAGCAGGTGCCTGCCGGTAAGTCGGGTTCCCAGTTCTTTGCTCAGGAGTGACGCATTGGATCCGGTAAGGTAAACCTTCCTGCCCCGTTCATGCAATTGTCTGACATACACTTCCCATGAAGTCACATTCTGAATCTCATCAAAAAAATAGGTATTGATATCCTGGCCAATCACATCATCCAGTTTAGGGAAATCCTCCACCTTGAAACCATGAATTCTGACATCCTCAAAACTGAACCAGGCTATGTTACCACCCAGGTGGTTAATGATCTGCTTCAGTAAAGTACTCTTTCCACATCTCCTCACCCCGCTTATGATCTCAATATGATTACCTGTAGCTCTGAAGTCGCTCAGAAAACTTCTTTCAATCCAGTTCTTTTTGATACTTAAGCTCTCCTTTTGAAGAGCATAGGCAAGTGCGATATCCTGTTTTAACAACATGTTATCATAAGGGTTAAGTTTACATTACAAATATAAACTAGTTTATATTACAAACATAAACTTTCTGTAACATTTCGACCATACAGGTAAAAATTCATATTCATTGCCCCATTATTATTCAAAGTATAAACTGAATCCCTCTTTCAATCTTCCCTGGTTCCATTGGAAATCCAGTTATCATATAAAAAAAGCAAATATTCTGTTATTTTTGATGATCTTAGCAGCGAAAACACCATCCGGGATGAACCACCGCTATTTTCTCAAGATGGCTTATGACGGCACCGCTTACCATGGATGGCAGGTGCAACCCAACGGGGATTCCATCCAGGTAGAGGTTGAGAAGGCATTGTCGGTCTGCTTCGGATCAGGGACATTGGTCGTGGGAGCGGGGAGGACCGATACCGGCGTGCATGCACGTGAGATGTTTGCCCATTTCGATCTGGACAAGGAGTTGAGCAGGGAAGAGCTGGAACATTATTGCTGGAAGCTTAACAACCTGCTGTCTGCCGATATTGCCATAACAGCAATCATCCCTGTGATCCCGGAAGCTCATGCTCGGTTTGACGCAATGTCGAGGACATACGAATACCATATCCTGACCAGGAAGAACCCTTTTAGGGAGCGTTTCTGCTGGTACTGGCAGGGACGGCTGGAGGTAGATGACATGAACCAGGCAGCCGGTCTGCTCATCGGTCTGCAGGACTTTCAGTGTTTTTCGAAGGTACATACCGATGTGAAACATTACCTCTGTGATGTGAAGGTTTCATACTGGCACAGGGAGGATGATGAACTGATCTATACCATTACCGCCAACAGATTTCTTCGCAATATGGTGAGAGCGGTGGTAGGAACGCTGTTTGACATCGGGCGGGGAAAACTTGATGTTGCAGAATTGAAAAAAATCCTGAAAAGTAAAGACCGAAGCTCTGCGGGTGCATCCATGCCAGCCAAAGGACTTTCGCTGGTCAGGGTCGAATATCCGGAAGGGGTTTTCCGTGGATAGGATACCTTATTGTAATCATTTTTACAGATTATTTTAACACTGATAATTCATACATCACAATCCATCAGATTCATGATTGCTTGAAAACCAGGCTTTATGAAAACCCGATTCTATCTGTATTTTTCTTTATTATCCCTGATTTCCTATTGTCCATGCAATGCACAGCAGGGAAGTTATCCTTTTCCTGATAGCCGGCTGGCCATTACGGAGGGAGTCACTATCCATTACCGGCATTTCCCTTCGCATGATACCGTAGTACATGGTTCTGTCCTGCTTGTCCACGGATTTGCCGGGAGCACCTTTTCATGGCGGTATATCACTGATACCCTCCAGGCATCCGGTTTCGAGGTGGTTTCGGTGGATGTCTCCCCTTTCGGGTACAGCGATAAAAATCCGGCGCTCAACCAGTCTATGACAGCCAGGGGACTGCTTTTACTTTCCTTTCTACGGCAGGTCTATCCGGGCCGGAGGTGGCACCTGGTGGGACATTCGATGGGGGGCGGCATTGTGGAGGTGTTGGCTTTGCTGGCGCAGGATGAGGTAGTTTCTGTGACGTTTGTGGATGGGACCGTTTTTTCTGCACTTTCCCCCGGAAGCTATGCCCCCCCTGTAGTCATCCGATCGGGATTTATGCGCGGTGTGCTGCTTTTCACAGTGAAACCTTTTGTGGTAAACAGGCTGGTTGTACGGAAACTTCTTGCATCAGCCTATGGCCGGAAACCCTTAAAGGACGAAGTGCCGGGGTACCTCAAACCGCTAAAGGTCCGGGGCACTTCCAGAGCTATTCTGAAGGCTGCATCCATATCGGAGGAGCTTATTCCGCTTCAGGCAGACTCGTTAAACCGGCCTGTGCTGGCCATCTGGGGGGAAGATGACAACTGGATCCCATTCCACCATTTTCGGCAAGCCATTGAGCAAATGCCTGATGTACGGTTTTACATTATTCCCGGTGCAGCCCACTGTCCGATGGAAACCCACCCTGCAGCATTTATCGCCATACTGCTGCCATTTCTGAAAGGGCAGGGGTGAAGGTTGCAGGTTGATTGTTGCAGGTTTGATGTTGGTAAATCGGTGTTTGGTGTTGGATATCCGATATTGCAATTTACAGGTTGCATGTTACATGTTGCCGGTTACAAACTTTCCTTTACAAATCTGAACCGGATTTGACTGCCCTGGCTTCTTATGATGTGTCCCAGGTAATGGCCTGTGGGGAGTTGGTTCAGGTTTATTTCAAACTGTTGCAGGTTTTGGGGTATCTCGATTTCCAGGCATTTCATTCCCTGCAGGTTGAAGACCCTGAGGTTGCCGGCTGGCAGGTCATGGTTATCACCTGCCCGGAGGTAAAGGATTTTATAAGCCGGATTGGGGAATAGAATCAGGTTGTTTTCGAAGGATATAGATTCAATATTGCTAATGGTCACGGGATAGCAGGCTGACATGGCGGTGCACCCGTTCTGGGTTATGATGCAGGCATATAGTCCGGTGGCTCCTGGTGTAAAACTCTGTCCGGTTATTCCTGGTAGGGTGTCATTGGTAGTACAGTCGAACCATTGGTAAGTGCCGAAGGTGGTCTGGGCTGTTAAAGTGATGCCACTGAGTGTCACAGCAGTATCGACTGTGACGGGGATGATGGAAATTTCCACAACGCTGTCGCAGCCAAGCATATTGGTCAGGGTATCATAAATAACTGCACTTTGCGAATACCAGGTGCCATTAATGAAGATGCTGTCACCAGGGCAGAGGTAATGTTGGATGCTTGTCAGGGCTCCAAAGGGTTGGACGGGAAAAACAACATTTTGTTTGAATGTGGTTGTTCCCACGTAGATGGTACCATTTGTTCCGGGCATGGCAGGTGGAGATCCATTGGGACCGCCGGTACCTCCTGACACATCCATGGTGCCGGGAGCATGATATCCGGAGCCATGAAATACCTTGATGCGTCCGCCGCCGCCGCCACCACCGCTATCGTTGGCGCTACTTGACCCGGGAGAGCCGGCCCCTCCCTTTGCTGTAAGGCTTCCGGTCATTGCCAGGCTTTCGGCTGTAATCATGATACCTCCTCCTGCACCGCCGCCACCACCCCGGGAACTCCCGGGCTGGACCGCATCAGTGCCATCCATGATGATGCTTCCGCTGATATGTGCAATCCTTGAAATGATGGTCAGGCTTCCTCCTCCGTTCCCCCCGGTTGTATTGTCGCTTGTCCCGCCACCTGAACCCATATCAAGATCTGTCCCCGAAGAGGTTCCATAAGCACTTCCCCCTGCACCTGGTGTGTCTCCCGAATCATAGCCACCAAGTCCACCGGAACCGCCATACCCCCCTCCACCACATCCGGAGTTGGTGGAATATCCCCCTCCACCAGGTCCATTTCCAGCCCCCAAGGTAAGGGGCGAAAGATAGCCACTTCCTTTACCATTAATGCTCCCGTTGATTTCTACCTTCTCCGCGTAAATAGTCAGTGCCTGCCCTCCGGTGATATAAAGGATGTCTGCTGCATTGACCTTCAGCCAGCCATAGTGCTGCACATTGCTTGCGTAAACATTGCCCGAAGTGATTAATGCATTCGGGAATGTAGTGTTAAAATTGGAAGGTCCCGGTGCCATGGGATCCCCGAAATACATCCAGATGATCAATGAATCATTCGGAAAAAGTTGGGGAATCCTGACCCAGATAACTGTGCTGTCGGTATTCACACCCGATTCAATCCAGTAATCCAGGTAATTGCCGGGGCAACCAGTTGAAAACCTGATATCATCACAATCGTTTTGCATGATGCCTGTTCCAATCAGAGACTGGGTGTTGATGTGAAACCGTGCAGGAAAATCGGTGTGGCTCAATCCGTAAGTTTCCACTACGATCAGTTTCATGCATTGCGTAGGGGCATACTGACCACCCACATCCTGGGGGATGGCCATCGAAAAAAAGGCAATCATTACTCCATAGAGATGAAAGTGTTGAAAATGTTTCATATCAGGATTTTTTTAGGTTAATGAATCATGCAACCTGAAAATCTATTGTAAAAGTATATAATAAACAGGTCTGTTTTTCTGCGTCAATGATTTTTGGGATGGCGCAATGAAGCATACACTAAAGGCTGTTGATAAATTGACCTTGCAACTCCTCCTCCACGAGATTTTTCTTTTACTTTTGCACGTGTTTCGTGAAGAGCATGCAGATATGAGTGATGCATTACTGAATTATACAGAGGAGAGCATCCGTTCATTGGACTGGAAGGATCATATCCGGCTTCGTCCGGGTATGTATATTGGCAAGTTGGGCGACGGTGCAAGCAGGGATGACGGTATCTATGTGCTCATCAAGGAGGTGATCGACAATTCCATTGATGAGTATGTGATGGGGTTCGGGAAGAAGATCGAGGTGACCATTAAGGACCGTGCTGTTACTGTTCGGGATTATGGCCGGGGCATTCCGCTGGGGAAGGTGATTGATTGCGTTTCAAAGATCAATACCGGGGCGAAGTATGATTCTGCGGTATTCAAGAAGGCTGTCGGATTAAACGGTGTCGGGACCAAGGCGGTGAATGCCCTTTCATCCTGGTTCAGGGTGCAATCGATCCGTGATGGCCGTACGAAGATTGTGGAATATGAACAGGGTCTTCTCACCCATGAGGAGAAGGAGCAACCGACAGAGGAGCAGCGCGGAACGATCGTGACCTTCAAACCTGACGGACTGCTGTTTGGAAGTTTTCACTTCATCTACGAATACATCGAAAAGATGTTGTGGAATTATGCCTATCTGAACAAAGGTCTCAGTATCTGGTTCAACGGACAGCGTCTTGTGAGCCACAACGGGCTTATGGATCTGCTGGAAGCCAATATCAACGGGAATGGTACTCTGTATCCCATCATTCATCTTGAGGAACAGGATTTCGAACTGGCCATGACCCACAGCGATAAGCTATATGGAGAGGAGTATTACTCTTTTGTCAATGGGCAGAATACAACACAGGGGGGGACGCATCTTGCGGCATTCCGTGAAGCGGTGGTGAAGACGGTGCGGGAATTTTACAAAAAAGACTTTGATCCGGGTGATATCCGTTCCGGTATGATCGTAGCGTTCAGCATTAAAGTAACGGAGCCGGTGTTTGAGTCGCAGACAAAGACCAAACTGGGCAGTACCCACATGGAACCTGGCGGTTCCACCATACGCAACTTTGTCATGGATGTCGTGAAACGCAATCTCGACAACTATCTTCATATACATCAGGATGTGGCCGAAGCCCTTTTAAGAAAGATCCTTCAGTCGGAGAGGGAGCGCAAGGAAATGGCAGGGATCAAGAAACTGGCAAGGGAGAGTGCCAAAAAGGCAAGCCTGCATAACCGCAAACTCCGCGACTGCAGGATCCATTACAATTCTACCCATGAGCAGCGGCTGGATTCCACCCTGTTCATTACTGAAGGGGATTCAGCAAGCGGTTCCATCACCAAATCGAGGGATGTCAACACCCAGGCAGTTTTCAGTCTGAAAGGAAAACCGCTGAACTGTTACGGGTTGACCAAAAAGATCGTCTATGAGAACGAGGAGTTTAATCTGCTGCAGACAGCTCTTAATATAGAAGAGGACATTGAAAACCTGCGCTACAACAACATTGTGATCGCTACCGATGCCGATGTGGATGGGATGCATATCCGTCTCCTTCTAATGACTTTTTTTCTACAATTCTTTCCTGATCTGATCAAGGGAGGTCATTTGTATATTTTACAAACCCCCCTTTTCAGGGTGCGTAACAAAAAGACCACACGTTATTGTTATTCAGAAGAGGAGCGGCTGCAGGCCATTGTGGAACTTGGCCCTAAACCGGAGATCACCAGGTTTAAAGGGCTCGGCGAGATATCTCCCGATGAATTCAAACATTTCATCGGCACGAACATGAAGCTGGAACCGGTTATCTATCAGCGCGACACCAGTTCAAAAGAACTCCTGGAGTTTTACATGGGTAAAAATTCTCCTGAAAGGCAGGGATTTATCATTGAGAATCTCAGGGTGGAAGTTGAATGAGCTCCACTTTTTAGCCTTCTAACTTCTAGCTAAAGTCTCATTTGGCTCTGAGCACCGTAACGGTTCCGTGTTCTTTGGCTTCGCGGAAGAAGGTGCTGTATTCCAGTACCCAGAAATAGACCCCGTCGGAATGTCCTTCTGCATTCCACTTATTGTCATAGCTTTCCATTTCATAGATCTTCTTGCCCCATCTATTGTAAATAGTGAGTCTGGATGACCTGAGTTTGTCGATATTCTTGATGACAAAAAAGTCGTTGAAGCCGTCGCTGTTTGGGGTGATGACGTTGGGTATTTCAATCTTGTCGATGATGATCATTACTTCACGTGAGATGGAATCCACGCAGCCATTGGAAGAATACACGACCAGCCAGACTGTATAGACACCGTCGCCGCCATAGGTATGGGAGGGGTGTTCGAGGGTAGAGTTATTGTCAGATCCGGATGAGGGTTCTCCGAAGTCCCATTGCCAGGTAGCTCCGTTGGTTGACATGTTGTTGAAGTTGATCGTGGGGAAGTCGATGGAGGATACGGCGGGTACAGGATCGAAATAGGCTTTTGGGGAAGGGTATGCATTGATCATGTTGGGTACTGTGAGGTTGCCTGTGCATCCGTCAGAATTGGATACACTCAATGAAACAGTGTAAACGCCTGCGGAATAGGTATGGGTAGGATTCATTACGGTTGATGTGAAACCGTCGCCGAAGTCCCATTGCCATTGGGTGATATTGGGAGAGGAGAAATCGGTGAAGTTGACGGTATGGGGTTCACATCCGTTGAAGAGGTCGGGCATGAAGCTGACCGAGGGTTTAGGGCTAACGATGACTTTCACCGAGTCAAGTACAGCGGGACAACCTGTGGTATCTTTCACGGTGACGACGTAAGTGGTTGTAGTTGTAGGATTGGCAATCGGATTGGAGATGGTAGGATTGGGAATGGTTGCTGCCGGTGACCAGGAATAGGAGTATGGGGGGGCTCCCTGTGTCGCTTGCACCCACAGCTGGGCCGGATCTTCACACACGAGCGTGTCGTTCATCATGTTGAGGCTGATGGGCACGTAGTCCAGGATGGGGATGGTAAGGGTATCGATCGTGCAGGGGGAGGTTGGGATCACAAGGGTGACATATTCTGTTCCTTCGGTGATATAATCAATGTATGGAGCAATGGTAATGGTTCCACTCTTTTGTCCTGGCAGGATATAGGCATACTTGGGTATCATGGCGAAATCCACTCCATTGGTAGCAGTTCCATAGATGGTATCGATAAGGACCCATACGGTATCGGTAGCAAACTTGTTGATGGAGAATTTCACAATGGCATTATTACACCCTTCGATGGCCGCTTTACCTGCTCCGGGCACACTGTATTCAGTGGTAACCTCGATGGCATCGGTAGAGAAACTGTTTGCTTCAAGAAACACCCCTGAATCCAGGATGTGGTCGCCTGCGTCACCAACAGCGATCTTGAACTGGTAGGGGATACACGGGGTGACCAGTGCCCAAGCAGTGAGTACCGTGGTGAAGGCATCATACTGTATGGTTGCTCCGTTTGTGTTGTCAATATAGTACTGGCAATTTATGCAGGGGCCGGTATTGGTCGTGCCGTTATTAACATTGTTGATGGAGACGGGTGTCGTGGTGCCCGGTAACCGTGCGATGTTGTAATTGTTGTAGGTTCCTCCCAGAGGGTTGGGCCCGGTGATGAAAAAGCCAAATACATCATTGTAGCTGGAGTTTGCGTATTCAGGGTATTCATCAGATCCGAAGACATACCTGAATTTTATGGTGTCGCTAAGAGGGGTGAAATTAAATGTGAAAACAGAAGCATCGTAAACGGTATAACCGGGGATCAGGGATTGAAGTTGAGGATCCCCGGGCAGGTTGTTGCTCTGGCCGGCGCTACCGCTGTTGTTGATGCCGGGTACCACCAAGACAGATCCGCTGGTGAGGATGACGCCGCTGGCCAGTCCGATGTTGGTAGTTCCACCGTTGGTGAACGAACCGATGGCTATCGGGGCACCCGTGTATGCGACATTGGTTACCACAACCCCTGTCCCCACCAGCACATTCTGAACAAGCTGCTGCGGAGTCATGGAGGTATTAATAGACATCTGAGCAGTTGCAAGGTGTGCTGTTCCGATCAGAAACACCAGCAATATTGTCTTTAACTTATTATTCATCTTTGTTAAATCTTCAGTGTTAATCTGTTGTCGCATGAACATCACGATCAGGTCAATTCTTTGAGATCTGGAGGTTGGTAAACTCGAATTGTGTCAACCCCCCTTCGCGTTCCGGTTTGATGGTTTTAGAAAAGATCTTAAGCATCAGATCCTCTTTGTTGATATCCCCCTGAACCACTTCACCCGGTTTAAGGTCCAGCTCAAATTCATACCCGGTGGGAGCAGGCTTGTCACATGTACGGCACTGACCATTATACCAGATGTCCAGTTTCCATGATAGCTTAACACCGTAAGAATTGGTGTTCTCAATCTTCAGGATCAGATATTCCAGCACGTCGGTGTTGTTCACCGATTTCTGCTGCTTCGTATAGGTAATCCTGATACCGTCCTGATCTTTGTACACGATCTCCTTGTCCGTACTGAAGGATGACAAGGCAATTAAAAGAAACAGTCCTGTAGCGATGGTGGCAATGTTCTTTTTCATGGTATACTTACTCTTGATAATAATTAAAAACTTCTGCAGCGTGCTTTACGGTTACCGGAACCACATCATGTTACCGTTGATTCTGTTGTTTTCTTTAACGGAAGTCGTTCAGTACCATGAATGTTTGTTGTTCCGGACAAAGATATAACAAAATGATATGATGTCAGCAAATAATCACATTTTAATAATCACTTTTGATAGTAAGACCTGATTTAGCGGCAATGGTTTAATTGTTAATTTTGCCATCTATTGAAATCGGGGTATGCAGTTTCTTTATCCATACGTTCTCTTTGGCTTGCTGGCCCTTTCAGTGCCGGTAATCATCCATTTGTTCAATTTTAAAAAGCCAAAGCGCGTCTATTTTACCAATGTCAGGTTTTTACGTGAATTAAAACTGGAGAGCAGGCGCCGGTCACAACTCAAGCATCTGATTGTGATGTTTCTGCGAATGTTGGCCTTTGCTTCACTGGTGCTGGCCTTTGCCATGCCTGTCTTGCACAGAAGGGATACCGAACCTTTGCAGCGCAATCCCCTGGTTGTGGTATATCTCGACAACTCATACAGTATGCAGTCGCAGGGATTGCGTGGTGTGTTGCTGGAAGATGGCATCAAAAAGGGGTTAGAAATAGCAGGATATTATGCACCGTCTGATGAGTTTTTCCTTATCACAAACGACTTTTCACCACGCTATTCCAGGGTGGTAAATCGGGCTGACTTCCTTGAACTGCTTACTTCAGTCCAGTATTCTCCAGTCAGCCGGAGTGCAGAAGAGATCTTGATGCGGGTGGCAGATATCAGGAAGAGATATCCTGAACATAATGTTGTTTTATATTTTATCAGTGACTTTCAGATTTCTACTGTGAGAATGACAGCAGCAGAACCCGACAAGGGATTGCAAACGTATCTATTACCTTTGAAATCTTCCGGTGCAAGTAATCTTTACATTGATTCCGTATGGATGGATCAGCCCGTCATCAGGCCCGGACAGATTGTGGACTTTATCATTCGGGTTGGTAATACCGGTTCAACAGATATTGATGAAATTCCGGTAATTCTTTCGCTGAACGGTAAGGAGGCTGCGGTGGGAAGCATTAAAGCTCCGGCAGCCGGCAAAGCCACTCTTAAACTTACCACCCGTATTCCTGCGGAAGGGATTTACCATGGTGAGATCACCCTGGAAGATCATCCCGTGGTTTTTGACGATCGTTTTTTTCTCGGGATCAAGGTCACCCAGCATCGTAATGTTCTGGTGTTAAATGGCGATAAGGAAGAACCTTCGTTAAACCGCCTTTTCAGGGGGGATTCACTATTCAACTTTGAGAGCAAGCCTGCTTTGCAGATCGACTTCGCCTCGATCCGGCGTTATGATGTGATATTCTGCAACGGGTTGAAAGAACTTTCAACGGCTCTTACGGAGGCATTGCAGCGTTTTGTTACCGAAGGGGGTACCCTGGTGGTGATCCCGGCAGAAGGTTTTCCGAACGGGCAACCGGTTAATGCCCTCCTTGATGCACTGCAGGTAGTTGGTTACGGGGGATATGACACGGTGGATGTGAGATTATCCTCGGTTGAATTTGATCATCCTGTTTATAAAGGGGTTTACAGTGAAAAACCCGGCAATTTATCGATGCCTTGGATTTACGGGCATTACAACCTTTCTTCAGCGGGCAACGCAGGTTCATCCGTGATTATGAAAATGCTTAATGACAAACCTTTGCTGCTGTCCGCCTCCTCCGGCAAAGGGCTCGTGTATATTTTCACCTCCTCCCTGCAAACCTCTGCAACCAACCTTACGGCACATGCGGAAATTTTTGTTCCACCGGTTTATAACATGGCACTTTACAGCGGGGTAGTCCCACCGCTTTTCTATATTACCGGGAAGGACGTTTCAGTTATGATAGCTTATCCTGAGAGTATTACAGAATCGGTGTTTCGGATCAGGAACTTAGAAGATGGTGATGAATTCATCCCGGGACACCGGAACGAACCTTTGGGCACTCTCCTTTTCTTTGAGGATCAGATCAGCAAGGCAGGTAATTACCAGGTTGTCATCGATGAGACAGAAATTGCACCGCTTGCCTTTAATTTTGCGCACGAAGAGTCGGACCTGCGGCAGGAGAGCGGAGATGTATTGCAGGAATGGATCACGGAAAACGGATACAAACACATCCATATTATCCAGGTTTCAGGCAAAAGTGTGACAGACAAGCTCTCTGAGATGAATGAAGGCCTCAGGCTGTGGCGGTTTTTTGTAATGGCCGCGCTACTTTTCCTGATTGCTGAGACGGTATTGCTCCGTTTCTGGAATAGAAGGGCTGTAAAAACGACATGAAATGGAAATGGAAGAACCGGTAACCAACAACGAAGACCAATCGGTTGTGCCTGACCCGCAGGAGCAGGATCAGTATCAGATCATGAAGCTGTCCGGCATGTTCGAGAACTGGTTTCTTGATTATGCATCGTATGTGATCCTGGAGCGTGCAGTACCGATGCTGGAAGACGGACTGAAGCCCGTTCAGCGTAGGTTGCTCCATTCGATGAAGGAGCTGGATGATGGCCGATACAATAAGGTGGCCAACATCATCGGCCATACGATGAAGTATCATCCGCACGGAGATGTGTCCATCGGGGATGCCCTGGTGCAACTGGGGCAGAAAGAGTTGCTGATCGATATGCAGGGAAATTGGGGGAATGTGCTGACCGGGGATGCCGCTGCTGCCTCAAGGTATATCGAAGCCCGACTGTCGAAGTTTGCTCTGGATGTTGTATTTAACCCAAAGACCACACAATGGAAACCTTCATACGACGGACGCAACAAAGAACCGATAACACTCCCTGTAAAATTCCCGCTCCTGCTCGCCCAGGGTGTGGAGGGAATTGCGGTCGGACTGGCATCCAAGATCCTGCCCCATAATTTTATCGAACTTATCGAAGGATCGATCGCCATTCTCAAAGGGGAATCCTTCGTCCTGTATCCCGACTTTATGACAGGCGGGCTGATCGATGTGTCCAAATACAACGATGGGATACGGGGTGGGAAAATAAGGATCAGAGCAAGGATCAATATCTTGGATAAGAAAATCCTGGTTGTAACAGAGATACCTTTTTCCACTACCACCGGCTCCCTGATTGATTCGATCATAAGTGCCAATGACAGAGGAAAGTTCAGGATCAGAAAAATTGAGGATAACACGGCTGAGAATGCCGAAATCCTGATCCATCTGCACCCCGGTACATCACCTGATCAGACCATTGATGCACTGTATGCCTTTACCAGCTGTGAGGTCTCTATCTCACCGAATGCCTGCGTCATCGATAACAACAAACCCCTGTTCATCGGTGTTTCCGAACTCCTGCAGAAATCCACCCACCGTACCCGGACGCTGCTGGAACAGGAACTTCAGATACAATTCGCCGAACTGGAAGAGGAATGGCATTTTTCATCCCTAGAAAAGATCTTTATCGAAAAGAGGATATACCGCGATATTGAAGAATGTGAAACCTGGGAGGCGGTGATGGAGGCCATTGAAAAAGGTCTTGAACCTTATCGAAATCTTTTCCGCAGGGAGATCACAAGGGACGATATTATACGGCTTACCGAAATTAAGATCAAAAGGATATCCAAATACGATTCTTTTAAAGCAGATGAGATTATAAGATCCATTGAAGATGACATTAAAGAGGTCAGGCACCACCTGGCGCATCTTACGGACTATGCCATTGCCTATTATGAACGGATACTGAAAAGGCACGGAGCAGGCAGAGAGCGCCTTACGGAGATCAGAAATTTTGAAGTGATCACTGCCACCAGTGTCGCCGTTGCCAATGCCAGACTCTATGTTGACCGCGAGGAGGGCTTTGCCGGTATGGGTTTGAAGAAAGCCGAATATGTATGCGACTGTTCAGATATTGATGATATGATCGTGTTCAGGAGGGACGGAACATGCCTGGTTACCCGTGTATCTGAAAAAAGTTTCGTTGGGAAAGACATCATCCATATCGATGTCTTTAAGCGGAATGACGAAAGAACCACTTATAACATGGTTTATCGTGATGGTGCAGCCGGTGCTAATTATGTGAAACGTTTTGCAATCACCGGTGTGACACGCGACAAAGAGTATAGTCTCACGAAGGGAACACCCGGTTCCAGGATACTTTATTTTACCGCCAACCCTAATGGGGAAGCAGAGGTGGTAAAGGTGTTGTTAAGACCCAAACCGAGGCTCAGAAAACTCAATTTCGAGTTCGATTTCAAGGATCTGGCCATTAAGGGCAGGGGTTCCCAGGGGAACCTGCTGGCAAAATCCACCATTAAAAGCATCGTAAAAAAAGAAGAGGGAATATCCACTTTGGGTGCAGTCAATGTCTGGTTTGATGATACCGTCCGCAGGCTAAACCACGATCAGCGTGGCATCTATCTGGGTGCTTTTAAACAGGATGAAAAGATCCTGGTTATCTATGCCAATGGTGAATACAGATTATACGGTTATGATCTGTCTACCCATTTTGATGATGATCTGCATCATATTCGCAAATATCATCCGGAAGATATCTGCAATGTAATCTATAAAGAAGCAGAAACAGGTTTTCCCTATCTGAAAAGATTTGTTTTTGAGCCTGCAGAGAAGCGGCAAAGTTTTACGGGAGGAACGGGATCAACTCTTATCAGTCTTCATTTTGCTGAAAATGCAGATCTTATCGTACATTACAATTCTGAGAAAGGTCCCAGGAACAAGCTGGAGGAGCCATTGAATGCGGAGGGATTCATAGCCGTCAAGGGAATATCAGCCAAAGGGAAAAGGATTTCAAAGTACGGGATCGTATCGGTGGATTGGATCGATGCATCGAGCATGGAACTGGAGACGGAAGCAGCAGGAGATGAGAAGGAGGATGCGGAATTACCGGTGGATGAAAACAGTATTACCGCTGACGAACCGGAACCCATCAGAGGGGAGGAGGTGTCGTCAATGGCCGGAGATGAGGAGTTACCTGCAGAAGAATTGCAGACTACGGAGGAACCTGATGTCCCTGAAAAGCCCCGAAAAAAGGGGAAATCTGTTACTTCAGAGAAAAGCAAGAAAACAGCTAAGCAGGGGAAACCAGGGAAACCCGGCAGATCAAAAAAAACCACAAAATCAGATGAAGCGGATGAAGACATACAATCGGTGAGCATGGATAAAGATTATGGGATACAGATGGAATTGGAGTTGTGAGGCGAGAGGCGAGAGGCGGGAGGCGGGAGACGGGAGACGGTGAATAACCATTACCAAGTAATGTGCATCAAATAACAAAGAATATGAATCCACAAGTTTTGAAAGTGACCGACGATGTACAATGGATCGGGGTATTGGACTGGGACATTGTGACCTTTGATGTAGTGATGGAGACGAAATACGGCACCACCTACAATTCGTATTTCATTGATGCGGAGAAAAAAACCATTGTTGAAACGACCAAGGAGAAATTCTGGGATGAATACAGGGAAAAGATCCTGTCGTTGTGTGATCCGGCTGAGATATCCTATATAATTCTGAACCACACGGAACCTGATCATTCCGGCAATATGATGAATCTGTTGAGCATTGCGCCCCAAGCCACGGTGATCGGAACGGGGAATGCGATACGTTATCTGCAGGATCTTTTCGAGGGGGAATTCAAATACCGTATTGTCAAGGATGGTGATGTACTCGACCTGGGTAACAAAAAGATACATTTCATCGCAGCCCCTAACCTGCATTGGCCCGATTCCATGTACAGTTATCTGGAGGAGGACAGGGTATTGTTCACCTGTGATTCGTTCGGGGCCCATTTCTGTCATGGAGCGATGTACGATGATCAGGTAGGGGACTATGATGATGCTTTTATCTATTATTTCGATGTAATACTTAAACCCTTCAGCCGGTTTATGTTGAAAGCCATTGAAAAGGTCGGGGGGTTGGATATTGCTGTGATAGCCACAGGGCATGGGCCAATCCTGCGCAGCAACTGGCGCCGAATGGTAGCCATGTCGAAGGAAATGGCCGAAGCCCACCTGACTTTTCCTGATGAGCGCAGGGTGTTTATTCCCTATGTTTCAGCTTATCATAAAACCGGTCTTCTGGCGCAGAAAATAGCGGAGGGGATAGAAAATGCCGGTAACGGTTGCAAGGTGGATGTTGTGGATATTGAACATACTTCCATGGGTGACCTGGATATGTACCTTACGCGCTGTAGTGCCCTGGTGGTCGGCAGCCCGACCATCAACCAGAACATTCTCCTTCCCATTTACCGCTTGTTTGCTTTGATTTCCCCATTACGTGATAAAGGAAAGCCGGCTGGTGCATTCGGTTCCTACGGATGGAGCGGAGAAGGGGCCAGGATTATTCCCGCCATCTTAGAACAGTTGAAACTGGATGTATTCGGTGAAGGGATTTTTGTAAGGTTTACACCCACCCAGGAGGAGATGGACAAAGCGGTGGCTTACGGAAAAGCATTTGCGGGAAAGTTACCATAGTTGAAAATTAGAAAGTGTCATCAAAAATATCTATATAAGACATTATTTATTCTGATTCCTGATTCATAATGATGAACAAAGATTCAATATGAAAACAAAAATATGGGTGGTTTCAGTTTGGTTCATTGCGATGATCCTTTTACCAGGATTGCATGCAGAAGCACAGGTTTTCACGGGAGGCGGACTAGGCGGTGGGGTTACTGAAAACGGCTTTTATGCTGACCTTTCACCGGTCGTTGGCTACAAGTACAAGATCATGCGTGCCGGAGTATCCCCTTTTCTTTCACTGATTGAAAGAGGCCCGGACGATTATATCCTGATGTATGGCGGACGGATTTTTATTCAGGCGGATATATATAAAGGTATATTTGCCCATGGTGAGTTTGAAGCGATCAACCACGAGGTGACAAGGTATAATTCGCTGGGTGATGCAGTGCAGAAGAGGAAATGGGATCTGGCGCTGCCGCTGGGAGTCGGTTATTCCTATCCTTTGGGAGAAAATACAGTCGCCTACGGGATGATTCTCTGGAATGTGATCAAAAACGATGAATATCCTCAGAAGAACCCAATATTCAGGGCAGGAATCCGTTACTCCCTCTAATCAGCCAAATAACATATGTATCTATCCTTAAGGAATATCCGGTTTATCCTGCTGATGGCAGGCGCGCTCACGCTTCTTTCGTCCTGTTACACTGAACAGTCTGTAGCTACACGATTTGTCAGGAAGACAGCTCAGGAAAAGCCGTCAGTCTGGTTCATCGGGGCAAGCTATATTTTCAGAACGTGTCTGAATGAAGAAAAGACGGACGGAGATCCCTGCCCGTTACTTTCAGCCATCAATGATTCGGCATTTCTGGAGGATTACAACCGGAATTTTGCTTTGCAATTGCAGGATTATGGGTATCAAGTCTTTACATATGATGAATCGGAAGCTTTTTTTGGACAGAAAGGATTAGGCCTTATCATCAATATCGCACAGCTGGAAATAGAGGAATTGACTGACAATTTCACCGATTCAGATGTGTTTGACACATTGCAGTATTTTGAGGTTTTTCCGGTAACCCGACTGAGGTTGAACAGTTGGATAGAGGTTTCCCTGGTCGACACCACCCAGGCCAAACATGAGATGTATTACGCTTCTGCCAGCATATCCGATCTGATAGAAGGGTATTTTACCCAGCATCCGCTCAAGGGTGATGTATCCTATACCTATAAGCGTTATGACATGAAGCCGCCTATCACGGTAAGGTTTGTTAAGGAATCGGCACGGGAGCATGCACAAAAGCTGTTTGACCTATGGATGAACCGGTATATCCATCGCAATATGGGTGAAACCCGCAATATCAATGTAACATACGGTGATAAAGGGTATTATCATTATAACCCTGTAAAAAAACGGATCGAGATGGTCGATCCGACACATGCATTGGAGAAGCTTTAACAGTCTTTATCCCATCAGGAAGTTTACATCCTCTCCCTGCTGTACTTCCCGGGTTTCTTTTCCGAAGTGGAAGATGCGCAATGGTCTGTTTCCTTTCAGCGTCAGCATGCCGTTTTCATAAATTAACAGGCATGCTTCGCGAAGTCCTGCCACATAGATGTTCCGGTTCACCTTGCAGAATTCATCAATACGCTGTTCGCGTGTTTCTCCCCCGTGCCCTTCGGGATTGGCATCGAGATAGTGCGGATTGATCTGGAACGGAATAATATTCATGCAGTTAAAGCTGTCGGGTTCAATAATGGGCATGTCATTCGTGGTGCGAAGGGTAGGGCCGGCCACATTGGATCCGGCACTCCATCCCATGTAAGGTACACCGGCAAGGGCACGGTCACGGATTGCCTGCATTACACCCGTCTTATGCATCATATACACAAGGTGAAAGGTGTTCCCGCCCCCAACCGCAATTGCTTCTGCATTCATCACAGCCTTCACGGGGTCCTCTTCATGATGGATGGATAAAATCTCGTATCCCAGTTCGCGGTAAACGTCAGCAACCTTTTTTTCATAGATGTCGAAGGATGCTTCAAGCCCCAGGTCGGTAAGACCTACACCTGCATACGGAATAAAAAGTACACGTTTGATCCCTGTTCCGGACAGGAAGTCACTTATAAATGGCCTGGGCCAGCCAAGGTAGGGCTCGCCCGCATTGGTCGAATTACTGATCAGGAGTAGTTTCATATTTGTATATTTTGATGAATGATATTTTGCAGGTTACTGGTTAATGGTTAATGGTCCCTGAGCTTGTCGAAGTGCAGGTGACCGGGGGGTGAGGTTTATTGGATGTTCGGTGTTGGATATTGTGGTCTTCGGTCGTTCTCTTCATTCTTCCCGACTTAATTCATATTGAGGAATGTTTGGCAGGGTAAAAATAGTAATTTTGGCGTATATTCTTGATAAAAAAAGACTGTAGAACAAAGTTGTACAGACGACACCTGGTACCCAACGATCTAAAAAGAACTATATGAAGAGGATCCTACTGCTGATGATTTCCTGCTTTTATCTTGGTCATTCTTTCAGCCAATCGGAGCTGTACAGCTTCCAGAGCCGGAACCACATGGTATCACGCGAGGAGATGCTGCATCTTGAGGAAGCTGGCAAAGGATTTACCCCGACGCCCCCTCCAGGAGGGAAGGTGAGAAGCATTGCTGAGTTTGAACCGACCGAAGGGGTCATTGTCGGTTATCCGGGACAGTTTGGCATTCCTTACAACCTGATCGCGGAGATGTCGCAGGTAGCTAAGATTTATACCATTGTAGCGAGTGCCAGTGCTGAAAACAACGTGCGTAACCAATACCTGGCCAATGGGATAGATACGGGTCGATGTGTTTTTGTACGCGGGGCGCTCGACTCTTACTGGTCAAGGGATTATGGGCCATGGTTTATCGCCGACAGCGCCAACAGGGTGGCTATCATCGACTTTCCCTATAACCGGCCAAGGCCCAATGACAATGATGTTCCCGGACTTATAGCGTCAGCTCTGGGACTCACCATGTATGGAATGAATGTAAAACATACCGGCGGTAATTACATGTCGGACGGACGAGGGATTGCTGCATCGACGGAGTTGGTCATCACCGAAAACACCAACCTCACAGTTACCCAGATCAACACATTCATGCAGGATTACCTGGGTATTGATAATTATTACAGGATAGACGATCCATTGGGTGATTACATTGAACATATTGATTGCTGGGGAAAGTTCCTGGCACCGGACAAGTTTCTCCTTGCCGAGGTACCCTCCAACGATCCCCGTTACCAGGATTATGAGGCTATTGCCACCTATATGGCGGGTGAAATTTCCTCCTACGGTACCCCCTTCAGGGTGTTACGGGTTTACAGTCCTAACGGTCAGCCTTATACCAATTCCTACATTTTGAACAACCGGGCTTTTATACCTATGGTGACCACTAACGGCACTCCGTGGAATGATTCTGCATTGGCAGTTTATGCCCGAGCTATGCCGGGGTATCAGGTTACGGGCATCTATGCATTAAGCGGAAAACCCTGGGCAGGCACCGATGCACTTCATTGTCGCGTGCATGAGATCGCTGATCGTGGCATGTTGTATATCAGGCATATACCGATACAGGGGGAGGTATTACAAAAACCTTCCTATGAAGTGAGGGCTGAGATTATTCCCTATTCAGGCTCTCTGCTTTATCCGGATTCGGTTTATGTCAGGTACCGTTTTAATGCAGGCCTCTGGCACCAGGTACTAATGCTTCCAGATACAGGATATGTCTGGGTGACTCAGATTCCCGACAGTGCCGGTAATGTGACCATTTCTTACTTTATCCATGCAGCCGATCAGTCCGGAAGGAGTGAAAACCATCCCTATATCGGGATGGACGACGCTCATCAATTCAAGGTCAAATCAAGTATTGGTATCACGGAGGCATTTCCCCGGAGCAGGGAGATCCTTGTGTTCCCCAATCCCTGTGATGACAGGTTGTATGCAGCCATCTCCAACCCTGGTGGAAATCGTGTGGTCGCGAGGATGTTCAGCCTTTCGGGGCAATTGATGAAAGAGGTGATTTTTGAAAACGAACACAAGGTGTATCATGAAGGATTGTCAGTTTCCGATATCCGGAGCGGAGTTTATCTGATTGAGATCATCACCGGTACAAAGCATTTCCGGCAAAGGATCACCGTGGTTCATCCGTAGTACTTATTAAAAATAGCAGGCATGAGAAAAGAGAAGATGATGTATACATGGTTTGGGATCATTCTGATCGTCATTCTCCTTGCCGGGCAGGGGGATATCAGGGAAAGGGGTGTTGATGATGGAGGAGGGATGTTGCCTTCCCCAACCGAAGAGGAGATGACTGAGCACCAGAAACGGGAGAAATGGTTGGAGGACATGCACCAGGCAGGGCCGGGAGTGAACTGGAGGATGATGAACCTGCAGTGGCGTTTGGGCAGGATGGAGTCTTACCTCAAAGCCGGGAGAGCAAAGAGCCGAAGTGGAATTACGATAGGTGGTGTATTGGAAGGAGTATGGCAGGAAAGGGGAAGCAGGAACCTATCCGGGCGGATTCATGTTGCTGAGATCGACAGCCTTGACCAGATGCTTTATTGTGCCTCATCCGGTGGGCAGATATGGCGTACACCGCTCAACGGATCTACGCAGTGGGAGGTGCTGACCGATCATTTCCAGGTGAAAGGGATTCATCTTTTAAGGATTTTACCCCATGGTAACGGAAAAAGGGTACTTATCGCTTCGGATGCCGGATCCACACCGGGTGTCTATTATTCGGACGACACGTGCGCTACCTGGCAGGCTGCTTCCGGCACCATGACATCATCCTGGGGTTATGTAAGGCGGGCTGTCATTGCCAATAATACGCAAAAGACCATTTACCTGCTGGCACAGGGCTGGGATAGTGTGGCTGTAGTAAGGATCCTGAAATCAACTGACCTGGGGACCACTTTTCAGGAGGTGCTCAGTTTCCCGGAAAATCAGGTCGGTTCGATCCGACGGTGCGACATCTGGGCTGACCGGTATGGCACCGGCCGGGTGTTTTATGCCCGTGGGCCGCAGGTGTATGAACTGGTTCAGAATCAACCGGTATTACAAGGGACTTTTACCTCTTCCTATCAGAATCAGGTCAGGCTTTCGGGTTATGAGCGGGGTGCCTACAGCTGGCTGTATGCCCTCATGGCTGAATCAGCCAATGTAAGTGTATATCAGTCGCAAAATGCCGGTGTGAATTGGACATACAAAGGGGGTGTGCAGGAAACCCCCTTCATGATCAACAGTTTTACCTGTTCTGCCGATAATCCTTCAATGCTTTATTTCGGTGGTGTGGAGGCATACAGAAGTCCGACCGGTGGGGTGAACTGGTATAAGAAGAATGCATGGCAGGATTATTATTCAAACATGAACTACACCCTTCATGCTGATATACCCGGACTTTATTCGTTCAGAACCGCTCAGGGGGAGGTGCTGTTTATCTGTACCGACGGAGGTATCTACCGTTCTGATAATGCCATGCAGACAGTCACTAACCTTTCGCTGCAAGATCTCAATGTAAGCCAGTATTATTCAGTCTATACCAGTCGTGTCAACACAAATTTCATCCATGCCGGCAGCCAGGATCAAGGGTATCAGCGTTCGACCAGCTTGCCGGGTCAGGTAAAAACCTTTGACCAGGTATGGTCGGGAGACTACGGGCACATAGTTTCCGGCGACAGCGGCCTGAGTATCTGGATGAATTACCCGGGCTTAACAGTTCATTATAATGATATCCTTTATTCCACCTCCAGGACATGGTGGGAGTTTGAGTTTGAGAACGCCTTGTGGATTCCCCCCATGATGGTTGACCCGTATGACAAGAACAATGTGATCATTGCCGGAGGCAACTTCGGGGGTGGAGGGGCCTATCTTATCATGCTGACATATACCGGTGTAGGGGCGCAGATGGTTTGGTATGTTTACCCGTGTGATTTCGGTAATGGCAGCGGCAGCGTGAAAATCTCGGCAGTGGCAGCATCACCGCTCGATAAGGACTGTTGGTATGTGCTGACTAACGATGGAAAGTTCTTCCATTCGGCAGATGCGGGTTATACCTGGACTCTGGAGCAGGATTTCAATTTCAGTTTCGGACATTATTTTTACGGGGCCGATATTTTGCCATCACCAAACGAGGAGGGGAAAGTATATGTCTGTGGAAGCGGATACAGCAATCCTCCCGTTTTTGAACTGACCGATTACGGATCCACCGTCAAACCAATAAACAACGGTATTCCCAATACGCTCGTGTATGCCCTTGAGTGCACCCCTGAAGAGGGATTACTTTTTGCCGCCACCGAACTTGGCCCTTACGTATACATCAGTAGCATGGAGCAGTGGTTTGACCTCTCGGAGGGGTGGGCTCCTGACCAGACCTATTGGTCGGTCGATTATATTGAATCCTTGAAAACGGTGAGGTTTGGTACCTATGGGAGGGGGATATGGGATTTTTCGATGTGCGGTAGCAGTACCACCCAACCGGTGGCAGCGTTCTCCTCTACACCCGGCACAACCTACCTGGAGGTGCATTTCCAGGACCTTTCAACCGGTGACCCTTTCACCTGGCTGTGGGATTTCGGGGATGGAACAACCTCCGTAAGTCAGTCGCCCACCCATATCTATAAAACCCCGGGAACCTATACTGTAAGATTGGTAACCGGAAATGTATGTCATCGTGACACCATCGTTAAGACCATCCAGGTGACGCAGATCGGCTTAGAAGAAAAGATCCCGCAGCCATCCGTCACCCTTTACCCCAATCCTGCTTCTGAGGTGTTGTTTATCCATGCTGATGGGACCACGGAGGAGGATATCACGATGGTTGATATCCGGGGCAGAAGGGTATCACCCGGTTATTCAGGACAAGGACCAGGAATCCACCGTCTGGATGTTTCTGCATTAAGCCCAGGCACCTATTTCGTGTCTTTGCTGGTGAATGGGAGTCAGATGACACGTAAGGTGCTTATATCGAAGTAGCATACCCATTGTTTTGTGGAAGAGTATGAAACTTAGGGCATGTACCTTAGGATTGATGGAAATTAATTTACCTTAAAAGGGTGACGGTGCCGGTAAGGGTGATGACCTGATCACCACTTTCATGCATCACCCTGAGCTTCCAGGCATAGACACCCTGCGGACTGAGTTCGTCACGGAATGTTCCGTTCCATCCTTCGAACACATCATTTGTAATGAAGAGCATCTGGCCATACCTGTTATAGATGGAGAATTCATAAAATTCCCAGTTGTTAAGGTATCCAACCGGAATGAAGATGTCATTCTGACCGTCACCATCCGGAGTAAAAGCGTTGGGCACATAAATCAGCGGTACATCCTCAATTTTGATCTGTCTGAAAGTGGAGTCGGTACATCCTAAGGAGTCGGAAACCACTAGCCAGATGGTATAGGTACCGGGTAAAAGGTATTCATGTACAGGGTTCTGCAGATTTGAGAAATTGTTTGCTCCTGACGCAGGTTCACCGAAATTCCAGTACCAGAACTGGGCACTCACAGAGTGATCTGTAAAGGTGATGGTCGGGAACCGGATGGTGGTCTGTTGTGGATGTACAGAAAAATCTGCAATGATTTCAGGGTAAACGATCAGGTCAACGATGATGATACTGTCGCAACCCACAGCTGACATAAGCGTATCAATATAGATTCCACTCGTTGTCTGCCATCCTCCATCCACATAATAGGATTCCCCGTAACAGATCTTAACAGATACGGTGTGGTATACAGTAGGATAGATGTCCAGTGTGGTGATGATGACACTGTCACAATTCTGATAAGAGACCAGGGTATCGTAATAGGTTCCGGGGAGGGTTTGCCATGCACCACCGATGAATGCACTGTCACCTTCACATATCCTTGTCAGGATGTAGGAATATGCTGTCGGAGTCACCGTTAGGTTGGTAATGATGATACTGTCACAATCCAGGTAATTGGACAGTGTATCATAATAAGTACCAGAGGTATGCTGGAATACTCCACCGGCCAAGGTGCTGTCACCCTGGCAAATTGTGATATTAACGGTGTTGTAAGTAGAGGGATTCACCGTAAGGCAGGTGGTCAGGATGCTATCACAATTGAAGGAATTAAGAAGCGTATCATAATAAACACCTGGACTCGTCTGGTTAGCTCCGCCTGCCCACCAGCTCTCTCCCTGACAGATCGTGACAAATACTGTATGGTATGACAGCGGATTGACAAACAGGTTGAGGGTTGCCAGGGAGTCACAACCATAGGAAGTTTGCAGGCTATCGATGTAGGTACCTGCAGCGAAGTAGAAGTTTCCACCCCAGAAGTAAGGTAACTGGTCATGGCAGATGGTGACATTGGTGGTACTGTAGCCCATGGGAGCTACCAGGAGATGAAGGGTTGCAATGGAGTCACAGCCATACTGGTTGATAAGAGTGATGCTATAGGTGCCGCTGAGAGTGTAGTTGTTACCGTTCCATATATACGGAAGGTCATTTGAGCAAATCGTATCCCAGGTGGAGCTGTAGGTGACAGGATTGAGGGTAAGTATGAGGGTTGCCACAGAGTCACAGCCATACTGGTTAATAAGTGTTGTTATGTAAGTGCCTGCAGTGCTATAGGTAATCCCGTTCCAGGTTATCGTCTGGTTATCGCAGATGGTATCCCATGTAATGCTGTAGGTTACAGGGTGTGTATAGAGTACAAGGGTGGTGATGGAGTCACAACCATATTGATTGGTGAGGATGACGGAGTAGGTTCCGTTAATGCTGTAAGTATTACCGTTCCAGGTGTAACTTTGGTTATCGCAGATGGTATCATATGTAGTGCTGTAACTGACAGGATAAACGGTAAGTATCAGGGTGGAGAGGGAGTCACAACCATAGAATGTCATCAGTGTATCGGTATAAGTGCCTGGAGCAGTGTAGGAGTTTCCTGCCCAGAAATAGGGTAACTGATTGTCGCAGATGGTATCCCGGAAGGTGCTGTATCCGGTCGGACTTACAAACAGATCCAGTGTGGCATTGGAGTCACATCCATACTGGTTGGTGAGGGTGACGGAATAGATACCTGCGGTCATGTAAGCGTTACCGTTCCATACAAAGGGGAGGTCATTCAAGCAGATGGAATCATAGGTCATACTGTAGGTAACAGGGTTGACCGTAAGGTCAAGCGTAGCGATGGAGTCGCAGCCGTATTGGTTCATCAAGGTATGCTGATACATACCAGTGATAGAATAGTAATTACCATTCCAAGTATAGGGTGTCTGGTTATCGCAGATGATGACGTAGGTTGTGCTGTAAGTGACGGGATATATTGTGAGGATAAGTGTTGCCAGTGAATCACAACCGTACATGGTGACAAGGGTGTCGGTGTAGGTGCCGGCAGCAGTATAGTAGTTACCTCCCCAGAAGTAAGGTATCTGGTTATTGCAGACTGTATCCCATGTGGTGCTATAGCCAACCGGATCTACGGTAAGATCGAGTGCGGCAATAGAATCACATCCATACTGGTTAACCAGCGTTACAGTATAGATACCGCCAACCATGTAATTATTGCCATTCCAGACGTAAGGCAGGTTGTCAAGGCAGATGGTATCATTGGTCATACTATAGGTAACCGGATTGACGGTCAGGTGGAGTGTGGCAATGGAGTCGCATCCGAACTGGTTAGTCAGGTTTGCTGTATAGATACCGGATGTATTGTATGTGACGTTGTTCCATGTCAGGGTCTGGTTATCGCAGATGGTATCCCAGGTGCTACTGTAGGTTACGGGATGTGTATAAAGGATCAGGGTCGCAACGGAATCGCATCCGTATTGGTTGGTGAAGGTAAGGGTGTAAACTCCGGCAGTGGTATAGATGTTACCGTTCCATGTGTAGGTCTGGTTGTTACAGATGGTGTCCCAGGTAGTGCTGTAGGTCACCGGATAAATGGTCAGGATGAGGATTGAAAGTGAGTCGCAGCCATAATTGGTAGACAGGGTATCGGTATAGGTGCCTGCAGCAGTGTAGAAGCTACCTCCCCAGAAGTATGGCAGTTGGTTGTCGCAGATGGTATCCCATGTGGTGCTATAACCGGTCGGGCTGACAAACAGATCCACTGTCGCGATAGAGTCACATCCATATTGGTTTATGAGAGTGACAGAATAGATGCCACCGGACATATAGGCGTTACCGTTCCATACAAAGGGGAGGTCATTCAAGCAGATGGAATCATAAGTCAGACTGTAGGTAACCGGATTGACCGTCAGGTCGAGTGTCGCGATGGAATCGCAACCGGTCTGGCTCGTCAGGGTATCAACATAGATACCAGTGGTCAGATAAGTATTTCCATTCCATGCATAGGGTGTATCGGTAATACAGATCACCGCATTGGAGAATCCATACACGGTTGGATGTACGGTGAGGTCAAGAGTCACGATGGAATCGCAACCTGTCTGGCTTTGGAGGGTGTCAATATAGAAACCGTTACCGGAGTAAGTATTTCCGTTCCATGTGAACGGGGTGTCTGAATCGCAGATTGCCATGGTGGTAAAACCAAAGAGGGTCGGATTGACGATAAGGATGAGTGAAGCGACGGAGTCGCAGCCATACTGGTTGATCAGGGTGTCAGTATATGTTCCTGCTGCTGTGAGTGTAAGTGTGTTCCATGTGAAAGGCAACTGATTGTCGCAAAGGGTGTGATAGGTTGTAGAATAGGTAACCGAATTAACATTCAGAATCAGGATGGCTATAGAATCGCATCCGAACTGGTTGATCAGCGTGTCGGAATAGATACCTGCAACATTATATGTTATGCCGTTCCAGGAGTAGCTTTGGTTGTCGCAGATGGTTATGGAGGTTGTAGAGTAGGTTACAGGATGAATGGTGAGATGGAGGGTAATGAAGGAGTCGCAGCCCTGTGTGGTCACCATCGTATCATAGTAAGTGCCAGGAGTGCTGTATGGAATGCTGTTCCAGATATAGGGTACCTGGTTGTCACATATCGTGATGTTGCTGGTGTTGTATTTTACCGGGTGTACCGTAAGTACAAGGGTAGCAATAGAGTCGCAGCCCGTCAGGGACGAGATCAGTGAAACATTGAATGTGCCACCTGCATTATATGCATTGCCGTTCCAAAGGAACGGGAACTGATTGTTGCACATGGAGGCATAGGTGGTGCTGTACATGGTTGGATTAACGGTAAGGTTCAGTGTGAGGATGGAATCGCATCCATGC
>CAZZBS010000011.1:0-80941 GCA_964652685.1 uncultured Lentimicrobiaceae bacterium
AATGAAATTTTTCAAATTTCATTTGGAAGTTAACACAGTATCTATCGACTATCAATTACTTAGTTGCTGTCTTTTTTCAGAACGATCTTCCATTCCTGGGTTTCGGAAGGCGTCCCGGTGAAATCCCAGGGTTCGTACCCCTCCTTGAAGGCTGCCAGCCGTTGTTCTTCAGCCTGTTTCATGAGGGGAATTTCGATCCGGAATTTCCCCGATGCATCCGTAATGGCCCGAAGGTCTTTCATGCTGATGGCAACCCCTGCCACAGGCACCAGGTTTTCATCCTTTACGGTGCCGAAGATTACCCCGAGGGAATTATCCCGGTGGATGCCCAGTTCCACCAGCTTGCGGGCTTTGACCACAGTGTCCAATCCCTGGTATCCCCTGGCCGTAAAGAGCAGCTTGACGTCTTCCCTCTTGTATTTGGAGGGTATCTGTTTGAACATGACTTCGTCCGTTATTTCCAGGGTTTCGGTCTTGTCGCCGTATGTCAGGGACACCTGCCCCCCGGGGAAGGGGAGGCCCGGTACGGGTTGTTCTTCCAATATTTTCACAGTAAGGTTGGTGGGCGAAAAGTAGTAATAAGCCAGCCAGGCCCCCGCCAGCACCAGGAGCGGCAACAGGAAGTAATACACGGTGTATTTCAGGATCCTGGGCAGGTCGATCGGCTCGGGCCTGATCACAACCCCTTCGTTCTCCAGCTTGTCGAGCTGCCGGTTGATTTTCACGAACAGCTCGTCCATGTTGTCGTAAGTGTCGTAAAAATGGTCGAGACTGTCGATGTATCTCCTGAACTGGCTGATCTCTTCCGATTCCGTGGGATCCGTCTTGAAATAGGTGTAGATGCGGGGTTTTCTCACCTTCCCGCGGGAGGCAAGGAAGGCATGGTGGGCTTCGTCGAATTCCTCCTTCGTGTACCTGCCCAGCTTGGTGTGGAACAGGAAGATCGAAATGTCGCTGCTGCGGATGTACCGGTTGTATTCGTTCTGGGTCCGCTCCTGGCTGATGGAACTGATAAAGTCTTTCCAGGTGGTGAGCTCCAGAAAGATCCTTTTCGAATGCCAGTCTTTGTTTTTTCTGCTGATGAAGAGTTCCACCTGCAGTTTGTCCTGATCCAGTTCAGCCGAAGAGGCTAGGAAAATCCTGATTTTTTTCATAATATTTGTTTTGCTTTGGTAATCTTGCCAGTACTATAGATGTTATATGAATAACCTCCCATATCAATGATCAAGATGATAGGGCACTGTTTCATCATTAAGTTTTTTCTTCTTTTAATCTGCTATTTTGTAAGAATTCCTATAGAAACAAACAACAGAAAACGATGAAAGACAAAATGTGGAAATACTAAAAAAAATGAAAAACGTAAAACCTGCAATGAAAGATAACTTCTGAAATACAACAATTCAGATATAAATCAATCTTACTTTTGCCCTCAAATGTAGTGAATAAAATAGTTATATCCAAATATTTTCATTACAAAACTTTCTGGTGGTTTTAAACAAAACAGTCCTCCATAAACGATTTCAACAAGCGCTGGATGATATTAATCTGCAGGCACGGAATTACAGAAACGGAACAGTCATTCCGGTCATAATCAATAATTCAAACTGAAACAGCCTGTTTCCAAGCCGATCAGCCCACCGTTCAGGATATCCCAGATAATAACCATCCCAGGATTTTCTGTGTATCTTGAAATACAACTTGCTGTAAAGGATCCTTGCCAATGACGGGATGCCCACCACGAGCAGATAGAGTGGGCCCAGCCATTGCGACTGCAAAGCATGACCAACTTCATGTTTCATGCTTTTCAGATCAGTTCTTTTTACCGGATGATCGGGTACTGGGTAAAAAATGAACCATCCCAGACTAATGCCAAAACCTTTCGCCGGGATTAATGCCCGACAGTGCCAGTTTTCAGGCTTTCCTGAACTCCTTCTTTTCATCAGGTATATCAAAAAGCCCAATAGACTCTGCGGAGCCTCCCAGATGAAAATCCAGCAAGTCTTCAAACACACCGGTAATCTGTCGGCATATTCCATTTTTTTTAATGCCCGGTTTTATATGTCTTTTAAAAATGATGTATCTTTCCAGTCATAATTACACCACAAAAATAACCAATAACTATCTGATATGCGTTGGAAAGGCAGAAGACAAAGCGACAATGTTGAAGATATGAGAACACAAGGCCGTCGTTCAGTCGGTTTGAAAGGAGGTCTGATCGGCACACTGATACTTGCCGCCATCGTCTATTTCATAGGAGGGGATCCTTTTTCTGTGATCAACCTCGGTGATCTCCCTTCCTCAGCTGATACCGGGGAAGAGATCCCCCTGTCAGCCGAAGAGCAGGAAATGGGGGAATTCGTTTCGGTGATATTGGCTGATATTGAAGATGTATGGCATAAACTGTTCGTGGAGATGGGGGCAACTTACAGAGAACCTAAATTGGTGCTTTTCAGGGGAAGTGTCAGTTCTGCCTGCGGGTATGCACAGGATGCCACGGGCCCGTTTTATTGCCCCGGTGACGAAAAAGTTTACATCGACCTGGAGTTCCTGGAAAAGTTGCAGGAAAAACTCGGAGCACAGGGTGATTTTGCTGTGGCCTACATACTGGCCCATGAAGTGGGGCATCATGTCCAAAATCTTTTGGGGATTATGGATCAACTGAATGATCAACGGACATCAGGAGCCAGTCAGACAGCCATCAACCAGATGACCGTCAAGCTTGAGCTTCAGGCAGATTTTCTTGCAGGAGTTTGGGTTCACCACGGGCAAAAGATGTTCAATTTCCTTGAAGAGGGGGACCTGGATGAGGCACTGAATGCTGCGGCTGCTGTTGGAGATGATCAAATCCAGATGAATTCCCGCGGGTATGTCACACCCGATTCCTTTCAGCATGGCACTTCAGAGCAGCGTAAGAGCTGGCTGGCCAAAGGTATTAAAACGGGTGATATACAACAGGGTGACACATTCAATGCCAGGCGCTTATAGACCCGGCGCCTGACGATACCCAATCCTGTGCTTCGATGCACAAGGGCTTTTTCAGCCCTTGAACAGCCCTTTTAATAAACCGCCCAGCAATCCTCCTTTGCCTCCCCCTTTGGTCAGCGTTCCGAGAATCCCTTCCAGGTTGATGCTCTTGTCATTCGGGTCGTTAGTCCTGTTTATCAGTTGTTTCATCACTACAGGAAGTATTTGCTGTACGATGCCGGAAGCTGCATTTTGATTAATGCCGAACTTTTTCATCAGGTCACTGGTGACATTTCCTGAGAGCTGGTTGATAACCGGACTTGAGGCTGCTTCCGTTTTTCCCTGGAACAACTCTTTGATAGTATCGAGTTGCCCCCCACCGGCTGTCTTCTTGAGGTTATTCAGAATTGACCCCGCAGTAGCTTTCATGGCTGCCTTATTTTTACTGTTTGGGATTGAAGGATTTTTGACAATCGCTTCATCGGCATTCGCCTGTACAATTTCCATCAATTGTTTCAGCATGATCGCATTGTTTTAATGATTGATTTTTTGAAAGCATAAGACAAATGTACAACAGATTGTGCAATGTAAGAAAATATATTTTGATATTTGTGTTCTCTTTGAAACAATAGTATATTTGTCATGAATCATTGAACAATTAACCTTAAACAATAAAGAAAAATGACAGACCAGGGAACAAAGAAGAAGCTCACACGGGTTGGCGGCGACGACACGCCGGCAGAGAGCACACCAAGAGAGACCAAACCATTTGAAGCAAGTGCCACGAGCAAATCGAGGGCCGGGATGCTTCGGTTGATCGCCGTCATTGCATGGATCGTGGCGATCGGATTAGAGATCTGGGCCATTGTATTGTTAAAAAGGCCACCCATCAACACCACCTGGCTTATTGTGCTGATCGTGGCAGATTTGATCTGTGTCGGAGCCGGTTCCCTGCTCTGGAAGAAGGCTAACCGTCTCGATCCTGCATCAAAGCAGGATAAATTCAGGTTTTTTGTCCAGAACCAACTGGGGGTGATCATCAGTGTTATCGCATTCCTGCCCCTGGTGATCCTGATTTTCACGAATAAAAATCTCAGCGGCAAGCAAAAGGGGCTGGTGGGCACCATAGCCGTTGTCGCTATGGTGATTGCAGGCCTGGTTGGCGTGGACCTTAATCCTCCGTCGGTGGAAGAGTATACAGAGCAGACCGAACAGGTCGAATCGCTGACAGATGGAGTCAACCATGTTTACTGGACGAAATCGGGGAAAAGTTATCACCTCTATTCCGACTGTTCTTATATTAATACTGTCCGTACCGACGAGATCTTTGAAGGTACTGTCGCACAGGCCAGGGAGATGAAAAAGATCACCGATCTGTGTGATCGCTGTGAACGAAGGGCATTGAAGGAGAAGGAACTGAAAATGCAGCAGGATACCCTGCCTGAACCACAACAGGAGTAGCTGGACTCCGGAATCCTTGCCCGGAAGCGGAAATAATACGTATGATTTTCTATGCTATCTTTGCATAGACCGTTCATTGTTTGCTAGGTTTGTCTGTAGAGAAGAAGATTCATAGGTGATACTGGAAGGGGAGGATTTTTTCATAGAGGGCGATTGTTATCTCACAGGAATGATCCGGAGATGAAATGCACTGAAACATCTCTAATAACCAACATAATGATCAGAACAATTATTTCTTCAGCTAAAATGGCCGTTGGCACTCTGATGCTGCTACTGGCCATTGTCAGCAGTGTTCATTCCCAGACTCTGATGCCGCTTCCGCCTCACAGTTCGGTTTATGATAATATCTATGCCCGCGGTTATTGGTTCCTGGCACCAATGAACTTCACCATCACCGGCCTGATGGTAGCTCCGGAGGCCGGCACCGGCCTCCAGTACATTCATGTGATGAAGTGTACGGGAGTCTTTCCGATTGGGGCATCGGCACCTGGATCCCCTTTATTCACAACCCTTACTTACATCTCCGGTGCGACAAACAATGTGGTGCAGCCGGTTAATATCTCCGTACAGCAGGGGGATCAGATCGGCATCCTGGGAACCGTGACCGGCATCTGCAATTCGTATGCGGCAAGTGCTATTGTTACCTCATCCATTGGCGGTCAGTCTGTTTACCTGAACCGTTTCGGCTACCAGGGCAGCATTGAGACCGGTCCTGCACCGGGTTACTGGGGTGTTGGCAATGGCACATCCGGGCAGATCGGCCGTATTTACATGTACTATTCAACGGCTTCCAGGACCGACGCCGGCATCGACTCGCTTGTCTTCCCCGGTGATTCGGTTTGTGCAGGTACGCAGCCCGTGCAGGTGAAGCTGAAAAACTGGGGGCCCCAGCCGCTGGTATCTGCCGAAATACATTGGAGCGTCAATAACCAAACGCAAACTGCCTATTCATGGTCAGGAAACGTCCCAATTAACGGTACAGACACCGTCACCGTTGGCACCTACCTATTCAGCAGTGGCATACCATACGCCATCAAAGCGTACACATCCACTCCCAACACTTATTCGGATACTGCCAATTTCAATGATACCCTGGTTAAAAGCGGGATTTTTATCAAAGCAGCCCCCGGTTTTATCCTTACCGATACACTGAAAGCCATCTGCCAGGGCGACAGCGTCTTCCTGGCCGGCACCTTATCCGGATTGCCTCCCTGGGACCTCATTATACAGGATGGTATGACGAACATCCCGGTTACCCAGATCACCAACCCGGCATTCAGTTACCTGCTTACTCCATCCATAACGAAGACTTACACCGTAACGCAGATCTCTGATGCCAGCGGATGCGAAAACACTGAGGAATACAATTTCACGGTGAGTGTGAACCCGGCACCACCGGCCGTGATCACCCCCATGTCCTCCACGGCAGCCTGTGAAGGGGATTCGGTGGTGCTGATGGCTAGTATCGGATTGAATTTTACTTATGAATGGTTTTTGAATGGAACGGTGATCCCGAATCAGACCAACTATGTCCTGGTTTGCAAACAGGCCGGGGCATACACCGTGAAGATCACAAGCCCGATCGGTTGTTCCAACCTCTCTGCCCCGACCAATGTGTTTTTCCATCCGGTCCCGGTAATTAACCTGGGGAAGGATACGGCACTGTTACCCAATCAGAATATATTACTGGATGCAGGGGCCGGATTCACCGCTTATAACTGGAGCACCGGAGCCGGTACACCGACCATTTGGATCGACACCGCAGGCTTCGGCCTGGGAGTCAGGACAATCTGGGTGGAAGTGACCGACAACTTTGGCTGTCATGGCAGGGATACCATTAACATCAACTTCACACAGCACCCCGGGATGGCCGATCCGGACAATGCTGCCGAACAGGTTTACCTGTATCCCAACCCTTCCGGCGGGAGAATGGATGTCTTGCTGTCAAATTTTCCTGCAGGACCGGTTGACCTGGAGATCTACGGGCAACATGGCAGAAGGGTGCTCCATGAACAGCATCTGATAACCTCTGCCCGTTCAACCATTGCCCTTGACCTCTCCAACCTGGCTGAAGGGATTTACCTGGTCAGGATCAACACAGCTCAAACCAGCCATACGCAAAAACTGATACTTCGCAGGTGATGCCGGGAGAAAAGCTGGATTTACTTTCTGATCTGTATGCCTGACAGCAGCGTGGTGAAGAAGTTCCCTTTCCACTCGACCAGGATGATACCTGCATAGTTGTCCATGGCAAATCCGATCCCATAGCCGATATACGACATGAAATTACCCAGAGACTGCATGATCTGCCCGATGGCTAGGACACACGTGAGATCGTAGTGGCTGACAAGGACGTCGGGGAATACATCTACCCGGTGGATGTGGGTGGAGGATGCTATGCAGAGGTTCTGGTGACGGTGACCGCCTGCCCGATCACGATCCCTGACGTGTTTACCCCCAATGGCGATGGAGCGAATAACAAATTCAACACCGACGGTGTCTGTTTTTACATCCTCTACCTGAAGAACAGGCGTAAGGGAGAAATGGAATTCAAGGAGTACAGCGGCTCAGTGACGGTGCTGCGGGGGAAATAAATAAGATCCTGATCTTCATTTCACAGGGAAACTGACCTGTAATCTTTTTTGGATTGTTTCCGGAAAAGGATTCAGGTCACTTTCTTATTTTTAGCATGATTAAACCTTGAGGATGGTATTCAGTCAAAGTAAAACAAGAACAGTACTTATCATATAAAAACCGATAACCCATGAAAAGACTGATTCTGATTCTGGCTGTAATCATTAGTCTGGGATTGCTGCACAATCCGGTAAAGGCATCCAGCCTGGCTGCCATGGACCTGACGCTCACCTGCCTGGGGGGGAATGACTATATGGTGAAGTTTGTTTTTTATCGTGACTGTAGCTATATTGCTGCGCCAACATCAGTGGCCATTGCTTTTCAATGTACTTCTAACCCAGCGTACAATTTCACCCTGAGTTCCATCCCTCTGCTGGCCGGGAGCGGCAATGAGATCACCCCCAGTTGCTCGGCCATGCCCACCAAGTGTATGGGCGGTTCCCTGTATGGGATTCGTGAACATGTGTTCCAGGCACAGGTGATCCTGCCCCCCTGCAATTTCTGGAAGATCTTCTACCCGGGTACCAGCGCTTTCTGTTGCCGGAACCCCTCGAATACCATCATGAATCCCACCAGCCAGGGAGCATACCTTGAGGCCACCCTCGACAACCTGCAGGCTCCCAGCAATAGCACTCCTACCTTTAACAACAAGCCGATTACCATGATGTGCACCGGTCAGACCCAGTGCTACAACCATGGTGCAGTGGACCCCGACGGGGACTCACTGGTCCATTCCATGGTGACCCCGTTCAATGGTAACGGTACCTACGTAACCTGGGTAGCGCCCTATTCAGCTACCCAGCCATTACTCTCCAACCCTCCCATCACCATTGACCCCGTTACGGGTGACATCTGCATGACCCCCACCATAAACATAGTCTCCCCTATGGCGGTGAAGGTGGAACAGTGGCGCACCATCAACGGGGTATCCACGCTCATCGGGACGATCTACCGCGACCTTCAGGTGAACGTGGTGGCCTGCAACAACCAGATACCCAAGCTTAGTGGTATGGATACGACAATGACCCATGGCTATTCACTGAACGACACGACGTATGCGGTGGAGCTGTGCCTGGGCAGGAGCATCTCGTTCGCCATGTGGGGCCATGATGCGGATGTGTACAATCTGGGTGTTCTTGGGAGCCCGGAGAAGTTCTCGATCACCTGGAACAACGGGATTTCCTGGGGTACATTTCAGACCTTTTACCAGAACACCGACTCGGCCTATGCCACCTTCTCCTGGACGCCGAACGCCTCACATGTGAGCAACGTGCCCAAGTGCTTCACTGCCACGGTCAAGGACGGAGCCTGCCCGTTCAACGGGCAGCAGACCTTCTCATACTGTATCACGGTGCGTGGTATGAGTGTGAACATAGGTCATGACACCCTGTTGTGCAAGGGTGAATCGGTGACCTTTTCGGCAGTGGCCGACACCACGACGGTGAACTACATCTGGAAGCTGGACGGGATACCCACGGGTATGCCTTTGTCCAGCACCAGCTACACACTCAACAGCACCAGCCTGTCGCCCGGGGCCCATATTGTTTCGATCGAGACCAACGATGGAGGCACCACGATCCAGTGCCCAGGCATTGACCAGGCAACGGTGACGGTCCTTCAGCTGCCTAAGCCCAGCCTGGGGAAGGATACGGCACTGTTACCCAATCAGAATATATTACTGGATGCAGGGGCCGGATTCACCGCTTATAACTGGAGCACCGGAGCCGGTACACCGACCATTTGGATCGACACCGCAGGCTTCGGCCTGGGAGTCAGGACAATCTGGGTGGAAGTGACCGACAACTTTGGCTGTCATGGCAGGGATACCATTAACATCAACTTCACACAGCACCCCGGGATGGCCGATCCGGACAATGCTGCCGAACAGGTTTACCTGTATCCCAACCCTTCCGGCGGGAGAATGGATGTCTTGCTGTCAAATTTTCCTGCAGGACCGGTTGACCTGGAGATCTACGGGCAACATGGCAGAAGGGTGCTCCATGAACAGCATCTGATAACCTCTGCCCGTTCAACCATTGCCCTTGACCTCTCCAACCTGGCTGAAGGGATTTACCTGGTCAGGATCAACACAGCTCAAACCAGCCATACGCAAAAACTGATACTTCGCAGGTGATGCCGGGAGAAAAGCTGGATTTACTTTCTGATCTGTATGCCTGACAGCAGCGTGGTGAAGAAGTTCCCTTTCCGCTGCTGGTGCTTGAAGTACCCTTCGTTTACCTTCTGTATCTCTTCAACTGTATAAAAGGCATTGGGATTATGGATGTTGATGATCTCCAGGGCATCCTTCAGGTCTTTTTTCTTCACGATGCTGTTCACGATCTGTACTGGTCCCGATTTCCCTTCTGCCTGGATGGTGGTCACTCCGAAGTTGGATTCACGCAGGTGGTTTACCAGGTTGGTGGTATCAAGCTTGGGGATGATCCTGATGATGACAGTGCCCAGGCTCATCCTTTCGACCAGGATGATACCTACATAGTTGCCCATGGCAAATCCGATCCCATAGCCGATATACGACATGAAATTACCCAGTGACTGCATGATCTGCCCGATGGCCAGCAGCCAGATGATCACCTCGAAGAAACCCAGGATGGGAGCGTAATACTTAAGCCCGCGGGATACAAAGATCACCCGGATGGTCCCCACGGTAACATCAAGGACACGTGCCAGGGCGATGATCAGCGGCAGCACCACGTAATGGTACAGATCGGCACCGAGAAGTTCCTGTAAATATTGCATTGACAACGAATTGGATGTTTAAAAACCGGTGCAAAGATATGAGATAGATAGGATAAAAAGGTAAATATGACCATTAAATCCTTTTGTCATTCTACTTTTAACACCTTCATTCTGTGCATCTGATTTTCTTCTTGCAGGATCATCAGGTACGGTCCCGGCGGGAGGGAGGAGATGTCCATCCGGCCGTCTGCAGCATAGCCGGAGACAATGGTTGTCCCCTGAAGGCCCATTATAGTGAAGTGCACCGGTCCGCGGGGTGTGGGGGTGATAAAAAGCCACCTATAGCAGGGATTAGGGTATGCTGTGTATTTCCGAAAAGGTTTCACGGCAAGTGGCGCGGAGGTGGTGAAATCAAAATGGATGTCGTCAATATACAGGTGGGTAGGGGCGGTGGAAAAGGTTGAGGAGTAGATCACCACCACGATGGAGTCTGGAATAGCTGTGTCTTGATATTCAAAAGGGATGGAAAAGGCTTTCCATGTACTGCTGGGGGCTAGTTCGGTCGTTGAGGTTGCCAAAGCGATGGTATCCACAGAGGAGGTCACCGGGTTCCATTTTTTCAAGAGCGCCTCCACGCGCCCGCAATCGCTGCCTGAGGAAAGGCTGTCGAAAAATTTGTAATTGCCATTGATCAAGCCGGGTCGGTATGGGAAGGGACCCCCGCCGAGGTGCATGTCGATGTAACCCTTGGCATCGGTGTAAAAATGGACGCCATTGCAGATATAACTGTTGAATTGGCTGCCGTCGGGGTACTTCAGTTCGGGCAGATTGTTTAACACCAACGATTTCAGGTAATGGCTCGTGTCAGGATCTGTATAGTTGATCTGGACGGTTTTGATGAGGAAATGATGGTTGGCTGAATGTTCCGGATAATACGTAAAGGGAGGGAAAGGGTCCACCGTGTCATTGATGAAATACACGGCATCTGAAGTGACCCATTGGTAAACCCGGTCAATACCGCCAAGATAGATGGAATCGAAGCCGGCGTTAGGGATATTCTGGGCAGGGAGCTTCACCGTTGCCAGGGAAAGAAGCAGGATGCCGACAGCGATGGAAAAAGGAGCAGGTTTCATGGTGTATCATTTTGTCTTAATCGTTGAAAATCAATGAGCAAATTTACTTAAAAATCCAGTTGATGTCAATGATGAAAAACAGGATCATGTATGGATTTCCTGACGCAGGTACTGTTTATCCTGAATAACAAAACCTGTCAATGATTTAATCTGACTTTGTTTTTCCTGAACAGGAAATAGAAGGGTATGCCGGCAGCGATCAATGACAGTCCGATAGCGGCTTCGCGGGGTCGGCTCATGATGGTGTTGAAGGTGAGGGCGACGCAGAAAACCACAAAGATGGCCGGTATAACGGGATATCCCCATACTTTATAGGGTCGTTCAAGATTAGGTTCACGGATGCGCATGACAAATACGCCGAGTGCCGATGCGCCATAAAAGATGAAGGCAGCGAAAATGAGGGTGTCGGTGAGTTGGTCGAAATTGCCTGAGAGGACCAGGATGCATGCCCAGATCCCCTGGAACCAGAGAGATACATCGGGCACATGTGCTTTGTTGATGGAGTTTACCTTGCGGAAAAACATACCGTCCCTTGCCATGGCATAATAGATCCTGGAGCTGCTGAGTACCGTAGCGTGTGCACATCCCAGGGTCGTGATGAGGATGAGGAGGGAGATGAGCATGGCGCCGGTACTGCCCCCGAATACGCGGGCAGCTTCCACGGCTGCAATCTGGTTCTCTGAAGCGTAGATGGCCGCCAACTGGTTGGTGCTGAGCAGGGAAAGGTAGGCAGTGTTCACCAGCAGGTAAATGGCGATGACCCCCACTAACCCGAACATCAGGCTGAGGGGGACATTCCGGTTCGGGTTGCGGATCTCGCCGGCCACATAACCCACGGAGTTCCATCCTTCGTATGCCCAGAAGGCAGCCAGCAATGCGGTGAACATAGCTCCGAAGCCGGTGGAACGGGTCGCATGGTCAACTTCGAATACATGCCTGACATCTGCCTGTGGGGATGAAAAACCAAAGACCGTGATCACCAGCAAACCTGCCGAGACCAGGATCAGCAACGCTGTGCTGAGGTTCATCCCCCGCCGGATCCCCATGGTGTTGAACCAGGTCAGGGCAAGGATCAATCCGATGGAAAGCAGCTTCACATTGAATCCGGCGAATGGGTAAAACACCCCGCCGATGTTATAATCTGCCATCTCTGGCATCACCTGGGGAAGAGCGGCCATACTGTTTACCGATTGCGAAAAGACATACGCCAGCGATGCGATGGACGCAGTGCGGATAATGGTGAAGTTGGTCCACCCGTAAATGAAGGAGATAAAACGGTTGTAAATGCGCTTGAAATAAACAAATTCCCCGCCTGTGTCGGCAAACATACCGGCAAGTTCGGCATTGCTGAGCGCCCCGAAGAGGGTGATAAGCCCCCCCAATACCCAGCATGCCAGTACCATCAGGGAGGAGTCAAGCTCCGCCGCCATCGGCGCAACTTTTTTGTATACGCCTGAACCCAGGATGTTGCCGATGACAACAACCACAGCCAACTTAACACCAAGTGAGCGATCAAGTGAGGGCATTTGTAAATTAGTAATTAGTAATTTGAATATTAGGTGATTGACAGATTTTTTCTGATGAATCCGGTGATTTCCTGCATAGCCTTTGTTGCTTCAGGGAACATAGGGGCCAGCAGCGGATAGCAGTGCACTTGTCGTTCCCCTTTTTTAAAGGTAACATCCACACCTGATGAAGAAGCTTTGAGGGCAAACTGTTCACCGTCGTCATAGAGTTCGTCGTCGGCACCTGCGTTGACCAGGATAGGAGGGAGCCCTGCAAGATTGCCAAAGAGAGGAGAGATGAGCGGATTTTCAGGATTGCCATTTCCGACATAATGTTTGCTGAATACGGTCCAGGAATCGAGTGGTGCAAGGGAATAGCGGTTTTTGGTTTTATAGGATTCCCCGGAACAGGAAAGGTCTGTCCATGGTGAAATGGACACTACAGCTGCAGGCATGGGTATTTTCTGTTCCCTGAGGACCAGCAGGATGGCCAGGGCAAGTCCGCCGCCGGCTGATTCGCCTGCGATAAGGATATTGCCGGGATCGAACCCGGTTGCCAGCAGGTGGTTGTACACGTGTACTGAATCCTCCAATGCGGCCGGGAAGGGGTGTTCCGGTGCCAACCGGTATTCAAAAAGCAGGCAGGCTACACCGATCGTGGCTGCAAATTTTGATACAATAGCCCGGTGTTCATTGCATGATCCGGAAACATATCCCCCGCCATGGACATACAGGACAACCTTTGAAGGATGGCTGCCTTCGGGGATGAGCCATTCAGCGTAAATCCCTTCGATGGTATCAGGTCGCACCTGAATGCCAGGTGGCAGCTTAGCGAGCCTGGCCGCCCCTCGCTCACACTGTTCCCTGAAAGCAGCAATGGAGGTGTTGTCATCGAAACGCTCCTTGCGGAACCTGCCCTGCATCAGATGCCTGTTTCGAAGTATGAAATTAATGCATCGGCTCTGTAAGCTCATAAAATGGGTCTCTTAAAGAGCGCAAAGCTAAAAGAAATCTATCAGTGATAAAATTCCCCGACGAAGATCCTGAAAAAATACATCACCCCATCATCACATCAGATTCACAATATTGTTTAATGTTGCACTCACATTTGGCCCCGTAGCTCATTTGAATAGAGGAATCTCGTCTTCAGGACGAGATGGGTCCCATGTTCGACTCCTGGCGGCATCATAATCACAGTGCTTTACACACCTTACAGAAAATCCGGAACCCTTATGAAAATTACTCCGGGAGAGGTAGCTGTGATTTGTCAGGCTGTTCAGTCATACCTGCTGGATGATTATCCGGTGTTGGTGAAACTTTAACGCTGGCTTTTCCGGGGAAAACCCATTGTGTTCTTTCAGGGCTTTTCCAGGTCTTTCAATAAATGGCCATATCCGGCCGGAGAAAGTTTCGTGGCCTCCTTCTTAAGTTCCTCGGCCCTGGCCTCATCTCCCTGCTTTTTGGCTGCATCAGCCAGCAGCCAAAGTCCGGCTCCACGGTAATACCCGTAGTTGTCTTCAACAGCGTTCATATAGGTATTTACATACGGCAAGGGATCACCAATGTTATATTTGTTCATGAAACGGTACATTCTCCGGATGATATCAGGATTGGCCGGATCAAGTTCCATGTATCTGACAAACAAGGCCATTACCGTGTCCACATAAGATGAATCTTTCGTAATCAGGCGTGAGGTCGGACCGATCATTTCCCGGATGAGTTTGGGATTGTCGGGATCCGATGCCCTGATTTCCTGTAACCTGGCCAACAGGCTATAAGGGTGTTTCTTGTCAGCAAAGTCTATGTGTGCCAGCGCTCCGTGCACGGGGTACAATCGATCCAGTGTGTCGAGATGGGCCTGTGCCATCTTTTTATTACCCCCCAGGAGCCAGCCGAAGCGGGAATATTCAACGAGTGAATAGCGATATTCCGGTTCTTCAGGGGCCAGGAGCACCGCCTGTTTCTCAAACTTGACCGTTTTTTTGAGTTTGAAGGGAATAAGTGGCCATTCCCATGGCGTGTAGAAGGCTGCAAGTGAAAGCAAAGCTTTATTTTCACCTGCCCAGTAATAATAGCGTGCATTTCCGGGATCATACCTGATCGCTTTCTGAAAGCAGCGCTGGGTCTTTCGAAGCCGGGGTGACATCCTGGTGTAAACCTGGATGAACTTGTGCAGATCTTTGGTAAGCATCCAGTTCAGGCACCTTCCTTTTTCAAACCAGATCCGGGCTGAATCGGGGTAGATCCGCAGGACGGAATCAAGAAACTGCATGGCCCCGTGTGGATCTCCGTTCATGCGCATTTCGTAAGCCTGCAAAGCGAGGTCCTGAGGCTGGCCGCGTAAGGGAAACAACGGCAACAGGAGGGTGGCTGTGAAAATGACCGTGAGCTTTTTCATGTTGTTGGTTTTTTATTGAAGAGATTTAGTCCTCCTTCGTCGCAGCGGGGGAAGAATTTAGGATATTTAGGGGGTTCAGAAGTGTAAGGGCAAAGGATGATCGCAAAGATACAATGGAAAATCCCGGATTCGACAAAAGGGCAAAGTGTTGTTCCTGTTTGGGTTCCCCTCACATGGCACTATAAAACCGCCTTTATTTCGAACGGAACAAAGTGGATTGAGGAATCTTACGGATCATTGATTACCTGTTGTTGCTTATGGGTGTATGTTGAGAAGCACCGTTAACGAGTAAATGCAAATATAACAAGGCTTTTTGTCACAGCTTATCGGATAAACCTGTCTATAACGATGAAGCTTTCAATCCCGGATGCAACGCACTGAGAAACCGAAGTTCTTATGGGCGTATATCTTGATGATATTGCATTCGGCATCAGCAGGCACATGTCAACCCGTGGGGCAAAGACCGTGGGCACTTTGAGGCAGGTTAGACCGTAAATGAACCTGAAGGTGTACAGTTTGTTTGCTGCCAGATTGTCTTTGATCGTAATCCTGAAGTTGGAATAGGGCTCTGCATTTTATCATACATCCATCAGTCAGGATTTGTAAAATACGAAAAAACCCTCCTTAAAAAATATTCTTGACATCCGGCCGAAAATTGACTATATTTGCTTAAAAAACAAATTGTTAAAGCATACATCAGGATCGGATATGCATGGAAGCCAATACCAGCCATCATTGTTTAAAGAACACATCAGGCTGACGGAATAAATCATCCATAAAAACATAGCATCCCATGAAACGAGCCTTATATCCGGGTAAATGTATCGGCGTGATAAGCGCCTTCTTACTGGCGGTGAATTGTGTCCCTGCCCAGAACATACCACAGTATTACAACACCAGTGCAGGAACCAACAACAATTCCTATCCCCTTAATTCATTGGTGAACAATAAGGTGCAATGGCTGTACAATCCCAATGCGTTTAAGACGGGTGGGGTAACCGGAACCCCGGCGCCGGCAGGTATGATCTCATCCGTTTACTTCAGGTTGGGCTCAACCACCTCCCCGGTAGCAGTATACGATGACTTCACCATCAAATTATCGCAGAATGTAGGCACCATCAACCAATGGACCAACCCGGTATTCGTTACGGGAATGGACACCGGGTTTTATGCCACAAGCTATTCCCTGGTAAATCCGTTACAAAATCAGTGGTATCAGATTACCCTTCAGCATATGGTGCCCTATGATCCGGCGTTGTCATTGGTTCTCGAAATCTGCGTAAGTTCAGGCACCGGCAATACCATTCTTGATCCGCTGATAACAGTCAGTCTGAATGTCAGCAGATGGGGCCCTTACAGCGCTACCAGCGGCACGACCGGTCCCCGGGTGATCGATTTCGGCTTTGACATCACCCCGGGCATCACAGATGCGGGCCTTGCCGGATTTGTCAATGTCAACGATACCATGTGCGACGGAAGCCGGCCCGTTGCAGTGGCTCTTACGAACTATGGCCAGAGCCTGCTGACGAGTGCCGATATTGAATGGGCTGTGAACCAAACCCTCATGCCAACCCTTCACTGGACCGGCAGCCTTGGATCCAGTGCCACAACCCAGGTTGCGCTTGGAAACTATCCTTTTATGACAGGCACCAGCTACCATATCCGGGCTAACACCAAAAATCCCAATGGATTGGCAGATACCATCAATATAAATGATACTGTGTTCAAACCGGCTATCCATATCATGCCCACACCGGGTATAAACCTGAATGACACTGTAATCATCATTTGCCAGGGTGATACTGCCATGATCAGCGGTACCCTTTATGGAATACCTCCCTGGAACCTGGTGGTTTCAGACGGGATTAACAATACCTCCTTCAGCAATGTAACCAATCCTCTCTTTTCATTACCCGTAACACCCTTATCCAGCAAAACATACACTTTCCTGACGATCGCAGATGCAACAATTTGTGAAAACACAAGTGAGCCCAAAGTGATGGTTGCTGTTCAGAATGAACCCCCTGCCCTGATAACGGCTATGTCACCTACCTCCATCTGCGAGGGTGATACCGTGATGCTCCTGGCCAGCATCGGCCTGGGATTCACCTACCAGTGGCATCTGGATGGCCTGGCGCTCCCTGGGGAAACGCTTTATTTCCATGCTGCAGCTTCAGGGGGTGATTATACCGTAATGGTAATAAATCCCTTCGGATGTTCTGCCTTGTCTGATCCGACCACGGTTACCACTTACCCGCTACCGGTGATGTGGCTTGGAAACGATACCTCAATATATCCTTCCCAGATCATACTGCTGGATCCCGGAGCAGGATATGCTTCCTACCTCTGGAGTACCCCTTTCAATGATACCCTTGCGACCTCGCAAACCCTCCTCGTGGATTCATCCGGGACGGGTATCGGAACCAAAACAGTCTGGGTGCATGTGACCGATAAACACGGATGTGAAGGGGGAGATACGATCCTGATCCATTTCACCTTTACCCCTGGAATAGGTAAGGATGATCCCGATATTTCATTTCGCATTTTACCCAATCCTGCCGATGATGCTGTAAACCTATGGATAAACAGTTTTCCTCCAGGATATTATGAAATGGAAATCGTGGAAGTGGATGGAAGAAGGGTATATCATTCATCGTTTTTCGTTACACTTGAAGAAGAACAGATCCCGCTTGACATAACCTCCTTTTCAGAAGGATTGTACATCGTGAAGATAAAAGGGGAGGAGTTGATCCTGTCTGAGAAACTGATTGTGAAGTGATCGCCGGAGTACCTTAATCGTATCATAAAAAATTTTTATTCCCCTTCTCTGCTGTTCGGAATAATGAATAGTTTTGCAGGCTGCCGGATATTCATGGGCCTTAATGGATCACGGATCTTAATGGGCAGTAGTTATATACATTAACCTTTATTGCATACTTATATGAAAAGCAATTTTTTCCTTGTTTTGTTGCTGATATCGGTCTTGTTTCAGGGAAGGGTGTATTCCCAGACACCCAAAATGGTTTTGATGCCTGAATATTCTGAGATATTTGAATTATTTGGATTTAAGGATACCATTTCAGGTAGGATGATGGTTCCGTTCAAGTTCGATTATGCAGACGATTTCTATGACGGGATGGCAAAGGTGAAAGTCAGTGATAAATGGGGATTTGTCAATACGCAGGGGAAACTGGTAGTCCCCTGCAAATACGATTACGCTGATGATTATGAAGAAGGAATCGCAAGGGTTGAATTAAATGAAAAACAAGGTTTTATTGACAAAAAAGGGATGGTTGTCATCCCGCTGAAATTTGATCGCCTGGGTTCATTTAACAATGGCCTGGCAACCGCTACGATGAATCGTAAATCTGGTTTTATCAATAAAAGCGGGCAATGGGTGATCCCGCCAAAATATGAGTCGTGTGGACCGTTCACCAACGGTATGGCGGTTGTCGGTATTGACGGTAGGGAGGGTGTCATCAATAAGTCCGGGAAATGGATCCTTCCGCTTGCTGAAATGGAACTTTCTCATTTCTCCGGGGAATTGTTTGTTGCCAAGGTACATGATAAGTACGGAATTTTGGATACACATGGGAAGTGGTTGATGGATACTGTATTGAGCTCGATCTATAGTTATGAGGATTATCTTGGGGAAAACAGCCCCATCCGTGTAAAAAAGGATGGGCTTTATGGTTTCATCGACCGAAAAGGGGCTTATATCATTGAACCCCGTTACGAAAATATATCCAATTCCGGGCAGGTAAACATCATGTGTGTAAAGGTGGTGGACGGGAATGCACAGGGTGGCAGCCGATGGGGGTTGGTCGACCTGAATAAGAAGATGGAAATCACTGAAATCAAATACCAGGAATTAGGAGAATACGGTGAAGGTTGCATTCCCTTTGCTTATAACAATAAGGTCGGTTATCTGGATACTGAAGGACGGGAGATCATACCCGGGATCTATGAAAGTGGCTGGGAATTTAAATATGGTTTAGCCATTGTTCAGTCAGATGGCAAGATGATGCTTATCAATAAAGAAAACCAGGTTGTGTCAGAGCGTTATGACTTCATTCTGACCCTGGAAAATGGTTTTTATGCCGCCAACAATGGTGGAACATGGGAGGAAGATATGTGGCAAGAGAAAGGTGAAATCAAAGGTGGTAAATATGGATTGATGGATAGGAAAGGTAAAGCACTCACAGAAGTGAAATATGATTACTTTGAAAATTTCTCTGAAGGGATCGCCATTGTGAAGAGCGATGGAATTCCGGGCATTCTGGATACACTGGGGAATGAGAAGCTTTTTCCGGATTATCAATCTGTCCTATCGCTTCATGAGGGGCTTGCAGCCGTGTATTCAGGAGGGGAATACAACGAACAAGGGGAATTGGACGGGGGAAAATGGGGATTTATCGATCGTAAGGGAACCCTTGTAGTGCCGATCATTTATGATAATGGGAGAATATTCAGCGAAGGATTGAGTCTGATGCAGGCAGGTACCCGGCAGGTGTTCATTGACAAAGAAGGAAATGAGGTTATCCTGCTTGATGGATATGAAAGTGTCGAAAGCTTCTCATCTGGAATGGCGAAGGTCTTGAAGAATGGTAAATATGGCTATATTGATAAAACAGGGAAACTGATTATTCCCTGCATTTACGACGAAGCTTCAGACTTTGACCAGGGTCTGGCAAGGGTATGGAAGGGAGATGTGGTGCAGACCATTAACACCAAAGGCCTTATCGTGAAGTGAATCATGCCGGCATTATCATTCCTGAGGTTCACATCAGGAATGACAGCCGATACGATGCAGGGTCAAAGAAAAAGGGCATCCCGGTTCAGGGAGCCCTTTTCAGATATTAACCATAAAAACAATTATGAAAAACACTTGACAGGCTATTCTCTTTCAAGGTTCGTCATAAGTCTGATAAAGAAATGAAGAACGAAGAGGTTGCTGCGGTATCAAAATTACCGGGTATATACACTTCGCCCGGGAAAAACCTATAAACGGTATCATCGGACAAGTTACCGGTTTTTCATCATCAAAATAAAACATCATAGCCTTGTAGAATATGCATGGATTTGATTATGTTTGAAGTTTGATTTAGACTTATAATCCGCTGAACCAACATTTACCGCATTGACATGGCTGATTCCGACAAAATCAAACAGATAAAAAAGGACTACTACTTTGCCGATCCACCCTTCAGCCAATTAATGAAGAACAGGATCAACAAGGTTTTGCTGTTGTGCAGCAACTATGATGCGTTCATGCTGGAAGAGGATGGCAGGATCGATGAGCAGATCTTCAATGAATATGTATCATTGAACCTTCGTTATCCGCCACGGTTCATCCAGACCAGTTCTTCAGCAGAGGCATACGAGATCCTGAAGGAGGGGCAGATTGACCTTATCATCAATATGCTGAGTGTCCTGGACAGGGATCCTTTTGAACTGACAAAGGAGATCAAGAAACGATACCCAGGTATCCCGATTGTCGTCCTGACCCCATTTTCCAGGGAAGTTTCTTTCAAGCTGGAGAAAGAAGACCTTTCGGCGGTTGACCATGTATTCTGCTGGTTGGGCAATGCTGACCTGTTGCTGGCCATTATCAAGCTGATTGAAGATAAGATGAATGTGGAATATGATGTCAAAACCGTCGGGGTACAGGTGATCATCCTGGTGGAGGATTCCATTCGCTTTTATTCCAGTTACCTGCCGGTTATTTATAAGATCATTTTCAATCAGTCGAAGGAGTTCATGCAGGAGGGATTGAACGAACACCAGAAGATGCTCAGGATGCGTGGGAGGCCCAAAATTCTGCTGGCTAATACCTATGAACAGGCTCTTAAATACTATATCAAATACAAGGCTAATGTATTGGGGATCATCTCGGATATATCGTATAAGAAAGGTGGTGTGTTATTCAAGGAAGCTGGCATACAGCTTACCTGTAAGGTGAAGGGAGATGACCATCTGATGCCCATTCTGCTGCAATCGTCGGATGAGGAAAAAGAAGCCATTGCACGTGAGTTGAAGGTGGGTTTCATCAATAAAAATTCAAAAACACTGACGCAGGAGTTGAAGCAATTTATCATCAAGCATTTTGCTTTTGGTGATTTCATTTTCCAGGATCCAGAGACATTGGAAGAGATTAACCGTGCCACAGACCTGCAGAATCTTCAGCAAAAGTTGTTCGAGATACCGGATGCCTCCCTGGAGTACCATATCAGGCGCAATCATTTCAGCAAATGGTTGAATGCCAGGGCGCTATTCTCCATTGCGCAGCTTTTCAAACAACTTACTACGGAGGATTTCGAAGATCTTGATGAGATCAGGCGTTTTTTGTATGACACCATTGCCAATTTCCGCAGGACGAAGGGCAGGGGGATCATTGCAGAGTACAACCGCGACCGTTTTGATGAGTACCTGATTTTTACACGTATCGGAGATGGGGGCCTCGGGGGGAAGGCGCGTGGCCTTGCTTTTGTCGATTCTCTGTTGAAAAAACACCGTTTGCTGGAGAAATATCCCGACACCATCATCACCATACCTCGCACGGTGGTTCTGAGCACCGATGTGTTTGATGATTATATGGAGGATAACAATCTGCATTACATTGCTATGTCCGACCGTCCGGATGAGGAGATATTGCATGCTTTCGTCTCAGCAAGGCTTCCTTTCCGGATCCATGAGGACCTGCTGGCTTTCATCAATGTTGTTCGGAACCCCATTGCCATCCGATCATCAAGTCTTCTGGAAGACTCACATTATCAGCCCTTTGCTGGTATCTATAATACTTTTATGATTCCCAAGGTGGAGAACAATGAGCGGTTGATGATCGAAACCCTCAGCCATGCCATTAAATGTGTTTATGCATCGGTATTTTACAAGAATTCGAAAGCATACATGGAAGCCACCCGCAACGTGATCGATCAGGAGAAGATGGCGATTGTGCTGCAGGAGGTAACCGGGAAACAATATGGAAGCCGTTTTTATCCGTCTGTTTCCGGGGTTGCCCGGAGCATCAATTTCTATCCGATCCCTCCGGAGAAATCTTCGGAAGGGATCGCCGATATCGCACTGGGTCTTGGTAAATATATCGTTGACGGGGGGCTTACCCTTCGCTTTTCACCTGCCCATCCCGACCGGATCATTCAGCTTTCAACGCCACAAAATGCTTTACGCGAAACCCAGAAATTGTTCCTTGCGCTGGACCTGAAGGAAGGGAGTTTCAAGCCGAGCACCGATGATGGCATCAACCTTCTGAAGCTGCCGGTAACAGAAGCAGAGCAGGATGGCAACCTCCGTTTTGCAGGTTCTACTTACGATCCGCAGAACAACACCCTTCGTGAGGGCACCTATCATAAGGGAAAGAAAGTGATCACTTTTGCCAATATATTAAAGCACAAACAGTTTCCACTTGCCGAGATCCTGCAGGAGTTGCTGGACAAGGGATCCAGGGCCATGAGCAAACCCATTGAAATCGAGTTTGCTGTTAATCTGGATGTCCCAAAGGGACAACCGAGGATTTTCAGTTTTCTGCAGATCAGGCCCATTGTTGAGCATAAAGACGCCTCAAAGATCAACCTGGATGATATTGATAAGAAGGATATCATCCTGATGTCTGATATGGCCCTGGGCAATGGTGAGATCAGGGGAATGGCTGATCTCATTTATGTAAAGCCTGAAACCTTTAATGCAGCGAATACCAGGGAGATTGCCCTTCGGATTGAAGCGTTCAACCAAGAGTTTCTCAACAAAAGGTTAAATTATATCCTGATTGGCCCGGGTAGATGGGGTTCTACCGATCCCTGGCTGGGTATTCCGGTAAAATGGCCGCAAATCTCTGCAGCACGGCTGATCGTGGAGTCAGGACTTGAAAACTATCGGATTGATCCCAGCCAGGGAACCCATTTCTTTCAGAACCTCACCTCTTTCCATGTTGGCTATTTTACCATCAACGACTTCATCAATGAAGGCTATTATGATCTGGAATATCTGAACAGCCTGCCAGTTGTTTACGAAGATGAGTACCTGCGTCATGTCCGTTTCGGAAAAGAAGCAGTTATACGTATTGACGGCAGGAAAAGCAAGGGGGTGCTTTTCAAACCCGGATCACCCGGCCAGTGAGATGGTTCGGATAAGTTCCGGTTTGGCCAGGGTGATCCCCTCTTTGGTCACTTTGATGATCTCGTCGGTTTTGAGCTCTGACAGGATCCGAACGGCACTCTCAGTTGACATGCCGGCCAGTTCTGCAATATCCTTGCGGCTGATCACTGATGGGATTTGCAGGCTGTGAAAGACTTCGGAAGAGAGGTACAGGAGCACATCAGCGATCCTGCCGGGCGCTTGTTTGTTGGCTACACAATGCAGCCTGGAGAAAAGGTGTGCATTGAAGCGACAGTACCATTCGATCAGAAATTCATTCAGTGCATGATTATTCTTTACCATCAGGACGAATTCATCTCTGTCAACCAGGTAAAGGGTGCAAGGGGTAATGGCTGAAACGGAGAACCGGTAGCTGTCGGTTTCTTTGATGGAGGTCAGCCCGATGAAATCAAACGGCTGTATGATTTTGAAGTTCAACCCTTTTTCCTGGTACCCTTCGAGATAGGCCTTGGCCAGACCTTCCGCAAGGATCATGATGTAAGCATTCATTGCCCCCTGTTTGCAGATGGTTTCCCCCTTTCTGAAGTCAATCTTTACCTTGGTGAGGCGGGCACTCTCCTCCTCAGTGGCACCGATACGTTTCAGCCATTCAATGATGGTGAATTTAATCCTTTGTTCAGATTGCTGATGCGCTTCTGTCTGCTGCTGCAGAATGGTTTCCTTGAGCCTTTTAAGCAGGATAAAGCCGCTCAGCTTTTCGGCCACAGTGTTCAGCAACCTCTGCTCGTCAGGCAAAAAAATACCTTTATCGTTCGTAACGGGTTTTGTATAGTAAACCTGAATTTCACCCGACAGCACATTTTCCAGCATGATGGAGGCGGTTTGCTTCAGGGCTGTCCGTTTAAAGGGAATGGGTTCGTAAAGTGTTCCGTTGTAAATGATGCATGCCCTGCAAATATCTGCATAACGCCATGCAGCAGGCAACACCTGGGCAATCTCATGAAATACTCTGCCAAGGTCAAATGATATGTCCCGAAGGATATCATTTACCTGGTAAATGCAGTTTAATTCCTTGCGTCGTTCGGTCAGGCTGTCTATCAGATAGGCAAGCCGTTCTGTCTCTTTTCCCTGTCTCATAGCTATTTCAGGAGGTCTTCAGGATGACAAAAGTAAGCATTTCCTCGGTTAAGAAAAGTTTTTCTTAACTTTAATTGATAGTGGTCAAGATACTTCTTGATTTAAATCAACTCTCTTCTGGCAATAATCCGGCTCCGGGTATGAGAGGAAGTCCGTGGGAAAGGCTAATTTTGTCACCACTAATCTGGATTTGATATCGTAACCTAAAAAAGATCATGCGATGAATGTAGAGAAAATTATGAATGACCTCGAGAAGAAAAACCCCGGTGAGGTGGAATATCTCCAGGCCGTTCACGAAGTACTGGAATCCATTGAGGATGTTGTGAATGAAAACCCGCAGTTTGAGGCTGCCGGCATTATTGAACGTATCATCGATCCCGACAGGGTACTGATATTCAAGGTTCCGTGGGTGACTGATAAGGGGGAAGTCTGTGTGAACCGTGGATACAGGATCCAGTTCAACAATGCGATTGGTCCTTACAAGGGCGGTATCCGTTTCCACCCGAGTGTCAACCTCTCCATCCTGAAATTCCTTGGTTTTGAGCAGATTTTCAAAAACAGTCTTACCTCGCTGCCGATGGGTGGTGCCAAAGGGGGATCCGATTTTAATCCCAAAGGTAAATCTGATAATGAGATTATGCGATTCTGTCAGTCCTTCATGTTAGAACTGTGGAAGGTCATTGGCCCTGAAACGGACGTGCCTGCAGGTGATATCGGTGTTGGCGGCAAAGAGATCGGATATATGTTCGGCATGTACAAGAAGCTTACCCGCGAACATGTGGGTGTGCTTACCGGAAAAGGTCGCAACTGGGGTGGGTCATTGATCCGTCCGGAAGCAACCGGTTTTGGTAATGTTTATTTTGCCCAGGAAATGCTGAAAACCCGTGGTGAGTCCTTTGAAGGAAAAACTGTTGCTATTTCCGGCTTTGGAAATGTTGCTTGGGGTGCTGCCTTGAAAGCCACTGAGCTGGGAGGAAAAGTGGTTACCCTCAGCGGACCTGACGGTTATGTTTATGATCCTGAGGGGATCAGCGGCGAAAAGATTGATTATATGCTCGAATTAAGGGCTACCAATGAAGATATCGTTAAACCTTTTTCCTATGAATTCCAGAGTGCCAAGTTTGTGCCCGGAAAGCATCCATGGGAAGTGAAATGCGATATTGCGCTACCCTGTGCAACCCAGAACGAGCTTAATAAAGAGGATGCGGAAAATCTCATTAAAAATGGTGTACTGTGTGTCTGCGAAGGTGCTAATATGCCCTGCACGCCGGAAGCTATTGAGGTTTTCCTTAACAATAAAATATTATATGCGCCTGGCAAAGCTGCCAACGCTGGCGGTGTTGCCACATCAGGCCTCGAAATGTCCCAGAACTCCCTCAAGCTGAACTGGTCAGCTGCTGAGGTGGATATGAGGCTCAAAGAAATTATGGTCAACATCCACAGCTCTTGTGTTGAATATGGAACGGAAGAGGATGGCTTTATCAACTACCCGAAAGGGGCCAATATTGCCGGATTCCTGAAAGTAGCCAACTCAATGCTGGATCAGGGTGTACTGTAATGGTTTAAACGACCATAGTAGTTTAGGTTAACAACTCATAGTGTGCACCGGGAGGATGGGAATTCTCCCGGTTTTTTTATTTCTGAGTCGTGGCAACTCATAAATGACCGATTGAACACCCTTCTCAAGGTCATAGGCATTGTAATCACGCCGCCGGATCTCTTCCATACGACGGCTGTTGCTGTAAGAGATCGAATTAATGGTGCCTTTACCAATGCTGCCGAGGGTGAGTGAGTTCACCTCTTCATTCGGATTGATGGGAACACCTCCGTATTCAATACGTACATACCTTATTCCAGGTCACCTCGCCTGTAAGCTGGCCCGAAACCTCAACCACCTTTTTGTCCTTGGGTTTGTTGTTATTGTTGTTATTGTCATCCTTTTCCTTGTCGCAGGATACAATAACCATTGCCATGGCGGCAAGCGCTAAAAGCAGAAGATTAACTCTTTTCATCATTGATTCTTTTTGGTTAAAAAAATTTTGTGTTATTTCCCAATGCAAAAATATCTTCGTGGTTTAAAGTTTATGTTATCCGACGGTTAAGGAATGATTACAACTTTTTCATGCATAAAATGTTAGATTAGAAATAATCATCCCGCTCTGGCGTTATTCATCCTTTAGTAAGTCAATATGAAAAGAATCCTTATCCTGATTTGCTTCCTGCTGGTGTACATTCTTCCTGCCATTCCTCAATACAGCAGTCAGCAGGCTTTTCAGTTTCTCAATCTTGCCATGTCGCCAAGGGTGGCCTCCCTGGGCGGGAATTTCCTTCCCCTGGATGATGATGACCTCATGCTGGCACTGCATAATCCGGCCCTCATCAAAGCCGGGATGCATAACCATATCGGGTTGTCATTCCTGGATTATCATGCAGGTATCAATGCTGGCAATGTGGTGTATGGTCGCCATTTCGAGCGTTACGGTAGTTTTCTGGGTGGGGTCAGGTTTCTGCATTACGGCACCTTTCAACGCACCGACCCGACAGGTCTTGACCAGGGGAGTTTCACCGCTTCTGACCTCGCCATCACAGTTGGATGGGGGAGGGAACTTCATCCGGGCATCACCATGGGGGCCAACCTGAATCTGATCATGGCCTCGTATGATGCCTGGTCATCATTCGCCCTTGCCACTGACCTGGCTGCCCATTACAAAAGCTCTTCCGGCCTTTTTCAGGCATCTCTCCTTGCCAGAAATGCCGGACGACAGATTGATCGTTTTGGCAAAGACAGGGAAAAACTACCCTTTGAAATTGCCGGAGGCGTGAGCCAGAAACTGAAACATGCCCCACTGAGGATGTACCTGTTGCTCAGCAACCTTCAAACCTGGGACCTTACCTATGAGGATCCGTTGAATCCATCCTTTACAGTGGATCCCATCTCGGGCGAAGTGAATGAACGAAGCAAACTTCTCTCCTTCCTCGATAAGGGAATGCGGCATGTTACCGCAGGTGTGGAGTTCATGCCTGGAAACCTGCTCCGGTTCCGTCTTGGCTACGATTATCGCACCAGGCAGGAACTCGGGGTACAGTCAAAAATGGGAATGGTAGGATTCTCATGGGGCATAGGGCTGAAACTGGGCAAGTATTATTTCGACTTCAGCCGCTCCCGTGATCACCTGGCTGGAGCACCCAATTACTTTAGCATCAGGACAAATCTGGGGAAGTCCGGAGAGCCGAAAGTGAAGAAGGCATAGCGCAAGGAGCCTGGAGCTTTTGCTTATACGGGACTCAGCCCTTAAGCCCCAAGCCCTCCGCTCTCAGTAAAAGATCGGGATGTGGTCTTCTACAAGGAGATTGCGCAGGACGGAATTCAGGTCGTTTCTCCATTGCAGGGAAACTCTTCCCAGCATCAGTTCAAGAGCAGGATGGTTATCGGTCAGGATAAGGGCATCTTCCATCTCATCATGTGGAGAAGGCACAAGGTATTCTCGCAGATCATGAATAGGTTCTCTGGCATAAGGGTTTTCATCATACTTCAATCCTTCCAGCGGAAAATCCTTCAGGGAGGCAAAGAAGATCAGGTTCCGGTCGGGTGCATCCTCCTTTCTTGTACCGATCATCTGCACCTTAAAACCACAATGTTCGAGTGTAGCCAGCACCGACCTGGCCGGCCGCCCCGGTTTTCCGTGTATATGGCCGTAGAATTCGATGATCAGGAGCCCATCTTCTGAAAGCTTCGATTTCAGGGTGTGAAAGCATTCCTCTGTTAACAGGTGCCAGGGTGCATTTTCCCCAAGGAAAGCATCAAGGATGACGAGAGAATAGTCTTTATCTGTCTTATTGATATGATGCCTGCCATCATCTACAATCACAGGGATAGCAGGATCCAGGCCGAAATACCTCCTGGCCAGGGTTTTAAGCCGGCCGTCGATCTCAATAACCTCCAGGGGCATACCCGTTTTCTTTATCTCCTTGGCCAGCATCCCCCCACCAAGCCCTACCAGCATGCTGTTTCCGCTGTTTCCGTCGAAACGGCTCAGAAGGGGCTTGATAAAATAGACGTAGTCAAGAAGGTTCTCCTGATCCGTCCGGTTGTAAAAAGTCTGCCAGGTGTTGTTCACGATCAGTCCGCGGGGCTCCATCAGCTTACCGTTTAACAGCATGCCATTCACATCGACCACCTTGACCTGTCCCAGGATCCCTTCAGAAGCATACAGAATCTTGAACCTCTCCGATTGTTGTTCTCCTTTGCCAAGTTGATAATAAAGGATCAGCACAATGACGATCAGGGATGTGACCACAGGAAGAGGTTTTACTTTTCTCCGGATGAGCAGCAGTGGCAGTATCAATACCATCAGGCCATACACCATGGCCGGTCCTTTAATGCCGAACTGTGGCATGATCAGAAATCCGAGTAAAAGGGTGTTGATCACTCCCCCCAGGGTAGAGACCGCATATACCCTTCCGGCTGTGCGACCGGTCTGGTCAAGGTTGCTGACCAACATATGCACGATGACAGGGCTCACCATGCCAAAGCAAAAAACCGGTGGAAAAACGAACGCCATCAGGGAGATTACCAGTCCCGGCAACAGGTTAACCTTGATCAGTGAAGTCATGGTCCATGCACTCAGGGAGGGCATGATTAACAGAAAAAATCCAGAAACAAGCAGGATTGTGACCAGAAGGCGGGATGGAGGTTGTCGGGTCGTCAACCAGCCACCGGTGTAATAACCGGTGGCGAGAGCCAGCAGAGTAATGGCCAGCACGGCAGCCCATGCAAAGATAGTCGTGCCGAAGAAAGGTGCCAGCATCTTCGCACTTAAAAGCTCGGCCGCCATAACAGCAGCACCCTCTATAAAAGCAATCAGGAGCAGCTTCCATTTCCTGGTAACTTCTGACTGACGATTCTTTTTCATGTTGGACACAAATAGGTTAAGGGATATCTTTGAATCATGGCAAAGGTAAGCGGATACTCACACACACCCAAATCCAAAGGAAGATTATTCAGTGTAATATGATGCATTACCAGTTGTGGCAAAAGGCCCCTGACGTTGACGTATCCCATAAGCTGACATTCTTTTCACGGGCTGTTTCCTTCCATTGATGTTTCCGGTAATTTGTCACGGAACCATCCATCACCCAGTTTCGGGCCCTGATATGGCTGAACAACAAAGGATCCGGATTAATGTTGCCGGAAATAACCGCAATATCCACGGTGTCTTTTCCGGTGATCTCTTCCGGTATCCCCCTGATGAAGACAAGCTTTAGCATATGGATATTAACCATGCAGATCCTGTTGTCGGGAACAGCAATCTCTTCTGCCCCCGCACTTTCTCTGAATACACCACAACGGATCCGGTTGGCACGTGTCGCAAACTGTAAATCTTTTTCAGGAATGGAATCACTGCTCAGGAGGGTAAACCTGTTCCTGCCCTGGATAATATCAACCACTCCTGCACCACGGATGTTATAAACCACAGCGACCTGTTCTGTCCGTTGCCGGTAAAGGTGCAGCAGGCTGGTGCCGGTAAAAACCAGCAGTATCATAAGAGAAAGATGCAGGAACCGTTTTCCGTTTCCCTGTAGCCAGAAGAGCAGGCAGAATACACAGCCCAGCAGTAAGCATGTTTGTATGGAGATGATAGACAGGCCATCTGTCGAAGAACCCGGTATTGATTCTACCATTCTTACCATCCATCGCATCAATGAGAGGAGTTGGTCGAAAACCCATGTAATATAAGGTTTTACAGAAATGATCGGAAGCGCCAGAAATGCTACCCCTGCATAGATCACGATGCCGGTAACCGGAATCACCAGCATGTTGGTAAGCAGAAAATAATTGGGGAATGTGTTGAAAGCTGCAACAGCAACAGGGAAGGTGAAAAGCTGGGCACACAGTGAAACGAGCAGCAGGTCCCGGACCTTCACCAAAAGGCGGCTGCGCGGAATCCATATTCCCGATAGAATGGGGAACAGCGTAACGATACCTATGACGGCAAGGTAGGATAGTTGAAATCCTATATGAAAAATCAGGATTGGATCTTCCAGCAGGATGATGAAGGCAGAAGCGGCTACACTGTTCATGGTCATGATTTTCCTATCCATCAGTTTGCCAGCCAGGATGAAGCTGAACATCACCGAGGCACGGCTTACGCTGGGGGGAAGCCCTGTCACCAGTGCATAGCCCCAGACCCCGACAAGTCCGAGGATCGTGAAAAGGACCTTTCCTCCTTTACCTGCTCTACGAAGATAACCGAAAAAGTAACAGATCATGATGAAAATGACACCCACGTGCAGGCCGGATACACAAAGTACATGAATGGCACCTGCAACTGAAAAATCGTGGGCCACCTCTTCATCCAACTCATCCTTGATCCCCACCAGCAGCGCAAGGGCCAACCCCTTGTTCCGTTCGTCCAGGTTCGAATAAAAAATCATTGAGTGGATCGTTTTCCTGACATTGCTGAGGGTATTTCTTAAATAACCGGGTTGGCCGCATCCTGTTTTGATCCAGTGGGTACTATCAAGGAAAATGGTCATGGGAATCCCCTTTCTGAGCATGTATTTTCGATAGTCGAACTCATAAGGGTTCCCGGCATTGTCTACAGGTCGGAACCTTCCCCTGAACACGATGGTGTCTCCAATGCCGAGTGACCGTGCTTCAGGATTATTTCTGAAATAGGCCATTGTCCTGAATCGGGAAGGATCCACATCATGATCAATCATTATCCCAATAACCTGGAGCTCAATGCCGACAGACCGGCTTTTCTCTTCAGGATCACTGGTAATGTATCCAAGGGCTGTATGGCTTTGTTCGGCATTTTCCTGTAATACAGGGCAGACCAGATTCTCTCCCGGATCATTGTACAATGTAGACCGGATGAAACCTGCCTCAAAGATAACCAGGGTAATCAGCAGTCCGAATGCCCATCGCCGGCGATAGGATGGTAGTGGAATGACCTTCAGCACAATCAGCGAAAAAAAAGCAAAGGTTATTGCAAACAGGATCCAGGCCGGAAGCGGTACATCATGCATCCCGCACGTCTCACTGACGACAACGCCTGCAGTGAAGGGTATCACGATCCTGACAAACGGGAAATTGCCTGCCTGCGCCACCTCTCCTCTTTATCATGCTTATATGCATAAAAGCCGGAAAATGGAAAAAAAGAGACAGGAAAAATAATACTTATTTCAAGGAAGCCAGCAGTGCAAGGTCTTCAATGGATTTCACCTGTACACCGGTATAATAAAAGGTGACAATGTCGTTTGCAGAATAGCCCAGTTCAGCCATCCTGATAGCCCCTTCCTGAGACAATCCAACACCATGGCCGTACCCTTTTCCGGTGAAAACAATCTTGTCATGTTCCTGTGAAATGCTGAAGTAGGTGGATTTAAGTTTAAGGTCATTCCGTATACGGGTCAGAGGAATATCATATAAAAACATCTTAGTGCGTTCCTGCTGGGTGTAGTTCAGCGCCATGAACTTCATCGAATCATCAAAAAGCGGATATCCATAGGTCTTATCAAGGTAGTTCAGCCATTCAACCACAGGCATGGTTTGGGTCCATGAATAATTTTTCCGTCCGATGGAGAAGGTGTCTTTAATAGGTTGCAAATAGGGGAGGGCGGAGATCCAGACTTCGTCGGAAGCCAGGGTATAGCCACCGCTGTTGGAATGGAATACGGCATTGATCAGGTTACTGTCATCTGACACGATCACTTTTCCTTCAGTGGCTTTTACCGCTTCCAGGATGGCAGGCTTCACAGGTTTACCTTTATATGCCTGGTTCGTTACATCATCGGTAAGGCAATACCCGGGACCGTATTTCCGGATGAGTTTCAATGCGTAAGTCCTTGATACAAGCGCCTGTACTTTAAAATATTCTGTCAGGTCTGTGCTGCCTCCTGCCTCTGCCTGGATCACACCGCTAACGTATTTTTCAAGATCGATGATGTTAATGCATTTTAGATTGCCGCTTCCCAGTTGGATTTCAAGATTGTCATCATATATTCGTACTGGTAAATCATTGGCCATCAACGCGAAACTGTTGGAAAAACCGATCCCTGTCAGGAGGAAGGAGCTCCCGGCAGCCCTTACCTCACCCTTCTCTACCATCTGTATGAAGGAATCATTCACCTGCAGTGTGATGGTTTCATCCTGTGCCAGAGAGGTGACCTCCTGCCCATCGCAGGTGACGAGATATTTTCCGCTAAGATGGTTCAGTGTAATTTCTGAAATCTGCTGGCCCGAAAAGAGGGTTACCTTAACCTCCATACCGGAAGAAAAACAGGAAGGAAACAGCATCAACAAAAGCCAGACAGATCTTCTCATATACGGTAATCCTTGTTGAACAGACTGGATCGGGAGAAGGGGAGAGGGATTTCTGTTATGATTTCAGGTCAGATGCTTAATGATCAGTTCCGCCGTGGTTTTTGATGCTCCTCTCCCGCCCAGTTTTTGTGTCAATTCTACGTAATCGCGGAGAATTTGTTCCCTTTTTTTTGTGTCATACAACAGGAGGTTCAGGTGATGGGTGAGGTTAATTTGGTTCATCTCTTTCTGGATCAGTTCTTTAACTACTTCACGATTCAGGATAAGGTTCACCAGCGAGATGTATTTGAGCCTTACCAGGTTTTTTGCAATGAAAAAGGAGATGGGATTGGCTTTATAGCAGACTACCTGTGGAACATGAAGAAGGGCGGCTTCGAGGGTGGCGGTGCCCGATGTGATCAATGCGCATTCGGCATGGATGAGCAGGTCGTAGGTGCGGTCGTAAATGACCGGCAATGGATCCTTGCCCATAAGTTTCTTGTAAAAATCATGGGATACTGCCTGGGTGCCGGCAACAATAAACTGATGCGTTCCTCCGAAGGCGGGAACGAGCTTTATCATTTCGGGGAGGATACGGCGGATCTCCTGTTTCCTGCTACCTGGGAGCATGGCGATCACCGGTTTGTCGGGTAAAGCATTGTTTTTTCTGAAGAGCTGGTCACTTTTGTGGGGTAGATTTTCCATTGCATCCAGCAATGGATGACCCACAAAATCTACCTCATAGCCGAACCGGGCATAGAATTCCTTTTCGAAAGGCAGGATGACAAAGAGCCGGTCAATATTTCGTTTGATTTTATAGATCCGCCCCTGTTTCCATGCCCAAAGCTGTGGTGAGACATAGTACAAAACCGGGATCCTTTGCTTGCGACCGAATTCGGCGATCCGGAGGTTGAAGCCGGGATAATCGATCAGGATCAGCGCATCGGGTTGCCATTGAAGGATGTCCTGTTTGCACTCCTTTATAAAGCCCAGGATCCTGCGCAGATGGATCAGGATTTCCCAAAAACCCATAAAGTCAAGATCGCTGATATGTTTGATGATAAAAGCCCCTTCCCTTTTCATGAGGTCACCCCCGTAGCAGCGGAATTCTGCCGATGGATCGAGCTGCTTCAGCTCTCTGATCAGGTTGGATCCGTGGAGGTCGCCGGAAGCTTCACCGGCAATGATATAATACTTCATTCACGTTTTGCTTGTTTTTCCGGGCATAAAACCCTGGATATACGGTCATCAGGCGTATGCTGTTCATCGGGTATGGTAAGCCATTTTTCCATAAAAGCATGGTCAGTCGTTATCAATTAAACAGGGTAAGAAAGAGAATCACTACCCCAATGAAAGTGACCAGCAACACACCCCGTCCTGTCCGGTCATATTTGTCGCTTTTCAGGTAAGGTAAAAAGATGATAAGGTTCAGAAAAATGCTGCTCATCAGCAGTGTTTCCCTTTGCAAGACCGGGCTTCCATCATTGAATCCCTCTTCGATACCCAAGTTGATAAGCCAAAGGAGGCCATAGGAAATCACCGGTGCAACCATTGCCAGCAGTATTCCAAGGTAGATATTGTTATGTTTGAGCAATCGGATCATACAGGTTGTCATTATGGGATAGAGACAATGTTTTCCCACGCTGAAAGGTGATCGAACGCGTCAAAGGCGGTGAAGTCGAAATGAACCGGCACAAGGCTGATCCATTGACTGTCCAGGGCATAAATGTCTGTGTCTTTACCGCCGTCAGTCTCAACAAATTCTCCATGCAGCCAGAAGTATGGTTGTTTATGGGGATCCATCCGCTCTTCAAAATCCTCTTTCCAGTAACCGATGGCCTGACGGCATAACCTGATGCCCCGGATTTCGTCACGGCTTTTTACGGAAGGGATGTTCACGTTAAGGCAAACATTGGCTGGAAGGCCTTTACATAGAGTTTGCCGGATGATGGATTCAATGAAAGCACTGAGGTGTTTGAGGGGTGCATGAGGATTGTAATCCAGGAGGCTGAATCCGATAGACGGGACACCTGCCATGGCGCCTTCAAAGGCTGCTGCCATGGTTCCCGAATAGATGATGTTTACCGAAGCGTTGGAGCCATGGTTGATGCCCGACAGCAGCAAGTCAGGCTTGCGCTTCAGGATCTTTCGCAATGCAAGCTTCACACAGTCAACAGGTGTGCCCTCTACGGCATAACGCATCTGAACTCCGTTAGGTGGAAGCTGATGGCATCGCAGGGGTGTTTTGATGGTGATGGCATGCCCCATACCCGACATTGCTTCAAGTGGGGCTATGATGACCACGTCGCCGAAGCCGGAAGCAATGCCCGCAAGAAATAAAAGGCCGGGGGCATGAATACCGTCATCGTTCGTGACCAGGATCAGCGGTTTCTTTTTATCTGACATACACAAAAACAGAGTTTATAAAGATTCAGGACAAAGATAGCAGTTTGGAGTGTAGGAAATGTTAAAAGCGCATAAGTTCTTCATAAATTCTGTGTGTGGGCAGACCCATCACATTGAAATAGGAGCCTTCAATCCGTTCCACACAGGCATAACCAATCCATTCCTGGATGCCGTAGGATCCGGCTTTGTCGTATGGGTGGTAATGATCTGCATAATAAGCGGCCTCTTCAATGCCGAATTTCCTGAACCAAACTTTGGTGGCGTCGCAAAAAAGGACCATCTTTTCAAGGGATCTTATACAAACACCGGTGTACACCCAATGGGGGCATCCCGACAAGAGGTTCAGCATTCGGATCGCCTCTTCGCGGGAGCAGGGTTTCCCGATGATCTCTCCATCCAGCGCCACCACAGTATCAGCCGTAATGATGGTTGTAACGGGTTCCATTGCCTCCAGGTTAAAAGCAAGGGACTTTCTCTCTGCAATGCACCGGGCTGCCTTTTCAGGCTCACCTTGCTCAGGGCAGACCTCTTCAATTTCTTTCACTATCACCTCAAAGGGGATATCAAGCGCTGATAAAAGCATCTGCCTCCTCGGAGATGCCGATGCAAGGATGATCCGCCTGTTCCTGAATAATTCTGCCATGATGTGTCAGAAATCGAGATAATATACCTGCATGGCCAGAATGCCGGCCACCATAATGATCCGTGCAAGCTGGCTTAGGTTGCCGAACTCCTCTTTTTGACGAGCTCTCCACACCAGGAAGATAAGGTAGAAAAGCATGAACTGGATCATAATGAAATACAGCGCTGTAAGTCTGAAGTGGATCGCAAAAAGATGGATTTGTGCCCATCCTAACACAAGCATCGACAAAGTTGTAAGGGTAGTAATGATCCACTTAACCCGACCTGTACCGATTACCACCGGAAGGGTGAGGCAACCATACCGGCGGTCACCCTCCATGTCTTCCATATCCTTCAGCATTTCCCTGATGAGTGAGATGACAAAGGCATAACCTGCCATAAAGAGGAGGGTCTTATGAATCCATGCCTGCTCGGCCCTGTTCATGATCACAATGGTATGTTTAACCATCGCAAACAACTCGAAAACCCAGACGATAAGCACCACCATGGCTGATGAAAATGCCACGATCAGGTTACCCCACAAAGGTTTCCGTTTATATCTGGCTGAATAGAGCCAGAGTAACAACCCAATTAAAAGATGTATAAAGATGAGTTTGAAATTCCCGACATAAAACGATACAATAAGCCCCAGTATCACACCCACCACAGTGAAAGTTGCATGCAGCGGGATGGCCATTTTTGCAGGTATCCTTTTATCGAGGATCACACGGTCCGGATCATTGACATTATCAATCCTCACATCGAAATAATCGTTGATAACATACCCGGCGATGGCAATGAATGCCACCGAAAGAACCAGCAGGATGAACATTAGTGTCGGGAGTTGAAGGTCAATGCCTTCCTGGAGCATAACGGGCATGATGAGGTAATACCGCACCATGAACATGGTCAGTGCGATGATTAGAATGTTGGGCCACCGGAACAGACGAAGGTATGCAATCATAGGTGCTGGATTGAACAGATGAGTAAAGGTCTATTATGAATATCAGGCTGTAAAGATAGTATTTACCTTGATTTACCAGTGGAAAGCATCATCCAGCATCCATCGTCCCTGCAGCCGGAGCACCTGTTCGATGATGTCCCTGACACAACCCTTCCCCCCGGGATAGATCGAAATGTAATCAACCTCCGTCCGGATTTCCCACACGGCATCCGAAGGGCAACATGACACCCACGCTTCACGGATGAGCGGATAATCGGGGATGTCATCACCCATAACTAGGATTTCCTCTTTTTTTAGTTTGTATTTTTTGCAGAAATCATGATAAACCTTCAGTTTGTCGTTGGCCCCGATATATACATCGTGGATGCCCAGTCTTTTAAACCTTTCGACAACACCATTCGAAAGTGCACCGGTGATGACACAGATACGGTATCCCTGTTTGGCGGCAAGTTGTAAGGCATAACCATCTCTTGCATGAGCGCTGCGGAGCGGCTCTCCACTTTCCATGATATAAACCAGGCCGTCTGTGAGAACGCCGTCATAATCAAAAACGAATGTGGTGATACCCGATAGTTTCTCTTTGTAATTCGTCATCTTTCAGGTTTATGATGATGCAGGATGATGGCATCCGAAATTAACCGGTAAATTTCCTGAAGGTTTGGATCATCTTCAAGAAGTGACATGTGCTTTGTCAGGGTGAAAAGGTCTCCCCTCGATGCCGGGCCTGTCTGCGCTTCTGCAGGATCCATCGTCGCGGCTTTCCGGCAGGTTTCCCGGATAAGGGGCAGCAGGGTAGTGAATCCGAAACCCTGTTGTTCAAGCAGCTCTTTTGCCCGTACCCAGAGGTGATTGGCAAAATTGGACGCAAAGACGGCAGCGATATGCAGAAGAGCTCTCTGATGGGAGTCGGCTAATGACACGGGAAATCCCGCAACCATGCCAAGCTGCATGAGCCGGTTTTCTGATGAACGGGAGGATGCTTCAATAAAGACAGGGATCTCTGATGATGGTAAAAAGCGGCCCTTGGTGAGTGTCTGTAATGGATAGAAGACCCCGGTATCCTGGCAGATATCCGATATCTCAGATAAGGCAAAAGATCCTGATGTGTGACATACCAGGCCATTGAAATCCTTGAATTGACCTGCCACTTCCCTGATGCTGCTGTCATTGACGGCAATAATGACGATGTCAGAAGAATCTTTGATCATCACAACTTCATCCAGCAGTGTTACGCCGAAAAGTTTGCCAAGCCCTTTTATGGCTGCTTTCTTTTTGTTGCGAACTAAAACACCCGATACGGGAATATGCGCTGCGGAAAGGAGGGTGGCCAGGTGCCAGGCCACATTGCCGGTGCCGATGATGCCGATGCGATCTGTAAAAGAATGCTGCATATTTAAACGGGTAATAATAACCTTCTGATATTACAGTTTTTCTTTTCGGTCGGTAAAGGTAAAAAAAGAGAGCGACACTTTCATGACGCTCTCCTTTAAAGATGTTTGTCAGCGGTTAGCAGGCTTCGCAAACCAGCCAAATGGTGTTGCCTGCCACTCAACTCTATTTTACCATCATCTTCTTCGTAACACTGGCATCGCCTGCCTGCACGGTATAGGTATAGATACCGGTATTGAATTCATGGCCGAGTTCAAGTTTATGGGTGCCGGCAGCAAGCTGGCTGTAGTTTTTCTGATACACTTCCTGGCCCATCAGATTGTGCACAATAAGTGACACATTGGCTGGTGTGGGAATTGTGACGGAAATGTTTGTGGTTCCATTGAATGGATTCGGATAGTTTTGTGACACAGCGAAAGCGCTGTTACCTGATGGATACATACCGATTGTGGGATCGAAGTCGGTATCCTTGATCTCAAAACCATTGATATAGTAAAAGGTGGCGGTAGTTGCAACACTGGCAAAATCCTGGTACAGGAGTGGAATGGTGTAGGTACCGGTATTACCGAACGCGATTTCGGACATGGTTCCCTGGTAAGCGGCACCATCGGCGTTGGTTCCTGCGGTGACGTTAAATGCAGGGGTTCTTTCACGGTTGACAGGGTTGAAGCCGGCCACGTGGATGTCAGGGTTGGCGTTTCCTACGCCCGAAAAGAGGTTGGTGTCGGTGTCATTCCATGAGAAGAATACTTTGGATCCGTCTGGGGTTCTGCTTGCCTGGGGTCTGTTGTCTTCGTCAATATCACCGAAGGTGCCCCTGAAGGTCATCAGTCTGCCAAGCATCACGGCATCCCAGGTGAGGCCGCCGTCCGGGGAGTAGATGTTGAATATGGCTTTGGGTTCGGGCATATTGTTGGTGTTATAGTTTCCCCATACCGAGAAAGCACTGAGGCCGCGGCCGTTGTCACCGCAGAAGATGGGCATGGACATGTGGGGGTTGCCGTTGGCATCCACCACCAGGTCGAGATCAAAACCGGCGCGGAACCAGATGTCAGACCTTGGAGGTGCAGGATTGGGGCTGAACATGTTGGCCAGTTCCGTGTCGGAGATGAAGTAAGGTGAAATGAGATCGCCGATGTTTTTAAGGGGAACCGGAATGGGAGCCGACCAGGTGGCACCTCCGTCAGTGGTTTTCAGCACAGACGGATAATGTCCTTCATCGGCCTGGATGGCCGGATCGGTATGTGCCAGCACGGCGATGTAGCCGATGTTGGGATCTGTCGGGTGAAAAGCGATTCTCATTTCGGCAGGGCGCTGGTCCTCCAGGGTAGAAACCTGGTTTGCCTTGGAGCATAGGAAATACTGATGCTTTACCTCAAACTCAAATTCCTGGGTGGTGGGATTAAAGACACCTTTGTAAACCATCAGGGAGTCATTGTAAACGGAAGGGGTTACACCCCAGTTCACCGAGTTGTCAACACCGAATACAGTACCGGCTGTATTTATGGTCATGCCTGTAGGTACATAATAATAGATAAGAGGAGGAGTGGTGGTGACTGAAGTTTGAAGGTTGGAGGTGCCATCCAGCTTGTAGGTGCCGAAACAGTTGCCTCCCCAGTTATCGTTGGTGCCATCCAGTGTGGGCGCCATATAAACAAAGTATGCGTTGTCGGGATTTGTATTCCCTGTTGGATTGTAGATAAGCCCCTGCGGATACCGTGCACTGTAATGGATCAATTCGTCAGGTGAATAAACCGGTCCCAGGTTGCCTGTCCAGGTGGCTCCTCCGTCAACGGACTTGTCAACCATCAGGAAACCGCTGCCAGGTGTGGCTTCTGCCCTGTGGATGAAAGAAATGGCATTTAAAACAGGATCAACCCATAAAGCTGTTTTTCCACCGTTGTAAAGGCCATAAGCATTGGCAGCAGTGCCACCGGTGGCAATAATTGTTACGGCCCTGCCCTGTTTATTGATCTGTTTGACAGGGGGAGGGGGCGTAACCACATTGATCGGAAGTGTTTCATGGATTACCACATCAGCATGCCGTTTTTGCTGATGTTTTACAGTTTCTGTTGCAGACTGTGCCATCACTGTAACTGTAAACAGCGAGACCATAGCACAAAGTAAAAACCTCTTCATTGCATTGATTTTCTTTAAATTAAACATAGGATTGGATTGTATTCTTTTAATGGCAAATATATGTATTTATACATAAACAACAAAACGTTCTGGTATAATCTTTTAAAAAAATCCCGAAAAGGGAAATATAACCATTATTCAACCGACTGATGATTTTTGGAGGTATAAGCAATTTGCCTTTTAATCAGATCTTTCAAGAAGATGATATCTCCTTTCCTGAATGTGAAAGCTGATAAGGGGACGCGGGTTATTTTGGTGAAGATGATCAGGTTATAAACAAGGGATATGCAGTAAGTGATTGAAGCAGCGAGGGCGGCTCCGGCAAGCCCATAGGATGGAACCAGGATGAGACAGAGAAGAACAACTGCTCCTAGACCGATCAGGGAACAGATTGTATTGATGTAATGTTTTCCCGTTCCGGCAAAATGATGCGCCAGGATCATGGAAGAGGCGATAAAGACAATGCCCGGTGATAATAAGAGCAAGACATGATATAACCCGGCATATTGATGACCGAAAAGTGCGAGGTAGAATTGCTCGGGCAGTAACAGCATACCCCCGACAAGCAGGAGGGTAAGAAGAGAGGTGAACTTAAACAGTCTCACGGTGAGAAGTACCGGATCATCATCCTGTGTGGCATTCGAGATCCACGAGTATTGCACCAGAGAAATACTTTTTCCAAATAACCATATCCCATCCGCGAACTTGTTCCCGATTTCAAAAATCCCCAAACTTGCTCTGCCAAGGTAACTTTCAACAAAATAATAGGTAAGCCGGTAATTGAAAAACTGGGTAAGATTGGCGATCTGGACAAAAAAACCATACCTGAGCAATGCTTTAAATAATCCTTGGGTGTCAGTAACCTGGTGCGTTCTTAACATTCCAAGGATTTTTATTGTCCCTAACAGTAAATTTAATCCCCAGGAAACATACAATGTGAGCAGGTAATTTGCAATGGAGGGTTTTTTCAATACATAAAACAGGATCACCATCAGGATGATCATCATCATATACTGAATAAATGAGATCAGGTTGAAGAAGCGGATATTGCTCTTCCCGACCAGAATGTTCTGATTGACGAAGTTCAATCCCATGATCAGGGATAAGAAGAAGATGTCAGTGGCGTAATCTGCCGGCTCGACTTTCAGAAGCTTGAAGATGAGGATTCCGATGACAGATGCAATGGCCGACCATAACCAGGAAATGCGGGTAATATGTCGGAGAGAAAACCGCGGGATGAGAAACACGAGTCCGGCACCGCCGATCAGGTTGTTAAGCAACAGGATGATCGTGATGGCAAGCAGTATGAGCCCGATGGTGCCCAGGTTCTCCGCACCCAGCGTCCGGGCGTTGATCATCAGGATGACAAAGGCAACCAGTGTGTTGGTAACCTTGACGAGTGTGGTGCTGAGGATGTTTCTGAACATACCGGTTAATGGATTAGGCCGATGTAAATATCGTGAATTTGCTGTCCGATACTTGCCATCGAAAAAAGAGTTTCGGCTTTTTTCCTGATATGATCTTTGTTGAACACCTTCGCTTCTCCATGGACAATCTGCCTGATCAGTTCCAACAGTCCATCCTCATCGCCGGCTTCTATGAGGTATCCGCATGTGTCATCCACCATTTCAGCAATGCCCCCCACATGGGTTGAAATCACAGGGATGCCACATGCCATGGCTTCGTTGATCACCACCGGCATGTTCTCGTAATGGCTGAACAGGATCAGAAAGTCTGACATGGTAAGGTGTTTCGCTATGTCGGGCGCTTCCATGGCGCCTTCAAACCTTACCACTTCATCCGGTAACGACAGGTTGACAGCCATTTTCTTCATCCGTTCGAAATCGTCACCATCCCCGATCAGCCGAAGAATTACATCCCTGTTTTCATCAAACACCCTGGCCATCACCCGGAGCAGTCCGCTGATGTTTTTTGCCCTGTCATCAAAGGTTGAGATATGCAAAAGGTTTAATTTCCCATTCGCCGGAGGAGCTTTTGATGGCTTAAACATCAAGGTGTCCACCGCATTGTGTATGACCTGATAATTATTGTTCCTGAATCCCAGTTCCAGCATCGCCTTTGCCAGGTCATGGGTGACAGGCATAACCGCACCGGCCCGCCGGATAACCAGGCGGGTGACAAGTTTCCTGGATAATCCAAAACGGTAGTGGCTCTCCGGAAGGTACCGTGACCAATGCTCCGTGACCACATAAGGAATTCCGTAAACATATTTTATCAGCATGGCCAGTAATCCCATGCGGGTGAGGATATGTACATGGTTGATGTCGGGTTTGCCCCAAATCTGCATTGCATGGCGCCAGCCCCGGTGCCAGGCGGCAAGCATTCGGAAAACCAGGATGATCTTCCCTAATACAGGTATTTTGCAGTCAGGATAAAAATAATACAACACCGGGATCCCCTCTTTATCTGTGATGATGGGCTTTTTGCACCGGGACCGCTCCCGGTGCTTGTCAATATGCATCACATAAACATCGGCATACCGTTGTACCGACTGTGCATGCCTCAGCACAAACAGCCCCCATAAAGGATCATCAGGAACAGGAAACCATCTCGGAATGAAAAATACCCGTATTTTTTCCATGATTACGGGCAAAGGTAGAAAACTATCCCTAATGCGGTTTTTTTGAAATAACAAAAAAACACCTATCTTTGCATCACGAAACGGTGGTTGTAGCTCAGTTGGTTAGAGCGCCAGATTGTGGATCTGGAGGTCGTCGGTTCGAACCCGATCATCCACCCGAAAGCCTTGATTTTCAAGGCTTTTTTTATGACCATCACGATTACCTGGCCATTAAAGCGCAGGAAATGGCCTTTACCGGTTCCCGGAAATAACCAGCCTGATGCGGTAATCCTCTCCCGATCCACTTATCCTGAGTAAATAAACACCCGGCGACCTGTCGCCTATGTCCAGGGTGTGAACACCTTTGGTCAGCACAGGGATTTCCATGAGTTTTTTTCCCGATAGGTCGTATAAAGCGACAGAAAAACCTTCTCTGTCCATTTCGATATGGCACTGATTGTTGACCGGATTGGGATATGCCCTGACAGGTCCGATGGTTGCCGGATCATCAATGGTGGTGCAATTGATAAAGGTCACCACCAGTGAATCGGTGGCTGTACAATGGTTCATATCCACAGCTGTCACATATACCAGTGTGCTTCCCATTCCGAGCAGAGCTGTATCCAGGATTATCTGCTGGATAGTGTCTCCGGTGGACCAGAGCCAGGATACGAAACCATTTCCGGCTTCCAGGGCTATCGTTTGGTTTTCACAAAGGATGGTATCGGGCCCGAGGTCAATGACAGGAGGATGGGCGATGCATGGATCGAGGTTGCCCAGCAGCGCCACTTCAGCAGGTGTCAGGAAATTATCGAAGAGGGCAAGGGAACCTATGCGGATCGTATCATCTTCCTGATTATTGTCAGCAAAGAAGAGGATGAGTGGTGTCAGGGCAAAACGGCCGTCAACATTTTGCGTGTCACCTTCCAGCCAGAGGTCACCGTCGATATAGTACCTGTAGAAGCTGTCGAGGCACACCGAGATCACCATTCTGTACCATACGCCGGGGCTGATGGAGTCTGGCGTATAACCGGTGGTGGCTGTGCCTATAGGGCTTTTGACACCGGGTACCTGGGGTTTGATGAAACATTCACCGTCATTCATGTTGGTGGAGTCGGTTTGCTGGAATGTGTGCCAGCTGTTGAAATTCTCTACCATGAAATCAAACATAAGAGCATACCTGTTCACCGAATCCCCACCACCGTTGGGCGGGAGCTGGTGGTAACATTTGTAATAACTGCCAATGGCGATTTGAATGGCCGTGTCACCATAGTAGGCACCTGGTACCCATTCATGTGTCCCCACCAGGATGAGATCATTGCCCACGGTTGCCTTCGTCAGGTCTTGGATATCCTGGAATTTCCAGTAACCGGCAAGGTTGGGCCACTGGGCAGGATTGAGTTCCTGGGCTGTTGCCAGGCGGTTCGTTGTCATGACTGAAACGGTTGCCATTAACAGCATCATCATTAAAGAGCGGATCTTTTGGTACATGGATTTATGATTTATATTTTGACTTTTCGAAAATATAAAAAATTGAAGCAGGTACTATTATTCAATGATATTTTCAAAGGTGTTTGTAATGCAGCCTATTTCAATAAACTATGACGTGCTCTACTCCTTTTCCAATGCTTTGTAGCTGCCGGTGTGTATTTCTGCAGGGTGCAAAGTTATGGTCTGTTGAAGATATTCCGGTTGATACTGTATTGAGTCTTTAATCCGGGATCTATATCGGGTAATGGTTGCCTTCTTCCGCATCGGAATCCCCTCCCTTCTCAGAAAATAATTGTATTATTGACCAACCAAAAAAATGATACGTATGAAACCGGAAATTCTCGACTTGTGGCCTGAACTTCAGTGGATTCAGGATGAAGCATTACGTGAGCAAACTGCCAGGACATGGGAGGTGGCACTGGAAAAAGGTGTCCTCACACCGGATGATCTGCGCAGGATACCATTTACCCTCCTTTGCGGACCTGACCTCAAGGTAAGTTTTATGGATCATAAGCGCGCTGTAGTCCACATTGCTTATGAAAGTGGCAAAAAGATGAAGGAATTCTTTGGAGATGAGCTTCCGTTCAGTATGGATGTCCTGATCTCGGGTGCCATACTGGCCGATGTGGGAAAACTGCTGGAATATGAGCTGGATGCAAACGGTGAAGCGGTGACAGGAAGTTACGGAAAATATCTTCGTCATCCCTTTTCTGGTGTTTCCCTTGCCGAATCATGCGGTTGCCCGCCTGAGGTCTGTCATATCATTGCCGCTCATGCCGGCGAAGGTGACCAAGTCAAACGTTCCGTAGAGGCGTATGTAGTGCACCACGCTGATTTTATGACTTTTCTTCCTTTTAAGGAAAGATTGAAATGATAATGTAGAATAAATGAAAAATGAATGATCATGAACCTGATTGAAAAAATTCTGGCAGCGCATTCAAAATATCCTGTATTGAAAGCAGGAGATATCATCGATGTCGAGATGGATGCACGGGTTGCCCGTGACTTCGGTGGGGCCAATGTGGTTAAAAACCTTATTGGGAACGGTTTGACTGTTGATAATCCACAAAAAACCTTTTTCACATTCGATTGTAATCCAGGTGGTTCAGATCAGAAATACGCTGCTAATCAGCACTTCTGCCGCCAATATGCCAGGGAGCAAAACATCAGGGTTTACGATATTGATTCAGGCATTGGCACCCATCTGGCCATCGACATGGGGCTTGTCTGGCCGGGAAGTACATTCATCAGCACCGACAGCCATGCCAACATTATGGGGGCCATTGGTGCTTTCGGGCAGGGAATGGGCGACCAGGATATCGCTGCAGCCTGGGCCAACGGGTCGGTATGGTTTAAGGTTCCCGAATCGGTCAGGATGAATTTCACGGGGAGAAAACCGGCCAACGTTTTTGCCAAGGATATCGTCCTGAATCTGCTTAGTATCTTTGGCGCCAATAAACTCCTTGGATACAGTGTTGAACTTTATGGCGATGCGATTGATGACCTGCCTCTGGATGACCGGATTACCATTGCCTCCATGGCTACTGAAATGGGGGCTATCATTTTGCTTTTCACCCCTTCGGAAAAGATCATCAGCGAACTGAAGGTAAAAACCGGCAAGCAGTTCGATGTCGTGGCAGCAGATCCGGATGCGGATTATGCAAAGGTATTTGATATCGATATTACAACGTTTGTTCCGATGGTAGCCAAACCGGGCCATCCCCATGATAATGCTGCTGTGACCCTTGTGAAAGGGCAAAAGATCGATTCGGCGTTTATAGGTTCCTGTACCAACGGCCGCATCACCGACCTGCGGGAGGCGGCAGCAGTGCTGAAAGGAAGAAAGGTGGCACCCGGAGTCGTCCTGAAGATCGTTCCCGCTACCGACCGCCTGTGGCAGCAGGCCCTTGAAGAAGGACTGATCCACATATACAAAGCAGCAGGTGCGCTTGTCTCCAATGCAGGTTGTGCAGGATGTGCTGCAGGGCAGGTGGGGCAGAATGGTCCGGGAGAGGTGACCATAAGTACGGGTAACCGTAATTTCGCCGGAAAACAGGGGCAGGGATCAGTTTACCTTGCATCACCCGCCGTGGTGGCCGCCTCAGCTGTGGCTGGATTCATCACAACACCCGATGACCTGCCCGCAGAACCGGCAAGGTTCAAAACCTCCGGCATGGCTGCCGTTTCAGGAAAAGAAACCCGCAAAGCACCACCCCAGCAAAAATCCACCGTGGTGGAAGGGAAAGTCTGGCTCATCCTGAAAGATGACATCGATACAGATATGATCTTCCATAATCGTTACCTCACCATCACCGATATCCGTGAAATGGGGAAATATACTTTTGACAACCTCAGCGGATATGAGGATTTCGCCCAAAGGGTCCAACCAGGCGACATTGTCATCACAGCCAAAAACTTCGGGGCAGGCAGTTCCAGGCAACAAGCGGTGGACTGCTTTCTGTCATTAGGTGTGAGTTGTATCCTGGCCGAATCATTTGGTGCTATCTACGAGAGAAACGCGATCAATGCCGCCATGCCCATCCTTACCTATCATCCCGCCATCCTTGAAGAGACCGCTACGATGAACGGCAGCCGTATCAGGGTTGATTTCCTTACGGGTGAATTTACCAATCTCGATAATGGCAGGACATCACGGATCAATCCGTTCTATGATGTGCAAAACATGATCTATCAGAAAGGGGGATTGCTGGGGTAGGATAGGGGACAGCTATTTCCCTCCGGCCCCTCCCTGCTGCGATTGCAGAATACGGTTGTATTTCGCTGTATTGGCCGGATCAATGTTGTTAAGGATCTGAACTACCCTTGACTTCTGCATGCTCGGGGCGTTGGAGAACATTCTCACGATCTCATCTGCCTTGGTATTCAATATCAGGCTCAGCATAAACAGGTTCGGCCGTTCGTTGTATACACGCTGAAACTGCATGAGTGCATCCACAACTGCCTGACGGCCCGACTCCTGGTTCTCGTACATATTGTCCAGGCCAAGACGATGATAATTGTAAAGACCCTCCTTCAGGGCTGTATAACGTGAATTCGTGAGATTCTCCAGCAACCAGTAACGGTTTTTATCCGCCTCAAAAGCTTTCCACCCCGTTGCGCGGTTGTCACCCTGGGCATTGTTTACAATAGCTTGTGCTTTATCAAAATAAGGTGTGCCGCTCCCTTTCTGGAATGTTTCGAAATCAATACCGATGATGATGTAAGCATAAAAAGCAAGCACAGAGGTCAGGTTGTTGAGATGGGAGTTCTCAACCCAGTCAAGAGTTTGATCCTGAATGTATTCAAAACGTAAGTTTTTATCCAGATAAGCAAATACAGGTGTTTTGTAAGAGCTGTTGAAAACAGGTCGTGTTGACTGCACCAAAATCTGCGCTTCAAAAACATCCGATCTTTTATCGTTGATGGTGATCATGAAGCTGCACTCAATGCGCTCCTCTACCTTGAAATTGAGATTCGTCCATTTTTTGTTGTTCATCAATTCGTACAAAGAGGTCTGCAGGGTATTGTACAGGGTGCGGTCGCTTCCGTAATCCTGCTGGGCACTGATCTGAACGGAACAGTAAAGCTCCTGCCCAAGTGACTGATAACCTAAACTCAGCCCTGTAATGATGATCAATATTCTTAGCATGGTTGTCATTTTATTCCCTTTTGTTTTTTAACCGGCACATCGGCCTGTATCATCTCCAGGATTTTATCGGCCAGCTTTTCTGCGACCTCCGTTTTGGATAGCAGTGGAAGAACTGTGGTTTTATTTTCCCTGGTGATGAAGGTGACTTTGTTGGTCTCGGTTCCGAAACCGGCTCCGGTGTCGTTCAGCGAATTGAGAACGATCAGGTCGGCATTTTTATTTTTGAGCTTAAGGAATGCATTTTCCAATTCGTGGTCGGTTTCCAGGGCAAAACCGGCGAGAAATTGCCCGGCTCTTTTGGTGCTGCCCAGGGTGGCCAGAATATCTCTGTTTCGGACCATTGAGATGTTAAAAGTTTCTTTCTCCTCTTTTTTGATTTTGGTTTGAGAGGTATGCTTTGGACGGAAATCGGCAACGGCTGCCGCCATGATGATAATGTCGGCCTCCCTGGCCAGGGCGGTACATGCTTCGAACATCTCCTGTGCGGTGGTTACCGGGAGAACCTGAACGTTTGGGTGATTCACCCGGATATCAACCGGCCCGCTCACCAACTGAACCTCTGCCCCCCTTTCTGCAAAGGTGCGTGCTATGGCATATCCCATCCTGCCGGAGCTGTTGTTGCTGAAATATCGGACAGGGTCAACCGGTTCCCGTGTAGGTCCGGCCGAGATCAACACCCGCTTCCCTGTGAAATCACTTTTTTTTTTGAGATAGGTTTTCAGTACATCCACGATGGTTTGTGGCTCTTCCATCCGACCGGCGCCACAAAGACCAGAGGCGAGTTCCCCTTCACGGGGCTCAATCAGGATGTTGCCCATGTCACGCAATGTCTCAATATTGTGTTGCGTTGCCGGATGATGGTACATATCAATGTCCATGGCAGGAGCGAAAAAAACCGGGCAGCGTGCTGCCAGCCAGGTGGTCAGCAACAGGTTGTCTGCAATGCCCGATGCCATCTTCGCCAGCGTATTGGCCGTGGCAGGTGCAATCAACATCAGGTCTGCTGTCAGCCCCAGTTCAATATGACTGGTCCATGTGCCATCTTCCGGATTGAAAGGTGAGGTCAGGACGGGATTCTCAGATAAAACCGACAAGGTTAAGGGTGTTACAAAATCATGTGCATCCGGGGTCAGGATTACATGGACACGGGCTTCCTCCTTTCTGAGCAAACGGACAAGAAAGGGTATCTTGTAGGCAGCTATACTGCCGGTGATGCCAATGAGGATGGTTTTACCCTTTAATGCGGACATAATGCCTTTGCTTTTCCGGGATACAACTTAGAATTCCTCTTCCCTGCTTTCCTTATGGGGATTGCGGTAATAAATCGCCTTGTCCTGGAACTCCTGAACAGCAATGAGTGTTGGCTTGGGGAGCTTTTCGTAGTGTTTGGCGATTTCAATCTGTTCGCGGTTTTCGAATATCTCTTCCAGATTGTCGTTTGAACCGGAAAACTCTTCAACCTTCTTGTTGAGTTCCTGCTTCAGTTCAAGCCCGATCTGGTCTGCACGCTTTGCCAGCATAGCAACCGTTTCGTAGATATTGCCCGTAATGTTGTTGAAATCATTCATGTTACGGGTGATTGCCTCCTGTTCGGTTTTCAGTCTCTTAGGATCCATTCGTTGATTTTGATTTTGCTATTTCTGATTCGGTTTTTTTCAAAATTTCATCAGCACGGCCCAGGTAGGATGTGCCCGGAAAAGAGCTTACCAAGGTATTGTATGCCTGCCTTGCATCCTGCAAACGTGATTCCTTCTTCTCTGCCACACTATTGATCGCATATCGGTAAGATGCGTCAAGGATAAGGAATAACGCTTCCTCCCTGAATATTGAGCCCGGATTGTTTTTGACGAAGAGGGTCAGGGCAGTGATGGCACTCCGGTCATAACCGGTGGTATAATACAGCTTTGCCTTCTCGAAGCTCTTTTTCTCCAGTTTATAACGTAACTCGTCAATCAGCTGGTTGCACCTGGCCAGGCTGTCGCTCGCCGGGAAGATGTTGATGAAGGACTGGAACTGGCTGATCGCTTCCAGTGTGCTGGTCTGATCAAGGCTGTATTTGGGCGAATCCAGGTATTTGCTGTATGCACTCATGAAAAAAGCCTCCTCCGATCTTTCACTCTTCGGAAAGGTGACGGCATATTTCTGGAAATAATAAGCCGACATCACATAATCTTTCAAATAGTAATAACTGTAGGCATATTTGAAAAAAAGCTCTTCTGCCCTTGGGGAACCACGGTAAATGACAAGCAGTTCATCGAAGAGCTGTTGTGCTTTGAAATAATCCTTCTTGTCGTAATAGGCCAGCGCAGCTTCATATTTCTTTTCGAAATCCTTACTTTTTAATAATTTGTTATATCCGTCGCAGGATGTTAAAATAATAAAAATCAATACTGTAACAACCAGGGCGATCTTTCTTGTAATCATGGCGCAAAATTACTATATTCCTTTGAATATGAAAACAAATCCACACTTTGCCTTAAAATTCTGCGGATCATGGAAGCATTCGCATGGATTTTCATCCGTTATGAATCCGTACATGCTGTTCAGGCAATTGTTGCCATAACGATTATAAGGTTGTTTTGTTACTATATTTTCATACATTTGTCGCCATCATTAAAATTACCTGACCGTGGATATTTTCAGCAAAATTGACAAAACCATGGGTCCGTTGGGCAAATATGCCGCCCAGGCTCACGGGTATTTTATGTTTCCGAAACTTGAAGGTGAGATTGGAAACAGGATGGTGTTTCGTGGCAAAGAGATGTTGGTCTGGAGTCTGAACAATTACATTGGCCTGGCCAATCATCCGGAGGTGAGGAAAGCGGACGCGGAAGCTGCCGTAAAATATGGGATGGGTTACCCGATGGGCGCCAGGATGATGTCGGGGCAGACCGATTATCACGAAGAGCTCGAGCGGCAGCTGGCTTCTTTTGAAAAAAAAGAGGATGCTTACCTGCTTAATTATGGCTATCAGGGAATGCTCAGCATTATCGACAGTCTGGTTGACCGGAAGGATGCGATTGTCTATGACAGTGAGGCTCATGCCTGTATCCTCGATGGAATGCGTCTGCACATCGGGAAGCGTTTTGTGTTCCCGCATAACAATATCGAAAACCTTGAAAAACAACTTCAGCGTGCCACCAAACTTGTGGAACAGACCGGTGGCGGAATTCTGGTGATCACTGAAGGGGTCTTTGGTATGTCGGGAGACCTTGGAAAGCTGGATGCTATTGCGAAACTGAAAGAGAAATACCATTTCCGTTTTCTGGTGGATGATGCTCACGGCTTTGGTACCATGGGTGCCACAGGTGCAGGGGTCAGTGAGCATTTCGGTGTGATGGGTAAGGTAGATCTCTATTTCGGCACCTTTGCCAAAGCCATGGCCGGTATTGGCGGTTTTGTGGCCGGTGACGCCAGGGTGATCAATTTTCTCCGTTACAACATGCGTTCACAGATATTTGCCAAGTCATTGCCAATGCCCATGGTGATCGGTGCACTGAAACGACTTGAGCTCCTGAAAAACAAACCCGAACTGAGGGCAAACCTATGGACTATTGTGAATGCTCTACAGCGTGGTCTCAGGAAAGAGGGCTTCAATATTGGTAATACCGAATCACCCGTTACTCCTGTCTTTCTCAACGGTGAGGTACCCGAAGCAGCCAATCTCACCTTTGATCTTCGCGAGAATTACGGCATCTTCTGTTCTATCGTCACCTACCCGGTTGTCCCCAAAGGAGTTATCCTTATCCGTCTGATCCCTACTGCGGTGCACACACTCGAAGATGTGGACTATACCATCAATGCCTTCAGGAATATCAAGAAAAATCTTGATGATGGGGTGTACAACACCGGTGTGGTGGTGGATGTCATGAATCAGTAAACCACAATCTTTCTGGAAAAGGCAAAGCCATCCGCACGGACAAGGCGGAAGGTATACATGCCCGGTCTGAGATGAACAGGAATGGGATTATTTGGATTTATTTGATCAAGTACCATCCTGCCATCCGATGCAAAGACGGTGACAGTGATCGTTTCCGGTTTCCCCTGGAAAACATGGAGTAGATTGCTTTGTGCTGCATACCAGATATGTATCCCGGAAGAAGAGGGATATTCAGTCCCAAAACCGATGGGCACCAGGGCAATATCCTGGTTCGTTGTGTCTTTAGGGACTATGGTTATCTGTGCACTTTTGGAATGATATCCCGGTGCTGAACAGGTGATGGTCCAGGTACCCGGAAAGGCAGGTCTGAAGTAGTATCCGTTTGCCGCCTGTGACCAGACATGTGAGCTGTCAGCATCATGGCCGTCAATCCATATCCTGGCTTTCAAAGGCAATCCTGTTGTTGAATCGGTAACCATGCCACGCAGGCCATACCATCCCTCTTTGATATAATTGATCAGAGACCTGTGATGGTAGTCCCACATGCTGTTCAACTGGTTAGCAGGCATTAGCATGGTATTCGAAACCTCCAGTGTGACCTCTTTGCAGTGTGCAAAGTAGTTCATATAATCCTGCCTGCCGCCTGTGATGACGTACCATGCAGCTCCATTGGTAATCCCGTTGTCGAGGTCGTTGAAAAATCCTGAAGGTGAATGGGCATGCACGGTGTCGGCGTAAGCTCTTGATACAGCCATCCACCAGTTGTTATCGGGATGAAGCTTGGTCCAGGTATCCCATGGGTAGTTAACAACCTCGGCGCCACCGTGCAGGTTACCGCCCATGACAAACAGCAGGGTGTCGGCAAGTTCCATGAAAGCAACCGTTTCCGGCTGATAGGAAAGCCCGTCAGGATTATGCCCCACCCTGGGATCACGGTAGTTGCGGTTCAGATCAACGTTGTTGGCATTACGCCGTATAGCACCTGAAACCGTATGGTTACCACCATGATAGGTACCGTCGGGATTGGCGAGGGGGCAGATCCAGATCTCCATATTGTCCAAAAGCCAGGTTGCTTCGGGATCTGTTCCGTAACCCTGAAGCAGGTGATCGGTGAGCCGCAGCATCAGGATGTACCCTGTGGTTTCGTCACCATGCATGGTGGATGAATAGAGGAACAATGGCTTGCTCCCTGGAGGATTTACGGAAGATGTGAGTTTTACCGCAAGCAGTTTCCGCCCGCTGGCCAGGGTGAAGAAATGGATGGTCTGGCATAAACCGGGATACTGTTGCCCGAAAGCTGTCATGATCGAATCGTACTGGGGCCAGGTAGGGTAATAGTCCCAATTGTTTTCTGAATATTGGCAGCTACCCATCATGTCTGTCGTGGATGACCTTGGCAGAGGTATGTGCCGGTAGGTGAAACCAAGGTCCTGCAGCCGGGCAAATTCTTCTCTGTTTACATTCACGACGGCACTGTCATCTCTGATATCAGCAAGGGATGTAAAAGAGTCAAGTAAGGCAATGTCGCGTAGCTCACGGATCTTTACTTTCAGGTACGTTTCGCCGTACCGGGTAAGCATTTCATCAATCCCGGAATCCTGGCAGTAGAGTCCCTGCATGCCAGAAATAAATACCATCCAGAGAATGAAGCCAACGTTAACGGTATATTTCACTTTGAAATTTCCTCGATCTGGGTTTGTAGCTGAATCAAAACCGATTTGTTTACTTTGACAAGAGGGAGCCTGAGGTTATTGGGAGCCAGCCCTTTAATCTCAAGGGCGGCTTTGATGCCGGAAGGGCTGCCGTCTGCAAAGAGTGTTTCAATGAGATCGAACAGGAGATAATGGTACCGACGTGCTTCGGCGAAGTTGCCCTTCAGTGCCTGCCTCACCATCTCGCTGAATTCAAAGGGGTACACATTGGCTACCACTGAAATTACACCATCACCTCCGGCAGCGATCATGGGAAGGGTAAGGGCATCATCCCCGGAGATAACCAGAAAGTCTTTCGGTTTGTCCCTTATGATCTTCATCACCTGGTTCATGTTGCCTGAAGCCTCCTTGATGCCGATGATGTTGCTGAATTCGTGTGCCAGCTTGAGGGTGGTCTCCGCTGTCATATTGGCCCCGGTGCGCCCGGGCACATTGTACAGGATCAATGGTAACGGGGAAACCATCGAAAGATTTTTGTAGTGGTAATACAAACCTTTTTGCTGCGGCTTATTGTAATAAGGTGTCACGGTTAATATGGCGTCAATACCCGTGAAATCAAAATTGTTGATTGTCTCCATGATTTCCTGGGTGTTGTTTCCCCCAATGCCTATTACCACCGGAACACGCCCGTCAACCTCCTCAATCACAAATCCACAGACAGCATAGCGTTCATCTTTCGACATGGTGGCCGTCTCTCCTGTTGTGCCAAGTACGACAAGATAATCAACCTTCCCCTTGAGTATATGCTTAAGGATGCGTTGAAGAGAATTAAAATCCACTGTGCCGTATTTGTGAAAAGGTGTAACCAGCGCAACACCAGTTCCGGTAAATTTCTTATGCATAATTCTATGTTTTTGAGATACTCAGATAATGGAGGATTTGCCTGATGAAATCGTGGATGTCACCCGGTTTGGAACCAATCAGAAAATCAAAATAGGGTAAATTAGCCGGATCATTCCATCCGACTTTAAAACGGGCTGCTGACATAGCGGCGATGTATTGCAGTATCCTGTCCTGCGCCATGTCAAGACTGATCAGAAGGTCGAATTCTTCATCGAGGAAATCCTGGAGGAAACTTTTCCTGGGAATACCTTTCCAGTCGATATCCTGGCGACAGATAAACTGCTTCGTGAGCTGGGGGATGCAATAGTGGGGAACAATCTTGTATTTGGCATATCCCAGCGATTTTATCTTGATACCTATCCCTTTCAGCTTGTTGAAGAGATCTTCTGCGTCACGGTTTTGTTCCTCTTCCGATGCATCGTAGATCACAAATACATCCTTTGCTGTATGCAGGGAAGCAGAAGTACGCCTCCGCTGTCTTCCGGCAAGGCTCTTTTTCATGGCGCGCTGCCAGAACATGTTTCGGATGACATCCAGGATACTCATACCGGCAAATATACCGGAAGTTTTTGAAAAAGGATAATCCTGTCTGAAATTCTCTAAAGATTTTTAATCCTTTGGATCATCCGGTATTAATCCTCTCTAAAAAGCACTTTTTCTTTCTCCTCTTCCGGTAGCTGATCATAATATTTGCTTCTGTTTTTTTCAATCCGCCTTTTTAACCTGGCGTTGCGGTTGAAGTTTTCGTAGATCAGGGTGAAAGGCCCTGGAAGTACAATGCTGCCTGTCCCGGCGGTAGGAAAGTGGTTTTCTTTCAAGAAGGTCTCAAAAGCGGGGTTGAGGGTGTCAGGTACATAGGGTCTGCTGATGAAATCGTTCCTGAACTGAACTTCACGCGTTGCAGCCAGCAACCTGAATTTCTTCAGGATAATGGTGTCGATCGTAAGATAAATCATGGTCGGTGCTGTATCCCTGTCGGATTCCCTGACACGAAACAGCCGTTTTTTAAAACCCACATGGGAGAAATAGATAGTGTCGTCAAGATTGGCCTCCATCCGGAAAAATCCATTTCTGTCCGAAAGGATTGCCCTGTTTCGGTTCAGGTTGATGATATGGACATAGAAAAGCCCTGTGTTTGTGGAATGATCTACTACCCGGCCATGAAAGATAAAAGTTGTATCATCTTCCTGTCCTGACATAAGTTTCGGGAAAGTGAGTAAAATGGGAAAAAGAATGAAAGTGACCAGTAAAAACCGTGTGAAGGTGCGGCTTTTAAGAAGGAAATACCGGGGGAGGACAGATGCCATGCAAGAATGTTTATGCCCTTTGACGGATAAACGGGCCATTTGTTATAAACCGGTGTGAAGATAACAATATTATGGAGGATAGGAGAGATGGATCCCGGTTGAAAAAATGGATATATCTTTGCTTGCCTTCTGGTACTAAAATTATGAAATAATATGGATACCCTTAAAACCATCCTGGAACACAGAACCATCCGGAAATATAAAAACGCCCCTGTTCCCGATGACATCCTTGACGATATCCTTCAGGCTGCCATAAGAGCCAGCACAACGGGCAATATGCAGGTTTACAGCATCATAGTTAGCAAAGATCCGGAAAAGAAAAAAGCGTTGCATGCCATACATTTTTCCCAGCAGATGGTATTGGAAGCCCCTTTACTGCTTACTTTCTGTGCTGATTTCAATCGTTTTAACCAATGGTGCCGTCAGCGTGATGCAGTACCTGGCTATGACAACTTCTTATCCTTCATAACCGCAGCTATCGATGCACTACTTGCAGCTCAGAATAGTGCGCTGGCCGCTGAAGCTTACGGGCTGGGCATCTGTTATCTTGGTACAACTACCTACCAGACTCAAAAACTGATTAACCTTTTTAAACTCCCTCCGGGGGTGGTGCCGGTCACAACCCTGGTTGTCGGTTATCCCGACGAAGATCCGGGACTTACTGACAGGTTGCCCCTGGAAGCCGTGATACACCATGAGGAGTATCACTCCTGTTCGGATCAGGATATCGACCGATTATACAAGGAAAAAGAAAGTCTACCGCTGACAGCTAAGTTATTGGAAGAGAATCAGCTGGAAAACCTTGCCAAGGTATTCACCGACAGAAGGTACACAAAAAAAGATAATGTGCACTTCTCCCGGCTGCTGCTGGATGTTCTTTACAAACAGGGATTCATGAATCATGATCTTTAAATCATTTATCCTTACAAACAACCCCTGAGGCGCTTTACTTGTCTTAATAAAATGCGAATTACTTTTTACCCGTTGGTTTTTCGTATCTTTGAAAAACAATAATTCATAGTAATATGTCTTCTTCCGGGATCATTCGACCGTTTATTGTTTGTACATTATTATTGGTTTCGGCGGGAATGGCCTCTGCATCCGGACACCGCGATTCACTGACAGGAAACCATATTTCATTTGTCGAAAACAAAGGTCAGTGGGGAGGCCATGTGCTGTATCGTGCCGATCTCAAAGGAGGTGCAGTTTACCTGGAAAAGGACGGATTTACCTATGACCTTCGTGACCAGGAGGCCTTCAGTAGCTACACAAGGTATAAATTCCTTGAGAGGGAGGTCAGGAATTCACAGCCTCCCCCGAGTGGTATCGTGGACCATTTCGCTTATAAGGTGAAATTTGATCAATGTCTGCCCGAACCTCAGGTGGAGGGGATATCCCCCCTGCCTGGTATCTATAATTATTTTCTGGGCAACAACCCCCAATTCTGGGCTTCCGGTGCACAACGGTATGAAAAGGTGTTGTATCATAATATCTATACTGGTATTGACCTCCAGGTGGTCAAAGATGCAACGTTGTTTAAATATGAGTTTCACTGCATGCCCGGTTCCAATCCTTCCCGGATACGTTTGCTGTATGAAGGGGTAAATGACCTGAGTCTAAGGTTCGGGAACCTTTTTGTGAGAACGCCATTGGGTACCATCTATGAGTTGAAACCCTATGCCTACCAGGTGGTGAATGGTGAAAACCAAAAGGTGGATTGTCGTTTCCGATTGAGAAATAATGTTCTGACTTATATCATCGGGAAGTATGATCCCGATCTGCCATTGGTCATCGACCCACCGGTGCGGGTTTTTGCCTCCTATACCGGCTCCACTGCTGACAACTGGGGTTATACTGCTACCTATGATAATCTGGGATACCTTTATGACGGGGGTAATGTGTTTGGCAGCGGGTATCCTGTCACTACCGGGGCTTACCAGGTGAACTATGCAGGTGCTTCCACCGATATTGCCATCACAAAATTCGACACCACCGGAAGTTTCCTGGTTTATTCCACTTACCTTGGGGGGGGAGGGACTGAAGTGCCGCACAGTCTGATTGTAAACAACCAGGGTCAACTCTATGTGCTTGGTTCGACCGGATCGGCAAACTTCCCGATGACACCCGGAGCATTTGATCCTACCTTTAATGGTGGTACACCCTATACGCTTACAAGCATCCTTCAGTATACCAACGGTTCAGATATCATCCTGGCAAAACTTAGCGCTGACGGCACCCAGCTGCTGGCCTCCACCTATGTTGGTGGAACCTCCAACGACGCCCTGAATACTACGATACCCTTGAAACACAACTACGCCGATGATGTCAGGGGGGAGATACTCCTTGATGATGCCGGCAATGTGATCGTCATCAGCAGCACCCATTCAACCGATTTCCCGGTGACCCCGGGAGCCTTTCAGACCGTCAAAACCGGTAACCAGGAGGCTGTGGTATTCAAGATGGACAATCAGCTCTCATCCATGATCTGGAGCGCTTTCCTGGGAGGCTCTGGCAATGATGCCGGCTATGGTATTGCATCCGATGCCCAGGGTGCCGTCTATGCCGTGGGGGGAACCGTTTCACAGGATTTCCCAGTCACGACCAACGTGATCCAGAATGCCTACCAGGGTGGTATATGCGATGGATGGATATCCAAAATATCATCAACAGGTAATACCCTTGAGCATTCTACCTATTATGGCACATCAGGCTATGATCAGGTTTATCTGATTGATATGGACAAATCGGGGAACGTGTATGTCCTGGGTCAGACTGATGTCACAGGATGGGCCTATGTAAACAATGTATCCTGGTACACAACCTCCGGCGGACAATTCATTACCAAATTCAATCCTGACCTCAACCAGAAGATATGGTCCACTGCCTTCGGCACGGGCAACGGGCCCGATATTTCGCCAACTGCCTTCATGGTGGACCTGTGCAACCGTATTTACCTTTCGGGCTGGGGTGGTATTGTGAACAATTTTGGTGGCACAAGCGGACTACCCGTCACCCCCGATGCCTTTCAACTCACTACCGACAACAGCGACTATTATTTTATGGTGATGAAAGATGATGCCTCAGGACTGGTGTATGCCACTTTTTACGGTGGCAGCCAGTCGGCCGAGCATGTTGACGGTGGCACCAGCCGTTTCGACAGCAAAGGACGCATCTACCAGACTGTTTGTGCCGGTTGTGGTGGACACAGCGACTTCCCCACTTCCCCCGGGGCCTGGTCATCTACCAACAACAGCTACAACTGCAACAACGGTGTGGTGGTGTTCAACTTCCTGACCCCTGCCCTTGTAGCCGATTTCCTCGACCCTCCTTCTATCTGTGCACCCGATACCATTGCCTTTATCAATACATCTCTCATCCCTTATCCTTCCAGCACTACCTGCTTCTGGGACTTTGGCGATGGAATTACTTCAACATCCTTGTTTCCTGTGCATGTTTACACCCAGTCCGGAATCTATAATGTCACACTTATCCTTGCGGATAACAGCGCCTGTAATTTTGCTGATACGGTTGTCAAACAGGTTGTGGTGCTTTCAGGACAGTCCTCAATACTGCCACCTGGTGAAATCTGCAAAGGGGACTTTATCCAGATCGGAATACTTCCCATCAATGATCCGGGGGTGACCTACCAGTGGATACCGGGAACCTACCTGAACAATACTACGGTCAGCAACCCGGTGTCAACACCCCCCGTAACGACAAGCTACCATCTTGTGGTATCCAATGGCATCTGTGCGGATACCTTCCATCAGCAGGTCATAGTCTATGACCTCCATGTGGATGCCGGACCCGATGTGTCTATCTGCCAGGGATCTGTGCAGCTTACGGCTATCACCTCCAATACCAATGTCTATTACCATTGGTCCGACAATCCAGGCTTCACAAATATGTTGAACGCCAGCCCAACCAGCTCATCCTGTATGGTGACCATCACAGTTCCACAGTATTTCTATGTCAAGCTGTACAATGCCGTGTGCGAAACATTCGACAGCGTGTATGTGGACCAGTTGGTGAAATTCAGTGCTGTTGCTGCCCAGCACCCTAACTGCGCTGGTGTCTGCGACGGACAGGTCAGTGTCACACTGGTAGGAGGTACCCCTCCCTATCAGTATCAGTGGAGCAATTCATCCTCAACGACAGGTACTGCAACCGGGCTTTGTGCCGGCAACCATTCTGTCACGGTTACAGATGTCAATGGCTGTTACGGCGTATCACAGTTTACCCTGGCAGACCCGCCGCCCCTGGAAAGCACTGCCTCTTCACATAACGCCCCGTGCGCTGAAGTATGCATCGGAAAAGGATTCGTCAATGCCACAGGTGGCACACCACCCTACCAGTACCTCTGGAACGATCCCCAGGCACAACAGACCAATCCTGCCGTCAACCTTTGCCCTGGCACCTATAGTGTCACCATCACCGATAGTAAAGGATGCGAGACTACCGACCAGATCCTTGTGGAAGATTCTTCAATCTATATCAATCTGATTGTTAATGCAAGTAAGGATACCGTGTTCGAAGGACAAAATGTACAACTTACCGCTACATGGCTGGGATCCGGATATACTTACCAGTGGATGCCCTCCACCTGGCTTAGCAATCCACATATCAGCAACCCGGTTGCCACTCCTTTTGGAACCATTATCTATGTAGTAGTTGTACATGACAAGTGGGGTTGTGTTTTTACCGATTCGGTCGAAATTACGGTCCTTGAAGTCTTCTGTGAGGAGCCCTTTATCTTTGTACCCAATGCCTTTACCCCTAATGGCGACAATGTCAATGACATCCTGTATGTGTACAGTATTTATGCGGAAGAGATCTATTTCGCCATTTTTAATCGTTGGGGTGAAAAGGTATTTGAAACCACCAACAAGGAAAAAGGGTGGGATGGAACCTACAAAGGGAAAGAGGCAGATCCCGGGGTGTTTGATTATTTTCTGGAGGTACGGTGCTTCAATAAGGTGCAGTTCAGAAAAAAAGGCAACATAACATTAATACGATAACGTGAAGAAAGCGCTGGTGCTGATTTTTGTGGTGGGACTTACCTTTGCCGGAACTGCACAGGACATACATTTCTCACAGTACAGAATGGCTCCTGTCCTGATCAATCCGGCCCAGGCCGGTTTCTGTTTTTCACGGGCAAGGATCACTGCCAACCACAGAAGCCAATGGAGAGCTGTATCGGTGCCATTTAACACATTTAGCCTTTGTAGCGACCTGAAACTTTATCAGGACAGGCAGTCCAGAAACATTGTGGGTGCAGCCATCCATGCTTATTACGACAATGCCGGTGATTCCAAGTTTGGCACCACCTCCGCTGCTTTCTCCCTCTCCTATATCAGGGCTGTAAACGACTACCACAACCATTTCATTGGTTTTGGCGCCTCCGGCAGTTACAACGACCGCTCCTATGATTATAACCTGTTGGTCTTTGGGAGCCAGTTCAATGGTGAGCGTTTTGATCCCTCTCTGTACAATGGTGAGACTTTTCTGAACAGGGGATTCCGGTATTACGACCTCAGCGCAGGTGTACATTGGTACTATAGGCAAGATCAGGATAATGCCTTCGATGCAGGGTTGGTTGTATCCCATATCAACAGACCTCCTCAATCCATGATGAATGACGATGCTGTGAAGCTCGACATGAAATACACCCTTTATTTTAATGCTGAAATTGTCCAGCTGAATAAAAGGCATCTCTTACCGGGCATATACATCTCACGACAGGGCACCTATACGGAGATTATTGCAGGATCCATGATCCATGTAGCCAGATATGCTTCAGGTCATGATCTGTCAAACATTCAGGCCGGACTTTTCCTGAGGCCGGTGGATGCAGCGATCCTCATCTTCAGTTTCGATTACTATAATATCACCTTCGGAATGAGTTACGATATAAACTATTCAAAACTGCGTTCCACCAGTACCTTTAGAGGTGGATTTGAACTCTCAGCTAACTATCTCATTTATAAGAAAAAAAAGAAAAAGATCAGGAATATACCATGTCCTGATCCCTTCTGAACCTATCTATGAGATATTTACCTTTCCATAGGCCCTTTCACCGGATCTTTTTTTTAACCGGTATCCGAACTATACATGCAGGTAGCTTCCGGAACCTGATGTTCGGAAAAATTTTCATACTCCTTATCGTTCTTCTTACGGCTATACCCATTTCCGGGCAGACCAGGGAGGTGCTGATGCTGGAAGCCTCAAAAGCATGGTCTCAGTCTGACTTTGCCGAAGCATCCTGGTATTACCGGGAGGCATTCAGACTGGATTCGGCTGATCTGTTCTGTGCTTTTCGCCTGGCTGAATCTTATCGCCTGGATAACGGCTATGCAGAGGCAGCCGAGATGTACCGTCATGTCATTTCGATGCCGGAAGCAGAACAGCTCTATCCCGAAGCATGGTTCCAACTGGCCATGATGACCAAGCAGAAGGGCGACTATAAGCATTTCTGTACACTACTGGAAGATTATCTTCGCATAGCAACCGACCCGGAGATGCGGAAAAGGGCCGGACAGGAACGTGCTTTCTGTAATGAAATGACCCACTGGGAAAACCATTCCCTGCCAGTCCGGATCACCCACCTGGGCAGATCTGTCAACACCCCCTATTCAGAATTTGCAGCCTCCCAGTTTTCCGATTCCCTCCTGATCTTCTCGGCACTGCGCCCGACCTCTCTCTCGGAGTTCCAGAGCTTTTCTGCATTTGACTACCGTACAGCCATTTACAGTTCCATGATAAGGGTGTCAGGATTTCAGGAAGGGAAAGAACTAAACATCCGGATAAACAGGAAAAACACCCATAACGCAAATCTCGTTTTCGACAAGGGCAAGAGCCGGGCTTTTTTTTCACGGTGCACCGATATGCAGAATGGCCGGATGGAATGCCATATCATGGCTTCAAACCTTCATAAGGGTAAATGGGGTAAACCATTGAAGCTTACAGAAAACATCAACCTACCTGGTTTTACCGATACGCAACCGCACTTCTCGACCATAGAGGATGCCGGGGTGCTCTATTTTGTGAGCAACCGCCCGGGCGGATTTGGCGGAATGGATATCTGGTATACCATCGAATCAGATGGCATATTCTCCAAACCGGTTAATTGCGGGAGCATTATCAATACCCCCGGCAACGAGGTGACACCATTTTATGATATCAGGAGAAACCGACTTTTTTTTAGTTCCGACTGGCATACAGGGTATGGTGGTTATGACATCCTGTATGCTGACGGAGGGCTGGCATCCTGGGAGAAAGTCAAAAACATAGGGCAACCTATTAATTCTCCCGCCAATGATTATTACTTCTCGGTGAATCCCTCAGACAGCAACGGTTATTTTACATCCAACAGGACCGGTTCCTTTCACCTGCGGGGTGAAACCTGCTGCAATGATATCTATGCATACGAATGGATACCGGAACAACCTGCTTCAGATACGATTTTTATCACAATACCAGAGACGCCGGATACTATCCAGGAGCTTGCGCGTCGGTTGCTCCCTCTCATCCTCTTTTTCCACAATGACGAACCGGACGCAGCCACAATGAATATCACCTCTTCTAAAGACTTTAAAAAAGCATTGGATGAATATGTGGGGATGAAAGAGCTTTACCGGCGGGAGTATGCCCGCGGATTGAGAACTGCCGAAGCTCAAAAGGCCATGGCAGATATAGAGGATTTCTTTGACAGTTATGTATTAAATGGGTATGAAAAACTTGAAATGCTAACCGGTTTTCTTATCGAAGACCTTCAGGCCGGAAACAGTGTGCAGTTACTGGTGAGCGGCTTTTGTTCTCCGCTTAGTACCAATGAGTACAATATAAACCTTGCACGCAGAAGGATCCATTCGTTGGTGAAATATCTGGAGACAGTGCAGGATGGTATCCTGAAACCTTATATGGAAGCATCTGGTCCGGATGAGGTGAAACTGATGATTTTTGAAGATCCTGTGGGTAAAGAGAAAGCAAGCCCCTTTGTGAGTGATAACCCGAACGACCTGAGGAATTCGGTATACAGCCGTTCTGCAGCTTTCGAGCGCAGGATTGAGATATCAATGTATGTGTCAGGGAAATCTGGTGAAATGCCCTTGTTGTCAGAGCTTCCCCGCTTTACTACACCGATGGGCAATATTCACCTTGATCCGTTTTCCCCGGGTGAAAGACGTGTGATCAGCATTCCTTATAAAAATGAAGGTAAAAGTGAATTGCTGATCAGAAATGTTGAATTTAACGGGGAGAAGGTATGGGTGGAATGGAGCAATGAACCCCTTCTTCCGGGCAGAGAAAGCAAACTTCTTGTGCTGGTCAATCCCGGTAATACAACAGAGACTTTTAAAGAAGATATCCGCATCCTCACGAATCTCCCGGAACCTTTTATTTTGACCATTTCAGGTGATGTCAGGGAAAAGTAAAGTTTGGAAGGTGGCAGTTCTTCTGGTCTTGTCCGCCTGTACCAGACCGGGTGTTGCACCAGTGCCCTGGCCGTCAGGTCACGGATATGACATGCCTGCAGGCCGTACATCCGACATCTCCCTGTTCGAAACTGCCTGCATCAGGGCCGGACTTGTGGATATCCATTCCATGGATACTTCAATAAAGGTTGACATACGTTATGGCAGTACCCGAAACTTTATGAGGATCGACTTCTATGAAGGTTTCAACAAGTGTTATCTTCAGCAGGAGGTGGCTGAAATGCTTGTTAATGCTCAACAGCGGTTGAAACGCATCGATCCGGATCTTACCTTGCTGGTCTGGGATGCCGCGAGACCGCAGTCGGTTCAGGAAAAGATGTGGAAAGCGGTTAAACCACCTCCAGGGATGTTCAAGGGTTTTTTTGTGTCTAACCCCCGAAAAGGGTCTTTGCATAACTTTGGCTGTGCCGTGGATGTGACCATTGTACATAATGACGGAACTCTCCTGGATATGGGTACCGACTTCGATCATTTCGGTCCTGAAGCCTATCCGGTCGAGGAGATCAAGATGTTAAAAAATGCTAAACTAACCCAACAGCAGGTAACAAACAGGCATCTGCTGCGTTCGGTGATGTACGGGGCAGGCTTCTGGAACATCCAGACCGAATGGTGGCATTTCAATGCCATGCGCAGAGAAGTGGCCAGCCGCCGGTACAGTATGATCCCATAATGGCCTGGAATCTCCCCGTAGGTAAAAAGTGTATTTTTGCAACCTAAAAATCTGCTTTATGTTCAGACGTAATAAAACCATTGTCATTTCTGTGTTGACTCCGTTGACCCTTGGCTTGCTGATGATATTGTTTTTCAGCGCCAGGCAGGCCGATTCATCGAAACGTGAAGTGGTATTGCTGGAATCCATGTTAAATAGTGTCCGGATGATGCATTTTGATCCAGCTCCCATCGATGATCAATTCTCGGCGAAAGTGTTTGATCATTACCTGCTGGCAGTAGATAATTTTAAAAAGATATTGACAGAAAGCGATATTACTGCCCTTGAAAAATACAAGAGGAACATTGATGACCAGATCAACCGGCATGAGTTTGACTTTTTCAATGATGTGGAAAAACTGATCACAGAGCGTATTCAACAAGTTGCTGTTTATCCTGATGCTTTCCTGGGGCAGCCTTTTGATTTCAGCCTGGATGAGGAGATCGAACTGGATCCGGGTAAAAGCACCTGGTGTCGCGATGAGGCTATGCTTCGGGATGAATGGAGAAAAGCCCTGAAATATCAGGTGATGATAAGAATACATCAGGAGCTTGATATCCGGGAAAGCTTATCCGATAAGGATACCGTTGTTGAAAAGAAAACCTTTGACGAAATAGAGTCCGAAGCAAGGGATCAGGTTAAGAGGACCTATAAGGATTATTTTGACAGGCTTATGAAACAGAAACGCAGCGATCGCATGGAGAGCTATCTCAATGCGATCTGCGAAGCCTTTGACCCTATGACCAGTTATTTTGCGCCGGCTACCAGAGAGAATTTTGACATCAGCTTATCAGGCAAACTGGAGGGGATAGGAGCTGTCCTCACACAGCGTGCCGGGTTGATCAATGTGGAGGAGATTTTGCCAGGGAGCCCTTCATGGAAGCAGGGAGAACTGAAGGTTGGAGATGTTATCCTCAAGGTGGCCCAGGGCGATGCCGAATCGGTGGATGTAACCTCCATGCGGCTTGACGAAGCGGTGAAGTTAATACGTGGGAAAAAGGGTTCAGCGGTAAAACTTACCGTGAGAAAGAAGGTGACAGATGATGTCGTTGTGATCAAGATCATCCGTGATGTGGTGGAAATGGAACAGATCTGGGCCCGTTCATCGGTCATCCATACGAAAGAAGGTAAAAAGGTTGGCTATATCTATCTCCCGAGGTTCTATGCCGATTTCAACAACCCATACACAGGCCGCTTCTGTGCAGACGATGTGCGAAAGGAAATCATGAAGTTGAACAAGGAATCGGTCGATGCCATCGTCTTTGACCTTCGCAATAACGGGGGTGGCTCTCTCGCCGATGTTGTGAAAATGTCGGGATTTTTTATTTCAAACGGGCCAGTGGTGCAGGTGAAAGACCGCATCGAAGGGGTCAACGTAATGCAGGATGATGATCCGACGATCCAGTTCGCAGGCCCGCTGATCATCATGATGAACCTTGGGAGCGCTTCCGCCTCTGAAATTATGGCCTCCGCCCTGCAGGATTATCAAAGGGCGGTTATCGTCGGTAGCCCGTTTACTTATGGAAAAGGAACAGTTCAACGCCTCTTTGACCTGGACAGGCTGACCCAACAGGCTGATAAGTCTTTGATGCCTTTGGGTACACTCAAACTGACCACACAGAAATTCTATCGTATTAACGGGGGTTCCACCCAGATAAAAGGAGTTACACCGGATATCATACTGCCTGATCAGTATATGTTTGTCGATCAGGGAGAAAGAGGGCTTGAAAATGCCATGCCGTGGACCAAAATCAAACCTGTGCCTTACAAGGAATGGAACGGCCCATACGGCGACATCGTATCCCTCAGAAATCGCAGTGAAAGCCGTACATCAACCCACGAGACATTCAGGAATATCCAGACGTACGCGAAGGACCTAAAGGCCCAGCGTAAACAAACCAGTGAAACCCTTAATCTTGAAAAATACAGGGCCAAAAATGTTTTCCGGAAACAGCAGATAGAAAAGCTTAACAAACTGTTGGAGGAAAAAACCGGACTCGAAATTCTGATGACTGAGGCCGATAGGGTAACACTGCAAGGGGATACGCTTAAAGCAAGAATTATGAATGAATGGATTGAAGGATTACAGAAAGATATCTACATTGCCGAAACAACACAGATCATGCTCGACATGATCCGTGATGGAAACAAGAAGGGTGTAGTTGCCAAATAGCTCTGTAGCGTAAAAATTCTTCAATTTTCTTTCCTTTTTTTTCATCCCGATCATATATATCTGTTTGAAGATTATCGCCAAAAAACAGGTAGTTATGAACACAACACAATTTCATTGGATCAACTTCCGGAAAAAACGTATTGTCCCGGCGAAGGGTAGGGCCAGGGGTGAATTCCCGATTGACAGTTTCCTGAACTTAAAGCTTTACAGGAAGGAGCCTTCCATCTGCCGGGGAGTTAAGTCCTCGGCAGATTAAGACTTCTCGGCAAAAAAAAACCCGCTTTTCAGCGGGTGGAGGTTATGTTGGGTTGAAAGGATCAGTTAAGTGGGAAATTACCGGCCGGTTTATTCTTTATCGGATCTACCCGGCGGTAGGTCAGACGGATGGTATAATCACCCTCCTTATATTCCCTGACCACATCTTTATCTATCTCAGGTATACCTTTGGTGTTTGCGGCCAGCTCATCGTCCGGAGACGCTGTGCGGTAGTAAGCATCATTTCTTTTAAGATAAGGGCCGTAAGGACTGCACATAAAGGTAAGGTACGTGTTCATGCCGTCTTTGCCGTTGTAGCCGTATCCGCCGCGCTGTCCTTCGTTGATCCATATTTCATAGTCCATACTGAAGGAGAAGGTCATCCATGCTTGTCCGTTCCATACTTTCCCTTCATAATAGGCATTGTACCAGCCCGGGGAGATGCGGTAAAAGGTTCCGTAATTAAACTGGGGTGGTACAGCTGGAGTGCCACAGTCAATATAATCGGGCTTGACATGTTCCCACTCAAATGCAACGTAGGCTAGTCCGGGGTGCCCGTCTGCGCCAACGTAACAGGATGTTGAAATGCTTAGGAAGATCGCTGTGGATGCCAGTGCGGCCATCAGAATTATTTTATTCCGGATAAGGCCTGAGTAAATAGATTTTTTCATGTTACGAGTTGTTAATGAGGTAGATGATGAATGATATGAATTTGTTAAAAAGACCAGTATTTAACAAAAAAGATGCCATAGGGAAATCTGATTAAGTGAATCATCCCGGGAAAATATATTGTGGAAATATTTTTCTTTTCAGTGCTATGATCCGTTTATAAGAATTTCTGATCTGTGCTTCAGGTATCTGTCCGTTATCAACCATGTCGCGGATGATGCGGTGTACCACAGCGGCCTGGTGTTCAGTGCTGCCCGGGATGTTATTTGAAAAAAGAAGTACATCTACGCCTGCCAGGATTGCGAGACGGATGGCGTTTTCCAGTCCGTAATGTTGTGTGATGGCCTTCATCTGCATATCGTCGGTGAAGACAACCCCTTTGTAACCAAGGCTATCCCTTAGCAGACCGTTGATGATGGAACCGGAGAGAGTGGCTGGCAGACATGAAGTGTCCAGTTTGCAGTTCACGATATGGGCAGTCATAACTGCATCGGCTTTTTGCTGCCGGATCAGTTCCCGGTAGGGGATCAGTTCATCGCGGGTCCAGTGTTGAGTGACATCGGTCAATTCCAGGTGTGTGTCCCTGGTGGAACTTCCATGCCCCGGGAAGTGCTTGAGGGTAGTCAGCACACCCTGTGCAAGGTGAGCGTCGATGAAGCAGCGGGCATGCATGGCAACCGTCATCGGATCATCACTGTAACAACGCTCTTTAGTGGCGATCACCGGATTGTCCGGATTGACACAAAGGTCCACAACCGGTGCAAAGTTCAGGTTAATGCCCAGTCCAGCCAGGGTAGAGGCTGTCTGTCCGGCATAAAGAGAAGTAGTGTCACAGTTGTTTTTTTTACCCAACCAGCTGGCGCTTTTACTATCTGGAAATCCGTACTTCACTTTAAGACGGTTGACCTTACCCCCCTCCTGGTCAATGGCTATGAGGAGGGGCTGTGCTGAAGCATTCTGAAGCTCCATAATAAGTTGCCTGAGCATAGCCGCAGAATTCTCAGGCGCTATGTTCTTTTCAAAAAGGATCACACCGCCTGCTTTTCCCTGTGCCAGCGCCTCCAGCAACAATGTGTTCTTCTCTGTTGAGGTGCCGGGCATCCCTACCATGATCATCTGGCCAATCATCCCGTCAAGGGTGGGCTCTTCTGGTACATCTCTGACAGAGTCCTTACCCTCAGCTGGAATTTCATCTCCAAATCCTGATACACTTGAACAACCCAGCCAGGCCATAGCCATCCATATCGGCAAAAACAGGAATACCTTCATCCACCTTTCTATTATGTTATTTTTATTGGACAATCCAACCATGTCCATCAAAAAATTATCATCTCAACTTGTTAACCTTTTAACTATTAACCTTTTAGCCTTCAAGCTATTGACTTTCTAACTTTCAACTACAACAGCGTCCAGCATAAAGGCAGCATCCTGTGGTGAAATCCCGGACTTTTCCAGGTGAATCCTGTCGCTGTTGTACGCTTCTGTAAACATGGCAGGGGAGGATTTGCGGTGGTTGTAACTTTGCCGGTAGAGATCGAGGGCGGCTTTACGATCACCCAAGACAAATTTTACATGCCCATAGTTCAGTAAGTCATTGTGGTTAAATCCTTTTTCCATGATCTGATCATAATACCAGGCTGCTTTTTCCGGCTCACCCTGCAGAAACAGGCACCAGGCTACTGGCCGGAGAGTCTTGACATCACCGGGGTTCAGCTCCTCTGCTTTCAGGTATAACTGAAGTGCATTCTCCAGATCACCGGTCTGCAACAACAGGTTGCCGATGTTGAGTTTGATCTGGACAGAATCGGGTGCAAGCAACTCAGCATCCTTGTATGACTTTAATGCCTCATCCGGATTATTGTTCAGGTGATGGCACCATGCGATCTTTCTCAGATTCCACAAAGCATTGCAGTCAAAAAGCTCTGCTTTTTTGTAGTTTTCAATAGCTTTATCAAGATCGCCCGACATCTGATAGGCATATCCAAGTTTCTGGAACAGTTCCGGTGAATCCTGGGGCGCCCTGATGAGACGTTCAAAGAGATGGATAGCATGGGTGTAATGTTCCTGTTCAAAGTAGTACTCAGCAATTCTCCGGGTGAGTATCGGGTACTGTTCCAGAAAAGGTTCCATCGTAACACACTGGTATAGTTGCTTCCGCATGGCGAATGGATCTTCAGTTTCGCTGCTGGAAGGGTGTACCCTGAAGAAACGGTAAAGGTCCTGGGTGTACTGGTGGAAAACCTCTGTTCCTTGTGTTGCCTGAATGAGTGCCTCATCTTCCGTCAACCGGTTCATCTCTTCCAGTTCGCCAGATAAGGCGGAGGTGAGCATCTTCTGCTGCTCAGCAGGCATTCCGGCCAGGTTCAGGCTGAATGAATATTTGTCGGAATTGCACATGACTGGCATCCGGCCGAAAATTTCATAAAAAGCTGCAATGGACGGATCCGTACCATGCTCGGCCAGGGCAATGGTTAAAGAGGGATGAAGATGTGAAAAAGGGAGAAACCAGTTGTGGGTATGCTGGAAAAAATCGAAATGTTTCAGTTGTGAGAAGGTGCTGATGAACAGGTCAACCCCCTCCGACTGTAACCTGTTCAGTTCTTCCATTTTCTGGTAAATGCCGGGAGCCTCCTCGAAAAACTTCTCCCAGTCAGGGTTTTTTTCTTCACCAGACTCGTCCTGGAGGAACTGATCCAGACTCAGTTTCTCCTGGATCTTTGGGGCCAGTTTCATCATCTCGGGGAGTATCTCCTCCTGGATCCGTTTGCTTACCTTTTCAGTGTCACCTGTCCTGACAAGTTGAATGGACAGCTTCTCAAGATGGTCAGTAAATCCCGGGTTTTCTGTCAGGATGATCAGGCGTTGTCCTACTTCAGGGTAGAGGTACATGCGGTGGTCGAAACGTATGATCGCCAGCATCATACCGATGAGAGCACGCTGCCAGAGCTGGTGGCGCCCGGCAGCATAGATATCGGCCAGTAACATCCAGGCAGGCACAGAGAACTTTTCCAGTGTATGGAGTACCAGTGCTGAAACAAGGAGTGCACTCAACCCCGGATCTGAATCCCTGCCCGTAAGGTAGGTTTTAAGAATCTTTAACTGGTCGCTTGTGAATGATGGTGTCATCCATACATCGAAAAAAAGACGCTCCATCCGTGATTCTTCCTCGTTTAGGGTCTCCGGGGTGAGGATTTTCATCAACCTGTCCATCTCCTGTATCTCCTCGTAGTGTAAGCTTGCCCCTTTGTCATGACGTTTGCGGTACACATGGAGATAGTCCTTGGGTGAGGTGGACAACGAAAGGCTGAACAATACATCAGCATACCAGAACAGTTTTCTGCGAAGGTTGTCCTTCAGTTGCTCACGTTCAGGATCAGGAGCGTTCAGGATGAAGAAGTGCACCATCCGGGTGTAGATCTCTTCATCAGGGTCGAGACGGGTGGAATCAAATCCTGTCGGCATAATGGCAGCAAGTTCCCGTAGTTTATGGAAGGCAGGGGCAAGCTGGTTGTCATTCACCAGGGAAATGATCTTCCTGTAGAGTTCCCTCTTGTTCTTCGTGTTCATGGGTTGAGTTTCAATGTGTAACCAGTGCCCGCACTCGTCAAAGATAAGGCCTTTCCGGCAGATGATGACAAAATGGCGGCAAAAAGGATAAAAAACCGTTATCTATAAACCATAATCCTTTTTCAGATGGAAAAATGATACGAGAAATAAGCTTATCATCTATAGGTTACTATTCATCCTGGTGATGATTTTGGTGTTTATAATGATGGACAAACTGCTGTTCTCTACCAGCAGTTTGGGGAACGTACCGATGTCTGAAAAGGAAGAAACCGAAGCAGAAAGAATGATAACACTTCCATCCCTGGCAGAAGAGAAGAACTTATATCTAATGCCGATTTTGGGAAAGAATTAGTAATCAGAAAATATTGAATATCAATTCAATGCGTCGTTTCATCACAACTTCATTATTTTGATGGAACGGCAACCTTCAGCAGTGCATGCCCGGACCATGTATATACCTGCGGGAAGATGGTCAAGGTGGAGGGTGCACTCACGCCTGATCACCTCAACGGTCTGCAAGGTGCGACCATCGATATTAAATACGGTGATTCGGGTAGGCTCCATCAATTCCTCACGGAAGCTGATATAGAGCTGGTCTTCCGTAGGGTTGGGCCATAGGTTGAACAGAGCTATTTCTGGTATGTCCGGGAGGTTCATGATCGTATCCTGTTGGTTGTAATGCATAATCTCACAGGGGATGAAACTGAAGGTGCCCCAGCTGTCAACATGAATACCGTAACAGCTGTCATTCTCTTCGTTGTAGATGAAAACTTTCGCCCAGTCGTCCGGCGGTACCATGTTATGCCATAGTACGGTTGCCCGCCAGTTTTCAAATACGAAGAGGTGGTGTGTCACAATCAGCAGGGGAGGGTAGGGGAAGCATGAAACCCAGGGCGATTGCTGGAGGTTGTTCAGGAAGATCTTCTGTGTAGGGAAGGAGTGTTTGAAATAAGCGTAAGCCGTATCGAGCCATGTGCGGGCCGAATCGATCAGGTAAAAGCCATGGCCGTTGTTGGCATTGCGGATCGAAAGCACCTTTGTGATGCTGTCGTTGTTGTGGTGGGCGCAAACCGTCATGGTTTGCTGCTGTGCCAGGGTGCTGTCGGTGGAGATTACCACAAGGTACACCTGCTGGGATTGCCTGACGACAGATGGCTGAAAGAGTGTTATCAATCCTGTCCCGGCCGAAGTGGTGAGCAGGACCGAATCCCCAGGGGGGACATCCACCCAGGCATGGCTCTCAAAACCACCACCCGGGATAAGAACGAAGTTGCTGTTAGGCATCCTGAAATCAAACGCCTGCCCAGAAAGCGATAGAAAAGCACACAACATGAAGGTGTGTAGCAATAATAATGTTTTCATGAGTAAAAAGTATTGAAGTTAGTTAGATGCATTAGATGCATCGGAAGAATAAATGGTTGCTTTGAGTCCGGGGGTGGCAAATGTTTTTTGCTGCACCGAACGGGTGCAATGTTGGCGGGTTTTTCTTTTATAAACATAAATAATTATAGAAGAAACGGACAAAATCTTTCATACTGCTTATAGGATCAGTATCTGATCACCTTGATGCATGTCTGTTGGTCTGATTGCAGGTAATACACTCCTGCAGGGAGGTCATGGGTGGGAATACCTGCCTTTTTTCTGATTAGCACATTTCTGACAAGTTTGCCTGAAGCATTGTATAACCGGAGATGGTGTGGGTTTCCATCATCGAACGACAAGGTAAGATAATCATGGAAAGGATTTGGGTAGCACGTCAGACCTTTCATCATGCTCTCAGGAATACCGGTGATATCGGAGCAGACAGGTCTTTCCACGCCACCGGTGGTTGTCATTCCGGCGGGGTTTTCCAGCAGGTTCATTACAAATGCACCTCCTCCGCTGCTGTCGGGCAGTTGCAGACTGGTCGCAGTAAGGGGGTGTTCATGGATCATACAGCAGGAATAACCCATACTGTCAATAACGGCCAGCATGTAATCTTCCCTGTAAGGCCCTGCCCAACCTGTATAACCACCAAGGAGGTATCCTGCATCTTTTTTCATTATCGTACAGGGGATGTTGGAGGTGCCATCGCCATAAACGGAGGACCACTCGATGGTATGTGTGCTGTCGGTCTTCATCACCAGCATATTGGACATGGCCGGACATGCGATGATGGTGCCGCCGTCGGTCGTCTTTTCCGCAGAGATATTTGAATAGGCAAAGGTTCCGGTAGGGATGCCCCAAGCGGGTGAAATGTTTCCAGTCAGGTCGAATCTGCATGCATACAATCCATTATAAGGGCCACTTGAGGCAATAAGGGTGAATTTCTCCGGTCCATCGGATACTAAACAGGCTCCCATCTCATGACATCCCTGGCAGTCGGTACCCAGCCATTTGAACCAAAGTAAAGTGCCCGAAGAGGAAAAACGTGCAAGGAAGATGTCACTGTCGTCAGCCCCCTGGAACATCCGGATAATATCCCCTGTGACCAGTAACGAACCATCCGGTGCTTCGATCACATCATAGACAGAACCCGCGAATACCCCGCTGGTGAAGCCAAACCGCCGAGCCCATATTACCGAGCCGTTGCTGCTGAGCCTGGCAATGAACGGGACAAATGACTGTGCCTGCACTGAAAACAGGCTGTCTGCATAACCTGCCACCACATAATCGTCGTTTGATGTCCTGATCAGTACTTCAGCCTGTTCATTGAGCTCGGAACCCAGCAGTTTCGACCAGGTAAGGTTGCCGCCGGTATCCAGCCTGACCAGGGTAATGTCGTATCCGGAAATGTTGTTATACGAAGCCCCTGCCACAAGATATCCCCCTCCGTATGCATTGACGATAGCACTCCCTTCATCTTCCAGCGGGGTCTGGAACACCGAAGTCCAATGCAGATGGAACGATGTGTCCAGGCAGATGGTGTAAATATCCCCCCAGGCTTGCCCCGGAGTTACCTGGAAGGAGTAAGTCCGGCCGGTCATCACGTAATGGCCATCCGGATCCCGGATCATCTGAAAAGCATATTCAGTCTCATCACCTCCGTAACGCTTGCAGACCGTCTGGGACCTTACTGCATCCGGCAGGATGAACATCAGCAAAACGAAAATGCATGTCGTAAGTATCTTTTTCTGCATATTTTTCATGGAATTAAAACGAACCAAAAGCACACAAATCTAATCTGTCAATACAAAGATAAACAATACATCAGACTTGCGAGTGATGGAAGGCCAGGATTTCTGTTTTGGTGCTGTTTGTATTGTGGAAGCCTAAGGAAGCTTTTATTAACATATAAGATATTTAAGGAAATATAAGTCATATAAGATGATGTAAATACCACAAATCCCTTACATGCCTTATAGGTTAATCTTATTTGTCTTATAAGTTTTTCATTACTTATGCTTTCCGCCCCAAGCCCTTCTATTCCGCCAGGATCAGCACCACCGTACGCCTGTTCTTCTGCCGCCCTTCGGGGGTGTCGTTGGGGGCAACAGGCTGCATCTCCCCGTATCCTTTCGCTACCACCCGGTCCGAAGCAATCCCTTTCTTCACCAGGTAGGCCTTTACCGCATTGGCCCGCTCCTGCGACAGCTTCATGTTGGCGGTATCATCCCCCACATCATCGGTGTGGCCTGCGATCTCTATTTTCACCGAAGGCTTGAGCTTCATGTATTCCACCAGTTCATTCAGCTCGGGGTAGGAGGAGGGCTTGAGGGTGGATTTCCCCGTGTCGAAATAGACATTGTCCAGGGTGAAGTGTCTGGCCGGCTCAAACCGTATTGTCAGCACCGTTTCGCCATCGAAATATTCGCCGGGCTTGAGATCGGGGATCTCCAGGGTGGAATAGGCCAGGTCATCTCCGATGGCCCTAATGTGGATGTGATACAAGGCGCCGACCGGCAGCTGGATTATAAACTCGCCGCGGGCATCCGACATCCCGGAGAAGTTCTTCATTCCGACGCTGTCGGTCAGGAAGATGGTCTCGCCCGACCTCGGCTTCCCTTTCATATCGGTCACCACCACCTTTACCGGGGTGGTCTGTTTCTGGGCAGTTACACCCGACACGATAAAAAGGATCATCAGCAAACAGATCAAATGGACCGGAAATACAGGGTTCAATGGTTTCATCACACGATGGTTATGGTTTCAATTCAGTAACGGGAGAAGAGGCATCTAATTGCTCCGGGCAGGCTGAAACAAATAAATTCCAGTTTTTGTCGAAAACATATTTTTCAGATATATCTTTGTTGATTGTTAACCTAAAACCAAATCACTATGACTCCTGAGCCTGATCCAATCCAGCAGAAAACGTGTGTTTTCTTTAAGCCAAGATGGCGTTGGTTTACTGTCTTTTTTGTGAGTGCGCTGGCCATTGGGCTTTTACTATGGCAGGTCATTGTTCCAACGGAAGACTGCCTGCCCCGTGATAAGTGGTGCTTTTCTGAAGTGGATGCCGAGATTGCCAATCAGGGACATGCAGAATTAGTAACCAGGGCTGCAGAACAGGAAAGTGAACTTTATGTGGCCTATTCAGTCAACCGTTGCCAGTTCGAGGCTATGCAGCTGATTTGGTGTAAAAACAACGATGCAGCGGCAGTACGGCTTTATCCCGGGATTGATCCGGAAACTAAAGGGAAAGTTTTCTATATGTGTGAGGTAAGCGAGAACGAGAAAGATCTGGCCGGGGCTGTTTATAAGATGACCGCCAGGACGGCAGGATTGTGTCCCCGTTACTGTGATGATGCCAGCCCGATCCTCGCGGGTGATCCAGGTGCTGTCATCACGGTGGATTACGGTCAGCAAATAAGGGCCGATGAAGCAAGACAGCTGGTAAAGAATTACCTGGCCTCCAATCCGCCGGAAATGGGATTTATCAATTCGTTCTGCATATCTGATGAACTGTTCAGGACGATGGAAAAGGTTGCCGAACGGTACGAAAACTATGAGGGATTCAGGATCTATTTTGGCCTTGACAAGAGTGAAAAATTGGTACTCCTGGTCACGGCATTCAATGCTGATAACAAAGACTATACAGACATCATTTTCACCGCATCACCACGCAGATCAGGACTCTGCCCACGCTATTGCGATTATGAAAGCTTCATGCTCCAGGGGGTGCCAACACCTTAAAACACGCATAGCCACTATCACACTCACTTCCCCCATATCTCTCTGGCAGTTGTCCTGATGTTCCGCAGGACGGTCAGCACTTTTGTCCGTTCAAACCTCATAAATTTCCGGTTCAGCAGGTAGTGTGTCACCCGCTTCTCTGCCCAATGGTGTAGCGGCAGTAGGAAGGCGATCAGAACTACTTTAATGCCCAGTGTTTTAAGAGGCTCTCCGTGGGTAATATGGTGAATCTGCTTGTCAGCAAGTAGGATGATAAATTCGAACAGGAAGATGAACGAGAAGAAGCCGAGTATTTTGACTGCTGTGGCAGAAATCCTGAAGTTCCCGAGTAATACCAGGATGGCAAAGATGGCAAGGGTCAGCAGCAGAATCAAGGTGTACTGGAGGTTGTTCCGTCTCCGGGTTGCCTGTTCTGCCTCATTCAGTTCTATTTCCCTGATCTGTTCTGCATTCCGGATCTCCAGCGAAAGCATCTCCTCTTGTTGGTTCATCCGGGCAATGCTGTCGGAGATCGATTGGGTGTGCTGGGCAAAGAGGAGGGCTTCTTTGTAATCGCCGCCTTTTTCGTAGATTTCTTCAAGTACTTTGGCTGCTTTGAGTGCATATTCGAAATAGCCTGTCATGTCTGCCAGTTCAAAGGCCTGCAAGAACTTTACGGAAGCTGCCTGGACGTTGCCGTTACGTTGCAGGAATTCCCCGAAGCGGATGTAGAAATTGGAGGCCATCACTTTAGATCCGTCCTGGACAATGATCTCCTCCGCCTTAAGGTAGCAGGCATAGGCGGAGTCGATCCGGTTGCCGAGTTCCAGGAAGATTGCCTGAAGGCGGTAATAAATACCAGGGTTTTGAATGCTGAGGTAATGCAGCTCACCGGGATATTGCTCCTGGTACAGCACACGCAGCCGCTCAAAAAGGTTGTTATTCATCAGGTAACTCCTGAACATAGCCAGGACATACTGTTTTAGGTAATTGTTGCCTTTCCGCTCAGCAAAAAGTATGATCTTAGACAGCATCTCTTCATGCACCTTGTTGTTGCAACTGAGGTATATCTCTTCAAGGTTGGTGCGTGCCCAATAGAGGGCCATTGAATCCACCGGTTTGTGGTCGGTGAGCAGCGCAATCTCTCGCATCTTGTAACTGATTGCCTTCTCGTAGCCCTTGTTAAGGTCGTAAAAATTTGACAGTGTCTTGTAGCACGCGATAAGGAGTTCCGGATCATTCGATGTTTCTGCAAGGGTAAGGGCATTGAGATAATAGCGGAATCCTTCGATGATCTGGTTGTTGTTGTGAAGGATATTTCCGATTTTAATCAGGCTCAGGGTTTTCATCCTGAGGCTTCCAGACGATTCAGCCGAGGCAAGCGACCTGTGAGCGAACCCGATGGCCTTATCGAAACCGAACTCGTTGGTCCATACCTGGGCCAGGTTGTACCAGGTGTTCCAGGCAATATCAGGGTCGTCGGTCTGTATCACCAGCTCTTCGGCCTCCTGGGCGTAAGCGATCGCTTTCGCATTGTCGCAACCGAGCTCGTACATCCCCATCCATGCATTGAGTGCATGAAGGATCACTTTTGTCTGATAGGTCATCCCCGCCTGCTGGATGGCAAGTGAGGCCAGACTGTCGGCCGCCGCGATGTTTCCGTGATTATAGTACTGCCGTCTCGCTTCAGTAATCAACCGGTCCACCACCGGCACACCGGACGGTCCATTCCCCGAACTGCTTATGACCCCGGCATCCTTTTTCCCCTTTCTGCCATGGTCATCTCCTTCGCCGGCCATAGCGTATGCCTCAACCAAAGAAACCAGCAGCAACACACAAAAAACCCGAACAAGAAAGTCCCTGAAGGAAAGCGAGATGTCCATGAGTGGGAAATAATAAAAGTAAAGATACAATATTTTATATTGAATGCAACATGAACAGAAACGCAAAGGGCATAGGGCTTGAAGCTCCGCTCTCCGCTACCACTTGAAACTTAAATGAAAATTCCTTATCTTTGTAGAATGACAAAAGGTTATCCATCATGAGGTATTTATTTCTTTTCACAGCTGTTGTGTTACTTCAGGAAGGAGCGCTTACCGCCCAGACCCCGTGCTGTCCCTACATCGACAGCATCCAGATTTCACCGGCGACACCGACAGACCAGGACACGGTGATGATCATGACCCGAAGCACCACACCATGCCTGGGGCACAGAATCTACTATGCCCATTCCGTGGTCAATGACACCATCTATCTTGACGGCTGCTTCTACAGCGGGATGCTGACCGCCATCCAGAGCTTTTACGACACCACACGGGTAGGACCCCTGCCGGCCGGGACCTGGCACATCCATTACATAGGCCGGATTTCAACTGACGTGAGCCGTTGCGCGATGCTGCAATACCAGACGATGGCAGCCACCTTCACCGTGACAGGCACCTCTACAGCCACAAACCATTCCGGCGCCGGAAAGACCTCATGGCACCTCTTCCCCAACCCTACCGACGGTCTCATTACCCTCCACTCACCCGCAAGTAAATCAGAAAAACTGTCCTGGTCCCTATACGACGTCAACGGCCGCTGTCTACTGTCAGTCGCAGAAACCGACATTAAAACCATTTTGGACCTTTCTTCCCTTGACCCGGGAATCTATCTGTTCCGGGGGATCACAACAGAGGAAACGGTGAATGTGAAGGTAGTGAGACAGTAGGTGGCAGTAATTGATAAAACCAATGCGCTATTTTTGTCGGTATAAAGTTCGTCATTGAGATTTGGAAAGATTTCAACGGATAACAAAACTATGTGTAAATTTTGCAAAATGAGGAATCTGACAATCCTGTGTGTACTTCCCTTTATCTTTTTATCGATTGCATGCACATCTAAAAGTGGTCATTATACCTCTTTCAGAAGGGGAAGCACTATTTCAGGCAAAGTCATATCTGTCATTGATGGAGATACTTATGATGCCTTAATTCAAGGGAATAAAACCATAAGGATTAGAATGGAGGGAATAGATGCCCCGGAAAAAGGGATGCCCTACTATCGGAAATCAAAAAAATATCTGTCAGATTTATGTTTCGGTCAATCGATAACCATGAAAATTACAGGAATTGACAATCATGATCGATTTCTCGCCTACACCTACCTTGAAGATGGCAAAGAGCTAAGCCGGGAGATGATTAAAGCAGGTTTTGCCTGGCATTTCAAAAAATACAATTCCAATTCAACCCTAGCAAATCTTGAAATGGAAGCCAGGGCTTCAAAAAAAGGTTTATGGGCAGATAAAGATCCAATGCCGCCATGGACCAACAGAAGCCTTCACAGACAAGGGATTTCAACAAAAGATTCCTTTAACACCCCCAACGGCCCGAGGTAAATGATTGTTTGATTCAACAATTTACCCCTCCTAATCCCCGGAAGTTTTTGTTTATTTGTGCTGATTCAGTAATGGTGGCGTGGAAAAGTAAATACCTCCCGGAGCGTTGTAAATTAGCTAATTAGTTAATTCTATCATCTGGCGCTGATTTTTTTTGGGGAATGGCATTGATGTACACCCGTTTCATGGTGCTCCCAAAAAGCAACGCATCATACCACATGTAATAAAACCGCTGGGCATTGAACCAGGTGATCCCATCCTGATTGTCGTCGTGTCGATCATAAGGATCGGTAAAAATAATCACATCATCCATCAGGTCGGATGGATCCCTGATGTCATAACCTGTCACAAGCACCCAATGCCCTCCCCAGTCACTCCACTCAACAAGTGTTGGGATGTTTTTATCAAGATTATCCCTTAGCATTTCAAGAGACCCATCCTGATGCCATGATGCATTAAAACCATTATTGTTAAGCCATGTTGTCATCTGTTCCGGAGAAGTTCCGACTGTTGAACTTGTTCCCATTTCTGAGGCAATGAGCATTTCATCACCTTGCAGCCCAAAGTATTGCAATAGGGAAATCACAGCTGCGGGGCCACATGTATATTCTGTTGTTTGCTGGTAGGATTGAACATTAAGGAACGTTAGTCCCCCGATGGGATGGGCAGGACGGATGTTTTTTACATAATACTGAATAGCAACCGGAGCATCCGGTAACTTATCATTATCATTTTTAGTGCATCCTGTGATCAGCAGCATAATAAAAGCAGATGCAATCCAGACTGATTTTGTCATATAGGAATTCGTTTACGTGTTTTCCTGATTAGTTTTCATTGTTCCGGGCCGTTTCTTCCTGGCGTGATTTGCGCCTTCACCTGCCAGATGTTGGGCAAGCCGTATCTCCAGGTTAATAGTGCTTCCGGCATAATAACTTCCATCGGCACATTCAAGTATATAGGTGTATCCTTTTAGCATTATTAACACAAAGATAGAGGTATAATTGAAAACATACCGATGCCTTCGGCGAAGGGTTACGGTGTCTTCGGTGATTAAAAAACGGTTCTGTTTCATTGCCTGGTTTATTAATTTTAGTACTCATTACCATCGAATTGCGCCAAACTCATAGTATCTTTGAAGGATGAAATGACAGCATCTCTATTTGCAACTTCCGGTAACGATCATAGAAAGGAGAAATATACCATGAAAAGAACCTGTATCATCCTGGAGGGCACTGAAAAAGTGCCCTTGCCAACAAAATGTTGATAAAAGAGTGGTAA
>CAZZBS010000012.1:0-75534 GCA_964652685.1 uncultured Lentimicrobiaceae bacterium
GTAGCCGCGCCAGACTTAGGATCTGGTGCCGAAAGGCGTGGGGGTTCGAGTCCCTCCATCCGCACATTTACCGAAAACAGAAAGACAAATTCATGAACATCTCACAAGAAAGCACCGGGGATTTGACAGCGACACTGAAGATTGAAATCGAGAAAGCTGACTATGCCTCACGGGTAGAAGAAAAAATCAAAGAATACCGGAAGAAAATGAAAATGCCCGGTTTCAGGGAAGGTAAAATTCCTACTGGCCTCGTTCATAAAATGTATGGTAAAACAATACTGGCAGAAGAGATCAACAACCTGATCTCCGACGCACTGCAAAAGCATCTTGAAGAAAACAATATCCAGACCCTGGCTTCCCCGTTGCCAAACAAAGAAAAACAGCAAACCATTGACTTCGATACACAGGAGATTTTCAGCTTCTATTTTGATATTGCCATAAAGCCTGAATTTAAACTAGACATTGAAGGTTTGGAAGGGATCAAACTGTACAGCATTGAACCGGACGAAAAAAGTGTAAATGAGTATATTGAACATATTCAAAAAAGCTTCGGAACTTTCGAAGACACGGTGAAGGTTGAACCAGATTCTCTGATCCATTGTGATATTGAAGAGGTCAATGATATTGGGGAAAATTTGGAAGGGAGCAAACAGGTGCACTCCCATATGATGGTTGATAAGATCGCGGATGAAGAAATCCGTAACCGTGTCATGGGCGCTGCTGTCGGTGATGTTATCCGGATGAATCCGATGAAAGCCTTTCAGAATAAGACTGAGGTGATCTCATTGCTGGAAATGAAAGGTAAGGAATTACCAGATCCGATGAACGATTATGATTTCCACATCACAAAAATACTCCGGCGTGTACCCGCGGCAATTGATGAAAAGCTTCTGGCGGAAGTATTTACACAGGACAAACTGAAGGACGAACAAGAACTTCGCGAAAGGGTCAAGCAGGATATTACCGTTTCTTATGAGAAGGAAGCAATGACAAGGATGTTCAATGATGCCCTGGATGCCATGTTACTGCAAAGTGCCCTGCAACTTCCTGATGAATTCATGAAAAGATGGCTACTGGAAAACAGAGAAGAGGAAAAACTCTCACCTGAAGATTTCGGGGAGTCCTATGAGGTTTATGCCAGACAGTTACGTATTGCCCTGATCAGGAACAGACTGATTGAGGACTACCAGTTGCAGGTTACGGAAGATGACTTCACCCATTATATACGGACGGCCCTGGGGGCAGATGATCCGGAAGACCCGGCCTATGAATCAAAAATGGCAGCCATCAGCAATATCCTTGCAAACATGCAAAAAGACCATCAACAGATGGAAAGGATCGGTGACAGGATTCTTGAGCAAAAAATCTCTGACCTGATCATGCAGAAAGTACCATACACCACGGTAACCGTTTCACCGGAAGAATTCACAGCCTTTAGTTCAAACTAATTCCCATCAACCCAAATACCCACAGTCATGGAAAAAAACGAATTCCGTAAATATGCCATCAGGCATGCCGGCATCAGTTCCCTAACGCTTGATACATACACCTCCATCACATCGGGTTACATCACCCCGAACATCATTGAGGAAAGACAACTGAATATTGCGCAGATGGATGTATTTTCAAGGCTTATGATGGACCGGATTATCTTTCTGGGTGTACCTATCAATGATGATGTAGCCAATATCATCCAAGCGCAGATGCTTTTCCTGGAATCGGCTGATCCCAAGAAAGACATCCAGATTTACCTGAACACGCCCGGTGGTTCAGTATATGCTGGCCTTGGGATCTATGACACCATGCAGTACATCGGTCCTGATGTGGCTACCATTTGTACCGGTATGGCAGCATCCATGGGAGCGGTACTGCTTTGTGCCGGTGCCCTGAAAAAACGCACAGCTCTTCCCCATTCAAGGGTACTCATTCATCAACCCATGGGTGGTGCACAGGGTCAGGCTTCCGACATTGAGATCACAGCACGCGAGATCCTCAAACTGAGGAAGGAGCTTTACGAAATCATCGCAATCCACTCAGGACAGCCTTTTGACAGGATTGAAAAGGATTCAGACCGTGATTACTGGATGACGGCAGAGGAGGCATTGTCGTACGGTATGATCGACGAAGTGCTTCACCGGAACACAAAGAAGAAATAATCGTATAACATCCGGGCAGTTGTGCCCGAACAAACTACCGGGAAATGGCCAGATACCAGGATGGGGAAAAATGTTCTTTCTGCGGAAAACGCCGCCAGGAGACTACTTTGCTTATTTCCGGCATGGATGCATACATTTGTGATGCCTGCATTAGCCAGGCCTATATCATCCTGACCGAAGAGGTGCCTATGCGTCAGAAGGAAAGCCTCGAGGATGTCATGCTGATGAAACCAAGGGATATCAAGGCTTATCTTGATCAATATGTCATCGGGCAGGATCAGGCCAAAGTGGTGCTTTCCGTAGCCGTTTACAACCATTATAAACGTATTGGGGCTGCCCAGAAAAAATCCCCTCCCATCAAAAGCAAATCTGATGATGATGTGGAAATTGAAAAGTCCAATATCATCCTGGTCGGGGAAACCGGCACTGGTAAAACATTGCTGGCAAGGACCATAGCCCGTATGCTGCAGGTTCCTTTCTGCATTGCCGATGCAACGGTTCTCACAGAGGCGGGTTATGTGGGTGAAGATGTGGAAAGTGTCCTTACACGCCTGTTACAAGCTGCTGACTATAATGTTGCAGCTGCCGAAAGGGGAATCGTTTTCATTGATGAGATTGACAAAATCGCACGGAAAGGCGACAACCCTTCCATCACCAGGGATGTTTCAGGTGAAGGAGTGCAACAGGCATTGCTGAAACTTCTTGAAGGTACGACGGTAAATGTTCCACCCCAGGGAGGACGCAAGCACCCCGAGCAGAAAATGATCCAGGTTGACACCAGTAACATCCTCTTTATCTGCGGGGGAGCATTTAACGGTATGGACAAGATCATTGCAGGAAGGTTACAGGCCAATGTGATTGGATATGCCGCCAGCACAAGGGAAGAGGGCATCGACAAGGATAATATCCTGCAATACATTGCTCCCCAGGACCTCAGGAAATTCGGACTGATACCGGAAATTGTAGGAAGAATGCCGGTAGTCACCTATCTGAATCCTCTTGACAAAGAGGCTTTAAGACGTATTCTGACCGAACCTAAGAATGCCATCGTAAAACAGTTTAAAAAACTCTTTGCAATGGATGGCATTACACTTACCATCGATGAACCGGTTTTCGATTTTATCGTTGACAAAGCCATCGAATTTAAACTTGGTGCACGGGGTCTCAGATCAATATTTGAAGCTGTCCTGACAGAAGATATGTTTCATCTGCCATCCCAGAAGGAGGTCAAAACACTTCATGTGGATGTACCCTATGCTGAAGAAAAAATTGCCCGTACAAACATTGCCAAGCTTAAAGTCGCCTGATGCGTGAAATCGGTTGGGTGGCATAATAGTTGCGCTGCCTTGTCGTTCTTCTTCATATCCTTCAAGCTTCATGGATTTCAATATTAAACATTCCGTCCCACGCGACAAAGTTCCGTTTGCAATGACTGACCCGCAGTATGTTTTAACACGGAGATTCCTTCTGATACTGCTTTTCACTCTCATCATCATTTCCGGAAGTAATGCCCAGAGAAATCGTTACAATACGCAGACACCGCCACAACTTGTCCCTTGCATCATTATTGACGGAGACACCTTCATTTACAGAACACTTCCAACCTTTATCCTTTTTTCACCGAAAGTATTCAAGTCCAATAAAGAGAAACAACATTATTACAAGCTGGTCCGCAATGTGAAGAAAGTTTATCCCTATGCAAGGCTGGCAGGCATCAAGCTCAGGGAATACAACGAACTGATACTGGCCAATCCTGACAAAAAGAAAGAGCTGATGAAAAGAGCGGAAGCGGACCTGGAGGCTGAATTCGGGAATGAATTAAAGAAACTGACCTTTTCGCAGGGTGTGATATTACTGAAACTGGTTGACCGGGAAACCGGGCAGACAGGATATGAACTGGTTGCTGACTTAAGGGGGACATTCCGGGCTTTCTTCTGGCAGGGACTGGGCAGGTTGTTCGGATACAACCTAAAGGTGAAGTATGAGCCCCGCGGTGCAGACAGAGAGATTGAAGAGATCGTCCTCAAAATTATGTATGGTCAGTTGTAATGATGGGTCACATGATGAGTTCACATATCCGGCCATGATCAGCCGGATTTTTATTTTCCTCTTCCCTGGATTACGATCAGTATGGTGTAGATCAATATTTTAAAATCGGTGGCAAGGGACATATTCTCAATATACAGGATGTCAAATTTCATCCGTTCGATCATTTGTTCAATGGTTTCAGCATAACCATACTTGACCATACCCCATGAGGTGATGCCAGGTTTGACTTTATGTAAAATGCGGTAATGAGGAGCCTCCCGCACAATATGGTCAATATAGAATTTCCTTTCAGGCCTGGGCCCGACAAGTGACATCTCGCCGATAAGCACATTATAAAACTGTGGTAATTCATCAAACCTCACCTTCCGCAGAAATCTTCCGAAAGGGGTGATTCTGTTATCATTGGAAGAAGAAAGCTGTGGCCCGTCTTTTTCTGCATCCATATACATTGAACGGAATTTATACATGATGAAAGGCCTTCCGTACAATCCTATGCGTTGTTGTGAATAGAAAACCGGCCCCCTGGAAGAGATGACCACGCCAATAGCAATAAAAATAAACAGGGGTATGAGAATGATGAGTGCCAGGGAAGATATGACAATATCAAAGATCCGTTTTGTGACTGCCTGCCAGGCCGGCATGAGATCCGGGTAAATTACAATGAGGGGTGTATGGAAAATGGCGGTCATCTTAACGCTTCCCAGAAGAATGTCACGGAGATCAGGTGTAATCTTGATCACAATGGGAGCATCCTCCAACTCAGTGATAATATTACGCGCAAGGTATTGTTCGTCCTCTTCAAGTGCAATGATCACCTCTTCAACCTGATAGGTCTTTACCAGTGATTTGATCCGGTGATAGCTTCCAAAATGTTCCAGAAGACCTGAAAGGGAATAGGTGTTGCTGCCATTGCGAGTGTGAACAAATCCAATCATCCTGTTACCATGTGATATGGGCTGATTTTCAAGTTCATAATACAAGTCCAGCGCTGTTTTTCCACTTCCGATAATAATGGTATTGAAACCAATTTCTCTCCGATGGATTTTTCTCACAATGATCGTTGTAAGAATCAGTCTGAAAGAGAATGTGAGGATGAATTGAAGGGCTAACAGGGTAAAATAACTTTGATAATAGGTAACATACGTGATTGTAATATCATCAAGGATTAACACGAAGAAGATAACCGTTACACCTACTACCGATTGCAGTGCAGTCAGCCCGAGTTCTTTCAACCTGGCTTTTCTCAGGATTTTCCGGTAACTTCCCGAAAAGGTGTAATAGACAATCCATCCGAAAGGAATGATAATCAGACCGACCCAAAGGTTCGGATCTTCAAGGATCCTGCTGAAATCTTTTAAAATGTCGGGTTCGATCAGCTGCTTGCGGTAAACGAAAAATACCCCCCATGCCAGTGCTGCCGACAAAAGATCTGCAAGAACGAATTTGATGGTTTCTTTCGCTTTTCTGCTCATATCCAACTGCACTAAAAATGGATCAATTTCAGATTATCTAAAAGGATGGTTGCCTCATGTTTCCCCTCTGGCAGATATGACCCGAGAAAGATTTTAAAATGCAGGGCATCGTTCTCCCTGAAAACTGCTGGTGACAGGTTGATGTAGATTTTACCCCAATCTTTTTTCGGGAGGATACCTGCCACTTCATGCTGCAGGATCTGTGAAACCTTTACAGCGTATATGCCAATGATGATATCAGCATCTGATCTATAGTTTAATTCAAGAAATACCATACCTCCGGCGGTAGGAAGTTCATAACCCATGATTGTCACACCCAGATAGACCGAATCAGTATCATTTAAAACAATCTTTCCGGAATAATTGCCCTCGAAAATTTCATTCGGATCACTGGTCTTTTGCATGGAGGTAACACTCTTTATCCCTTCTTCAAACAGCACCCCTCCTAACTCAAAATCTTCATGAAATGGCATTTTGATGTCATCGCTATACTGAACAACCGGTTGGAGTTTGACAATGCTGTCAGGATAAAGGGTAATTTCTTTTTTCCAGTCGGTGAAAAACGGATAATAGACACGTGTGGTCCGGACACCGTTCATGTAAATACCTGCATATACTGTAACCTCACATTGTCCCTCCTTAAGGACAGGTACAGTGCATGGCAGCTCAAACGCACCAATAAGGTTCCCATCAACATAGATCCAGGCATCCACAATTTTTCTTGAAAGACTACCTTCGTTAATCAAAGGATTCTTCTCCAGATGGATGCTATCGATATGAATGAAAGAAGGGATGGTTTCAGGTTTGTCGAACAACTCACATCCTGTTATAAGGATCGTCAGTGTGATACAGAACAGATTGATAGCAAGAAATTTCTTTAACATCATGACCAAATGGCAGTTTGAATAATGCTACAGGATCAGATCCGGATTTTCTCAAGGATTTGGTATGCCAAGTCTAACGCATTACATCCGTCGTTAATTGTAACAGGGGGGATAGAATTTGATATGATGGCATGGTGAAAGCTTTCAAGTTCTTTCCTAATGGCATTAAGTGAAATAATTTCCGGGTTTTCCACATAGACGCGTTTCAACGGATTTCCATTCCCGGGATCGAAAATCATTGCCATTGGATCTGCCGGCATTTCGAGGATTTCATGCATTCTGATGATCTCCGTTTTCTTATCCAGAAAATCAACTGCGATGTATGCATCACGTTGAAAGAAACGGGTTTTTCTCATTTTCTTCATGGAGATACGGCTGGCGGTGAGGTTTGCCACGCAGCCATTATCAAATTCGATCCTGGCATTGGCAATATCGGGTTGGTCAGAAATAACAGGAACTCCACTTGCACTTATATTATGCACTTTAGATTTTACGGTAGCAAGGACGATATCGATATCATGGATCATAAGATCGAGGATGACAGGCACATCGGTACCCCTCGGGCTGAAGGTAGCGAGCCTGTGGGCTTCGATGAACATTGGGTTGGAAATATATGGCTGAGCAGCCAGGAAAGCAGGATTAAAGCGTTCGACATGACCCACCTGAACTTTCGTATTGACCTCTTCGGCAATCTTAATCAGCTCCCTCGCTTCAGCAGGTGATGCGACGACCGGTTTTTCAATGAACACATGTTTTGATTTGCGAAGGGCAAAGGATGCATAATCAAAATGTGAAATGGTAGGGGTTACGATATCCACCACATCAACCTGGTCAATCAGGGCTTCAATGGATTCAAAGCCAGGAATATCGAGTTGTTCAGAAACATTTCTACTGATTTCCGGGTTTGTATCATAAAAACCAACAAGTTCAAAATCATCAATTTCCGATATACAATGAAGGTGGATCCTTCCCAGGTGTCCTGCCCCTAAAACTCCGATTTTTAACATGTTAGTTAATTTTGGGCAAAGTTAATCTTTTTTTAACAAGGAACAAGCAAGGCACAATCCAACCTGGCAAATTCGTATTTTTGCATACATGACAGATACATACCGTCACCAGGGTTTACGCCGGAAACTTGTTAAGGAGATACAACAGAAAGGGATAACGGATTCAAGGATTCTCGAAGCCATTGGAAAAATCCCGAGGCATCTTTTCCTGGATTCATCCTTTGTAGAGTTTGCATACCAGGATAAGCCCTTCCCGATTGGCTCAGGGCAGACCATCTCTCAACCGTACACGGTTGCTTTCATGACAGAGTTGCTGGAGATTGAAAAGGGGCATAAGATCCTGGAGGTAGGTACGGGAAGTGGTTACCAGGCATGTGTGCTTCTATCTCTGGGTGCAAAAGTTTACTCCATTGAACGGCAAAGGCAACTCTTCCTGAGAACGAAAGCAATGTTACCCACGCTGGGGTATAAACCACATCTTTTTTTTGGTGACGGGTATAAAGGATTGCCGTCGTTCAAGCCATTCGACGGGATCATTGTAACAGCCGGGGCGCCTGAGGTGCCGAAAGAGCTCCTTACGCAATTGAAAATCGGTGGAAAGCTTGTTATTCCTGTCGGAGAGCATATACAGACAATGGTCAGGGTGATCAGGCTGAACGAAACCGATTATCAGCATGAGCATCACGGTTCCTTCCGTTTTGTCCCTTTATTAAAAAACAAAGCCAATGATATCTGATCATGGAAGCACCACTTTTATCTCTCTTGCGATGTCAAGCGCAGTGGTGATGGTACTCAGATCAGCTGTCAGACTTCCATTGCTGCCATCGAAATGGCTGTGACCGATGGGTTTCATCAGATACTCGTTGAGTCCGTCATTGAGGTCAACAACCGCTTCATACACCAGGGCGGGCTGACAGGAGGTCATATACTCCATATTGCCCGGAAATTTGCCATTGGTCCAGTATTCGTTGAAATCCCACGTCTGATTGATCTCCATCATTACCCTGAACTTTTCCGGAAGGTTGTCAGCCCCGCTTAGCAGAATGAAATTGCGTTTTGGCGTTGGGCCGGTAATGGCATCCGGAACAGGCATACCGGGGGAAGGGATGTAATAGCCCTGTTCATTGAGGATGCCCCTCTTATGTGCCCAATAAGGGAGAGAGGCCGGACGCTGGATTTCACCCGGCATCCAGTGACCATCAGCTTGTGCACCATACCTGAACATGCCCTTCCCAATGGAAGCAGCTACAAAAAGTGTCTGTATGTAATTGCCTTTCTGGTCTTCAAGCCAGAATACCATCAACGGATGATTATGTTGTCGGCCACGCTGGAAATGTATTTCCAAGGGAATGTCAACATTATCTGCCCTGTAAACGAGCATCTCGGGTGGTGTATTATCAGAGAACTGTTTTCTGCTGCCTCCACAACCCATGGTGAATCCCAGCGTAAGTACCATAAATACAACCGCTAAGATACCGATCTCTTTCATGTTTTTATCATTATGCAGCTTAGCCATAATTCTATCATTATTATTCGCAACCTCATTCAGAGGGGTTTTGATTTGTACTAAAATTCAACGATGATGCCTATGGAGGGGAGAATGGTCCCGTTCTGCAACGCTAATTTTTTCAACAGATATTTATCAGGATTGCCGGGATCTGTCAATGGTACTCCATCCTGATCCCGTTCAAGAATATAAACAGGGGGTGAATCTGCTTTAAAATTATAGACATTCTGGATATCCAGATAAAACATCAATGACCATTTGTTGAGATAGAACTGCCTGTCGACACGGATATCGAGCTGATGGGCTGAAGCCAGGCGCATCTGGTTGTACCGGGAAAAATCCGAATACCCTCTGAAATTGGTATTCCATATTGTTTTATAGGAAGAGAATTCGACATCCAAAGGTGTGTAGGGCGTTCCACCTACAAAACGCCATCGGAAACCTGCATCCCAATTCTTGAATTTGCGTTGCACCAGGAGGTTGATCAGGTGTCGGTTATCCCAGGCCGAAGGTACCCAGGCATCGTTCTTCTCTTTGAATTCACTCCTTACAAAAGTATAGGACAGAATGATGTTGAAATCCCTGAGATTTTTTTCCCGCAGCAGCAATTCTGCCCCATAAGCTCTGCCCATGCTGGTACTCGTAACCTCTTCATCACCAAAAGTGCCGAAATCAGCCCCTTTACTCGCCAGGGAAATGCTGTCCCTTACCGAAAACATATAATGGTTGTATCCTTTCCAGAAACCTTCCACCGAGAGTTTGGAATTGGAGGTACGGTTGAATTCAATGCCTGCAACCAGATGATCGGCACGTATGTATTTCAGGTTATTATTCCTGTTGACCAGTTCCCCATTAAGGTCTCTATAGCCCAATGTAGTATAAGGGGGCAACTGAAAGAACCTTCCGGTATTGAAATTCAGCGACCAGCGGGATGCAAGCGCATAGGAGGCGGAAAAGCGAGGACTGAATTGTTTGAAAGGATTAGCCATGTCATCCGAATAACTGTTTCCGTCGACCCTGAAGCCTAAGGAAAGGCTTAATCGTTCATCTTCCAGAAACTCCCCGGAAGCCTGGGCAAAACCACTCCATTTGAACAGGTCAAGATAACTATCATAGTTGATGATCAGTGATTCACCCTGTGCAAAGGTTTTTTGAAATGTTTCGTTTGTGTATTTAGCGTATTCTGCCCCTCCTCCTAAAAGTATTTCAAAACGATCATAACGTCCTTTGTGCTCATAGCGCAATTTATTTTCAATTTCCTGAGAATTATAGTCAAGTACGAGGTTTGTAGGTTCGGTGTCGTCGTTATCGGCAAATTTTATCTGTTGATTGTCCAGCATATTTCTACTTATCACCCAGGTGTCGGTACTGTTCTTCCCATAATGCCGGTACACTGCTCCGACAGCATAATTCCACTGATCATTCACCGGCACGTAGCCAAGGATATAAGCCTGTTCATCGGTAGGTTCCTTAATGCCGGTATTCAGTTCAAACCTGTCGAGTGCCCCAAGGCTCAGGAAGATCAATTCGTTTTTTCGGTCGATTTGCGTACGCACTTTAAACTGGTAATCTGTATAGGTTGGGAGAAAGGGAAGCCCAATGACCTGAAAAAGGAACTGGAGGTAAGATCGTCTGAGCGACAGCACATAGCTGGTGCGCTCTCCCAATGGTCCATTGGCTGTCAAGGCCAGATCGGTTGCCCCGAGGGATCCGCGGAAATTAAGTTTTTCACGGTTTCCGTTCACCTGTTTCATATCGATCACGGAACTAAGAGCATTCCCACGGTTAACGGGAAAAGCACCGCTATAGAAATCTACTTCGCGAAGAAAATCGGTATTTATGATGCCGGCCGGGCCACCTGAAGCCCCCTGTGTGGCAAAATGATTCAGGTTCGGAATTTCCATTCCATCGAGATAGAACCGGTTTTCACTGGCACCTCCTCCCCTTACGATCACATCATTACGGAATGAAACGCCGGATGAAACCCCTGGCAGGGATTGTATGACCTTGCTGATATCCCTGTTTCCCCCGGGGCTCTTTTCTATTTCACTCAGGGTGATCGTTCGCATTGAAACAGGGCTCATAGCCTCTTTCCGGAAAGCGGAAGTAGTAATAACCGCTGTTTTAATGGTGACAGCGGTCTGTCTCATCGGGATATCTAAATAAGTTGTGATGGCATTGGTTACCATGAATTCTTCCGTTATTCGGGTTTCAAATCCGATGGAACTGGCACGTACCTGCCGGAATCCGGGTTCAACACCTGTGATCAGGAAATTACCATCCAGATCGCTCGTGGCCCCAATGCCCAGGTCGGGTATTACGATGTTCGCAAAAGGAATCGGAGCATTTGCCTGTTCATCGAAAATTCTTCCTCTAACAATACCACGCTGGGCATGCAGATCGATGCCAGTTAATAACACCATCAATAAAAGAGAAATGATCACATTGCGTCGTCTTTTCATAATCGTTTTCACCATCAGGTAATGAAATGATCTAATTAACATAATCCTTGATTTCATTCTCCAAACAGTCATCAATTGTTTTTGTTCAATTATGATGAGAAAAAATGAAACAAAAAATCATGTATCCCGGTCCATGATCAGTCGGATTATAATATCAACCTGCTGGTCAATGGGGTGGAGCCCACTTATCCAATGGATCTTTATCCCTTTTTTTTCCATACGTCTGAACCAGGTCATCTGTCGTTTGGCAAACTGGTGGATGGCTGTATTCAAGCGTGAGACCATTTCATCATAACTTGTCAGACCGGTAAGATAATCAGTAATAAAGCGGTATTCAAGGCCGTAATATCGAAGTTTACCAGGCGAGATGCCTTTTCTGATCAATCCTTTCACCTCCTCCACCAAACCTGTCTCCAGTCTTTCATGCAATCGACGTGTAATCCTTTCCCTGATCTGATTCCGGGGCAGCTCGATCCCGATCACAAGGTGGTGCAGGGAAGCCAGGTAGGGATCATGGGATAAAGGAGGTTTCTGTGCTGCCTGAATCGCGATTTCCAGTGCACGAATGGTACGTTTCCTGTCCTGCAGATCGGTGATGTTGTGCAAAGAACGGTAACCCTGCAACCTGTCTTTCAGTTCCCGATCGTCCAAATCCTCCAGATATTGCCTTAATCCGGGATCCTCTTCATTTTTAACAAAATGGTATGCACTGATCACGGCTTCAAGGTACATACCGCTACCTCCGCACATCAAAGGTTGTTTGCCCCTTCCTTTTATCTCCCTGAATGTCTCAATGAAATCGCAGGTAAATCTGAAAACATCGTACATCTCACCAGGATCCACAATATCGATGAGATGAAAAGGAACGGAGAGGCCATCCACTTTATAATCATTCAGGTCTTTTCCTGTGCCGATGTCCATCTGGCGGTAAACCTGGCGTGAATCGGCTGAAATTACTTCACCGTCCAGTCTTGCAGCAAGCCTGGCTGCCAGTTTTGTTTTCCCTGAAGCGGTTGGTCCCAGGATGGTGATAAGGTCAAATGGTTTCATCGGATGCTTTTCTCATTTGTCGTTCTTTTTCGAACAGCTGGTCCCTGAGAATTTCAAGTTCTTCCAGATCGGCATTTGCCAGTCCCCCCGTTTTTAATCCGTGGAAAGAGGGAAGGAACAATGCTAGATTCGCCTTCAGTGCTTCATCAGGATCATCTCCTGCAGCAGCCCTCCTAAGCATCTGCCATATCCGAAGGCCGTCAAACCTCAGGTGGCAGGCTTTCATAAATGTATCACGAGTGCGGCAATTTCTTCTGATGGATTGCCAGATGAGCGAAGTTCCGAATTTTTCTTCGAGAAACGGATCGACAGGTGTTGGAATATCATGATCATACAGTAGCGGAAGGGATTGATACAGTTCCCCGATACGATCAAAATGGTGCGGGTGGATGATGGGATAACGGCTCCATTCGCCCTGTAATCCGGCAGACAGGGCGGGCCCTGTGCCAAAGCCGACCCGCCGGCTCAAGCGCACTGCCGGATATGCGGTTGATGGCAGCCAGTTCAACACCCTGCCTGTTTTCGCTGCTTTCTGCAGCAGATAAAAGTCTTCACCGTTTGGTTTAACCGGCATCCCACCCATCCTCCTGTATGTCTTACCTGTAACTGCCATCGCCGAGCCTATGGCAGTAAAGGCAAACGGGCTCCTGATCCTGATAAGATTAAGCAGGTAGAAACGCATAAAGAGTTCATACCGAAGAATAGCCCTGTCCAATCCCGGCGCATCAGTCAGTTTATGGTAATAGGGGGCTGCCATGGCAGAGGCGGTTGGGCATGCATTGAAGCGTTCCCTGATATCGGAAAGCCAGGTATCATCAAAACGGGTATCTGCATCGGTTGAAACAAGGATAATATCGGGGTCGCCCTGTCTGATTGCTTTATTCATGGCTTCCCGGCGGGCAGCTCCTGCTCCTCCCCTGCCCCGGGGCCAGCCTGCCCCCGGCGAGCTTCGGTCGATCACATGCAGCCTGTAAGGATCATCACCCTGATGCTTTTGGAGCCATTCAAGCATCTGTATGTTACGGATGCAAACACCCCGTTTCCCGTCATCCTGCCACCAGGCATCGGGTTGGTTAACACAAATCACAACATGAAAGCCCCGGATGGTCTGGGAAGCCAATGATGCCAGGCAATCAGGAAGCCATTGCTGTTCATCAAGTGCAGGGATGGTGACCCACAGGTTTTCAGCGGAGTAAAGCATCAGGCAAAGATAAGAGATGACTGTATAATACTGATAGAAGGTTGATGAATATTACAGTGCTCCATTTGTAGTCGATGGGTATTTGCAGAAGTCGTAACTATTCCGGAAATTGCATGGTTGAAATACCCGGTATGATGGTTGGCACAGAGGATCAACAAATAAAGAAAAGGCTCATTTACAGCATTGTCATCATTTTGCTACTCCTGCTTTTACCCTGGGGAGTACAGATCTTCCAATGGACCGCGGGTCACTCTCTCATTCCATATGGATTACGTCCATGGAGGCTATACGGGCTTATGGGTATCATCACCATGCCCTTTCTTCACCAGGGATTCAACCACCTGATGTCTAATTCCATCCCATTATTGGTGCTCGGCAGCGGTTTGTTTTATTTTTACAGGGAAAGCGCATGGAAATTCATTCTTTGGATGATGGTCATGTCAGGGCTTATCCTTTGGTTCATCGGGAAAGCTGATTCGAATCATATCGGGGCCAGTGGTCTTGTGTACAGTCTGGTTTCATTTCACCTTACCAGCGGGGTAATCAGAAGAAATCGTCACCTCATGGCCTTTGCCCTTCTGGTCGTTTTTCTTTACGGAGGGTTTATCTGGAGCCTTTTCCCCGATTTTTTCCCCGACAGGAACATAAGCTGGGAAGGACATCTGGCAGGTCTTATAGCCGGCATTGTGACAGCATTACTATTCAGGCGTGAAGGTCCACAGACCGATCGCGTAATACTGGAAGATGAAGAAACAGATGATGAAGATAACAACCGGGAGGATCATTGGGAATCACCCAACGAACAAGGTGAAGGATCCAATCCGCATTCATCCGGAAATGTGTCCACTACACTCTCCGAAGGGCGTCCCTTTCGATATCTCTCGACCTGATGGCCTCGCGTTTATCGTAGAACTTCTTTCCCCTCGCTATTGAGATCTTTAGTTTTGCATATCCGTTGTCACTGATGAACAGAAGGATGGGTATAATGGTAAGCCCTTTTTCAACCGTCTTTAAACTGATCCGCTTCAACTCCCGTTTTGTCAATAACAGTTTTCTTTCTCTTTTAGGATCATGATTGGCATACCCCCCAAGCCTGTATTCAGTGATATGCATGTTTTTTATATACAGCTCACCATCCTGCAGGTAACAGTATGCCTCGGCGATACTTGCCTTCCCCTCACGGATCGATTTGATCTCGCTTCCGGTAAGTTGGATACCTGCAACAAACTCCTCCAGCAGGAAATATTCAAATCCTGCCTTCTTGTTCCTGATCTCGATCTTTTTCTGAACCTTTACCATCCCGGCAAAAATACACATTTGTTGCTTCGGTTGTTTGGGATTAAAACCTGACACCAGCAACAAGTAATCCGCAACCAATAAATAGGTGAATTGTTATTACTTTTACCACCCAAAACAGTTACGGAGATGTTCAGAAAAGCACTTGTATGGCTTATGATCATTATACCCCTTACAGGCATGTATGGGCAGTCTGTTATCAGGCTCAACACGGCAAGGTCTGAAGAGGAACAGGATAAGGCACTGAAGAAGTTTGAGAAGGTATTGGAGGTGATCAATACGAACTATGTCGACTCAGTGGATAATTACAAACTCACTGAACAGGCTATCATTGCTATGCTAAGGCAGCTGGATCCACACTCAAACTACTTCACGGCCGAACAGATCAAACGGGCCAACGAAGATCTGGAGGGGAGTTTCGAGGGTATCGGCATTGAATTTCAATATATCGATGACACGGCCATGGTGATGTTTGTCACAACGGGAGGCCCATCCATGCAGGCAGGTTTGAAACAGGGTGACCGCATTCTCAGGATCGGTCAGGAAAAGGCTACCGGACCTGTTATCACAAACAACTGGATTTCAAAGAGAGTACGAGGAGAAAAAGGCACAGAAGTGATACTGACCATCCTTCGCCCCGGCGTTTCCGATCCATTCCCCGTTACCATCATCAGGGACAGAATTAAAACGTTCAGTATTGATGCATCCTTTTTACTATCTGACCAGACAGGGTATATCAGGGTGAACAAATTTACCAGGACTACACCCGAAGAGTTTGAGGAAGCTATAAAAAGCCTGAACAAAAAAGGAATGGACAACCTGATCCTTGACCTTCGGGGAAATACCGGAGGTTATATGAATGCGGCCATACGGATGGCAGATCATTTTCTCGGCCGAAACAAACTGATCGTATATACAGAGGGTATAAACAGCAACAGGATTGAATATAAGTCAACAGGGCGGGGTGAATTTAAAAAAGGGAAGCTTATCGTCTTGATTGATGAAAGTTCAGCCTCTGCCAGCGAGATTGTGACCGGAGCGGTGCAGGACTGGGACAGGGGTGTGGTGATGGGCAGGCGTTCATACGGTAAGGGGCTCGTACAAAAACCCTATACACTGACTGATGGATCGGTTATAAGATTAACCATTGCGCGATATCACACTCCCGTTGGAAGATGCATCCAAAGGCCTTACGATAAGGGTTACGAAAAATACTATGAAGAATTGAACCAAAAAATCCGCAAAGGTGTCTATTCAACGGTTGACAGCATCAAAATGGACGATTCGCTTCGTTATGTGACGCCCAACGGAAGGATTGTTTACGGTGGTGGAGGCATCATGCCCGATATCATTGTTCCGGCTGATACAACCGGACAGTCTGTTTATATTGGGACCCTTATCAGAAAAAATATGTTCAACCGGTTTGTCCTGCAGGAAGTAATTCGGAACAGGGATTCCCTGATCCAGGTTTACCCCACCATGGAGGAGATGGCAAGGAAAACTGATATTCCTGATACTTTCCTTGAAGATTTTATCGCTTTTGCTGCCATGTTCCATATCGAATCACCGGAAGAGGAACTGAAAAACTCTGAGGCTGCCCTGCGCAGACATCTGGCAACTACCCTTTCACGGCTTTTATTTGGCACCAAAGGATACTGGCACTCCCAGATCAATTATGACATAATGATTTCCAGGGCTTTAGAAGTTATTTCAGATCAGAATGCCGAGAAAAACCTCAAGATCAGTCAACAATCAGAATAATATCCCAGCCGGGAGAAGTATATTACAAGACTTTAAATCACAACTTTCTGATATCCTTAAAATCTTTGAATTCAAGTTGATCCCCCTTAGATCCTCTTCCGGGCACCCTTTGAAAACATTAACATATTTCCGATTTCCTGCGATTCAACCATGGAAAGATTGTTCCGGGAAAAACTTTTTCATTAATCCTGCCTGTTATTGATCAGTTCGGGATAAAAGCCGTGAATTTCACTGATCTCACGGAATAAATGCCCTATGGCATTGAAATCTTCCTGTGACTCCAACACCACGTTGATTTTGTAATCTATATCATTAAACCTGAACAGCAACATATTTCCTGAACCATCGCTCGAAGCAGTAAGTCCTAACATCCCGGCCAACCCGCTGCCAGGCACCACATCACCTTCAATTCCTTTGAACACAAGCCGCATCCCCGAGATCATCGCTACCGGAATGATTTCGGTAACATTTCCAATCATTAGTTTAATTTCTGATGAATTAAAAAGCAGATTCCCGCCCGGTTTGTGATATTTCATGGTCGTAATCCAGTAAATCAATCCGATCAACGCCACCATCATAAGCACCATCAACAGACTGTCACCCATCTTCCAGTCATCACTCCTTTCGCATCCGATGTCGGAATGCCAGAAGATTCCAGCATAAGCCAGCACTACCACAATCAGGGTTACGACCTGACGCGCATACAACCGTTTCCCCGCTATGGTAAACTTTTTTTCCACTGGCTAAAAGTACCCGAAAAACCTATAATCGTCAATCTGATGATTGCGTGTACACCATGCAGCGGGTTGTATCTTCTTCATGATACATTTAAGTGGGGGGCACATGATGAACCTTGTGGATTTTTGTAACGAACCGCTAATTAACCTATATTTGCACAAATTGGCAGCTATATCGGACTGATCATTAAATTCCTGATTATCATCAAATATAGAACGAAATAACCCATAATACCGAATAGCAATGGTAAATCTTGAAACATCGTACATGGGATTAAGACTGAAAAATCCCATCATTGTCGGCAGTTCCGGATTGACAAATTCCACGGAAAACATTTTAAAAATTGAGAAAGCCGGAGCTGGGGCAGTGGTTCTGAAATCCCTTTTTGAAGAACAGATACGGTATGAAGTCAGTAAGGCGCTTACCTCTGATGATGAATCGACCAATCTGTATCCTGAAGCGGTGGATTATATCAGCAATTACAGTAAAAACCACAAGATCAACACCTACCTTGATCTGATCCGGGACACCAAGCATGCAGTCGATATACCTGTAATCGCGAGCATCAACTGCGTTTCAGCAACCGAATGGATATCGTTTGGGAAAAAGATACAGGATGCAGGTGCCGACGGCCTTGAACTGAATGTCTTCATCCTTCCCTCCGACCCCAATCACGGAGCTGAAGAAAATGAAAAGATATATTTCAGTCTGGTTAACTCAGTACTCAAACAAGTCACCATTCCGGTTTCCCTGAAGATCAGTTATTATTTTTCCGGGCTGGCACGTTTTGCCAGGCAACTAAGCTGGACCGGCATCAAGGGAATGGTGCTTTTCAACCGCTTTTTCTCCCCCGATATTGATATTGACAATTTCAAGGTCACCTCCACCCATGTTTTCAGTCATCCGGAAGAACTTTCGCAGTCGCTTCACTGGGTTGCGATGCTGAGCGACATCCTTCACTGTGACATTTCGGCATCGACCGGCATACATGACGGAAGTGCCGTCATAAAGCAGCTTCTGGCAGGGGCGACGACTGTACAGGTTACATCCGTATTGTATAAAGAGGGTTTTGATACGATCGGGCAGATGCTCAGGGAGGTCGAACACTGGATGGAAAAGCACAGCTTCAACAAGGTGGAGGACTTCCGCGGAAAGATGAGTTACCGGTCAATAGAAAACCCCGCTGCATTCGAAAGGATGCAGTTCATGAAGCATTTTGCGGGCATTGAATAAAGGGATGTCATTTAAAAAACTGAGGAAATAACCATTCAGCAAGTTCCCTTACACATCCTTCCCCTCCTTTGGCCTTCAGCACAAGATTAACCTCCTTTCTGACCATGCCTGCAGCATCAGAAGGTGCAGCGGTGAATCCGACTTTCCTGATGACATCGAGATCGTTGAGGTCATCCCCGATGTAGGCCATCTGTTCCAGTGGAATACCTGCTTTTCCTGACCATTCCTTCATGACGGTAAGCTTCTCCTCTTGTCCTGTATAGAAGAAGCTAACACCCAGCATTTCAGCGCGACTCCTGATCAAAGCCTGATTAAAGCCATGGCTGAGCATGCCGGTCCGTATGCCGTTTTTCTCCATTCTCATCATCGCCAGACCATCTTTCGCATTGTATTTCTTAATCTCCAGGCCACTGTCGGTATAGAGCATCCCACCGTCCGTCATCACTCCGTCAACATCCGCTACCATCATTCTGACAGCATGGGTTTCAGCGACCATGGCGGACAGGTTTTTTCTTATCAGATCATCGATAGAATAGCCAAGAGTATCAGCAATCAACAGAAGTTGCTCAGGTGATGGATATGAGGTACCGGTAACGAGGTGAAAAAGGGTATCATGGTCCAATCCTAATCCGGCGTAAAAATCTTCTTCGGTCCTGTCTTCCTTCAATAAAAGAAACTTAATGTTTGAAAAGAGGTAATGCATGATCAGATGATGTTTCTGTTTAGCGCCAATGCCATGCTCTGCAAAGAGGCAAACAGCGATCTGAACTGGTTATGGTTGAGTTGCTGAGCGGCATCGGACAGAGCTGTTGAAGGTTCCGGATGTACCTCAATCAGGAGTCCTTCCACTCCCATGGCCAAACATGCCCTGGTAAGGTCAGGTACACCATAAGAATAGCCGATGGCATGACTTGGATCGAGCACCACCGGCAGGTTGGTATTGGCCTTCAGCCACGCTACGCCGCACAGATCCAGGGTGAAGCGGGTTTTTGTCTCAAAGGTGCGGATACCTCGTTCGCAAAGAATTACATCAGGATTACCACCGGAAAGGACAAATTCAGCTGCCTGTACAAACTCTTGCAAAGTAGTGCCGAATCCTCGTTTGATAAGAACAGGTTTTCGGGTCTTTGCACATTTCCTGAGAATGCCATGGTCATACATGGCTTTGGCACCTACCTGTATGATATCGGCATATTCAATGACCTCATCGATATGGGTGGCATCACGGGCTTCTGTAATGATGCTGATCCCGTAACGGCTACGCATTTCATCAAGCAACTTCAAACCCTCTTTTGCCATCCCCTGGAATGAATAGGGGGAGGTCCGTGGCTTAAAACTGCCGGCACGCAGGATCTTAAGTTCCAGTTCTTTGACCAAAGCTGCAGATTGCTCAATCTGTTCCCTTGACTCAACGGAACAGGGACCGATGATAACCACCGTATTGGATAATCCCCTCCCGATAGTCCCATGCCCAAGATCTATCTTGCGGTGGGGTTTATAGGCAGCACAGGAAAGTTGAATATCGGAATTAAACGGGTACCACGCTGAAGCATAAGGTTTAAATCCTTCCGGCAATTCTTTTATGGATGAAGGGGTAACCACAATATCCCCATCCCCGGTGACCAAATGCAAAGCATAGATGCTTTCAATCAACATCCTGATCTCCTCAATCCTGACACCCTTCTTTAAATGAATGATCATACTGATGTAAATTCTGAAATGAATCTGTGTGCGTTGCAAAACGACAGTACAAAGATACAAATCTATCTTCATATTGAACAACGGGCATACCGGGTTCACGGATTATAAGGCCAGTGTGATCCCTGCCAGAAAATGGAATCCTGCCTGGGGGAAGAGTCCATCCATGGTTTTATGCTCACCATTTTCATAATAGCGGTAAACCCAACCATTGCTTTCGTATTTTTCACCAAGAATATTATTGAGCATCAGGTTGATGCGAGCTTCCCGGATGTACGGCAGGTTCAGGCTGTATTGCAGATGGAGGTTGTTTACCAGCCATCCATCGAGCATTCTTTGAGGACTTCCGGTATTATCGAGGTACTGGCTGCTCACATACTGACTGACAAGTGCCAGGGAGAAATCCCGGAAAGGTACAACCCTGATAATGCTGTTCCCAATGAAAAATGGTGAAAAAGAAATGGGGGTTTCGCCAAGGATTTCCTTTCTCTGGCCCCAGGTATCCCAGTCATCCACCCATGCCACAAAATCCAGGATCCTGTTCCTGCTGAAGGTAGCATTTCCTTCCCATGTAAGCCATTGCGTTGCCTTGTATCCGCAGACCATTTCGATGCCTGCCCGGTAGCTCTCCGGAACATTGGTCATGACGGGAGACCCTACATCATTGATCTCCCCGGTCAGCACAAGCTGGTCCTTGTAGAGCATCAGAAACCCATTCATCTGGCCTGAAAGACGATTATATTTCACCTTATGTCCGGATTCCATATTAAAAAGCCTCTCCTCAACAGGCACAGGCCCGTCGGGATCAGCATCGGTGAAGTTGCTGCGATTGGGTTCCCGATTGGCAATGCCCAGGACGAGATACGTTTCATGGCTTTCATTATGGATAAAAGATATGCCTGCTTTTGGATTATAAAAAAGAAAATCATGATGTTGACCGATATCGCGGAGATCATCATCGATGCCGGTTATGGAATAGTCAATCCCCCGCACCTGCATATCAGCAAAGATCATCCAGCGGGCCGAAAGAAGGCGATGATATTTAACAAAGATATTTACATCCTTCTTATTCCCGTTACCATGATACCATTCATAATCTTTGGGTATATTACCCGGATACTCAAGCCAGGGCAATGTACCGAAATGATCCCCATCGTACAGGTTGGCTGCCCCGCCGATGGTAAGGTTACCATAAGGGCTGTCACGGAGGAATGACCAGGTAATGCCATAGAAGCGGTTATCGAGCCATTTTCTTTTTACCAGGTCACTCCGTGTGATGGTATCATTCCCATATATCATCGCAGGCAGGCCAAAATCCTCCAGTTTCCTGTCTTCCTTGTAATCTTCATAAAACCCAATCCCGGTGGTAAGATGCAAAGCCACATCCGATGTCCAGCGGCTGTTCAACCGTTGCATCAGGTGGAGTTGATAATGGTCCTGCCTGTAATCGTCTACCTGGTTTTCATAGGCTCTCAGGATGCCATTTGCGTCGGTAAAAAGTCCCTGGGGATTCCATGTGCGGTTTGTGTCAAGGATTTCTGAAGGTATTCCTCCCCATGCCTGGTAGGTGACCTCCTTTCCTGACATCACGACCACTTTCAGCACAGTTTTCTTTCCATAATAGCCCCCGGACAGATACCACGAGAAGAGGCTGGATGAAGCTCTGTCGATAAAACCATCTGACACGATCCGCGACACTCTTCCGTCAAAGGCGAACTTGTCTTCCATCAGGCCGGTACCGAAGCTGAGACTGTTTTTCAAGGTATTGAAAGAACCCGCGGCATGGGTCATGGCAGCATAGGGCCTGGCATTCAGTTTTTCTGTGCGGATGTTGACTGAGCCCCCGAAGGCCGCTGCACCATTGGTAGATGTGCCCACACCACGCTGTATCTGTATATCTTCAACCGAAGAGGCAAAATCGGGAAGGTCAACCCAGTAAACACTTTGAGATTCAGGATCATTCAGCGGAACACCATTAATGGTAACATTGATACGGTTCTGATCCACACCCCGGATGCGGATCCCTGTGTAACCTATTCCTGTTCCAGCATCTGATGTCACAACCACCGAGGGTGAAACGGACAGTAAAAACGGTATATCCTGCCCCAGGTTGACCTGCCTGAGTTCCTCCCGGGTAATGAGGCTCGCTGCACCCGGGCTCCTTTCATCTGACCTGACCGCTGTAATGATGAACTGATCGGACATCTTCGGGGCAATGTCCATCCAGATTTCCAGAAAAAATGACCTTTCGCCAACCATCACAACGGTATCAAGTTGCCTGTAAGCAACATGAGATACCGAAACACCATACTTTGCAGGTGTGATACGGCTGAACTGAAACCTCCCCTCTGCATCAGTCCAGGTACTTTGATAGCTTTGATCGAGCCAGACATGCGCACCGGTGACTGCCTCACCAGTGCGCCTGTCGCGGACAATCCCCTCCAGGGTTGACTGTCCGCATAGTGGGGCGATGATACCCGTCACCGCCACCAGCAAACAAAAAACGCTTCTTTTCATCATTTCTTTTTTTATTAAAAAAGAATGGTGAACAAGGAAAACCATTCGAAACCTATTGTAACCACACTTCCCTCCGCCGGTACTACCCGGTTCAGGTTCAATGGGTATGATCTCAGCCCGTGGTATTGGGGCACCCCTGTTACTTTGATAGTACAAAGATAATCAATAATCGGGAAGAAATCCTATTTTTGTTTCAACCAATCTCTCATTTTATGAAACAGAGCAGGTACACACGGAAGACCACGGAGTGCAATTTTGAACAGTTGCACCCGAAGTTCATCCAGTATTTCAATACATATCTTGAAATCAATAAATTGGGTGGTATAAAGCAGGATGTCCGGCACTGTTTCATCACGCAAAATGAAAAGCGGACACTTTTTGGCAGCATCAAAATTACCTATACCATACTATGCCTCACTACCGGATACCTGTTCTGGAGCATTATTGATCCGAAGAAAGAGGGATGGGTTTCAGCGGCCAAATGGGAGGAGATTACACAGGTGACCGACTGGGAGGATTCTGAGATGGGGAAGGTCATGTTCGACCATGGCGTGGAACTTTTCGGATTCATCCTGTTTGCCAGCCGCAGGAGCCGTTGGTTCATCGGGTTGGGGCCAGACGAGTCAGGCAACCGTTGCCGGACCTTACTGAAAGAGTCTGCGGCAATGGAGAAATAAAAAGTTGTAGCTGTTATGATCAGCCGTTCTTTACCAACCTATACCATCCAGCTTTCCTGTCGCCATCAGCTAAAAGATGGCGCATACAGCATCCGAAACCGCCCTCTATTTCATTGATTCTTGCGGTATCGCCATTTCCGGGGAAATATGTTTGAAGTTCTTTTCATGCTTCCATTCATCATGGTACTTCTTTAATTTTTCCTCGATGAACTTTTTCAGCTTTGTGTTCAGCTTTTCTATTCTCTCATTAGGTGTTATGATGGGTGCTTTCTCCATAATCAGCTTTTTTGCCCTTTCGAACAACTCTCCATCTTTCGTTGAGATCGGTGTCATTCCTACCTGGGCTTTGTTAAAGCCCATTCTTACATCAACGATCACTATATACGTATCCCCTGCCTTCAGATTGGCCGTCACAAACTCCTTGTTTTCCGAAGAGGCCCAAAACAACTGTTCTCCCGGATCACATTCATAACGCATATAATTGCTGCCTTTGAATTCCCCAATATACTTATCATTATGGAAATACTGAAACGTTACCGCGAAACCCAATCCGGTAACCCTTGTAAAATACACTACCGCTTTCCCTTCGGCCGGAGGTTGAAATCCTTGTGCAAATAAAGAAGAAATCCCTGTCAAAGCCATCAAAATCAGAAATAAGCGTAGTTTTGTTTTCATCTTTTTATGATTAAGTAACATCCTGCTACCTGGTTCAGCAGCATAACCCCGTTTATTTTTGTGGGTTCTGGTCTCCACATAATTTTATTGTTATAAAGTAGAATTGGCAAAATTTCTGATCAGAACGCAAAACCCAGTGCTAGTTCCAGCATGATATAAGGATAAACAGAAAAATCATTATCATCATAGTCTTGATTATAACTATTCTTTTCCGTATACCAGTTAAAATGCATTCCCAGATAGATACCCGTATTAATAAACAAACCTGACGGATACAATGACCGGAACCCAATGTTATTGCTCCAGATCAGGGAAGTTCCTTCTATCGTAACCGAATAGGGTGTGGGGTCGAAATCATACCAGTCGTTAAAATTATAAACCGCCCTGGTTGTTCCCATCTCAAAAACCGGCCCCATATAAAATTTGCTCCGGTTCTCACCGAAATAGAACAGAGGGCCAAATCCAAATGCAATTCCCCTTAAGTCATCCACCTCCCCTGATTCGTCATTATTATGATCAAGATCATCATCAGTTCTTGCCCGCTTTGACAGAAACCCCAACGATGTAAACCTTACCTGGGTATGAAAAGCGATCTGCCGGTGTATCGCGAAGTCAATACCGGCTACCGGGCCGAACTGCAAAAATCCCAGTGGTTGGACAGAGACCGCAAAAATACCTTTGACCGGATTGTCCGCCATGGCATTCAATGAGGGAATGTCATTCAAAAAACCCGGGTGACTTTTTATCCTGTACCATTCGGATACCGATAAACAGGTGTCATCGCTGCCATCCATGAAATCGGGAAACACACCAGCTGAAACTGGAGACACTAAGGAAAGCAAGAGCCATCCGATAAAAAACAATGCATTTTTTTTCATAAGAATGAATTAAAGGTTATTGAATACCATCATTAATGTTAACCGGTACCACGAATAGGAAAAGGAAATTACCCTACATGAACATGTAAATATAATACAGTATTTTGAGAATCCAACGGGGGATGGAGAAAATTCATTCAATAAATGCTGATGTTCACATTTATTCAGACAGGATTGGAGGATTTACAGGATTGGAGGCACCTCAGTCAGAGGAGACGGAAACAGCACCGGCATGTACGGAAACGGAAATGTCATCCGTTGTATCCATGATTGAGATACACTGTGCCAGGTAAACCTTGTCAGGGTTTTTCAGGGAATTTTGACAAATACTCCTGCCTGAACGAAGGAAAAAACGAGTATGTTTGTCAAACGATCATGAACACTGAGTTTGCATGCGTGTGAAGCGGGATTGTTATCTTTTTGTCTTGTTACCTTTACTGCTGGTTTATGCAGGAGTCCTCAACGGGCAAAGCTGTCCGAAAGGGGTTCGTCAAAACTGTGTATATGGTTGTGGAAGGTATACAGACCTGAACAAGGATGGTTACTGCGACTATTCCTTTGTAACCCTTCCGGAGAAGCAGGAACCGCCAAAGGATACGACGAATACAACCAGGAGGGACACTCTAAAAAAGGTAGAGCTAACATCACCAAAACCTTCCGACAGGTCAGACAAAGCCTCAGGTGAAAAACCGGGAAGAAAGGTTCCCTCCCCGGTTGCTCCCGGCAAGCCATCGATGAACGATATCCGGGAAGATCCCGCCGGAGCAGCAGAAGGACATGGGGATGCTACATCCAGGGAATCGGGAGCCGCGGTTATTCCACCCATTGCTTCCGATTTTGTCCCTTCCGGCCAGGACCCTGTATATGACCTGATACTGGTTTCGGTGATCACCATCCTGCTGTATTTCCTAACGCTGGTACTTTACAGGGAAAACATCATCAAAAGGATGCATCACCGGAAATTCTGGAACCTGATGCTACTGCTGACTTTCCTGGTTAGCTGTCTGTTTGGTCTGTTCCTGGTGATACAGATCAACTACCACATTGCCATGGGAATTTACGGCACACTCCTTTACTGGCATGTTGAGATCGGCATTGCCATGACCCTGATTGCCATCATTCATATCCTGTGGCACTTCACCTACTTCAGGAACATGTTAAAAAAATGGTAGATTTGTACTATGGAAATACTATGGATTATTCTTGGGCTTATTTGTGTGATATTAGGGATCCTTGGATGCATCCTGCCCGTCATACCCGGGCCGCCGATCGCATACGTTTCACTACTTCTTCTTCAGATCACGGAAAAAGATAACCGCCCGTTCTCTTTGCAGACTCTGCTGATATGGGCATTTATCACCCTTGTTGTAACGGTTCTGGACTACATTGTTCCCATTTGGGGCACAAAGAAATTTGGTGGAAGCCGGTATGGTGTCTGGGGCAGTACGGTTGGGCTCATCATCGGATTAATCTTTACCGGTGTTTTCCCCCTTGCCATCATCTTAGGTCCTTTTGCAGGGGCTCTGATAGGTGAGTTGCTTGGTGGAAAAAAATCAAAACAGGCATTCAGGGCAGGTTTTGGTTCTTTCATTGGGTTTCTGACCGGGGTCATGCTGAAACTTGTGGTTTCTATCTGGATGGGGGTACTTTTCATAAGGGGGGCATGGGAACACCTCAGCGGATTGTTCAGCTGAGGCCGTTTGCATTAAGTCATTACAGCACAGCTGATATCTGATATGGAAAATCAACATGAAAAGGCCGGATGGCTGCGTCAAAAGGCAAAGGAGATCAGGAGGGATATTCTCCTCAGCCTTGCCGAAGCGGGTTCGGGTCATACCGGGGGCAGTCTTGGACTGGCGGACATTTTCACTGTTTTGTATTTCCAACAGCTCAGGTACCGGGCACGGGAGCCCGGCTGGGAGGATCGCGACCGGCTTGTGCTCTCCATTGGTCATGTAGCACCTGTATTGTATACTACACTTGCCCATGCGGGATTTTTCCCCATTGATGAGTTAAAAACATTACGCAGGCTGGGTAGCAGACTTCAGGGCCATCCCGGACGTGATCATGGGTTACCGGGATTGGAGCTTTCAGCCGGTTCACTGGGACAGGGGCTATCAGTTGGCATGGGTATGGCCCTGGGTGCCCGGCTACGTCAGAAGGAGCACAAGGTGGTAGTCATCTGCGGCGATGGCGAACTGCAGGAGGGATCGGTATGGGAAGCAGCCATGAGTGCCGGCCATTACAGACTTGATAACCTGATTGTCATTATTGACCGCAACGGCCTGCAGATCGACGGAAAGACGTCGGAAGTCATGGATATTGAACCCCTTGCAGATAAGTGGCAAGCTTTCGGGTGGCATATTCTGGAGATGGATGGAAATAACATTGAAGCCATCACGGACAACCTGGCAACAGCCTGGCAGAACAAGGCAAAACCTACCTGCATCATTGCCCGCACGACCATGGGAAAAGGCATACCCTCCATCGAAGGGGATCACCGCTGGCACGGGAAGGCTCCTTCAGCTTCTGACCTGATTGGTTTTTTAAATGAATTAAACGGATGAATGCCTTGTATCAAAGCAGAGGAAGTATCCCCACGAAAGAGGGATTTGGCGAAGGGATGCTTGCCCTGGGCCACAGTCATCCCCTGGTTGTCGGACTGGGAGCGGACATCACACAGTCGGTTGGGATGAACCTGTTTGCATCATCTTTTCCCGGCCGTTTCTTCAGCATGGGGATCGCAGAACAGAACTGTATTGGTGTGGCCGCGGGACTGGCTTTGGAGGGTTTTATCCCTGTATTTGCAACCTATGGAGTTTTTGCGGCCCTGAGGACCACCGATCAGATCCGCATCCTGCTTTGCTACAATAATGTCCACGTCATCATCGGAGGTGCTCATGCCGGAATTTCGGTCGGGCCCGATGGTGCAACGCACCAGGCACTGGAGGACATCGCCGTGATGCGTGTTTTACCTAACATGACCGTCCTGTCACCCTGCGATGCCACACAAACCGCCATTGCGCTGAAAGCAGCCGTGGGAGGATGTGACGGGCCTGTCTATCTCCGGTTCGGCAGGTGTCCGGTGCCCGATTTCACAGCCCCTGACCAGCGTTTTGACATTGGAAAGGGACAGGTCATGCATGAAGGTGATGATGCCTGTATCATAGCCACCGGCCACATGGTATGGGAGGCGCTGCAGGCTGCCTACGCGCTGCAGCAGGCAGGCATTCACTGCCGGGTGGTGAACATACACACGATCAAACCGCTGGATGAGGATCTGATCCGCCTCTGTGCGGAAAAATTCCCTTTTCTTGTCACGGCTGAAGAGCACCAGGTCACCGGTGGGCTGGGCGGAGCCGTGGCGGAAGCAGTCACCACATCCGGCAGGCCCGTGAAGGTGATCAGGACCGGAATGCCCGACCGTTTCGGGGAAAGCGGGCAACCTGATGAACTGATGTTAAAATATGGCCTTACCTCCCATCACCTGATGCAGGTCATCAGAGAAAACCTCCATCATTCCAATGACTAAGATACATATCTTCCTCCTGCTGGCGTTGCTGCCTGTCGTATGCACACTATGCGGCGGAAACCATCATGGACACCCCGGTAATACGGAAAGAGGAACCTCGGACGAACGGTTTGAACCTAAACAGGAAACAGTCACTGATACTTTCCCACCCGACAGCCTGGCAGGGCTTGACTATCTGCTGGGCAGGTTCAACCCTGCTACGCATCCCCTCTTTGTAATAATCGGATCCAGCCATACAACATTAACGGATGCCTATCTGCGGAGAGAGACCGTTGAAGCATTCGGCAAAATGCAAAAGGCAGCGTACAGAGAGGGCATTCAATTAACCATTGTTTCCGCGACCCGGAATTTTGATGCCCAGAAAACAATATGGGAGGCTAAATGGGAAGGAAAAAGAAAAGTAGAGGGGATGGATCTCACTACGGTAAAGGATCCGTTTGAAAGGGCTCGTATCATTCTTAAATACAGTTCTATGCCGGGAACTTCACGACATCACTGGGGGACTGACATTGACATCAACTCGGTTGAACCGGACTATTTCCTGAAAGATAAAGGGGCCCGTGAGCTTGCATGGCTCATGGAACACGCGGCTGATTATGGCTTCTGCCAGACCTACACCCGGAAAGATACCCTGCGCAGGTCAACAGGTTATGAAGAAGAGGCATGGCACTGGTCGTATATCCCCGTAGCATCACAGCTTTTACATCGATACCTGCGTACTGTTAAATATTCTGATATCAGAGGATTCAAAGGGGATCAAACGGCAGAACAACTTCATATTATCAGAGATTATGTAGCGGGAATCAACCCCCGGTGCAGATAAGGGGAGAATTTTTGTAGCTTTGCAACGCATGCGCCCCACATCTGTTGAAGGATGTAACGGTATGCAATGCAAAATTCAAACTAATACCTGCATGACATGAAGATTGCTGTTGTTGGCGTAGGATACGTTGGTCTTGTTACTGGAGCCTGTTTTGCGGAGGTAGGGATTGAAGTGGTATGTGTTGACATTGACCGGGAGAAGATAGAGAAATTAAAAAAGGGGAACCTTCCCATTTATGAGCCCGGTCTTGATAAGATCGTAAACAGCAATCTGGAGAAGGGAAGGCTTATTTTCACCACTGACCTTGCTTCCCACCTTTCCGGATGCGAAGTATTATTCAGTGCTGTGGGTACGCCCCCGGATGAGGATGGAAGTGCGGACCTGAGTTATGTATTGGATGTTGCACGCCAGGTTGGGCAACATATTGAGTCTTACCTGCTGGTTGCAACCAAAAGCACGGTTCCGGTAGGGACGGCTGCCAAAGTTAAGGTTGTAATCCAGGAGGAGTTAAAAAAGCGCATGAGGGATATTCCGTTTGATATAGCATCCAATCCGGAGTTCTTAAAAGAGGGGGATGCGGTGAATGACTTCCTCAGGCCGGACAGAATTGTCGTGGGGACGGAATCGGCACAGGCAAAAGAGCTGATGGAAAGATTGTACAAACCGTTTACAGAAAGCGGCCATCCCCTTATTTTCATGGATGTCCCTTCAGCCGAGATGACCAAATACGCCGCCAATGCAATGCTTGCCACCAAGATCAGCTTCATGAACGATATTGCCAACCTTTGCGAGATCATGGGTGCAGATATCAATCTGGTGCGCCAGGGGATAGGCAGTGACAGCCGTATTGGTCCGAAATTCATCAACCCGGGCGTTGGTTACGGGGGATCATGTTTCCCGAAAGATGTCAAAGCACTCATCAAAACAGGATTGGAAAACCAATACGAACTGCGCATCCTGAAAGCGGTTGAAGCGGTCAACGAGAGGCAAAAGTCAGTGATGTTTGAAAAAATAAACCATTACTTTAAAGGTCAGCTTGCCGGTAAAACCATTGCCATGTGGGGACTGGCCTTCAAACCTGAAACCGATGACATGCGGGAGGCCCCTTCCCTGGTTCTGATAAAGAAATTCCTGGAGGCCGGATGCAGCATTCAGGCTTATGACCCGGGGGCCTATCATGAAGCAGAACGACGACTTGGGAAAACCATCCGCATCATGAACGACCCTTATGATGCCCTTGATAACGCAGATTGCCTTCTGCTTACCACCGAATGGAAAGAGTTCAGGATCCCAAAGTTTGACACCATCCGCGCGAAACTGAAGCAACCGGCTGTCTTCGACGGGAGAAACATCTACAATAAAGATGAGATGAAGGCGATGGGATTCGATTATTTCTGCATCGGCATAGATACATCACGGAACAAGATCTGACAAAAAATGGCTACAATGATCATCACCGGCAGCAAAGGTCAGCTTGGGAGAGCTATCCTTGACCGTGCCACAATCCATCCACAACACAGGTTTATTGGCGTTGACATTGATGAGCTGGATATCTGTGATGAAGGATCCCTTGCGTCATTTATACAAAAAAAACCGGCCCAGGTACTGATAAACTGTGCTGCCTATACAGCTGTGGACCAGGCTGAAGATGAGCCGGGAAAGGCCTATGAGGTGAATACGAAAGGGGTAATCCATCTTGCTTCAATATGTAACCGGTTCAGAATAAAACTGATCCATATATCCACTGATTATGTCTTCGACGGGGAATCATCAACGCCCCGTTCCGAATGGGATATCACCCGTCCTATGTCCATCTATGGCCAGTCGAAACTCGACGGGGAGCTGGGCATTCTTTATCACTCAAAAGATGCCGTGATCATCCGCACCTCCTGGTTGTATTATCATGGCGGTAAAAATTTCATCAACACCATCATTCAAAAAGCAAGGGAAAAAAAACAGTTACAGGTGGTATATGATCAGGTAGGTGCTCCAACCTTTGCAGGTGACCTTGCGGAAGCGATCCTGAAGATCGCGGAAGAAAACAGGCCACAGGAGGGAGTTGCCATTTATCACTATGCCAACCAGGGGGTAACCTCGTGGTATGATCTCGCCAGGGCGATCACAGATATAATGGAAATAGAATGCAGGATTGAAGCGGTAGAGACCATGTCCCTGAACCAGAAAGCAAAGAGGCCACCTTACAGTGTGTTGAACTGCCGAAAGATCATGGAAACATATCAACTTGAGATCCCCTACTGGCGTGATTCTCTTGTAAAATATCTGCAATCCTGTCACTGAAAATTTAATACCATATAATATATGAGCAACGTGGATATTGATCCTAACATTCTTCAGCGTGCTGCCAGATGGACCGGGGAACATTTTGACGCTGCAACCAGGGATGCTGTGCAGGCCATGCTTGATCATCCCGGTGAAGAATTGGTGGATGCCTTTTACAAAGACCTTGATTTCGGCACAGGGGGAATGCGCGGCATCATGGGAGCTGGCACAAACCGGATGAACCGGTATACGATCGGGATGTCAACACAGGGGCTTGCCAATTATTTAAGGCAGGTTTACCCTGATGGCCATCCGGCCATTGCCATTGCTTATGACTGCCGTTTAAACTCACCCTTTTTTGCAGGGATTTGTGCTGATGTGCTTTCAGGTAACGGTTTTGAAGTTCTCCTGTTTGAGAGCCTGCGCCCTACCCCTGAACTTTCTTTTGCCATCCGGCATCATGGTTGTGTCAGCGGTATTATGATCACAGCCTCTCATAATCCGAAAGAATATAACGGTTTCAAGGTTTACTGGGATGACGGTGCACAACTGGTGCCTCCCCATGATATTAAGGTTGTTGAAGAAGCCAGGAAAATTAAGGATATCAGTGACGTCATCTGGACAGGACGGCCGGAGTTGATCCACACGCTGGGTAATGAAACCGATCAGGCTTATATCAGCAGGGTATGTGAACTGAGTTTGCTGGATAATGAACTCATTGACAAATGGGGTGACATTCCCATTGTGTATTCTCCTCTGCATGGAACAGGGACCCGCCTGGTTCCGGAAGCGTTGAAGGCCTACGGTTTCAGCAAAGTTATCCCTGTTCAGAGCCAGTCGGTTCCGGACGGCAACTTCCCTACGGTCATATCGCCCAATCCGGAAGAGGGGAAGGCCCTTACCCTGGCTATCGAACTGGCTTTAAAGGAGGGTGCGAGCCTTGTAATGGCCACTGACCCTGACAGTGACCGTGTCGGTATTGCCGTCAGGAATGAAGCAGGCGATTTTGTATTGATGAATGGCAACGAAACGGCTGTGATCATCATCTATTACCTCCTTGAACAATGGAAAAACAGAGGGAAAATTGACGGAAACCAATACATTGTCAAGACCATCGTCACATCATACCTCATTGATACCCTCGCAAAGCATTATGATGTGGAGTGTTACAATGTCCTGACCGGGTTTAAATACATTGCAGAGATCATCCGCGACCTGGAGGGGAAGAAACAATATATTGCCGGAGGTGAAGAAAGTTATGGATTACTGATCGGAGATTTCGTCAGAGATAAAGATGCCGTAAGCGCCTGCTGCATTATTGCTGAAGCAGCGGTATGGGCCAGGAGTATGTCTATGAGCTTGTACCAGCTTTTACAGCATATTCATGCCCGTTTCGGGCTATACCGTGAGCAGTTGCTTTCGGTTACCAAGAAAGGGAAGCAGGGAGCTGAGGAGATCCAGCAAATCATGGAGCGATTCAGAAGCAATACCCCTGACACCCTGAATGGAATACCGGTAAAAGAGGTGAGGGATTTTCAAACCGGAAAGATCACAGATGTTGTGACAGGAGAAACCCGACCTACAGGCTTGATCCCTTCCAATGTGCTGCAACTACTACTGAAAGATACTTCACTCATCACCATGAGGCCTTCCGGTACAGAACCAAAAATAAAATTCTACTTCAGCACCAACACCCCGTGGAATGTCAGTCATGAAACGTATGAATCGGCAGACAAACGACTTAAGGCTCATATCAAAGCCATTATCGAAGAAATGAACCTTTGACGTGTTAACCCGTTTAATACCCGGAAGTCCTGACAGAAAGCGAATGAATATCTTTTTCATTATTTCCCTGAGAATGGAATTTATACCCGGTTTCTTCATCCTGACAAACCGGTTTTAATAATATACGATGAAATTCAACCTATATAGAAACGACATAAAAGCACTGGCTATCGTTCTGTTGCTGATCATGCTGCTCAGTGCCTGTGAAAGTGCCCTCTTTTACCAGGAACCTGTTCATTATCCTGCCGTTTTCACTTTTACAGGAACTGTCCAGTCAGAAGATTCACTGCTCCTCAACGGGATTAAAGTTGTTTTGCTGACTCCCTCCTCCCCCGATTCCACAATCATATACAGTGACTCAAACGGCATTTACAGGTTCAAACAGGAGATCGAATTTGTAGGGCCAAATACACTGATTGTGAAGGATATTGATGGTCATGATAATGGAGGATATTATCAGGGAACTGATACAAAGTTTTATATGCGCGAAGAAGACTGGGAAGACATGACAGTTCAGTATGATTTTTTACTGAAAAATCAATGATACATCATCATGAAAGATTATTTTCCACGTTTAACATCATGTAAAAAACAATCATTTGTTATGAGATTCATCCTCTTTTTTATGCTGATCATTTGCATGACAGGCTGTGCCAACGGTCAGCAAGGCAGTAAAATAGAAATTGAGATCAATGGGATCCAGGACAGCGTTTTGTATCTTGTCCATTATTACGGAAATTCAAACATGATTGCTGACACTGCTTACCGGGAGAAGTCAGGAAAGTATATTTTCTCAGGGAAGACAAGTTTACCGGCTGGGGTTTACATTGTTGTTGATGAAAAAAAGAGCAAATCCTATTTTGAATTTCTACTTGATGGGCAGCAGCATTTCCGGATTCGGACCGACACTGCCGATATCGAAAAAAATCTTGTTTTCACCAATAGTTCCCTGAACGACAATTTCCGGGAATACACCCAATACCTGATAGAAGCCAGGAAAGAGGCAGATAAGGCAAAGGAGGCCTTGAAGTTGCTAAAGGAGGATTCTTTACAGGATCATCAGAAGGAAATTGTTGACCTTGAGAAGGAAATCAAAGATATTGATAAGCGTGTCAAGTCCTTTCAGCAATCCATGGTTGCAAGGGACCCGAAATCTATACTGGCTGTTCTGATCAAGTTACAGTGGGATCCTGAGCAACCGTACGATCTTGAACACGGAACCAGGGAAGACAGCCTGAATGCTTATTATTATACCCGACTGCATTACTGGGATGAGGTGGATCTTTCGGATGAACGGATTGTCAGGACACCCATTTTTTATGAGAAACTAAAAACCTACATGGCCGTACTGGTTGTTCAGCACCCCGACAGTGTCATCAAAGAAGGGGAATGGATCATCGGGCAAACCATAGGAAGCCCTGATCTGTTCAAGTTTGTGGTCTGGTATATTGTCAACATGACGGAGAGATCGAACATCATGGGTATGGAAAAAGCTTTTGTACATTTCGCCAAAGCTTATTATCTGGCTGGAAAAACATGGTGGGCCAATAAGGCTGTACTTGATAAGATGGCTGAGCGGGTCAGGATACTGGAAAGGATTCTGATTGGAGAAGTTGCCCCGGAACTTCAGATGTGGGATACCAACAAAACTGTCACCTCTCTTCACAGGGTACAGGCAGAATATACCATCCTGGTTTTCTGGGACTATGAGTGCGGGCACTGTGGCAAGATGCTCCCGGCTCTCCTTAATTATTACCATCAGGTGAAGCCCAGGGGCGTGGAAGTCTTTGCCGTATGTACCAAAACCGATCTGGAAAAGTGGAAAAAATATATCCGTGAAAAAGGATTTGATTGGATCAATGTCAATGGAGGGTATTCCATTAATCGTTATGACACCCTGTACGATATCATGTCCACTCCCATCATCTTTTTACTCGACAAGGATAAACGGATCCTTGCCAAGAAACTGGAATTTGAACAACTCAAGGAGTTTCTGAAAATGGAGATGGACAAAGCCAAAAATAAAGATGCTTCCGATAAGGAAGAGTAAGCATCAGGGTTTGGTTGTATTAAACTTGTACAGATTTAATAGTTCGTTAGCGGGTCTGTATCCCATCGTGTCTTTTGTAATATATTCAAAATGGAAACAGATCGGATCAAACTGCGGGATCGAGATCAGCATTGAATCACCCTGGGGATACCACTGATAAGTTCCATCCGTTACCATCTGGTTGTAATGGATCCATTTAATGGCGCCGGTCATGGAATCGGAAGGGGTAAAATAATGATCGCCCCTGAACTGTTCGTGATTGTACCACCACTTGTTATACAACAGGTGATACTGACCCATTGGATTGGGTGGATCGTTGTTATCATCATCATCTTTATCTTTTCCGCAAAAGGTGAAGGATGTGATCAGGCCTACAGCCAATAGAAATAAAACTGTTCTTTTCATAATTTCACTTTTAGGGTTGTTACTTGTTGTTGCTTGTTACTGTTTGTGGTCCCTGAGCCTGCCGAAGGGCTGGTTTTCCCCCTCTCATTTCAGGAGAGGGGGCCGGGGAGTGAGGTTCGTTGCTGGTTGCTGGTTGCTGGTTGTCTTCAACTAAGGGATTAGTTTATACTATTGCCTTTTGCCTTCATTACGGTGTTCATGACGCAGGAGATCATTCACAGTTTTTACGGGATTAAAGGTAATTAAAGGAACTTCCACAAACAAGGTCAGCCATTTGGCCATACCGCCGTTCCATAGTCCCGGGTGTTCAAGTGCTTTCAGTATCTTGCCCTGGTGGGATTTAACGGAGATGAAAGAGGTATCGGGATCGGCAAAATCCTTCAGATTGAATTTATTCCCTTTGTAGTCACGGACAGCACAAACGATGTCAACAGGGTTAAAATGGGTTGCTTCGGAGGCAATTTTTTTCTGTACCGGGTCAGAGAGGTCGATCTGAGCCGACTCGATGATCTGAAGCGACACACCATCAGCATTTCTGATCCAGAAAGGTCCACCGCCAGGTTCTCCGGTATTTGGCACCATGCCACATACCCGTAATGGCCGGTTCAGGTAATCCCGGATTTCTGCTATCACCTCAGGATCCACAGGATTGAATTGTCGGCCGAAGGTATGGCTGACAAACCCGGTCATTTCAGCAAGTTTTTCCTGATCCGGTGTGCCCTGATCGAGTTCATTCAGAATGATATGGATCTTTTCTCTTATGGACAGTAACAAGCCTGTAAGCAACATCTTCCACCGGAGGTTCAGGATTTCAACCTTCTCAACCGCCACATTATCAATATTCTTTATAGAGATGATATCAGCATCGAGGGTATTTAGGTTAAACAGAAGTGCTCCATGCCCTCCGGGTCTGAAAAGGAGGTTCCCGGTTGAATCCAGCAAAGGTTCATTGTACTCGTTGGCAGCTATGGTATCGGTAGAAGCCTCCTGGACAGAGCAGGAGATATGAAAATCTCTGCCAAACCTTTCCCTGTAAATGGGTAGCCGTTTCTCCAGTTCGTCATGGAAGGGCTGCACATGTTGCTGTGACAGGGTAAAATGAAGGTTGATGGACCTATTGCCGGCTTCAGCCGTGAACCATGCCCACTCAACAAGGTGTTCCTCAAAAGGCATCCTGGCTTCATTGCCATATTTATGAAAAGTAAGAAGTGCTTTAGGCAATGCCCCATAGTTCATGCCCTCTTTAAGCAGTAGCATCCGTGTATATTTCAGCAGTGCGCCGGTATCAGTATGACAGGTTATATCAGGGTAATGTTGCCTGGTTCTCACTTCCAGTTCATTATAAAAAGGGAAGCTGGCAAGGTTTTCTGCAAAATACCTCACCGAAGGTGAAAGGTCGTTAAAGGAAGCTTCAGGGGAATCTGCAGAATCAATAAATGCAAATAGATCCTTAAACATCCTGGTTGCTGCACCGGACGCAGGAATGAATCTTATCATCAGATGGCAGCCGGCTGATTTCTTAAAGTGATCAATATAATGATCTGCTTCAGTTTCATTGAAACGCAGAATGCCATCCCCTACCCTGGCCGGACGGACCAGGTCAACATACAGCATACCGGTCCTGAAACGTTCAAGCTGCCGCTGCAATTCATCAACGGATATACCTTGCTGTTTCAACTGGGCCAGATGTTTCCCTGATAATTCTAAGTTTGGCATTTATATCCCTTTTTGACAATTCCTCAGAACCATGATCCTGGCTGAACATACGATGAAGCAGGTTTGAAGCAGGGTTCCAATTTATATAAAACTACAATACAAAATTAGTTTTTTTAAGATGATGATACTGACAATAATTTCACAATCATATTAGATGCAGAAAGAATTATTTCATACCTTTGCGCACCCGTTCTTCAAGGAACTGACAGCATTGCAGGCATACAGCCCAGGTGGCGGAAATGGTAGACGCGCATGGTTGAGGGCCATGTTCTCACACGGGAGTGCAAGTTCGATTCTTGTCCTGGGCACCATTAAAATACTGCAACACTGTTGTACCAGCCCAGATGGCGGAATTGGTAGACGCGCTAGTTTCAGGGACTAGTATTCGCAAGGATGTGCAGGTTCGAGTCCTGTTCTGGGCACACAAAGAAAAAAGTTGGTCAGCACTTTACTGATCAACTTTTTTTTTGATAAAATGCCAGGCACCCGTATGTCGTATGAGATATTTTGCGACCTCCTGACCTTGTCAGGTGGAATTAAGGGCCTGAGACGTTGTTCTGGTTTTTAATGGTACAGGCAATATCATCGAATGATCAGTTTCCGGGAAATGTTAAATGATTCTGCAGAAATATTGATCAGATACAATCCCGGAGTCATGTCAACAAGGTCAAGCCGGATTCTTTCATTGCCCCTCCCGGTAAACGGGCGATTAAGACATCTTTCACCCACGGCATTGTATATCTGAACAGAATAGTTTCCTGAATAGTTTAACTCAATATACGTATGGTCCTTTGCCGGGTTTGGATGCAGGGTCAGGTTATGGATGAGACTTAGGTCTTCCGTGGATGTGCAGGGGTCTACAACAACGATCACAGTATCGGAATTACTACATGTAAATGAATTGGTTACTGTTACGGAAAAAGGATAGGTACCTACTCCCAGAACAGATCCATCGATGGAAATGGTTTGGGTATTATCGCCCGTTGACCACAAATAGGAGGTAAAACCGGCACCGGGATCCAGTATTTTTATATGGTTAATGCAGATGGTATCATCAGGCCCCAGAAATGGCAAGGGCAAGGGATGCATATTAACAGCCATCGAATCCATGGAACTACAGCCAAACTGATCATGCACCTCGATGGTATAGACAGAATCTGTTGATGGGTATGCAATGGTATTGGGTACGGAAGCACCTGTGCTCCACAGATAGGTAATAGAACCGATTCCCCCGCTCACCATGGCTGAAAGGTTCAGTGGGTCATAAGGGCACTGCATAACATCAGGTCCTGCATCAACCGATAATTGATCAACCAGAATACAGATCGTATCAGTAGCGTTGCAGCCAATGATGTCAGTTATCACCAGGTGAATACATGTATCGACTGTTCCTGTGAGAAGGATCTGGGGAGTGGTGCCCCCTGTTGACCATGCATAATCGAAAGGTCCAAAACCTCCGGTAATCTGACTACTGATGGATTGTACCTGGCCAAGACACAGGGTATCATCAGGCCCAATTGACAAAAATGGCTCAGATGCCAATACGATCAGTGTATCAGATGCCTGGCAGTTATGAATATCGGTAACACGCACCCAGAATTGTGCATTCTGGGTTATGAGAGGTGAAATGGATGCCGTATTGGCATTGGTACTCCACAGATAATTAAGTGTTCCGGTACCACCGGAAGCACTTGCTGTCAGGTTCACCGCAGTATTGGCACAAACAGTATCATCGGGGATAGGTATAAGGACGGGATTGGGATAGACGGTAAGCATAGCTGTATCGGTAGCGATGCAATTGAAATGGTCCATGGCTTTAAAGACCAGTGTGGTGTTTGAACCGGCGATGAATTGGTATTGCTGGCCGGGATTATTGTTCCAGCTATAGGAATAAGGGGGGAAGCCACTTGAAGCTGTACCGCTGAACGAAACCTGCGTCCCCTGGCAAACTGCCTGGTCAGGACCGGCATTGGCGGAAATATGACTTACCAGGATGCATTTCGTATCAGTGGTTGTACAACCTGCAAGATCCGTGATAATGACAGAGACGCAGGTATCGGACTGTGCTGTAACATTGATCTGGGATGATGATCCGCCGGTTGACCAGGTGTAACTGTACGGCAGGAACCCACCTGATACCTGAGGAATAATGGTTACCATAGTACCATTACAGGTTGTATCGTCGGCTCCCAGGTTGACATCAGGATCAGATACCAGGACGATCACTGTGTCGGATGCTATACAGTTATTGATATCCGTGGCCCTGACCCAGAATTGGGAATTTTGTGTAATGAGCGGATTAATGACCGGTGTTGTCGCATTGGTGCTCCATAAGTAACTGATTGTACCGGTCCCTCCTGAAGCACTGGCTGTAAGCATTGCAGTGGTATTGTAGCATGCCGTGTCGTTCTGTAAAGGCTGAAGTACGGGATTCGGAAACACCATGAGCAGGGCTGTATCTTCAGATACACAACCTATTTTATCCATGACCGCAAGATACAGGGTTGTATCGTTTATTGCGGGGATCTGGTATTGTTGCCCGGGTTGATTATTCCATGCATAAGAATAGGGCGCATATCCCCCTGTTACAGTAGCGGTAAAGGTGGCCAATAAACCATTGCAGATCCCCTGATCAGGTCCTGCACCTGCAACAGGATTGCTTACATTTACCATTTTCCCGGCAGCGCCCTGACAATTCATGTCATCCGTAACGGTAACGGAATAATAGGTATGCACCAGAGGTGATACCTGGATAGAGTTCTGGTTAGAAAAAGTACTCCATTGGTACTGAAGTGTACCGATACCCCCCGAGGCAACGGCATTCAGTGTATGGGTTGAATTGATACAGATCGTATCGTCATCACCTATAGATACAATGGGATGGCTAACCGTAACAAGCATGGAATCAATGGCAGTACAACCAGCGATATCGGTAAGGGTAACGATATACCAGGATGTGGACTGGGGAGAGACCTGAATGGGACTTCCCGTACTGTTATCGTTCCATTGAAACTGATAAGGTGTATAACCTCCGGTTTGAACAGTATTGATCGTTTTTTGTGCCCCGAAGCAGATGGTATCCTGCGGACCTGCGTCCACTGACGGATTGCTGACATAGAGGTTAATACTATCGCCGGAAGGGCACCCAAAGTAATCCGTGACCATAACGTTGAATGTAGTATCAGATGATGGTAATACTGTTATTAAGTAACTGCTTTGCATGGTGCTCCAGTTATACGTATAGGGTGAAAATCCACCTGTGGTATTGGCTGTCAGATCTTTCGACTGACCCAGGCAGAGGGTGTCATCCGAACCAATGTCGGTAAATGGATTACTTACAATGATGCTTACCTGATCATTAGCAACACAATTGAAACGATCCGTCAGGGTAACACCATACTGGGTGTTCAGAAGAGGGCTTACCATGGTTTGTGGTGTGGTGGCCTGATGGCTCCAAAGATACTGGTATGGTCCGTACCCGCCCGTGGCGCCAGCCATCAGAACAGCAGAGCCATAAATGCAGATTGTATCATCATCACCAGCATAGACAGCCGGGTTTGACACCTCGATATATACGGAATCGGACGAGATGCAACCTGCAAAATCGGATACGACTATTTTGTAATACTGACCAAAAGTGGGTATAACCGTTGTTTGTGGCAACGCTCCGCCATGCTGCCATGCATAGGAATACGGTGCTATACCACCTGTCGTCTGGGTGGTTATCGTTTTTGAATCTCCAAGGCAGATAGTATCATTGCTTCCGGCACTGGTCAACGGGTGGCTGACGATAACGGAGACTGCATCCGTAGCCACACAACCCAGTGAATCGGTAATGGTGACCTGATACGGCTGGGTTGAAGCTGGTGATACGGAAATCGTTGCACCAGAACCTGCCCCACCCCAGCTATAGGAAAAAGGTGCATAACCACCGGTTATTGTTGCAGACAGGTTTGTAGAACCTCCATAACAGATGGTATCATCTGCTCCGGCATTAACACTGGGGTTGCTGACATGTAATAATGCAATGTCAGAATATTGCTCACAAAAATGGGTCATATAACATCGGAACTGGGCCAGGTGCATTGCAGGTGTGGTTGCAGCAATAAGCAGGGTAGCACTGTTCACACCTGAATAGACACTTCCGTTCATCAACGGGGTCCAGGTGCCCCCGTCGTTTATTTCCCATTGGTAAGTGAGTGTATTGGAGGCCTGAATCGTGATGGATGCCGGAGCACCATTGCAGACAAAAACAGATTCGGGCTGACTGATGATTAAAGGTATAGGCCCGCTTTCAACCCGACCACTGATATAAACCGTTGGTAAAACATTGTAGTTGTTATCAGCCAGCTCAGAAGTCGAATCAATCGTCAGGTTCAATGCTCCACCATGATATAACAGTTTAAGATCGAAAAGCTTTCCCGTTCCAATATTCGCAGTACCTGGTCCTGTACTGAACCATCCTGCCCTTATCTCATAAGATGGAACAGAAACAGCATTGATCATCGTGTTTGCTATCTCATTATTGAGATTTTCCATGCCAAGGAAAGTGATTACCTGCGGATCATAGGGTATAATCAGTGACATCGCTGCAACACCTGTAAAACCGACTGTTGTAACAGGAACAAGTATGGTGTCCCCCGGACATGCACTGACCGTATCTATTTTCACAGTCTGTCCGTTTAGCATAACGGGTATTAAACATGATAAGGCACAAAAAGCAATGTGGCTGAATATTCTCTTCATTGTTCGGTTGATTTATTTTTTAACAATCGGATAGGTAAGCTGAATGGTTTTCTTATGATGATTTGTCAAATCCAGGGTCAGGAAATAATAACCTGGTTGTAGAACAAGATCATGTATTTCAATATTTTTTGTATTAGAGAGTTGCTGTGATGACAATTGTTTTTGCATGATCAATCTTCCTGTAAAGTCATAGATGGTGAAGGTACAGGGACCGGGTATTATCTCCTGGAATGGAACGATGATATGATCATCAAATGGATTAGGATAGGGTTGGTGGTTGTACGGCACGGTTAAAAGCTTTTTTACACTTTGTGCCGTATCGATCAGAAGAAGGGCTGAATCGGAGAATGCTTCACAATGGTTGAGATTTAACCGGCACCTGTACCACACATGGTGAAAGGCAAGGGTAAGGTCGCTGATGGTCAGATTGTCGGTTGATGTCCCTGCATGGTACAGGTCATCTGTCAGGTCGTCCCAAAGTACTCCGTCAGATGACCTTTGCCATTGGTATCTGACGCCAGAAGTGCTTGTCTGAACGGAAAAGCCGGCACTATTACCGGGGTAAGCCGTAACATTCTGTGGTTGCTGTATGAAAGGAAGTTCCTGCTTTGCAATGATGGATCCTGTATATTGAGCCTGTAAAACCTGTCCTATGGAGTCGGTGATCTCACAAAGAGGCAAAAAATCAAGCGTTGTATTGTCATCTATCATCACAAAACGAATTGTGGCAAGTGTTGCGGCTCCAAGATTTGCAGGATTCATGGAAAGGGTGAACCATGCAAAACAGAGTGTACACTGAGCACCGGGGATATTGTTTACCAGCATGCCCGGTAATTGCGGGTTGAGGTTGATTGTTGAGTCAAACAGCAATACATTCGGATCATACGATATGTACAATGTCAGAGATCCTACATGATTAAAATTATCAGCCAGCAGATCGATTTCGATGGTATCCCCCGTACAACCGGATGCAGAATCCAACCCTATATATATGGGTTGTGCTGATCCAGCGGTAAACAGCATGACGAAAAGGCATATAGCGAGATAGCGGGGCATACCTGTAAATTATAACTACTTACGTTCACCGATGATCAGCCTGCCGGAAGCCTGATGCTCCTGTACCTGTGTTGTTGCAGTAAGCAGGTAATGATAAACACCTGATGCAAGCGAACTTACATCGACACTTTGTTGATATTCCCCGGCGATTAGTTCTCCAGGACCATCTATTTTCACCAGTTCTCCCAGCGTATTGAAGAGACGGATCTCCACCCTGGCTGCTTCAGGGATAACATAATGGAACAGGGTATAACGATCGCATGGATTTGGGAAATTGCTTATCAAAGCGAATTCTTCAGGAATGGATTTTTTAAACCGGATCTCCGGCATTCTTATTCTTGTACCATACATCACCTCAGCAGAACGGTCAGCTATTTCAGAAGGTTCAACAAGGATTGGCTGTAAGGTCTCTTCTTCCATTAATGCATTCACCTTTTTCATTCTGATGCCAAGCAGTCTTTCCCCTTCATTGAACTTCTCTCCGCCAAGATGTTGCCATCCTATTCTGAGAATCCCTCCAAGGTCGTTATACAGTAATTCCTTCCCCTTGAAGGAAACACCTGTTACCTCAACCTGGTCGGAAGGATATTGGATGGAAAGGGATATAGCTCCTGGTTCGGATGGATTGCTGATGTAAACAGGATACAGGAATTCCCTTGTGTATACCTCTTCGTAGCCATCGTATTCAGGGATGACACTTCTGAACATCCTGGCGTTTGAGGGCTGAAACGAACGGTTAACATCCCCGATACAGATACCTGATATCTTTTGGTTGTAAAGAGTATCACCTTTGACTTCCACTGTATCAGGCAAAAAGTACCAATCTCCGGCATCAAAACTATTGTCAATACCCAGGCTTCTCCTGAGAGCCAGGAGTGCATCTGCAGCCGTAATGGAATGGGTGTTATTCACATCGGCTGCGATTTCCTGCATAGAGTCGAGCATCACCAGTTGCACAGAAGCGCGATTGATAATCAGGGCATCGGTAGCATTGACACCACCCCAGGCTGACAAGGTGGAGGCATCCAATACGTATCTGCCCGACCGGATATTACCCAGCTGAAAATGCCCACCGGTTTCGGTATCGGCTGAATCAAGGAGAAGACCATCGGTGTTCTTCAGATAGGCAGTAGAGTTAAGGATGGGAGAAATGTTGAAATTCACATACGATACGATGCCTTCAATTGCATAGCGCAGGTTGCTGATGATGGTGATCTCTGCATCAGGGATACTTTTGGAGGGTTCCTGGTTACCCACATGGTCAACGGCAAGGCTGTAAAACCTGTAATGACCGGAGCTCGTATTGAATGTTGCCAGTGTATCGGCACTGAATTCCTGATAGAGGGTAAATGGACCGTTATTTTTTGAATAATAAAGCTTGTAGCTTTTGATGCCCGTACCATTGGGATCGTCACTTCCGTTAAAAGTCAGCGGAATGGAGGTGGTATCCGAATAGGTGGTAAAATTATCGACCACCTGACTTGTTGGCGGTATAGCGTCAATGGTATTGGACCAAAGATTGGTTTCAATGGGTTCATTCAGGTCAAAAACGATCGATGCCTTTGCGGTGATAGTGTCGCCAGTGGTAACCGTACTTTTCGGGAGAATGGTATACGTAACAAATCCTTCCCCCAGCTGCCTGATGCTGTCATTGACAGGCAGGAATCCGATAGAGGCATCAAGTGGGGAGACACCTGTCAGAGGATCTATTGACTCAAAAATCCAGAAGAGCTCGTTTTTTACAATGTCAATACCTGCAATCATATCAACGAAAATGCCCAGTGAATCACGAACATCAAGTCTCTTTGAATAAAAAGTGGTATTGGGTGGTATGGAGAAAGAGAAATCGCCAAATCCGAAGTCGCCAAGTCTGAAAGAGAACAGGTTCATATTTGGGTGAACCGGTTGGTTGATTGTTACTTTCTGGGCAGGTGCGGTAGCAAATTCGGGATCATTTTCAAACCGGATGGTGAATGGCATCTCCAGATCTTTCGGTATCCAGTGGAGGGTATCATATCCTTCCGGTCCACTGATATCATTGGGGTCGACAGAGCAGAGTACCGGTATAAAGGCTACAGAAGCAGATCCTGTTTTTGAACACATCTTGCTGTCGGTAGCTGTAGCAGTATAGGTACCTGTGGAATTCACCGTGATAGAACCTCCGGGCCAGCTGTAGGTATAAGGAGGTACGCCACCTGTAGCGCTAACCGTCAATGTGACAGAAGGAGGTGACTGGTTGCTGCAGTATTCAACTACTGCACCGCCTCCCGATACATTGACGATCAGTTCCGGGGGTTCCAGGATTTCCACCTCGGCCCTTGCCTTACAATTATTGGCATCCGTAACTTCAATGGTATAGGTTCCACCTGAAAGACCTGATGCTGTTGGCCCATTGCCGCCACTCGGGGTCCATTGATACGTATAAGGCGGAGTACCCCCGTTGACACTTGCTGTAGCACTTCCATCCTTAGCACCAAAACAGGTAACATCCTTCTTCGATGATATCGTTACCTGTGCTGTCGATGTGATCCAGCAAAACATAAAGAAAAGCAGGATCAACAAGTTGACATTGCTGTACAGATGATTTAACTTCTTCATTGGTTGTTGTTATTGGTATCTTTATTTGAATGCATATGGGTCATATCTATCACGATCTCTCTGATTCTACCTGTTCTGCCCTCTTTGTCTACCGCTGCAATACCCACCTTCACGACCTCTCTTTGAGGCAGTTCAGAAGTGATGATATATTCTGTTCCTTTTATTAATGGAATGGTATTGATACGCTGAATGATACCTGGGATAGCATAATCGGTGAAGAGAGCATATCCTGTGGTTTTATCATGGCTATCTGAAGGTGGCTCCCAGCATAAAAGGACTCCTTCCGAAAGCTTTTCATATTGTATATAGGAAGGTGCAGCCAGCGTCGGGTGCTGCTTGTTTGGCAGATAATGGCGTAAAGTAAGTCCGGTCTGGGATTCAGTTAACGAACCGACCGCAATCATTGTAAATTTTATCCCTGACTCCGGAAGTGTTTCAGGTAGTGATATAAGATAGCTTCTCATGTCAGGCCTTATCTTTGACGGGCCGGCAATCTCTTTCCCATTTAATAATAGTCTGAAACCTTTAAGGTCTCTAATTGCAGGATACTCCCACCGGACGAGCACCCACTCATGATCAAGTTGCCTTGAGTTCATTTTGTATACCCGGGGCATTACCAGCGTTCCTATTTCCAGGGCAATCTCCCCGGGAATTCCGGCTTTACCTTCCTTGCTGATCCCGGCAATCCTGAACCTGTAGATTCTCCCTCCCTGTGTTTCTATCTTATAGCTGTATTCATAAGTAGTAAGGATTGGAAGACTGGATAACTGAAGTAAGCTGTCAGGGATCAGTTCATCAGAATACACTGCATATCCCTGTGTTACAGAGTCAGCAGGATCTTTGGGATTCCATTTCAGATGGACGAAGGTCTCCTGTCCCTCCTGTATCAATGTTCCCTGCAAACCGGTAAGCTCCGGTGGCTTCACCAGCCCCATGTAATAAAAGGTTTCAGGTGTTGAGACAGACTCCTGCCCGTACTTTCCCCTGGCTTTCAGCCTGTAATAGTAGATATCCCCGTACTTTTTAGGCCGCTGGTCAAGAAACCATCTGGAAGCACCATCAATCGTATCTGCTGAAATGGGAGGCTCCCATCTGCCAGGCTCCTTCGACAATTCAAGCACGAAATCTTTAATCAGAATGGAATCTTCTTCGTGGACAGCCCAATAAACAGCCATTTCCGATTCCTCATGTAAAGAGACCATTTTTATCTGTGGCGTATGGAGCTGTTTGTATCTGTCGGCAACATACGCTGCAAAGGTGCTTTTGCCCGATTGCTGAAACATATTAACAGGTGTGATCTGATAGATATAATCTGATGCAGGGTCCCCGCTGTTGTCAATGAAACGGAACAAGGCATTCCCTTCTGAGATGGATGTAACCCCGATGGGTTGTTTTGCGATCAATTCGAAATTTACCTTCTCAAGAGCTCTTCGTTCAATAAGGAAACCCAGTATTGACCTCTCCTTCACTTCCCGGGCAGGCAATTCCCAACTGAGCCGGATATCGCCTCCGGCTATGAAGAAATCAATCAAAGGCTCAGAAGGTTCTAATAATCCCAACCTGAAAGTATCCAATGGATCCGAGCTGTCTGTTCCATCCAGGTACCTGGCAAACAGTCCATAGTCATAAGCTATATCCGGCAGGGCCGTTTCATCCGTATAGGCAAATCCTAAGGCCATGGCAAGGTTGAAATCGCTTTTCATCCTGATACGATCTCCGGATCCAGGTCCCTGGTTTTGTTTAAGCATCTGTCGCATATCATCAGCTGAAACCGGCGTCAGGTAACCTTTTTGGATAAATTCTGCCATTGCCAGTCTTAAACGGACGACCTCTTCTGCATCGGTGACCCCTTTATTAAAGAAATCATCGTCCGGATTCACCTCGGGAATGACAGGCAGAGGATGCAAAGCCTGCCAAAGTCCTGTGCCGGCGTCACACCTTTTAATGATAAAACCCTGCAGGTCAGCAGGCCAACTTCTACAATCCCAATAAAGCTGAACTTTATGGTCAGTTCTGGCAGCAAATAGCTCAAAATCAGCCTGGGATAATGCATGCTTCGTTGGCCCGGCAACCACGATGATCAGCAGGAACCAAGGAAAAAGATATGTTTTAACACCTGTTCTCAAGGGTATGATTAGATTGTAACGTCAATATCTCCACTCTGGCTTTCATTTCCATAGGTAAATGTCACAGTTCCATAGATACGTGCGCTGCTGCTGGTTTTCTGTATATTGACCGATCCTTCCACGCTGGCTGTATAGGTATCGACACAATCCCAACCGCAGGTTATAAAACAGGGCCATTTAATACTGAGGGTAGCGTTGGCTGAAGCCTGGACAGTCAACTCGCCGACGATGCCCCCTGAATTCATCTGAGCGCTGATGGAGCCTCCGAGGTTCAAATCAAGGGTGCCTAAAGCCCCGAATCCTGCCCAGTTGTCTGTCGCATCCGCAGTGGTACAGGAGGTGGGATTGAAATTGGAAGGATAGGCGTATGAAAAACTGTATGTCCAGTTCATACTGCCACTGATGGTACCTGTTATGGCAGTGGGGGATGCAATCCATGCCCACACATCCACCCCTGCATTCACATCAATCTCGTTGAATATCTTTCCACTCATAGGCGGGCTTGTAACGCTCCATTTATTATTGTTCACACTGAACACAACATTCCCTGTATTGAATTTAACCACATTTCCGGTAGCAGCGGGGAAGTTAATAGCAGAGGATATGGTACCGCTGACAGAAGTAGAGCCAAGGGTATACCATATGGCGAGTTGGCCGTGGAAATAATGGGGAGGGTTGGCTGTCACTTTCACATCACCCTGCAGGTATATCTGTGTCGCGCTTCCTAATGTGAGTCTTATATACCCTTCAATAAGCACAATATCAGCCATATCCGCTATACCAACCCCAAAACCGATGGTTAGGGTACCCTGTTCGGGTACCCCGCTTGCACCGGGCCCATCAGGCGCTTTCCAGTTATAACCAAATTCACCGGCCAGCGACTTAGCCTTCAGGCCGGAAGTCCCGAGCGGTATCCCAGGTGTCGCAACCTGCATCGAAAAATGACCATAATTAAATGTTGCTGTTGCTCCGATGATCACACTGCCATTGATGGCAATTCCACCGGAAAAGGTTCCCGAAAAACTACCCTGAAACTGATCTGTGCTCCAACCAATACTGATATTCAACGTGACGGGTGCCTGATTGATATTGGCGGTAAGATTGCCTAATGTAACGGTTCCTGCTGTGCTGATCCTGAAATCCGTCACAGACATTTCAATGGTTGGTAAAGTCACTTTTGCACTGAATGACAGATATCCTGCTGCCTTTGAGTAACTGGCATTGGTCATGTTAAAGGTGATCTTTTTCTTAAATTTCACCTGGAAACTGCCAATACTGAATTTTTCCAGTTCTCCGTCCTTGATCTCGAAATCAATGTTTGGAAAAGGTTGCTCGAACTCGTCGTGTTTGGCTGAAATATCATTGCCGGCAATGGACTGGAGGTTGAATTCGTAATCAAAATCAGCTGTAAGGCTTCCTGATATTTCACAATTGAACGCTCTGGCATTGGAGAGTAAAACAGAAGCGTTAACATTGTTGGGTGAGAACGTGAGAGATAAAGTGATCACCCCCTGAACATTTGTGACGTTTCCCAGCGTGACAGTTCCCGTCCCTCCAATGAATTCAATGTCATTATTTGGAATACTGTAATTGAATGACAGGGAAAGCTGATCAAGTACAAGGGTAAAATTATTTGAGTTCCATACAGCGGGAGTGACAGCTGTCAGGGTTGCATTATTGACATTACCATTGGCATCAAAGCTGCCGACCGTAACAGAAGCAATGATGGAATTGCCTTTCTTGAGGAGAACCATAAACCCGGAAATCCCGTTAAAATTCCACACACCTGAGAAACCTGCACCATTCAGAAGGGAACCAGGGCCTCCACCCGTTGTATACGTATAGGTAAAAGAGCCGCTCAGACCCGATTTCAACACCGCAATGCCACCAAGGCTCTTGTCTTCATTCAGAAATGCTTCGAAAGTTACGGATCCACCAAGATCTCCCGAAGCGTTAACCGTCAGGGATACCTGTGTAATTCTTGCATCAATGACGCCAAAGGTGCCTGCTGTATAGGTGCCATTCCAGGTCAACGTAACATCTTTGTATAATGATGGATCTGTTGTTTTCTCTTTCCAGGATACTGTGACACCGGGCAAAGCATACGTTTTATTGAATACGCCTTCCATCTGAAAGTTAATGGCTGCATTGCACTGATAGGTACAATAGCCCTGCGGATCAGCAGGCCCTACCGGAGAAACCCCACCAGGGATGGTAACCGACAGTGGCCCAAAAACCTTTGTGACATCTGTGTACTCAGGGCAGCAGTCATCTCCGGTTCCCAGACAGAGTGCTGCCTCCACATAACAGTCAGGATTCAATGCATCCTTTGCCCTGACTGTAATCATACCGCTCTGTGTACCTGCTGTGATCAGACCTGATGAGTTGATACTTGCCCCCAGGTTATTTCCTTCGATAGACCAGATGATAGTACCGGCCGATGATGACGTTGCTGAGGCCTGCGACTGGGAAGAACCATCACTGGGTAATGGATCCACCGAGAAGGTGATATCAGAGATAACAACAACCGTAACCTCCACCTGATCCGTTGAAGTCCAGCTAAATTCCGGACCTGTAACGGTTAAAGTATAAACCGTTGTGACCAACGGGCATGCTGAAGGATTGGCGACATACGGATCCGAAAGTCCTGTATGGGGTGTCCAGTGAAAACACCATGAAGGATCCATGGATCCTCCCAGCGTCACACAGTTACCCTTGCAAATGGTTGTATCGGGCCCTGCTTCAGCCTGGCCATAGGCATTCATCACCTGCCCCATGAGAAGTATGAAACAGAGGATCATTAAGGGTCTGCTGATTTTGATGCTTCTTGTGATCATCGTTATGGTTATTTTGATTTTCATAATGATTGTTGGTCTGGATCAATTCGTTGTGGTACTATTGCCGGGTAATCAGAAAACCCAGACCATGGGTTGACTTGGTGTAAATCGTGATACTACCGGAAACACCAGGCCTTAAGATACCAGGTGGTTCACCCGGAATGGACAAGGGTACGAGCATGACAGTGTTATTGGCTGACAGACCACCCGGATCATACGCAATGGGTGCACCTACCAGACTTTCTACCTTTAATACCGGCGCAATAAGGTCAATATTACCGAGATTGCCGAATTCAATGGTGAAAGCCGAGATACGGTGCGGCCTGCTGTTGGCAGGGTGAAGGATATTTACACCCAGAAAAGGCGCCTCTCCCTGGATAACCCTGAATCCCTCTTCAACAATGGCCGTGTCACCCGACTTGTTGATGGCAACCACATCATACATCCCTAACATGGCGCCCTCCAGGTTAAAGGTAACCAGTGATTTGGTGATATCAATGAAATGCAGTTCGGTGGCAGGAATGATGATTCCATTGCTGTCAAGATAAACTGTCATCAGGGAATCGAACTTCGATCCGAGAAGAAGTAGGGTCGCCATGCCCGTATTTCCACCTTTATCATCATGTACCTGTCTGATATCAAATTCAAGAATATCAGCAAGCAGACTGATCTCCTGATACGACTGTACAGGATTATAACCGTATGCGAGCAGATAGTATGCACCAGAATCAAGCGTTGGAACGAGAACCTCCTGGTTTGCCTGGTATGGAGTCGTGTGCATATAGTCAAAACTGATCCTTGAACTTATCTGATTGTGTGTAAGATACAATTCATTGACTCCATGAGCAGAATCACCTGTCAGGAAAGTGATCATACTTTCACCGATCAAAGAATCGGGAACAATGATCCTGTAATGTATATCCGTCATATTAAACAGGGTATCGTTTGTCAGTACCTCAAATGGAAGATCAGGCACATCGATAAACAATGTATTTTGTGTTGCATTCTGGTTGTTTGTTTCACTGGTTTCGTTAATATTATTACTGACATCGGTACGAACAATCACATGATAATGTCCAGGGGTTAGTCCTGGCAAAGGAAAGGTGATCGACCTGTTGAGCTCAAACAAAGGTTGAATATTGATCTGACTGAAAACACTACCGATCAGAAGATCTGTCACCTCCCATGACGTATCCTGCGAAAGGTAAATGTTGTCTTTCATCCATCCGGCAGCCGGATTGCTTCCGAAGTTTTTAACACTCCATCCGATGGTTACCTGATCCCCCGCTAATGCTGAATCGGGTTTGGTAATGGCTGTAACCTGCAGATCGGCTGGTGGTGGTTGATTAATGAAGAGCATACCGGATACCGTATTGTTGTTTTCGGCATTATGTTCATATTCAACATTATTGTTGTCGGTTTTGATGATCAGAATATAATTCCCCGTTGCAAGGGAGGGAATAAAAAATTCAGCCGTATCAGCATAGAACATCCCGGATCCAAGAGATCCTGTATAAGCTTTACTTCCAAGGATTTTATCATTCTGATCAATGACATAATCAGAAGAGATATAGAACCTGTCGATCCACCCACTGCTCAGTGTCGGACCGGCACCTGCATTTGAAACCTTCCAGGTGATCGTTACAGGTTGACCGGAAACGGCTGACACAGGGGCGGAATAGTCTGCTATGATCAGATCCGGTGAAGGGGTCAGCGTTATCGCAATGGGTTGTGGTGTACCTGTATTATTGAGACGGTTAATATCGTGATGTACATCCATCCGATCGGCCACCACAAGAATATACCACGTTCCGGAATAACCATTGGGGATGGTTACCTGTTGGGTTGTCGAGTAACTGTTTCCCGGAACTAACGGACCATTCCGTTTCTTTTCTGTAAGTAAAACATCAGTTGCAGAACTGAATACGGGATCCTGCGATAGGTATATACCATCATACCAATTGGCTGCCAGTGTAGTTCCTCCTCCGATATTCTGAACACTCCAGGATACTATAATACTATTTCCCGAATTGGCTGCTGATGGTGCACTTGTGGCCGTAGTAGTAAGGTCAATGGGAGGATATGCTTGAATATAGATGGGAGTACTCCTCAATATATTGTTCGATTCATTTATATACTCATAGATGCGATTCTCACAGTCTGTGAATAAATAGAGATAATAGAAGCCCTCTGCAACATTCAAGGAAATATTTACTCCTACCTGAACGGTATAGGAAGAATCGGGTAATAAGGCGGCCGTGAAGTGTTGTGTATTCAGATTTGTAAGGTTGCTACTATTCCAGACAGGGCTGCTGGAAAGATAAAGCCTGTCCATCCATCCATGCAGGACATAGGCTGTTTTTGTTCCGGTATTGTTAATGGAAAAAGAAACAGGAATCACATCACCCTGCGTAGCAGTATCCTGAAGTATTAAACTCTGTATAGACAAGTCAGCCCATGGTCCCAGGGTCATCGTTGTCGGGTTGGATGCAGCACTTCTGTTGTTATGTTCGAAGTTTTTTTCATAGATGTTATTATAATAATCTGTCACCACATAAAAATACCATGTGCCACTGTGCCCATGTGGTATCATGTATTTCACTGATTTACTAAGTGATAGCCCACTATTCAGATTTGTGTTTGTGTGACTGAATTCTCCTACATACAGAATGGAATCAGCATGGAATGTGGCATATCTCGACATGTAGATCCGGTCCTTCCAAGCTTTATTGACGATGTGTCCAGCTCCATTGTTTTTCAATGTCCAGGAAATCTGGGCACTATCACCTGATACGAGGGTCGCTGGAATGTCAACGGAGGTAACGATCAGGTCCGGTCTCTCAATATTGATTTCATGGGTACTTCTGGCGATGTTGTTATTCTCGTTGGTTTCAGGTATTTTACCTTCATGATCACAAAAAACATAAACATAGAATGGACCGGGTTTCCCATCAGGAATAGTAAAACCTGCTGTCATGTCAACAAATCCTCCGGATGGAATGGGCGGGGTGGTGTTTGAAGAGGAGATAACGGGTGTCATGGAATCCGGAAGCCACGTGGATAATGAAGAGATATAAACCCGTGTATTGATATATTTCCCTGAGATATGATCACCCGGGCCAGGGTTGTTGATGCGCCAGGTCAAAGGAACTGAGCCGCCCGTACTGTCGAACAAAGGAACCGTAACTGCCGTTGGTAGAAAATCGGGCCGTAATACAGTCAATGGCTGATCCGATCTTTTCGAATTGTTATTTTCGGTTGTGTGTTCAAATACTTCGTTCACCTGATCTGTCAAGACATAGAGATAATAGCTCCCATTTACGCTTTCAGGTATAGTAACATTGAATATATTGTTGTAAGATGTTCCGATATTGAGGCTTGCATTTTTTCGGTAGCGGCCAAGGAATATTGAATGCTGCACATTAAAGGTATCAAGTGTAGACAAATAAAAAGCATCCCAGTGTCCTGTGGCAGGTGTTGGTTGAGCACCCTGGTTGATTACTGAGTAGGAAACCGGGATTGACTGTCTGATGGAAGCAGAATCTGTTATCGTAATATACGAGACGATCAGGTCTGCAGGTGGTGTTAGAAATACCGTTACCGGATCACTGAACCTGAAATTATTATCTTCACCGATATTTTCAAACAGTTGATTGGTGGCATCATTCTGAACCAGGATGTAGTAAGTACCGTAAATGTTGTTCGGTATATTTACCGTAAGTGAATCGATATAGGTGCTGTCTGGCAGCAAAGGTGACTGGTGATTCCGCGTTCCAAGCAATATAGCTGTTTGAAGGTTAAAGATCGTATCGGTTGTAAGCCAGATTTTATCGTACCATTGGAGCCCTGAAGGCGTGTTGTTAATCCCATTATTCTTCACGGTGTACCGGATGGTTGCAGGCTGTCCGGAAAACACTGCGGAAGGGGTTATGAGGTCGGTGGTTACCAGATCGGCCAAAGGTGGGACAGGAAATACCAGTTGAACGTAGAAAAAATTATCGTTTCCATAACCTGGGACCTCTGAAACGACACCACTTCCATGCTGGCCTGAGGCACTTATAAAAGGTGGTGGATTATAGGGTATACTGGGGACAACATTTGATAAGAAATACGCATCAATCATATCCGAAAGCACAAACAAAAAGTATGGGCCCATGAGATTGGGCGGTATCTGAACGGTCTGTGTATTGATGTAGCTCGCTCCGGGATTAAGGGCAGATACATTGTTATACTGGCCTAAAAGAATATCATCTGTTTCTCCGATTCTGATATCAAAGTCGGGAGCGATCCATATCCTGTCGACCCAGGTTGGCGTTGTCGTGGGACCTTGACCGTCATTGGTCACTGTCCATGTAACGGTCAATGGTTGCCCCGATATCGGGGTTGATGTTGTCACCGCGGTTACATGAAGATCAGGAAGTGCCCGGGTTTTAAAATGCTGAATGGCACTGGAGGTATTGTAACAATCATTCTTCGCCACCACTTTCCAATTATACCAGGTTCCAGGTGTCAATGACAAACTAACCGGATAATTGATTTGACTAATATTGCCTTTGGTAGGCTGGGGTGGGACAGATGAAGATGAGGGCCAGACGTAAAGATCATAAAGGGTTGCATGAAGGCTTGGTGACCATGAGAAGGTGAATGGATTATAAAGATCGATTGCACTGTCAGCCGGCAGCATATTGATCGGTGCTGCAGGTGAAATATTGGGATGGATTCCGACGGTAAAACTCGTATCCTGCATGTCAATCCCATCGGTGACAGAAACCGTATAGGTTGTGGTTACGGATGGATTAACAGTGACCGTTGATAAGGTGGATGTAAATCCAGGAGGGATTGATGCCCAACTGTATGTGAGGGTACCAAATCCTCCGTAAGGCTTGGGTTTAAGTTCAATGCTACTGCCAAGGCATATCATATACTGGTTTGTATCCGGATGCAATGTCAATCCTTCCCAGATGAGCCCGTTAGAGGAGGTGTGGCTGAGAACAATCCCATTGGGATTTGCAAACTCTGTCCCATTTCCAATGGTAAGTAGCGCATGTCCCTGTTTATGTTTGAATCTCATCTCGAAAAGGATTCCATCGGTTAGGGTTACACCTGTCACATCGATCCAGGATATCCCAATGATTCCGTTTTTCTGATGTCCCAAAGGGATATTTCCATTCAGTCCGGTATGCCAGTTTAACGTACGCCCCCATGCCAGCTTGTTGGTATCGTATTGAATATAAATGGTTATTGCACCTATATTCGAGAAACCAGCAATGTTTACAGGCATTGTAACGCTGTCATTCCTGTATGTTTTTAGTGTATCAAGCGAAATACTGATACTCTGAGCCACTCCTTGTGCAATGAACAGCAGGAGCGCAATGGTAATCATGATAAAATGTTTCATATATCTGATCTTTATTATTTCTACCATCTTATTGCTAATCATAATCCTGTAGTATAAACGGGTTATCACCTGGTGATGATCATGGAATTGGTGGCACGGTACATCTTTTTCCTGGCATCCAGGGTGATACGGTAATGATAGATGCCTGCTGACAGATTTTGTGCTGAAATATCGAAGGAATGTTCACCTTGTGATAATCCTTCCCTTCGGAAGAGGGTTATCGATCTGCCGTACATATCGAACACTTCCATTTCGACATCTCCTTCACAGGGAACGATACAGAAAATGGTGGTTCTTTCACGGAAAGGATTGGGTACATTCCATGTTTTCAATCCATTTTCATTTTCGGGGTCAGATAACCTGGGGGCTGTCAATATCATCGGATCCAACACATTGGCGTAAACATCAGCCATCTCACTCTCAGGCCCCGATCTTAGCCAGAAGGATTCGGGTAACTGCTGTCCGAAACCTAATTTCAGCGTCAATAAAACATCCCCTGGACTTAACAGATATCCTTGCTCATCACTCCAACCGATTCGCAATTTCCCATCATGGATATTATACATGAGTCCATCGAGGGGTGATGTAACAGCTTCAAGGATCACTCCGTCTGTCGGTGCGTCCAGTACAAGGGTCAATGCACCCAGGTTAGCCCATTGACCTGCCCGCAACGGAATTTCAACAAAACCCTCCTCAGGGACAACATAACCATCCTGGCATATTTCCACAAGGGAATGCTGTCGTAGGAAGGGTGGCTGATAGGAACCATTGACATCGCCACTGGCCAGTCCCTGGAAACTCTTTTGTACATCATTGTCGGTGATTGTAATGACAGGATTTTCAATTACCCAGTCTCCAATGATAAACGACGTATCCATCCCAAGTGTTCGTCTGAGTATCAGAAGGGCATCCACACTGGATACGGTTTGTGAATTATTCACATCGGCACCGGTTAACCTGAGTCCACTCAAAGGATTGAGGTTGATAACATGCCGCTGAACGACCAATGCATCCGTTGCATTAACTCCACCCCAGGGTTTGGGTACCGATGCAGCCAGGCGGTATACACCTGGTGGTCTCAGGTAGAAGGTAAAAGCGCCACCGGCATCCGTCATCAACGAATCCAATATTGTATTGCTGTTGTCCGAAAGATAGACCCTGGAATTGGTCAATGGCGTATAGGCAGCATTGTTGTATGTCAGGACTCCGGAGATGTTATACCTGGGAATAACTGTGATCTTCATCTGATCGGATGCGGAACATCCGTTACTGCCAGTAGCTTTTAAAGTATAGGTAGTTGTTACCACCGGTAAGGCAACCGGTTGTAATAATGTTGAATCATTCAGTGTAGCAGCGGGAGACCAGGCATAGCTGTAAGGTGGCACCCCTCCACTCACGGCAGCTTGCATCTGATAGTATCCACCTTCAAAAACAAAGGTATCGGAACCTGCATTTACAATGGGTAGTGGTAACATCGAAAGGTTGAATACATCAGAGGATGTACACCCGATCCCATTGTCAACTGTAAGATGGTAGAACCCTACATTTTGTGAAGCAACAGCATTGATCCGCAATACCGGTTCATTGCTGACAAAATTGCCGGGGCCGGTCCAGGTATACAACCCTTCGTCAACAGTACCGCCTATTCTGATATTAGGCCTGTAAACGGATGAATGCCCTCCTGTAAGGTTGCAACCGTTCTGACTGGCATTATACGTATAGGCATACCTGGATGCAGAAGAAAATTGAGCATTATGATACTGGACACTGCTGTTATAGTTATATGTACTATTGGAGAAACAGATCTCAATGACAATATTGTCCATTCCATCATAAAAGTAAGGTGTCAGCAGGGTGAATTCATACCAGCCCATTTGCAGTGTCTGGCTGGCGTTACTATAAACATTGGTAAGATTTTCAACAAAACCAGCGACAAGAGATGTGGCGGTTGTTGTGCCAATGCTGATATTGAAATCATTCAGTACGGCAGGATTACCGACAGAGCCCAGGTTGAAAGCCAATGTTTCGATTATTCCACGTTTGAATCCCTTTTGTTCCATCTCATTCTTCTGGATAATGATCTGCCGGCGGATTGCTGTATAGGCTGTAGTGAATGGCGTGATGGCGCTGTTCCCTGTGAATGAGGTGCTGGTTCCTATCTGTACTACCTTATTATTCTGGATTGTTCCGGATATGATGCCGGCTCTTTCAAATGGTTCCCCATCACAGATGCTTGTATCTGCACCTGCATCGACAAGTGGCAGACTATAAAATGTCACATTAATGGTATCGGAAGATGGGCAGGCATTACTGTCAACCACAGTTACATAATATGTCCCTGATGCGAACACCTGACGTATTGAATCGGTTGTATTATCATCCCACAGGTAGGAGGAATAACCAGATCCTGCATCAAGAATAACCTGCTGGTTGGCACAAACCGCAATGTCCGGGCCCAGGTTAACAGGTACCAGCATATTGGGAATATACAAAGTACAGGTGACTGCTATCATCTGGTTCAATGGATCGTTGCACTGCAGGGTGAAGGCAGCTGTATGGGTACCCAACGGCAATCCGGTTTTATCAAACGTGAAAAACAGGATTGATGAATCACCAGGTTGGATGGTACCTGAGGTATTGGTAATGGCAAGGAAGGGTCCTGCCGTTGGATTCAGTTGATAGGTCAGAGGAGCCTGGCCAGTATTATGGATTATCATCGATTTTGTTTCGGAGATAACGCATGCCAGGTTGGAGATGAAATTGACCTGATTAACCTGGATGGATGGTGCCGGAATTCCTGTCGCAGTAAGGCAAAGTGTTGCCTGGCCTGCATTAGAGTTTATAACCAGAGAACCGGTCAGGGAACCGGGAAGCACAGGTGTAAAAGTCACAGGTATCGTAATGGTATCGTCCGGTAGTATATCCAGCACTGAAACGGCAGGTGTTACTGTGCCAAGGGTTGAGGAAATCTGTGTGATTTTTAAAGTATCACACCCGGTATTTGCTATTGTTAGATTTTGTACGTCTGTCGCACCAATCATCGTGCTGTCGAAATGCAGGCAGGTCTGTCCGACCACCATGTCAGGATCTCCGTTCACAGTAAGGGTACAAGGGATAGATACCTGTGCATTGCCCGGGTCATTGGATCCGATCAACAGGTTAAAAAGATGTGTCCCTGCACTCATATTGGTGGAGAAGAAATCGATACCCAGTATCGTGGAATCGTTGGATGAGATGGTATCGGTTAACGGAGCCACGTGAATCCAATGATTACCATTCACCCTGAGACGAACCTGATGGTAACTGTTAAGACCCGTCCAGTGATCCACAGTCGGATTATTCTGGATTGTAACCGTAAGCTGACCATCACTCAGCCAATTACTTAACTGACTTCCGCCAAATCCATAGTAATTCGTGTAAGGGGTTCCAGCGGTAAGATTCCCGTCATTGAGCTGGCTGATGGTGGTTCCTTCAATAACCAAGGTGGCAAATTCCAAAGCTTGATCAAAGTCGCCACTCAGGGTCACTTCCAGTAATAAGGTATCAATGTTGGGGGGCAAATTGGTGAAGGTATGGGTGGTCAAAGCCCCGGCGGTAATGAACGGAATGTTGCTGGTTTTGTCAATATCGGTTCCATAGAGGCCAAGGATATGATAGACCGCATCACCGAGGCCGGTGTTATAAAGTTTCAATAACTGGCTTACCGTATCATTACAATCGTTAATCGTAATATTATAAGATGCCGGTGCTACATTGATCACGGGTGGATTGATACTAAATCCTTCGAGGCAGATTTGTGTTGTACCAAGGTTTGTAAGGATATTCAATGTACTGTTACGTTGGCCGGTGGCCGTAGGTGTAAACCCAACCTCTATAGCCAGTGAATCCCCTGCCGGCACTACGCCAGTTAATGGAACCGCAACATACTCACTGCTTTGGCTCTGAACTGAAAGAACATTAAGGTCAGCGCAACCGGTGTTGTAAAGAGTCAGCGTTCTGTATTCAGTAGCTCCCTGGATCACAGTACCAAACAACAGGCAGTTAGCACTGGTGATAAGGTGGGCTGAACCATTGACGGCCAGGGTGCAGGGAACAAGCATCTGAGGACTGACGGGATCGTTGGAGTACACAATGATATTGGAATGGTAGGTGCCATTGGGTGTCCCTGTAGAATTAAACTTGACTGTCACCGTAGTGCTGGAAATACCAAAGAGTGTATCGGAAGTATAGGCGAAGCTGAGCCAGGATGGACTTGTTCCTATGGTACCCAATGCGTATGAAAGTGCATTGTGCATCATCGTTGATATATTATAGGAAGGCATTGTTGAATGGTATTCCCACAGCATACCGGTAGCTATAACCAATCCGCTTCCTACCTCGTATTCCGCAGTGGTTGGAACGGCGGTAACATTGGTTTGCGTGATCACTTTAGCGTTTGCCGGAAGGTTGGTCAGATAGTTCGAGTTGGCATTGCTACCGTTCAGGGGATTGGTCAATCCCTGTACAATGGGGTGGGATGCGTCCACGATCAGATTCTGATTTTCCGGATTTCCATAAACCATGTTTACACTGCCGGGTAAGGTAAAGGTATTGACCGAATAGTTGGCGAGCATATACAAGACGATACCTCCACTGGTCAGGTAGTTTGTAAACTTCACATTCTGGGCACTTAATGCAGTGTAAAAGGAGGTTGACTGACCGCCTGCCACAATAATTACATCATAGATACCAAAATTAGCAGCGGCTACCTGACTACTGGTAATAACATCCGGAATGACACCAAATTGATTCTGGAGGTACTGTTCAATGTTCACACTCCAGGGATGCGCATCACGAATCACCAGGACAGTGCTGTCACCTGACAATCCTCGTCCACCAAAAACCTGATATGTAAGATTACCTGTTCCGAGATTCTGAACCTGCAGAATATCAGTAATTGTATCATTACACACGCTGATTGTCTTGTTAAACGATGCCGGAAGAACATTCAGGATGGATGCGTCGGCGCCGGTTCCGGTCAGACATACCGTATAACTACCAATATTGGTGGAAAAATATACGTTATCAGAAAACTGGCCGACCGCTGATGGCATGAATGTAACGATGAGATTTGCAGAGCTTCCGGGAGGAATCGTCAGGTAGGAAGAACTCAATAAGAAATGGCTCAAAGTGCTGTAGATAGAGTTAATAATAAGGGTATGGCATCCTGTGTTGGTGATGGTCAAAGTATCCTTCTTCATGGCATATTGCATCACCGTGCCAAAATGCAGGCAGGGATCAGAAAAGGATATCGCAGCAGTTCCATTGATGGTAAGAGAACAGGGAATATTGATCTGTTGATTTACAGGATCGTTGGAAAGAATCCTGAGTGATGTGTTGTATATACCGTTGTTGAGGCCGGCAGTTTTCATGGTAACCATTACCACGGAGGAATCGCCGGTTACCACTGTATCGGTATCCTTGTCCACGGAAATCCATGGGACACCGCTGATGATCACCTGAACCTTGTGCATGCTGACGAGGCCAGACCAATGGTCGACATAGCTGCTGTTCACGACAGAGATGTTCAGTTCGCCGTCGGAAAGCCAAGACAACATCTGAGAACCTGTGAATGTGAAGGAATTCACGATATCGGTGCCGTTAGCCAGATTGTTGTCCTGAACAATGCCCATATTCACCCCTTCAATAAACCATGAGCAGTTCTCAGAGGCTTCATCGAAGTCACCGTTGATGGTAAGAATGACCTTCAATGAGTCGCAGGTAACCGGCATATTGGGGAAATGATGCTGGGTAGTTGCCCCATAGGTTGTGTAGTACTGTGTACTGGTTTGATCAAAGGAGGATCCGAAAAGGTTGGCAATATTATACCTGAGATCACCAATCCCGGTGTTATAAATGGTCAGAGGCAGTGTCACGGAGTCAATGCAGTTCTGGAAAGAATGACTCAATGACGCTGGGGAATAACTGATGATCGGTGCATCAATACCCACACCGGTAATACATAGTTCATGGTTGCCATCGTTTGTGACAAATTGTATTGTATCATCGAACACTTGTGCTGCATCAGGCACAAAAGTAATGGTCAATTGCGCTGAATCGCCAGGCATAAGTGTTATGGAGGTATCTGAAAGGATATATTGTGCCAGTGAATTGGTGATGCTAACAATATCAAGTGTATCACAACCATCATTAAAGATATGGATGGTATCTGTTGCTGAGAATCCCTGGATCAAAGTGTCAAAATCTATACACCCAACCGGGTAACTCATCCTGAAATCAGGTGCACCTGTCACGATCATTGTGCACAGGATTGAATCACCTGGAAGAACAGGGTCATTGGAATGGATCAGGATTTTACCTGTATAGGTTCCGCTGTTTAATCCCAAAGCATTGAACTTCACATTAATGGTTGTAAAACCGGAAGGGGGGACAGTATCCTGATCAGGGCTTGCTGTCAGCCATTTGGCTTTCATCCCGGCATATCTGACCACCTCAAAAATAGCATTCGAAACGATACCATTATAATCAGGATCATCATCGTAATCCCAGTTAAAGATGATGATTTTCCCTGATCCGTAATCCTTTTCAACCAGCAGGGGATTATTGGGGTAGGAATAATGATTGGCGGTAGCGATCACCTTTGCCTGAGGATCATTGAGATTGCGAAGGTCCCGCATGTAATCGACCGGATTGGCTCCATAAGGCATGGCGGCCCAGTTGATATGCGTAGCAAGGTAATGGTTTGGATCCAGAATATTCACACCATAGGTTCCGCTGTTACCGCTGTAAGGTATATTTCCCGAGACAGCACCCCAGGTAAATGGGTGGTCATTGCTGGACCATTCTCCGATCCATGAACCGCCGGCTTGTATATAGGCAAGAACATCATTCTGATTGATATTGCCACCCCGTATGTTCATGATCACATCGTACTGACTGATGGTATTGAAGTCCATGGTGTTGATACTGGTTGCTTCAATGTCCTGGGTCGTATTGAGCAGATTGGTAATGACATTTGAATTATAGACACCCACTTTCAAACCCATGCTACTACCGACTGTTGAGGAAGCACCTGTGATGTTTGCAATATTCCAGTGAAGATCGACCTGACCGGGATTGGTTATGGTAACAGGTATGATCATCGAGTCATTACAATTCAGAATATTAGCGGTAAGACTGTGATGGCTGAGCACCATTTCGGGTGCTGGAATTCCGACTCCGGTAAGACACAGATGATGTATCCCGTCGTTGCTGATAAGGGTCACCGTATCATATAGCAATCCGGTGGTTTGCGGATGGAAGAGTACAGTCACCTGAACATTTTCGAATGGATTGATCAACAGATCGGGTGTTGTGGAACTAAAATGAGGTGTGGATGTCGTAAGGGATGTGACCTTAAGGGTATCGCACCCATCATTATATACCATGAATGTCTTGGAAGAAATGCCACCTTTCATGGTAGAATCCATATCAAGGCAGGTAATTGGCTGGATATTCAGGTCAGGTGCTCCGATCAGTTCTATGCTTAACGGAAGCATTTTCACAGGTGTTAGCGGATCATTGGAGAGGAAGACAATATTACCGGAGTATTGACCTGAGAGAAGGTTATGTGCATCTAACTTCAACTGGACAGCTTGTTGCCCGAGTGGGGCTACCGTACCTGTGTCGGGGATTATTTCCACAAAATGCATGGCATTGCTGACCGAGACATTGTCAATGGACCAGTTGTCATATCCGCTACCGCTATGACTTGGCTGCCACCATCTCAACAAGGTTGAAGCGGTTTTTGCAGGATTAGGTACTGTTTCAATGATCTGGGTAAAACTGTTATAACTACCCGTGTAATAGGTATTGATATCCTGCCAGGTTGCACCACCATTGATGCTGTACTGAAGTTTGATATCCTCACCATAATCCGCTGTTTCACATGGTGATGAACCGTTTCCGATCTTCAGGTAGAATTCCATGTCACCTCCTCCCAGCAGATTCAGAGGTTGCGTGATAGCCTCCCGGGTTCCGCTGCTGTTAAAATAAAGGGCATTAGGTGCAGAATAACTACCACATGAACCTGACAGGATCCCTGTTGTAGACTGCCATAGATTCGTGTTTAGTCCGCTGTCGAAATGATCAGCTATGGACATGCCGGAAATGGCCTGCCAGATCAGAGGGGCATTCCCGGCGTTGCTAATGGTAATGGGTATCAACAAAGTGTCATCACAGCCGGTAATAACAGCATCAAGGGAATCGGTACTGAGAATGATCACCGGGGGACTTAATCCAACACCATTGAGACAAATAAAATGGTCATTGTCGTTGCTCTTGACAACCAGGGTGTCAAGATAGGTTTGCTGTGCCAATGGTGAGAAGTCCACCTGCAGCCATAAAGAATCGAACGGTGGAATGACAGCCTGGAGATAATGGGGGGTAAAGGTAGTATCTGAATTGAGGATGTTGCTTATAATCAGAGTATCACATCCCAGGTTGTACAACATGACCGAATCTGTAATGGTATTGTACTGGAAGATAGGGGTAAATACCAGGCATGGATCTGAATAGATGTCAGGACTCCCTGTCAATATCATGTAAACGGGTATTTTCACAAAGGGGTATCCCGGATGGTTAAATGCAAGGGGGATACTTGCGTAATAGGTGCCTGCCGTCAGGCCTGTGGCTGCAAACTGAACCGGTATGCTCAGTGAATCGCCAACAGTAATGGATCCTGTAGTTTCTGACATGCTGATCCAGGTTGCAGGTTTGGTATAGGCCCTCACTTTATGCATCCTTGTACCATACCAGGGATAGACAAGGGCAGAGTTACCGATCCGGACATAGAGTTCTCCATCCTGGACCCAGTTGGAAAGCTGGGCACCTCCAAATGCATAAGCAACGGTTATATCCTGTCCATTGGCAATATTGCCGTCGGGAATGATACCAAGATTGACTCCTTCAATGATCAGGGTTGCATAAGCATTGGCAGCGCTGTAAGCACCATTCAGGGTGATTTCCAGGAAGAGAGAGTCAATAGAGGGAGGAATTGTATTTAAAACATGGGTGGTGGTATCCGGGTAGGTCGAGCTGTTGTAATACTTTGTGGAGGTGGTATCTATGTCATGGGGACCTCCGAACGTAGTATATTGTAATGCGGCGTTCCCTATATTTTTCACCACGATATTCCGTGTTTCGGTGTTATTGCATCCGTTTACCGGTACCAGCATCGACAAAGGATTCACCTTTGGCTTCCCAAGCGGGGGTATATTGATCACATTGACAACAATGGGTGCACGCAGGCTGCTACAGCCGATGGCATTACCTGTCAACCTGATCACCGGCCTCAGATTGTACACACTGCCTGACGTATAATTGCATATACCGGAAACATCGCCATGTGTCTGCACTGTTGCATTGAAACCCGGTTGGGCAAGGGAAACCACAGCATTAGCAGTGTAGCTGCTGTTGTTGAAACATACATCGATCACGATGTTGCTGGTCCCATCCCACTGAAATGGTGTCTGGAACGGGTGATCATTCCACCCGGCAACATCAGCGTAAACAGGTGTTGTATATACGGTGGTCAATCCTGTTGAGATGAAATTGCCCGTCATCTCCGTTTGGGTGGTATGCCCCATCTGGATCGTAAAGTTTTGCATTCCGACACCATTCGGAGAAATGACATTGAAAGCCAGACCATCGATATCACCTGATTGCAAACCAGCAGCAAACAGTTCCGATGCCCGGACAAGGTATTGTTCCTTATTGCCCCAATACCAATTCCCATAAGGAGTTGGGTAGGAAGTAGAGCTATTCTGCGTCGTGCCTGTTCCAATGATAAAGTGCTGCTGAGGCATTCCAAAGTATTGGGCGACATAATAAACCGTTGTATCATATAAAAGAGGTGTCTGGAAGATGCTGCCGGATGCCAGGGGTGTTATGCTGGTGGCATCTGCAAACCATTCTGTATAAAGAATGGTATTGGCATCCAGAACAGCACTGGATCCGAAAGAAATGGTGACAGGCGAGGTCGGAGTGGGCAGGGAAGGGATGGCAAGAGAAAGAATTCCGGATACCGCAGAATCATTTTGTGCTTGATTATCATTGGGTATACTGATCCAGGAGGTTAACTGCCAGGTTGTATCAACAGGCGCTGATAGGTCAACCAATGCATTGAAAGAATAGATAAGGGTATCACCAGGCTGGATCGCAGTGTTAATGGTTTCTGTCACAACAGACAAACCCTGCCGCTGGTAAGATGCTGTAAATCCCCCCGGTATCATGGCAATAGCAACATTGGCAATGGCAATGCTGACCGTATCTGAACCGAGCCCGCATCCCTCAGCAAACGGTAAGATATGCACAAGTTCACCGTCAATATTGGACTGTGCATAATGGTTGATGCAGGTTGTATCATTAAAAGTATTGGAATCTCCTGCGAGGGTTGTATAGGCACAAAGGGTTGAATTGCCAGCCGGTGTAATGAAGGATGGCATACTCATCGTATCGGTACCCAGGGGAGGTAATATCCCGTTGTATACAGCGCTGACAGGGGCCGTCTGATTGACCTGGTAACTTACGGGAATTGTATACAGGGTATTTGTTCCAAAATTCATCAATACAACCTGGACCGGAACAGGATCAAATTCAGTGTAGGTTGTTAAACCATCCGGTAATATAAAAGCAAGGACACCTGCATCATTGGGAATTAACGGTATCTCATGGGCTCCGATGGTAGGCGTGGCTGTACGCGGATGTCCAAAGATATCATCCGGCACAGAGGCTAAAGGTGTAGCTTTACCGGAAAGGAAGGTGTTGGTCAGTGCCAGATTGTGTAAGGAGGTGAAAGGGGGTTGAATATTCAGTGAATTCTGGTCTTTGAAATTGTATGATTGTAAACTGGCCAGCGTCTGATGAGTCATTCCCCAGTAGGCAAGATTCATACCCGTTGTATAATAATCGTTGTAATCGCTGGTCACCACAGAGCTGGTTGAATTGATATAATAAGCATAACCCGAATTGAAATTGCTGAAAATATTGTTCACGATCCTGTTGGAGTTTCCGGAAGACAAATAAAAAGCCCGGCCTGATGTGGCAGAGCCGCCAAAAATGCTGATACTGTTGTGATAGAAGTGATTATGGATCGAATTGTAGGAATAGATTCCATAAACGGTTCCAGTGGGATTTCCTTCCTGACTGATGAAATTATTGGAAATAAGAAAAGGATTCAGGGCGTTCCCATGACAGTAATATAGATAAACTCCATAATAGGTGCCTGAGTTGTTTGATATAATTTGATTCTTTGATATTATGCCTGATGAATAGCTATATGATAAGTAGATGGGATATAAGGTAGAGGACCCGTTACGGTTGATGATCTGATTCGATTCGAAATAGACCTCATTGGTATAATAGCAATAAATACCACTATAATAGAAATCCCTGAGGATATTTCCTTTAACAGTGAAGTCGGTCTTTGTATAGGTTGAAGATCCATACCAGTAAATACTATAATACCCACCCTCAATAACATTGTTGCTGATCGTGACATGATTGCTTGGCAAATAGGTTGAGCTGTAGATCCCTATAAAGTTGCTTGAGGTTGAGGTGAGGTGTGTTGATATTACACAGTTTGTAATGGTATTGTAATGGGCAGCATCAGCGAATTCAACCACACAGCCGTAGGAGGTACCGGTAGCTTTCATTGTTATATGCCTGAATATAAAATAAGATCCCATATTGAATTTGACAACATAGTTGGTACCGGAAGAGGTTGCGGCATATTGGAGGATCACCTCTGTGCTGTCGTGGTTTACTCCTCTGAATGTAATGGTATTATTGGTATCGGCACCCGGGATGGCTGGTATCACGACCTGTTCAGTATAGGTACCGGGATAGACATCGAATATTACAGGATTACAAATGCCACTGTTTGCCAATGCATTGACTGCGGCGGTAAAGGTATTGAAGTCAAAGGTACCTGAGGTGGCAGGGCCAATGGTATAGGTACCCGATAAGCAACCTTTAAAACACTGGTAGGATGTATCGTTCAGGTTAAAATTATCCGGCATCCCGTTAGGAGCATGGGTCCATACCTTAATACAATTATCACCTGGCTGGAAGGTGGGGGAAGCGATCGTAACCAGGGTTGAATCTCCGTGAGGAAGGCTACCTGTCCATGGAAAAGGGGTTTGCAGCACATTGTTCAGTTTCCAGGCGATGGTAACATTTTGCAGTGTATTAAGGCCATAGTTTCTAAGCATCACCTTAAGATCCTGGGTGGTTCCTTCGGGTACAGGTCCTGATGGTTGAACGATAGCAGTGATACCTGCATCAATGGCCGGGTAAGCAGTCACGTAGGCAAACACTGCAACACGGTTGCTTGGGCAACCGGTGAAAGCGGGGCCAAACACCTGGATTTCCCTGAAATTGGGATTACTGTTACCTGCAATATTGTAAAATCGAAGCTGGGTTGTTGTGACCAACGGGAAAGAAACTGAATCATTGATGGTACTGCTGTTATAGTAATAAAAATCTACAAAGGATGATCCATCCCAGTATTGAAAAATGCAGGATGACATAGGCCTGTCATCCTTATAAAACTTTACGGACGAGAAAGCAACCGGATCAGGCCAGGTATATTCGATCCAACCGTTTGTTGTAACCCATCCCCATGGTGTATAACCGTAGGCTGGAATAAAATTATCATTATAATTCCCCGGTCCATAGCTTCCTGATCCTCCACCCGAATGTGAAGCCTGGGCATTCAGCGCCAGGTTGCCTCCTCCAGAACCAGGCAATGTGGCATAGGATTCTACATAATAGGAGGTCGTATCATATAAAGGACCTGTAATGAGGGTGTCACCGGAATGGATATCAAGCGTATCCCAGGGTGTGAGATACCACTTTTTAAAACCGGATCCGGAGGCAGATAATACTGCGCTGTTGCCATAGTTAATGGTGGTATGATTTGGCACCGGTGCCGGAGGGACATATCCTGACCAGGCTGTTGTATAACCCGTATCATTGTATGGAACAGGATCTCCGGTTAGATGGATGAATCCCGTAAACTCAAAAGTTGTGTCTGCAGCTATTGCGCTGAGATTGGCCTGGGTTGAAAAGGTAAAGGTAATGGTATCTCCTGGTTGGATAGTGCCTGGTACGGCCTGGCTGATCAGTGCACCGCCCTGGACCTGATAATAGGCGGTCAAACCTCCACTTATCACTGCTGTTCCATTATTGGCTATCCTGACACTTACATTTTCATTACCTAAACCACATCCGCCTAACGGGGAGAGGAATCCCTCCAAAGAAGCCTCCTGAGAAGGCAGGTCAAATTCATCCGCCCCTATATCCGGAGTAAGTGCATGGCGAAGATCCCCATCAATATCATACATAATCCCTGTAACAGGAATAGCATGGCCATTCAGCATTGGGGAAAAACTATGCAGGTTGGTATTGGTATAGAAAAAAGGATCTCCGAAACCGGAAGTGACATCCAAACCCGTTCCTGCCTGCCAGCTGGCAAGGTCGGAAGTGGTTATTCCTGCATACCTCCCAAAACCACCCGTAGTTTTGTAAAAATGGTTGTAATCGCTGCTGATCCCAGTCAGATCATTTATATTAACAATCAATCCATTTCCTGTACGGTTCGATAAGACATTGTTGTATATCCCCACATTGCTCTGTGTTCCTGAAAGATATAAAGAATAAGTACCGGAAGCGTTTAATCCATATATGTTGACACTGTTGAAAACGATGCTTGTATTAGTTACAGAGTTGACGTAAATCCCCATTAAATCGTAATTCAAGGAGACGGACTCTCCGGTCACAAAATTGTTTGCAACCAATCCGGGATAACTGGTATCCCCCACGCACCAGCTCAGGTACATACCTCTTCCTGAGGTATTCAAATGGATGGTATTGCTGGTAATTCTAAATGTATCCATCAGGTCATACGCACTTATACCATAGTAATAATTATAATTCAATCCTGATTCAATCAGGTTCTTGTGGATGACCGGCCGATCCTGGTATTCGATCTGAATGCCATACCCGTATTGATTTACCAGATGATTATTGGAGATATTGGTCATGTCGGAAGGGCTCATACCCCACGAAAACAGTACAATACCATACGAGCCATTGGTCAGGAGGTTGTTCTGGATTACCAGTTCATCTGTTCTATCCTGTCCGTAGAAAATGGCAAGCCAGTCATCAACATATTGAACATTTGCATTACCTTCCAGGTAATTATTGAGAAATTTCATATTATCTGTTTCACCTTCGAGATAGATGGCACGCCCGTATTCGGTTCCTAAAGGTTTCACATGGATATGTTTCACAATAAAGTGGGAGGTGTTCTGAAAGTGAAGTACCCAGTTTTCATTCTCGTACATTGAACTGTCCTGAATGGTAACGTCAGTACTGTCATTTGTCGTTGATTTGATCGTGATGGTATTGACAGGAGATGCACCAAAAACAGTTTTAAAGGTGACTTTCTCATTGTAAACTCCAGGTACCATGTCGATGATCACCGGACCGTTTACGCCACGCATTTCCAGATCGTACGCAGCATCCACCAGGCTTGTGTAATCTGCCCCCCCAAGTTGATTGACCACATAGGTTCCGTTCATGGCGGGCAGGATCTGCCTGTTACCGGCCGGGTTATTATTCGTCGGAACATACCAGACACCGCCAATCAGGATTGAATCAATCACCGCATCAAGGTAATTCCCTGTGGTTGCATTCACGGCTACATCATAAACCAACACTAAATAATTATCCCCCTCCACAAGGAAAAGGCTATCCTGGAAACCAAACGGGCTTAAGGGTTGCACATCCTGACCATACTGGGACCATCCCATAAGATCGTTTGTATAGAACACCCTGGCCATTGCTATATCATTGCTGTTGGTGGTTCCCGTGGTATTGAACCGGATGTCACTGACAAGAAGGGGATTGGTTGAACTAAGGGTTTCAATGCTCATAAAAAGTATTTCCCTGTTCAACGTCCCTTTACCAACCACATCGGTACTGGCCTGGTATGCATCGACAGATGCTACTGTCATTGGGGGTGGCTGGTAGATGTGCACGTCATCAAAAGCAACACCGTCATAGTTGCCGTAATGGTATTGCGTCGAGCCAAAAATAACCCTGAACCTCACGTGAGGATTACCGGCTAATGCCGGTGGCAAAAAATGGCGTACTGTGATCCACCCGCCTGAATTCCCATGCCATCCCTCTGAGCTTCCAAAACCATTCATCAGACCGTTTATCCAACTGTTATTATACCAGTTATCAGGGTCGTTAACAGTGCCAAGTGTAGTCCAGTTGGTGCCGTCGGTTGTATATTGAACCGCTGCTCCGTCTTCCCATGTATAGGTCTCATACCAGACTTTCATTTCGAAAACAACATTGGTAAGCCCGGTAAAGTCGAAGCACGGGCTCATCACCCAACTTGCTTCATTGTTGTTGTAAGGGCCGGTAAGATTGGTCACCCAGGCAGTGCTATCTGAAGCAGCAGAATCGATGACAGGGCCATCAGGGACGCCCAGTGCCCAGCTTGAATTCGTCCCTCCCTGAAACCAGCCGCCATTGCCCGATTCAAAATCCTGGAGGTAGGGAAAGGTACCCAACAGCATGAGGCTCCTGATCAAAACCTGTAATGTATCATTGCCTGTATACTGATCACCCGGTGTAGTTACCGTTAAGATGAAATCATAATCACCGGCGATTGCCATATTGGCCGTCTGAACAAAAGTAAAAACCATGGAATCACCCGGCAACAAGGTTTGAAAGATTGTATCACTTGAAAACGTGGAACCACCATTGGCCGACCACGAGACATAAAAAGTGTCAAGTACCTGGATGCCATAGTTCCTGAACACTATGGTCACAGGTTCGGAAGATGAAAGGGAACAATCCGTTATGGGTGAAAGGAGGTGTTCCATTCCCACATCCTTGGCCGGACAGACCGCTGTAAAAAGATAACCTCCTTGTGGCTGGCATGTGCCATCTGTACAGCCATCCCGCACCACAAACTGATTATAATGGTCATATACTTCATAATAATTCTCATAAGCCCAACTCCCGGGTACATAGACCGTCGAGACAACATCTCCATGGGCAAGATTCAATGTGTACTCGTAAGGTCCAGTGCCATTGGCCAGGGTGATATTGGTCGCAATGGTCACCCCATTCACGGCAATATTAATGTAACCGCCATTCCATCCATCACCATATGAGTCATACAACTTGATGATGTAAGGGCAGGCATTGCTGTTATCAGCCAAAGAAAGCAGAAGGCCAATGACAATAATCTTGAAGGAAAGGTAAATCTTTGCCATTCGGTTATGGTTTTATCTGTAATACTTCATGAAAATAATCCATCCGCATTGGATCTAAAAACAAATTCAAAGATAGAACATCATTCTTATAAGACCAACAGAAATCTATGTTTTTTTTGTTAATTTTCCCGTATCGATTCTGTTAATTTTTTATTATACAAATATTATGATGTTATATATAATATTTATATTTTTTTATATGACGAAAACCATTCATCCATGATATTTCTCCATGAAAATCATATATACTGAAACTATGTCAATTGGGATTATAATAACATCCTTTGACAGTCATGAAACGACGATCACCGGGTATCTGAACACCTTATTATAGCTTCCTGAACAGATACGCCTGAAAGTCCGGATAACAAACGATGGGTGGCTCCTATTACTCTGTGATGATCCCCTTCAAATTAAAGATCAGACAGGTATTCACAGGATCATTGGTGATGATGGTAACGGTTTTGGTGTGATGCCCAGAGCGTCCAAATGTATTGAATGTTAGCGGGATCATGCTTCTTTCACCAGGTTGCAGAATCCATTTTTCGGGATTACCCACAGTGCATCCGCAGGTACCCCTTATTTTCTGGATATGTAATGGGCTTTTACCTTTATTTCCAATCAGCACATCATATTGCACCAGGGTCCCCTGTTTCACTTCGCCAAAATCGTGGAAGTCCTTATCAAGATAAGCAACGGGAGCCTTCCGTAATTGTTTTCGGGTAAGATCACTGAAGTCTTCCGCAATTACAACAATAAAATCCAGACTTTTCACAGGGAACAATGTATCATTGGTCATGAACTCAATTCTATCTGTTACCAGATCAATATCAGCCCTTTTGGATGCGTCATACGTAATCACAAGATATCCTTTTTCTTTCGGAGCCAACAGGGCAGTAGATGGTTTGACCGACAGAAATGAAGGGAGGTTCCTAAATTCGAGCTGCATACTGCTACCCCAGTCATTGAATACAAATAGGGTATCTGAACGCACTTCGTTCAGCCCCATTTTCATGTATGCATTGTACCAGGGTACGAACCTGAGGTGGCCATCCGCAACGGTAAAACTATCATCCGGCAAAGATGAAATCCGCGGCATCTGGGCAAAAACAGTTGAGGCAAACATTCCATGAATAACGATTGCAAGGATCAGAAACGGTGCTGTTTTTTTCATCATTATAATCTCAATAATTTGCAGGATTGTGGAGCACATTTACCGGATTGCATCCACCGCCTGTTGTTTCTTTTTTATTCAAGTACACCTTTCACATGTAAAATACTTTCAGGATTTTGAGGGTCATTGGCTATCACTGTCAGACTCTTTAACTGGATCCCTTTCCGTCCCTGGGTGTTAAAAACAACATCTATGCTGCTTGTCTCTCCAGGTTTAAGTACCGTTTTACCCGTTGTAGTTACCGTACAACCGCAACTTGGGCTTACTCTGCGAATGATCAGGTCACTCTTGCCGGTATTTCTGAAAGTGAAACTGTGATGAACGGCACTGCCTGACGTCATCTTGCCGAAGTCAAATACCTTGTTGTCAAATTCTATGACAGGTGCGTTCTGCTGGTCTGCAGGTGTTAATTCCGAGAAATCCTCCTTCACATTTGCGGTAACATATATGATTTTCAAGGATTCAACAGAATCAGTTGTATGAAGTTGAAGCCTGTGATTGGCTACAAAGCCGAAGCTTTTTACTTTGGTGGCATCGAAGGTTATTACCAATGCAATGGTTTGCTCCGGTAGAATTATATTTGAGCCGATGGAAGCAGAGAGATGATCAGCAGGCTTTTCTATATCTATTTGGATCGCCTTTTTACTATTGTTATAAATCTGAATTGAATCGGAAAGCGCCTGGGTATTCAGGATAGTTGGAAAATGAATCCGGTTTTTCGTCATCATAAGGCTGCCAGAGCGATGGGGATACTGCCTCTTTAGATATCGTTGTCGGGACTGATCATCCATGGAAGATATTACCTGAATGATCTTTTGTGGTTCTGATAGATCATTGGTTTTCAATATGATTCTTTCGTCACTTGTTCCGGATTCATTCAGAAATGAAGCATTGCAGCTGATCACTGCATACCCCTGCTGCCCTGATTGAATCTTATCAGATGAAAGAATGACTGAAACAGGGGGAGCAGTCTCCCCGATGGTGATCAGAATATCTTTTTTGCTGATGTTGATAAATCTGATTGTATCGGTCCTGACTTCATTGAATTGCATCTTTAAAAATTGTAGCTGGACACGGTCAAACAGCAGATTACCGAGTTGCACCTTGAAAGTGTCATCGTAATCATGCTCAGTACTTTTAAACCAAATCTGTGGTGAAGTCGATCGGGCATTCACAGAGACACATTGTGCCCATATTATGATACTAATTATATATACTACTCTCATCTATCATTATTTTAGACCATAAGCCATACCGGGATTCAATTTTATCATCCCGGTCTGGCTTGTGGACATGACTGGTTACAATCTGTTATCGTCTATCGACTGATGACCAACTTCTTCGTCAGGCGCTGCCCGTTGTACTCGGCGAAGTAGTAGTACACGCCGGCGGCCAGGGTGCTGACATCCA
>CAZZBS010000013.1:0-73265 GCA_964652685.1 uncultured Lentimicrobiaceae bacterium
TTGGTGGCATCATTTTATTTCAGGAAGTGGCACCGGTTTGGTTCAGGGCGGAAAAGTAATTGGAGAATACGTTTAAACGGTGAAACGACAGAAGGAGAAAAATTGACAACATTTTCAATTCCGAGTCTTGGGCAAAATGGTGGCTTTCAGCAAAAGATTTTGCTATTTACTAGGATTGATGAAACAAACTTCCGACTTGAAATTTTAGAGCAAGACGACATGCCAAGGCTAATTGAAAACTCAGCCGACTGGGCTAAAGGCGGCAGTGGCAATGGCAGGGCTTACGGTATAATTGCCGAGTAACATTTGTAGTTCGCTTTTAAACCAACTCAAATCCGCTTTTGAATATTGCTTGCTGAATTCAACAAGTACCAGTTCAACTTCTTCTTCAGCCAACTTGTAAAGAGCCATAAAAAGCAAATCAATCTTTCTGATAGTTTCAAATTTGCTTTCGATTCTGGTTTCATTTTGTAATTCCGAATTCTCAAAAAGAGAATTTAAACGAACATCATTTTTTAAAAGAGAATACACAAGCAAGGAAATATGATGTTTAATGGTGGCTTCGACACCATTAAAATTTATTTTGCTCCTGGTTTGCTCAATGTTCGGAACTGGCATTTGATTTATTACCGACTGAGTTAAATCAATTCCACTTAGTTTTTTCTTCAAGATAAAATCAAATACCACCGAATTAAAAAGCCCTGACAAATACAGCAAGTCATTTTGGTTTGTAGTTAAGAACTGAACTGATTGCGATGCAGGGATAAAAGGTAACACAGTTGCAATGCAGGTTCGAGTATTAGTTGCAGAAGTTAAACTTCTCCAAGCCAGCATAAACTTTTCATTGTGATTTTTGGAAAGTTGTAGCCATTTTTCAGTATTGATAAAAAATCTTGATTCAGGAAAATAATTTGCAATCTTTTTCTTTGAATCATCAATATTGACAGAAGAAGATTTGTTGCCGTATCTCAATTCGTCTGCTACTCCATTGAATCCTGAAAACTTTCCGTCGAACTGATTGAAGAATTTTCCTTCATAAATTGGTAGATTATCTTCTGATTTTTTCTTTGTGATAAACTCTGCATGATTTGTCAGGTGAACGATTCTTCCGAATCTCACATTCTCATAAGCATTTTTAAAAAACGGGAAGTCATAAGAAACTCTTAAAAGAAAATCCGCTTCTCTTTTGTTTGAGAAGTTTGGAAGCATTCCAGTAAATGGATTTAGCAACTTCAAACTTTCGTAAGTTAATTCAATTTCTGATTTAGCTTTTTCAATTTCCGAAATTTCACTGAGGTTCATTGAAACATGAAACTTTTCACTCTTGGAATTACCTAACAGCAAAAAGCAAAACCGTTCTCTGCTATCAATATTGAAAATCTTTTTGCGGTTAATAAAATCATAAATCGCAACGACAAAACTTTCTCTTGTAAGATACTTAAAAAGATTTTGATTGACTTGACTTGTTACGACTGCACTTTTCAACACCAAACCGACAACCCCTCTTTTGGTTTTTAATTTCAAAGCAGCATCGGTAAATAAAGCATAAGTATTCAACTCACCATTGTTTGACAAAGCGAAAAAAGAATTCTTCTTTAAATCTGATTTGGCTTTTTCAATTTCATGTTTGAACTCATTTGAATATTGAGCCAATTGAATATTGCTCAATTCTGTTTCTGCAATCTCACTGATTCTACTTGACTTGAAATGATTATCAGCAATTGCATTTGAGTAGAGAGCATAAAACTTTTTTTCCTCAAACCTTATTTTCTCCCAAGGTGGATTTCCTAATACAACATCATAGTTTTTCAATTTGTCTTTGCTCAAACTGAGTTGCTCATGGTAAATGAATCCGCTAGAAAAAAAATCAACTTTTTTTGATTCATCAATTGCAAAATCAGACTGCAATAAAAAGTTTGCATGAATAAATTTCTCACTCAAACTATTGTAGAGAATCGGTTGCTTAATTCGTAAAAGCAAATTTAGTTTAGCAACTTCCAAAGCAAAGCAATCCACATCAAAGGCAGAAATATTTAAAGCAATTGCTTTCAGCAATTCCAATTTATGTTTTTCCTCAATATTCCATTTCGAAAACAGGTTTTCAAAGTATTCAATGACTGCAATAATAAAATTACCACCACCACAAGAGAAGTCTGCAAAACTTATTGAAGTAATTTCTTTTAGAAATTCTTTGCTGATACTTCCAAAATTCAATTCAAAAAAAGTATCAATAGTTTTTCTAGTAACGGACTTTGCAAAGTTTGCAGGTGTGTAGTAGCTACCTAACTTATTTCTGTAATTCTTTGACGTTGAAATTTCTGTGCCGTTACTTTCATTTCCTGTTTCAATACCCAACAAAGTTTCATAAAGTGTAGTAACATCAATTGATTCAGCACCTATTAAATTGCAAAGGTTATCATCAACCAATTTTGTTAATCCCTCATTTGTGTTGTCAATGATAGATGTAAACAAATTTTCAACAGAGAATGAATTTTTCAGCCAGTGATTAGTTGCAGAAATAATTTTGCAATCTTCTCTTTTAGAATTATTCTTCAAAAAAATAATTGCAGCAGTATAAACTGCTTTCACTTTGAACCTTTCTTTATTAAGTTCAACAGGATTGATGTTTTGCTGGTTTGCAAAGCACTCCGAAAGATGTTCTTTCAGAATATAGCTGTATATCTCTAACGCCTTATCCATTGTAAACTTGCCCGACTGTTAAAAATTCTTTGGAATAAAAAACCAAAGGTTTGTTGAAGAAACTTCTCTTGTGGTGAACTTGAAGAATTGAAATTATTCGTTCAGGCAAATCAGTTTGCTCATTCAGGAAAACATATTTTGCTCTAATTGATTCAATCAACTTTGACAAGTCAAAAACCTCAAACTTGTAAAATGAAATTTGATTTACACCCAACTCATACAAAATAATTTTGTGCAATAAGTCATTAAAATATTTTGACTTTGTGTTTTTTAAATCAAAAACATTCATTTTTACAAAATCAAAAAGTGGTTTAGGGTTTACATCAAGTTTGTACGACAAATTTTCAAAAACACTTTCGCTACCAACAGAATAACCATTTATTGCCCTACTTGTTGACAAGCAATTCAGATCTATACTTCCAAAGAGTAGTAAATCCAGTTGCTTTGAATTTACCTTCAAATATTCTTTCTTGTTGAAGAAAGGAGATTCACCGACAACGCTTTTCACTTCCTGTAATTCTTTTGAATTGAAATTGTATTGCTTTCTGATTTCAAGTTCAATTTTTGATTCTAAGAAAAGCCGTTGATAATCGTTTTCAATATCTTCAATAATTAACCTTTCAAGAAACAAATCAAGGTTTTTGATTGCCGAATAATTGAAGTGTTTAAACTCAAAGTTTGGTAATTTCTTTTGCAGATATTTTTCTTTCAACTCTAGGCATTCTTTACTTTTCTCTGCAATGAACTTTGAATCCAAAATATTTTGAGCGACAGGAATTTTAGAAATGTAGCCAGCACTGATTGTAAACTTAGGATTGATAAGTTTCAAAAGGAAAGTTGCAATCCTTGAATTCAGAAAAGCAAGGTGAGCATACTTATCACCTTTTAAAACCTGAATGCCTGGACCTGATGCAATAAAAACTTGATTCTCTTTCAGCACTCTGACATTTAAGCCCAAAGTTCCAGTATCACTGTAAACGAGTTGTGTTGTTGGTATTTTATCAATGTTCCTTAATGCACTTCCCTTATTTGCTTTTATGATTTCTGCATTTTCACCCCAATGCACTTTGTAATAATTCAAGCCAGCCCATTTGCTGAAACCACCGCCTTTGCTAACCAATTTCCAATCGGGGCTTCCGTTTACTTCCCAAGCAAATTTTACAAACTCAGTATTATTTCCTGTTGAAGTTCCTTGCATCGGATTTGCAAACTCAGAGTAAAGTTGAAGCTCTTGAATGTTTTCAAAACGATGTTCTAATTGATAGTTGAATTCAAGGTGACTGTTTTTCAAAAACTGATTTTGGTTCAACTCAAAAGTCAGTTCAGTAGAAATATTTTTATTTGTTACCAAACTTATTTTCTCTGCAATATTTTTGAATTTCAAATTGTAAAACCTTGTAGTTTTTATTGCAGAGTTTCCAATTACACATAAAGCAACATTTGTTTTCTCTCCGTTAATATCTTCAAAAGCATTGCTTCCTAAATCAATGCACTCTTTCATTGTTTGCTTTGCTAAAAATATTTTTCTGAAATCTTTGAGTGAAGATAAATACATCCAGTTGTTTTGCGACACAACACCCAATACATCTTTCTCATTCATCAACTGAATAGTACGTTGAATGAATGACGCGCACAAATCACCTTTACTTTCGGGATAGTTTGCAAGCAAATAATTTTTCAGTGAAGTGTCCATATCCCGTTTGCCCATAAATGGAGGATTGGTTACAAATACTTTTATTTTTTTTTCTTTATCGAGCTTTTCTAATTCAGTTTTAAAAGTTGCTCTGCCAATTGCATTTGATGTAACGTGAGGATTTATGAAACCCAATTTGTCATTTACAACTCCACCAAAAATTTTAATGGGAGTTGATTTGCATGGAACTGCAAATCCGCAAGCTTTGACAAACAATGACAGTGAGGCAATTTTAGAAAGATTTGAATCCAAATCATAACCGACAATTGAACTATTCAAAATCGTGTCAACAATCTTTTGGCTTGTCCAATTCAGTTTTGACCTTTTGTAAAGGTTGTAAAGGTGTTCAAAAGAATAATTCAGGAAATTACCACCACCTGAAGCAGAATCAATAACAACAATTTTTTGAATATCGGATTTATCAAAGCCTGACAATGATTCATTAACTAAATATTTCACCATGTATTTATCAGTAAAAAACTGAGTGGTAAAAAGTAAATCTGAATCTTCAATTTTTGCATTGTCTTTTCCGATTCTTTTGAATGCAGATTTCTCTAAATCCTTTTTTAAGAATTGGTAAGACCAAGAAATAATATCATCAATATCATCATCTATTTTTTCAAATGCAACTTTCAATTTTTCAAAAACAGAAGAAAGCAGTTCAGTTTGAAGTTGAGATTCTATTACAAGAAAAATTTCAAACAGTTCTGGAAATCTTTGTTTAACAAGTTGGATTTCTGTTTTGAATTCAGAATGATAATCAGCAAAAGAGATTTTCACTTTGCCAGCATTGATTTGCTTATTTCTCAAAGTGAAAGTTGCAATTAAAACAGAAAAAAAGATGCTCAAGTCCTGCACAGGAATTTTCTTTTCCATCGGACTTAAACTTCCAATGAAGTATGCAATAAGACTTTTGATCTTCTGTTTCACAATTATTTCTCCTTTGATTTTTTAGCGTAAATAGTTAATTGTTCATTGACAAGTTGAATCGCATCGTAAGTAGTTTTGTTTACACCATACTCTTTCAAAATCTTTTCGGCAGTATGCTTTACTTTCAAACTTGCTTCTGACACTTTGTAAAACTTGGCTAATCGTTTTAACTGTTCACTTGTAGGTAATCGTTCTCCTCTTTCAATTTTACTGAGCATCGGAGAATCAATATCAGTCCCTTTTGACACCTGATGAAGTGTTTCTTCTCTTTGTTTTCTTAACTCTCTTAGATATTGGCCTAATTCTGACTTAAATTTATTCATATTGCAAAAATACGACTTGTCAATATTTGACAAAAATATACTGTTTTGTTTTATTATTTCTATTTATCAGGAAAAAGTTTTCAACAATTTTATAATTTAGCCAACGCATTTGCAAGCACATTGCCAAAGCCCTACGAGCCAACGCTTCAACCAAAGCTTTGTCAAAGAGCTTGCAAAGCCAACGCACCAAGAAAAATTGTTTTATAAAATTTGCCGACACTTAAAAAAATAAAAAACGCTGACACACAAGCCGACCCAGACAGAGAAGTAGAATGTGAAAATGACACGAAAACTGAAAAACGACAATGGCTTACAAGACTGGAAGACAGAACACTAGGCGGTAACAGGCGGTATATTTTATTGCCGGGAAAGTGCGTGTTTCAGTATTTCTTCATCTAATAAACTTTCATGTATCTTGACAGGTAAGTGCTTCGAAATCGGCAACAAAAACATACCGCCAATCCGATATCCTGTGCACCTTCGATGGCAAGCATTTCTATAAGGGAAGATATGCCAACACTTCTGACATTCTGTACACTTATGATGGTAAGCACCTGTACCGGGGCAGGTATGAAAACAGCAGCGACATATTGTTGACCGTTACGGGTGCCATACCCGTATGCTTGTTTCTTGTGGTTATGTGAGATCAACCGTTAGTACATCATATGCTTTTTATTCTGGTTCCGCCATCCTGCCTGTGATTCATACTCCACAAAGTAGATTTTCAGGTCGGCTTGGCTTTCGTAATCCACGAAGTAGATTTTTTTCTTTGCCTGGCTCGCATAATCAACGAAATACCATTTGCCATTGTTCTGACCTGCCTGACTTTGGAATTTCACCTTGTACACCTTCAGGTCACACTAGCTTTCATATTGCACCACAAACACTTTCACATCCGCCTGACTCTGGTAATCCACCGTGTACACCTTCTGTGCTTTGGTGGCGGTAATGGTGAACAGCAGTACCGGTAAAAGAAGCATCGGTTTCATGGTGGAAGCGGATTGATGTGCTTCAAAGGTAAGCATTTTTTGGTGTAATGGATTCAGTGTACCATCTTTCATACTTTTTACCTTTCTAACAGAAATATATACAGACATATAGAATTAGTCTTTGCTGACAGCCAGCCCGCTGATGTCAGATGGGACTCCGTCAGGAGTAATAACCCCTCTTTCAGCAATAAAGCTTACCTTTGTGCTCACTATAGTTCATAGAGATTCAACCATCATAAAAGATATCCAAATGACAACTTCTGTTATCACTGAGCAGGAAATATTTGACATACAGCAGGCATGGGGAGAAGGTGTTGTAAAAATCGGAAAGGTTTATGCTGAAAATGGCGATTACAAATCAACTGCTGTCGAATTCATTAATGTATTTTACAATTATCAGGAAAGTAGTGTTTTGTTTAAGCCGACGCTTGTGTCGGAGAAGCAATTTCGAACTGAGTTTGACGGAGCGTTGTCCTATTTTATTAGTGGGGATGAACATTACCCCGAAGACCATGGGTTTGCCATAAAACCCTGGAGTAAGGTCCGCTGGGAAAATATTGGAATAAGAAGCATTGGCAATATGGCTGTTGCAATGGGCAACTATTATTTCACACCTGCAAAGGAAGGGGATGATGTGAAAGCAGAATATTCATTTGCATACACGAAAAACAGGGAAGGCAAATTAAAAATTATTCTGCATGACTCACATTTGCCCTATAAGCCTGTAGAAAAACATTGAAAATATCCTGAACTGAAACAAGGTGCCGGAAATGTGACAATTGAAATTGCCGGTTACATGGGGATCTAGGGATCCCGACTATTTGTTATAAAATCAAACTCCTGAACTTCAGTTACCTGTTGGTATTGATTGCCCTGCTTTGAATCAATCGAAAAAGTGGATGATCATGGCTTCAAAGGAATCTCGACCCTGAAGGTTGTCCCTATGTCCGGTTTACTCTCCACCGTAATGGTTCCTTTGTACAATTCAACCATCTTTTTAGCAATAGACAGTCCTAATCCACTTCCGGTAATATGCTTTGTCTTCTGGTTCCTGATCCTTACAAAATCCTGCATCAACATTCCCATTTCCTCCTGTGTCATACCTATACCTGTATCCTCAACAGTGATCGTTACAGATCCATTGCTTTTTCTCAGGTCTATAAATACGCTTCCGTTCTCCTTGTTATATTTTACAGCATTTGAAACAAGGTTATTGAAGATGATCTCCATTTCATTTTGGTCGGCATTTATAATAATGCTCTCATCACCTTCGAGGGTTACTGTGATATTATGTTGAATTGCCAGGGGTTCAACAGTATCGGCAACATTCCGTGCAATATCCACAAGATCAACAGGATGGATGTCTCGTTTTTTAACGCCTGACTCCATGCGCGTAAGGTCAAGCAGATCGAGAATGAGGCCACGCATCCCCTTGATCCTTTCAATAGACCTTTCTATCATCTCCATGTAATCATCAATCTGATTGCCGACCTGTTTGTCTTTCATTATTTTCAGGTATCCTTCAACGGCATTTATCGGTGATTTCAATTCATGAGACAGTACCGAAAGGAACTGAAAGCGAACACTCTTTCCCTCCTCCTTCATGCGGCGGGTCATCCGGCGCAGATAAAGATGTTTGGTGATGTTTTCAACGGATGTCTTCAGTTCCTGTGGGGTGAATGGTTTCGGAACAAAGTTATATGCTCCCTGATTTGTAGCTTTTATTGCCAGTTCCAGTGATGCGTAAGATGTGATCATGGTTACTGCAATATCGTAGTCTTTGTTTTTGATGTATTCAAGAACCTCAATACCCTGGATCCCCGGAAGTTTATTGTCCAGCAGGACAATGTCGATATTTGTGCTGTCGATGATTTCGATGGCTTTTTCACCGGTACCTGCCTCAAGGATATCATACGTGAAGTCCTCTTCCATGAATGGGTAGCTTACGGAATAATTCCGAAGGGCCCTCACGATGCTCGAGATTATCCCGGGTTCATCGTCAACGACAAGAAGTTTTAACTTGTTCATATACTCGGGGTTTATAATAATATTTGTCAGATCTATCGTGCAAAAGTGATGATAAATTGTGTACCGGTTTGTATAGTTTCAGGATTGGAATTGGGTTACCCGATAGTCGTCCGTTGTGCATTTACACTGTATTAGTGGAAGGTCCAGCCCGGTAGCTTTTCCCGGAGGTTTGGTGATGAAAAATGGTATAAACAGCTTTAAGTTCAGCAGTACAACTATTATGGCTTTCAATCGTGACATTATTACCTGATAACGATAAATCCTGAAAAAAACATGGCATGGAAAAAAGTTCCATGCCCGTTTTCCTGCCATACGGAATTATTATCCGATATGTTTTTCAATTTCATATAGAATTTTCTCAGCATCAATAGGTTTCCTGACAAAACCCTTTACAGGAAACCAGTGTGAATTTCCTTGTTCGTCCATGTAATCAATACCGGCTGTATTGTCTACCACATTTTTTACCAGTATTACCCTTAAATCTTTGAAATCGGGATTTTTGCGATATTCTCTTGCCATCTCCTGTACACTTGATTTGGAGGTCATAAGAATATCAATTGATGACTGAATAAGGAAAGGGATATCTTTGAACTCATCACTGGAGAGCATCTGCCTTGCAAGTTCAAAACCTTCGTAAGGTGTTGTCATCATAACGTCAAGAATGGCAAGATCCGGCTTTTCATTCCTGAGCATTTCAATACCCTCTTTACTGTTGCAGGCAGTTATGACCTGATAACCTTTTGATGTAAGAATGGTCTTAAGGGTGAGCAGGATATCTTCATCATCGTCAACAAGAAGGATTTTTTTTGTATTTTCCATGCTATATTTTATTTGGATTTATTATTTAAATATTTATCATTAAGGTTATTGTATGAATACATACTTGTTGGCAGCCGTGTAAAAAATCCAGGATTTCCTTGTTCAACCTACCAGACTTCAGTATATGCAGCATTGGTATAAATATTTTCAAGGCGCACTTTATGCCCTTGTTCCATTATTGCAAGCTGAAGAAATACCTCCTTTTCATTCTGATTTTCGATGGCATCAGCAAATCCCTGATACATCAACATTGCCTCCTCCTCCTTTTTCATAGCCAGGGCAATTCCTTCTGCAAACGACATATCGGAAGTGAGAGGTGGGAGCTCTGTTGATTCAGCAATCTTATAGTCTGAGGTACTGGCTTTGAAGTTTAATTTCAACGACTCGTTCATGACAAATCCTTCGAGTGTCCGCTTATGGTTCAACTCCTCTTCGGCAAGTTCACGAAAAGTTCCTTTGAGATTATCTGACTTGGCTTTCAGGGAAGCACTGAGATAGAATTCATAAGCCTCTATTTCGTTTTGGATCGCCATTTTTAGTATCCTGTGATAATCCGCATTGTTCATGTTGTTGTTATTTTTGGTTAAGAAACTCTTGATTGATAAGTCATTCAAATAAATAAACGAAGAGTTAGATATTGGGACAAAAATAAAAAAATGTATCATAACAATCAAATTCCGGGGCGATACATTTTGCATCATATTAGGAATGATTTTAAATAAGCTGTCCTGAGTGCCAATCATTACTAATTTTGGGTTTTTTTTGTTTTGTTTTCTAATTTTGCTCATTGTACCCATACGGTTCATCAGTGGCAGAACTTAATCAACAAATTCATAACATCATGGAACCCACTATTGTACTTTCAGTAAAATGCCCGCATTGCAAAACCTCCCTAATGGATGACAGTACCATCCTGAAAGGAAAACCGGGAATAAGAATTAACATTGAAACTGAAAAGGAGCGAGGGGTTCTATGGTTATGCCCAATATACAACTGTTTTACCCATAAAAGCAATATTGAGATTGCAGATGATGAACCGGTTAAATTTTTCTGCCCTCATTGCAATAAGAGTCTTAACAGCGACATAAGATGCAAGCTTTGTGATGCATCATTGGTGGATTTGAATATCAACATAGGTGGCAAGGTGCATGTCTGTTCGCGAAAGGGGTGCAAAAATCATTTTGTGGTTTTTGAGGATCTGAATGATGCGCTGAGGCTTTTATACGATAAATTCGACAACCAATAAAACCAAAATCAATTTTTATGGAAAATACAGTCAAGGTTAATATTAATGGCAAAATGCTGGAGGCCAGACAGGGAAAGACTGTGTTGGATGTTGCCCGTGAGAACAACATCTACATACCTACTCTTTGTTATCATGCCAGGACAGGGAAAGCAGGCAAATGTCGTGCATGCCTTGTTGAGGTTGAGGGTTTACGGGGATTGAAAGAGAGTTGCGCCCTGGAGGTCAAGGATGGTATGGTGGTAAAAACCCGTACCGACCAGATCATTGAGATCAGAAAAATGATCGTTGAGCTTCATTTGTCAAATGGTGAACATAACTGTATTGCATGTGAGAAGAATGGTCATTGTGAATTACAGGACATGGCCTATCATCTTGGCATAGAGAGGCCGGGGGTGTTGGTTGATCACGACAAGATTCCTTTGGATGTTTCATCAGAGGGGATTATCAGGGAACCGGGGAAATGCATTGAATGTGGAAGGTGCATCCGCGCTTGCAACAACAATGTGATGCATGAGGTTCTTGATTTCGGCTGGCGTTCGGATCACATCCGGGTAATCTGTGACGATGACAAACCGATGGGAGAGTCATCATGTGTGCAGTGCGGTGAATGTGTACAGGTATGTCCGGTAGGGGCACTTACCTTCAAAAACGCCAAAGGTATGGGTCCATACTGGGAGCTTGAAAAGACAAAGGTTATCTGCACCTACTGTGGGGTTGGATGTTCTGTGGATATGTTCACAAAGGACAACAGGTATGTATACTCCATGGGAACAGAGGAGAACTGGGAAGGTTATGCCAATAAGGGAATGTTATGTGTCAAGGGGCGTTTTGGTTTTGACTTCCTGAATCGTGAAGACAGGTTGGATTCACCATTGATCAGGAAAAACGGGAAGCTGGAGAAAGCGGGCTGGGATGAGGCGCTGGATCTCGTAGCCGAAAAATTCAGCACCATCAGGGCAGAGCATGGTGCGGGATCGATAGGTTTCTTTACCTCCGCCAGAATATCAAACGAAGAGAATTATGCACTAATGAGGTTCGCAAGGGGGGTTGTTGGCAACAACAACATCGACCATTGCGCCCGACTGTGACATAGCTCTACGGTTGCGGGACTGGCAATCACGTTAGGTTCAGGTGCAATGACCAATAGCATGCAGGAAACTGAAGATTCAGACATTATTTTTATTATTGGCACGAACACAACCTGGAACCATCCGGTTTTCGGAGGTATGATCAAAAAGGCTGTAATGCAGAAGGGGGTTAAGCTTATTGTTGTTGATCCCCGTGACATCGGCCTTTCAAAATATGCTGACATCCACATGAAGCAGAACCCCGGTTCAGACAACGCCCTTTTAATGGGCCTTCAGCATATTATCGTAAAAAACAACTGGCACAACAAGGCATTTATTGAAGAGAGGTGTGAAGGATGGGATGAATACCTCCAGAGCCTTGATTTTTACACACCCGGGAAGGTTGAGGAGATAAGCGGTATTCCTAAGGAGCAGTTGTATGAGGCTGCAAAGCTTTATGCCACATCCGGACGGGGTGCTGTCTTTTATGCAATGGGTATTACACAGCACTCACATGGGGTTGACAATGTAATGGCAGTAGCAAATCTGCAGATGATATTAGGCAATTACGGACTGCCCGGTACCGGTGTTAATCCGCTTCGTGGCCAGAACAACGTGCAGGGAGCATGTGATATGGGTGGATTACCAAACGTATTCACAGGTTATCAGCCTGTTGTAAATGAGGATGCACGCAAGAAATTTGCTGAAGCCTGGGGAAAGAAGCCTGAGGAAATGGATGACAAGGTCGGGCAGACTGTTACCACAATGGTCCAGAATGCAGGTGATTCCATCAAGGCTCTTTATATTGTCGGAGAAAATCCCATGATGTCTGACCCAAATCAGAATCATGCAAAGAAGCAGATGCAGAAGCTCGATTTCATGGTTGTTCAGGACATCTTCCTGACGGAAACTGCCCAGATAGCCGATGTTGTCTTACCGGCTTTTGCATTTGCTGAGAAGTACGGTACAATCACCAATACTGAGCGAAGGGTTCAGTTTACAAACAAGGCGCTCATAGGCCCTGCGGGTGCGAAAAGTGATCATGAAATTATTGCAGCCATAGCTAAGAGGATGGGTTGTGAAGACTTCCCGGAAACTGTTGATGAATTATATGACGAGATACGAAAACTGACTCCCTCTTATGCCGGCATTTCTTATGAGAGGATAAGGAACAGCGCAGGCCTCAGATGGCCATGTCCGACTGAAGAACACCCCGGGACACCCATACTGCATATTGGAAAGTTTGCCCGTGGCAAAGGGCTGCTTAAACCTATTGAATACAAGCCGCCGTCCGAATATGCAGATACGGATTATCCGCTGGTCCTTACCACAGGACGGTTATTGCAGCATTATCATACCGGGTCAATGACAAGGCGCTCAAAGGTGTTGAATGGTATCGTTCCATCCGGGATGATTGAAATAAACGCTACTGATGCCAAAGCACTCAATATTAAGAACGGCGAAAAAGTAAAGGTCTCATCACGTCGTGGCACTATTGAGATCACTGCTCTGGTAACCACAAAGATCAAAAAGGGGATAGTCTTTATACCCTTCCATTTTGCAGAAACTGCTGCCAATATTTTAACCAATGATGCTCTTGACCCTGTAGCAAAGATCCCGGAATATAAGGTTTGTGCCGTTAAGGTCGAGAAGATTGAAGAGTGTTGCTAATAATAATCCCCAGGTAAATGAAGAAGGAATTAATAAAAAGAATAGAAAAGATCATGGGCAGATATCCGCAGAAGGAATCTGCCCTGATGCCTGCCCTGATGCTTGTTCAGAAAGCAAATGGAAACAACCTGTCAAAGGAGGATGTTGCGGAAATTGCCGACATCATTGGTATACCGCTTTCAAGAGCATTTGGTGTTGCAACCTATTATTCAATGTTCAATGTTGAAAAAGGGATTGGGAAATACCATCTTCAGGTTGACACCAATATTCCTGCAACCCTGATGGGGGCTTTGGATATTTACAATTACTTGAGTGAAAAGTTAGGCATTAAGCACGGAGAAACAACTCCTGACGGACTTTTTACCCTTTCTAAGGTTGAATGTCTTGCCTCTTGTGGCACTTGTCCGGTGGTTCAGGTTAACGACGTTTATTATGAATTGATGACCCGGAAGAAAGTTGATCTTCTGATCGATTCATTGCGCAACGGAATAATGCCTGACCTGCCGGTGGAATATCATTACGAATCGTTGTGCAATGTTCTGTTGAAAAACCGTGGTGTTGAAAATGCCACTTCAATCAAGATTTATAAGGAGCTCGGCGGGTATAAGACACTTGCCAAAGCTTTAAAGATGAAACCTGAAGAAATCATTCAGGAGGTAAAGGATTCTCAGTTGCGTGGGAGGGGTGGTGCAGGTTTCCCGACAGGGATAAAATGGGGTTTCCTTCCCAAAAACACGGATAAGCCGGTGTATCTTATCTGTAATGCAGATGAAGGTGAGCCGGGTACTTTCAAAGACAGGCAGATTCTTGCCTATGACCCACACCTTCTTGTTGAGGGAATGGCGATTACTGCTTATGCATTAGGGTGTAAACTTGCTTTTATCTATATCCGTGGTGAATTTTCATGGATTGCAGAGATATTGGAGAAAGCTATTGCAGAGGCAACGGCTGATGGACAGTTGAAGCACATGGATGACATCATTGTTCACCAGGGTGCCGGTTCATACGTCTGTGGCGAAGAAACAGCCCTTATAGAGTCTATTGAAGGCAAGAGAGGTTTTCCCAGGATGAAGCCACCATTTCCCGCAGTGGAAGGATTGTATCATTGTCCGACCATCGTGAACAATGTTGAGACACTTGCAAGCGTACCCTATATTATTCAAAACGGAGCCAACGCCTTTAAACAATGGGGTTCCGAAGGGGGGTACGGATTTAAACTGTTCGGTGTTTCAGGTTGCGTGAATAAACCTGGTGTTTACGAGTGTCCGATGGGGATCCCTTTCAGCAAGCTTATTGAGATGGCCGGAGGTATAAAGGGTAAGATGACAGGCGTTATTGTAGGGGGACTTTCTGTACCTCTGCTAACAACTGAAGAGCTTAAAAAAGGTCCCGGATTGAAGATGGATTATGAATCATGTTTCGACTACGGAACATCCCTGGGGTCCGGTGGTGTAATGGTTATCAGCGATGAGTTCTCCATCCCGGAGATAGCTGTCCGTACCATGCAGTTCTATAACCATGAGTCGTGCGGACAGTGTACACCATGCAGGCAGGGTTCCAGCATGATGCTCAGTATTCTTAAAAAAATCATAGACGGCAAAGGCGAATCCGGAGATATTGATAAAGTTTTATGGCTCTGTAACAATATTAAGGGCAACACACTTTGCCCGACAGGTGAAGCATATTCATCCCCGATAAAAACCATGATCAACAAATTCAGAAAAGAATTTGAAGAATTAGTAAAATAACCTTCTCAATAATTTATAACCTTTATTCATCAACAAACAAAACCAAAAGGAGATTGAATTATGTCAAACAAACCAAGCGAAATTGTATTGGGCTGTATTAATGCCGGATCGTACAAAGCAAATTTGAATATTAAGAATTTGTTATTAAGAGGATTTATGGCAGGTTTGTTCATTGCTGTTGGAGGTGCTCTTGCAACAGTATGTGCAACAGGAATTGAAACTGCCGGCATCAAACAACTAGTTCTGGGATCAGTCTTCCCCGTAGGACTCATCGCGATCGTGCTAACCGGAATGTCTCTTTTTACTGGTGATACAATGCTTCTGCCCATGTCTGCTATGCACAAGCAAATTACATGGTCGAAAGTACTTTGGGTATGGCTTATTGTCTACATTGCCAATTTTATCGGTTCAGTATTCTGGGCCTACCTGATGAATGTTGGTCCGTTCGCAAAACTGGATCCTGCAACAGGTATGCAATCCCTTACAGTTTTTGGAGAAAGTGCCGTAAAGATCGCTGAAGCCAAAGTATTAGGTTATAAGGCAGCAGGTGCCACAGGATTATGGTCAGCTTTTATGAAAGCCATAGCCTGTAACTTGCTTGTTAATACTGCCATAATCCTTGCTTTCTCATCAAAAAGTATGATTGGAAAGTTCTTTGGAATATGGTTCCCGATCATGGCCTTCGTTTCTTCAGGATTCGAACATAGTGTAGCCAATATGTATTTCATTCCTGCTGGTATTTTTAGCGGAGCTAATGTTTCATGGGGTGAGTTTTTAACATGGAATCTCGCTCCTGTTACACTTGGGAATATAGTGGGAGGTATGATATTTATTGGTGTAGTATATTATTCATGCTATAAAAAAGAACTTCCCGGTATTGCAGAATAACCATCTTTCTGAGAACTAATAAGGGGCTGCCAATAAAAAAAGCAGCCCCATATTCATTTTATAATACTTTGATTTAATAGGTTTACAAGTCAACTCATCATGCACTGTCAGCAAAAGAAAAGTATCCTATAAATGGTCATTATCAGCCATTCCTGGATATATAGTAACTCATGATACAACGGCCTGACTTCATTATAATTGGTTCCACTGGCAGAAACACCGGTAAGACTGAATTTGCGTGCCGGTTGATAGAGCGGTACGCAAAAACCAATAAAATATATGGAGTTAAGGTGGTTACCATAGACCCCGATGAGGGTAACTGCCCCAGGGGCGGGAAAGGTTGCGGGGTTTGCACCTCCCTGAAAAAAAATTTCGAGATCATTGAAGAGAATCAGATTTTACCGGGCAAAGACACATCCAGGATGCTTGCGGCAGGTGCGATAAAAGTTTTTATGTTGAAAGTGAATCAGCATGCACTGGAAGAGGGGATAAATGCATTTATAAAACTTGTTCCGGATGATACGCTTGTAGTCTGTGAATCAAACTCTGTAAGAAAAGTTGTTGATCCCGGGCTTTTTCTGGTTATAAAAAATGTCAGGGAGAAACGGATAAAGGAGAGCTGTGCCGAGGTAATCGACTATGCAGACAAGGTGATAGATTTCCTGGAAATGAATTGGAATTTCTCTCCCGAGAGGATATATATACGTGATAACAGTTGGCAAATACGGGAGAATGCCACTGCAATCATCCTGGCAGGTGGTAAAAGCACAAGGATGGGTGGTGAAGACAAAAGTTTATTGCCTGTGAATGGCATACCATTGATAGAACATATATCAAATCAACTGAAAGGACATTTTGATGAAGTTCTGATCGGTGCCAATGATCCGGAGAAATATTCCTTCCTCCATCTGCGGGTAGTACCGGACATTGAAGCAGGTAAAGGCCCTCTTATGGGTATTTTATCATGTCTTGATGCTTCAGATAGTGAATTGAATTTCATAACAGCCTGCGATATACCAGAGATGAACATTAAGCTTATAAGAAGAATGATAAATCTGGCTTCTGATGCCGACATTGTAATGCCGGTCAGCGAAACTGATAAGTACGAGCCTTTATACGCCATATACAGGAAATCTGTAGCAGGATTTGCACGTAAGGTGTTGGGTAATAATAAACGCAGAATAATAGAACTATTCGATTACACCAGGGTTACGTTTACTGAGTTCAAAGAGGATGACTGGTATCAGAATATAAATCTTAAGGAAGACTACGACAGTTTTGTGAAAAAGCGCGAAACAAGGCAATGTGACAGAGAAGATGATGATCGTTTTTTAGCTCAACATTTTGTTTAAGAAAACTATAATAAAAAGATTTTTTTTTCATTGCAGGTTTATCATAATCCATTAAGTTTGCCTGAATAACCAAAAGTCTGAAGATAAGTATTAACCATTAATTTCCAAAAAGATGACAACAAAACGGTTACTTCTAATGGTTTTGGTGATGATATTCATTACCCCTGTTATAAATGCGCAGGATAAAGAAAAAGAGGGTGACAAGAAGTTGGTCCTGATCCCTTATGGATTTGTAAAAGGAGATATGTTTTATTCCACTGCCGAGGTGACTTCGTTTGGTGTCCTGAGTCTTGCTGCCCCTCAGTTAGCCACAGGCGGTGAACAGAGTGCAATAGGTTTTACTGCGCAACACTCGCGTCTTGGACTTCGTGGTAGTGTCGGCGAGAAGATCAAAGCAGGAGGTCTTATTGAGATGGATTTTTTCACAAATGCATTTGATGCAAACGGAAAACCCCGCATCCGGCTCGGTTATGCATCCGTTTCCAAAGGAGGTTTCGAAGCCCGTTTAGGACAGCAATGGGACCTTTTTTCCCCCAATAACGCTTTTACCAACAATACGAATGGAAATATGTGGTTTGCCGGTAACAGGGGCTTTCGTAGAGCGCAAATCCAAATGAGCTATAAATATGATTTAGGCGATTTTGTTCCGATGATACAGGCATCAGTGGGCGAAGGAGCAAGAGACAATGAGGGCCTGGGAAAAGACAACCTCTCCGGCATTCCGATGATACAGGCCAGGGTATCCGGATTGATTTATAAAAAATATACTATTGGCGTATCCTATGTTCAGGCAGGATTTCTTGAAAAAAAAGGCTCCAATATCGTAATACAAGATAGTACCTGGATTTTACCATCTGATTATACCGCTACTACAACCGGAATAGGCATAGATTTTAATGCACCGGTACATAAGTATTTTGCATTATCAGGTGAATTCAATATAGGGACTAACCTTAATAATGCTAATTTATTTAACATTGCCGGTAATTATTCATTTAAAGATGTAGCAGGGAAAGCCAGTCTCGTTAATAAGGAGAGTATTGGCTTGTGGTTTAATGCACGTTCACAGGTTACTGATTGGATGCGTGTTGTCGTAGGTTATGGTTTTGATCAGAATACTACGGAAGGTTTAGCGGATGGCTCATTAGAGAAAAACAGTGTTATCTATGGCAATTTAACATTTCCCGTTAAACATGGCTTTTCAGTTGCCGTAGAGTTCCAGAATATTACCGGCAAAAGAATTAATGCTGATGATTTGGTCGCTAATATAATCAGCTTATCAGCATCAGTCAGTTTTTAATTAGTTGATCCTGAACAAGCATTAACAATCAGATTGTTAATAAAATAACTAAAGAATATTGGTGGGTTTTTCCACGGATATTTCATTCTCATATTGAGCTGCATAATTCTCAGACAGGATTTTGTACCATTGCTTCTTTCCCACAGGATATCTTGTATAAGTATATCAAAAAATGCATGTTGATGAACATTCCCTTTATCTGAGGATGTATTCAAGCTAATCAATATCAGAGGTTCGAATGTGATCGTATTACAATCTGGCCGAATCCCTGGCATTGTTGCCGGACTACAATCCACGACGGACATTGTACCACCTTTGCTTTGTCTCCGAAAATACAGGTTTATGCTATTGAGTCGCTAAATGTTGTTTAGACGAAGTAACGAACTCTCAAAAAGCAGACATAAACAAGCCTGGCTGACAACCGGAAATTTCCCTACACGATGATTGAATTGTTCTATCTTTGTTTGAGATGTAAATCAGGTTATCTTTTTCTTTCTTTCATCCCGGGAACCTGGAAGATCGGCTGTAAAACCAATAAACAATGATCTGTTATGGAAACAACAAGGACCTTTGATCTCCTGGAGAGATACAGGAAGTATTTCATGAAAGAGGTTGCCCTGGCCTTTAAACAACAGCGGACCTGGATAAGATACAGCACACAGCAATACATCGATTACGCTTATCATCTAAGTTATGGCTTGTTGGCAATGGGCTTCAGGAAAGGGGATAAGATCGCAACCATTTCAAACAACCGCCCTGAATGGAATTTCGTTGATATGGGCATGGCCATGGTGGGCATTGTGCATGTTCCGGTATACACTTCCCTGATACCTGATGAATACGAAAACATTCTCAGGCATTCCGATGCCCGGCTGGTTTTTATTGCGGACCAGGGATTGGCACAAAAGATCCGGCCCATTGCAGATAAGATTTCTATGCTGGAGGGTATCTATACCTTTAATGATGTAGAAGGAGAGAAACATTGGACAGAGATTGTGGAGCTGGGGAAACAGGAAGCAGATAACCAAAGAGAAACTTTGGAGCTTATCAAAGCTGGCATTCAGCCGGATGATCCTGTGACCCTGATCTATACTTCAGGTACCACGGGTAATCCCAAGGGTGTATTGCTATCCCATGCCAACCTTGTGAAAAATTTTCTGGCAGCGGTGGATGTCTTTCGCCTGGAGCCTGAACACAGGTATTTGAACATCCTTCCCCTGTGCCATGTCGGGGGCCGGTTAGGCAACTACCAGACGCAGTACAGTGGCAGTAGTATCTATTATCCTGAGAGCATGGGAACCATGGCAGCCGACATGAAGGAGATCAAACCCCATGGATTTGATGCGGTCCCGAGAATTCTCGAAAAAATCTTTGACAATATCATTGCAAGAGGGAAAAAGCTGAGAGGGATCAAAAAAGCGATCTTCTTCATGGCGGTCAACAATGGGCTGCGGTATAAAACGGAAGATGAAAGTTCGGAATGGTACAAGATGAAATTGCGGCTTGCCGACAGGCTCGTTTTCTCCAAATGGCGTGAAGCGATCGGTGGCAATGTCAGGCTGGTGGGATGTGGAGGAGCGGCCTTACAGCCAAGGGTTGAACGTATTTTCTGGGCAGCGGGCATCAAGGTGCTTAATATGTACGGACTCACGGAAACATCCCCCATCATCACCATTAACAGGCAAAACAAGCCTGATTTGAAACTGGGCACCGTAGGCTCGGTGATACCCGGCGTTAAAGTGAAGATCGCCGATGATGGGGAGATCTTATGCAAGGGGCATAATGTCATGCTGGGCTATTATAAAAATCCTGAACTTACCAAAGCGGCTTTTACAGAAGATGGATGGTTCTGTACCGGAGATATCGGTTCACTTGAACACAATCGTTTTCTTCAGGTTACAGACAGAAAAAAGGAGATCTTCAAGCTTTCAAGTGGGAAATTTATTGCACCTCAGATCCTTGAAAACAGGTTCAAGGAGTCGTTATTCATTGAACAGGTTATGGTAGTGGGAGAGCATGAGAAGTTTGCCAGTGCGCTGATAGCGCCAGATTTTGTGTTCGCCAGGGAATGGTGTTCGGATAATAATATCCTTTTCAGCACCCCTTCAGAACTGATTACCCATGAGCAGTTTATGGAGGTGTTGAACAGGGAGGTGGAGAGGTTCAATAAAACGGCTTCTGATTTCGAACAGATCAAGAGGTTCCGTCTGGTGCCGGATGTCTGGTCACCCGAAACAGGTGAGTTGTCACCGACACTTAAGCTGAAACGCTCTTTCCTTGCTGGAAAATACAGGGAATTGATCAACCAGATATACTCCAGGCAGGGTTGATGGATTGATGAGGGTGATGTCGGAACCGACAATCCCGGCTCGAAAAGCAAAGACAGACACAGCAAATAAAAACCATCCCCATATGATCATTCAACCGGTAAAGGATAGGAAAAGCAGAAAAACCTTTCTGGATGTTGCCAGGATCATCTATGCCGGTGATCCGGTCTGGGTGTGCCCATTGGACCGCGACATCAACGCGGTATTCGATCCGAAAAAAAATGTTTACTATAAGCATGGGACCGCAGAACGGTGGATTGTAAGGGACAATGCCAGAAAGCTGGCCGGTCGCATTGCTGCCTTCATCGATTTCAAGACCTCTTCATCAGGAGGGCTGCAAACAGGAGGCATCGGTTTTTTTGAATGCATCCAGGACCAGGCTGTTGCCGATATGCTTTTCGACAAGGCAAAAGAATGGTTGACAGATCAAGGGATTGAGGCCATGGATGGGCCGATCAATTTCGGGGAGAGAGACAGTTACTGGGGATTGCTGGTCGAAGGGTTCACACACCCCTCTTACGAAATAGCGTACAATCCACTCTATTATCGTGAGCTGTTTGAAAATTACGGATTTAAAACCTATTTCAAACAGGAGGGTTTTCATCTGGATGTCACCAGACCTTTACCGGACCGGTTCCTGAAAATTGCCGAATGGGTTGCCGGCAAACCCGGATATGCCTTTGAACACTTTACATGGAAAGAGGAGAAAAAGTACATCCATGATTTTGCGCAGGTTTTCAATGCTGCCTGGAAACCGTTGATTGAGAATTTCGAGCCGCTGACGGAAGATTATATCCAGAAGACACTCAACAAGGCGAAAGCCATCCTGGAGGAGGAGTTCATCTGGCTTGCCTATAAAGATAACAGGCCGATCGCCATCTACCTGATGTATCCTGATGTCAATCAGATATTGAAATACCTGAACGGCAAGCTGCACCTTTGGAATTTGCTGAAGTTTCTGTATCTGAAAAATAAGAAAACCATGACCAGGGCAAGAGGGGTTTTAATGGGTGTCATCCCGGAATTTCAGAACCTGGGCATTGAATCTGCCTTTGTGATGAAAGTGGCCGGGGTGATACGCAACAAACCGCACTACAGGGAGATCGAGTTTTCGTGGGTGGGGGATTTCAATCCCAGGATGCGGAAGATCTTCATTTCGGTTGGTTGTGTCCCGGCCAAGCATTATATCACCTACAGGTACCTTTTCAACAGGAATGCCGAATTTGTCAGGTATCCTGTACTGGTAACGGGTAAGGGATGAAAATCTGTCATGGACCTGAAATTCCGACTTATCAATAAAGCATGAAATACGATATCATCATCATCGGTGCCGGGCTGGGTGGATTGACAGCCGGAGCCAAGCTGGCCAAAGAGGGCCGGCGTGTGCTGCTTATCGAACAGCATGACAAACCCGGCGGATGTGCCACAACCTTCCGCCGAAAGGATTTTGTATTTGAAGTGGGGCTCCATGAGATGGACGGGTTGGACAAAAGAGATATACAAACCAGGATATTCAGCGACCTGGGTGTCTTTGATCACGTGGAATTTCTCAGGGTACCTGAATTTTATCACTTCATCCATAACCGGCACCAGATCACCATCCCCCACGACCCCGCAGTGGCGTTGGATAGGTTGGTTTCGTCATTCACCGCTGAAGAGAGTGGTATCAGGGCTTTTTTCGACCGGTTGCTCAATGCGAGAAAGAGGGCAAAGGAATCGGAAGAGGAGCCGGAACAAACCATCGGTGAATTCCTGGACAGTATCATCGTGGATGAGGAGTTGAAACTTGTACTGATGGGCAACCTGGGTTATTTTCATGATGATCCATATTCGATGTCGCTGAATTATTATGCTATTGCCCAGGGAAGTTATTTCCAGGGAGGTGGGAATTTCATCAAAGGAGGTTCCCAGAAACTATCCGATTGCCTGTCCGATGTAATCATCCGGTATGGCGGGGTTGTGCTGCTCAACCACATGGTCACCGGAATCATCGTGGAAAACAACAGAGCCGTCGGGGTGAAATATACCGGATCCCGGAAAGGCAGTTCCCCGGAGATAAGGGCCTTTGCTGAAGAGATCATTGCCAATTCCGCCATTCCCAACGTGGCAGACCACCTTCTTTCCGGGGAGCATGGAGAACACCTCAGGCAACAACTGCAGGGCCTGAATCCCGGTGCATCATTACTGACGCTTTATCTTGGATTCAGAAAGAAACTGAAAGATTTGGGCAGCCGGTATTATTCAACCTTTGTCTTTGATGATTCAATCAAAACCATTGCTGACATTCACAGCAACAACCGCGGGGATTTTGAAAGAAGAAGTTTTACCTTCATCGATTACAGCCAGGTCGATGCAGGGCTCACGGCTGGGGATAAAAGTGTGGCTGTCATCTGCTGCAAGGATTATTGCAGCGACTGGGAGGGGCTTACCCCTGAGGCATACAAAGCGATGAAGGAGAGGGTCGCAAACATATTCATCCGGAGACTTGAAGAACTGGTTCCCGGCGCCGCAAGCCAGCTTGAGTACTTTGAGGTGGGAACCGCCAGGACAGTGCAACGCTATACGCTCAATCCGGCAGGGGCAGTCTACGGATTTGCACAAACACCTTTCAGGGTCAGAAAAGAAAACATTAAAGGGATAGATCATCTCCATTTTGCATCGGCATGGACCAAAACGGGAGGCGGATTTTCAGGAGCCATCTACAGTGGGTATTTCTGTGCATTGGGCATCATCAGGAAGGCAACAGGTTAAGATGCCATACACCGAAAGCAGGTCAATATAGTAGAACAGCAACAGGGGTAAGTAATTCAATTTGATACGTTACAGAAACCGGGGATTTAGCAGCATTTTATTATTTTAAAAGGTCAAAGCGGTCTGCATTCATCACCTTTACCCATGCTTGTATAAAATCTCTCACGAATTTTTCTTTGTTGTCATCCTGGGCATAAACCTCGGCATAGGCGCGTAATATGGAATTGGAGCCGAACACCAGATCCACACGGGTGGCTGTCCACCTGATCTTCCCGGTCTTTCTGTCAATAACATGATACAGATTATCCGATACCGGTTTCCAGGTGTAGTTCATGTCGGTAAGATTAATAAAGAAATCATTGCTCAGCGCACCTTCCCGGTCTGTGAACACGCCGTGTTTTGTGCCGCCATGATTGGTGCCCAGGACACGCATGCCACCAATCAGGACTGTCATTTCGGGAGCGGTCAATCCCATAAGCTGGGTTCGGTCAAGGAGCAGCTCTTCGGGCTGCACGGCATAATCCTTTTTGAGCCAGTTTCTGTAACCATCATGGATGGGTTCAAGCACCGAAAAAGATTCCACATCGGTCATCTGAGCCGTGGCATCACCCCGGCCCGGGTTGAAGGGGACCCTGATATTCACACCAGCTTCCTGTGCGGCTTGTTCGATGGCTGCACTTCCACCCAGGACGATCAGATCGGCCATGCTGATTTTTTTAACCAATCCCGACTGAATTTCTTCCAGCGTGTTCAGGACTTTTGCCAGCCGCTCCGGTTCATTGCCGGCCCAGTTATTTTGTGGGGCAAGACGAATCCTGGCACCGTTGGCACCGCCCCTGTAATCTGAGCATCTGAACGTCCTGGCACTGTCCCATGCTGTATTGATGAGTTCTGTCCGCGTCAACCCGCAATGCAGCAGTTTCGCCTTTAATTCCTCCATTTCGGCATCTGACAAGGTGTAGTCAACGGCCGGGACCGGATCCTGCCAGATGAGCTCCTCTTTCGGCACATCGGGGCCAAGGTAACGGCTTCTGGGCCCTAAATCGCGGTGGGTCAATTTGAACCAGGCTCTTGCGAATACCTGGGCGAAACAGGCAGAATCGTTGTAGAAGCGCTCCACGATCTTCCGGTAAGCGGGATCCATTTTCAACGCCATATCCGCATCGGTCATGATGGGATTTTGCCGTACACCCGGTTTATGTGCATCAAAGGGTTTATCCTCTTCTTTGATATTGACAGGTTCCCATTGCCAAGCACCAGCAGGGCTCTTTTTAAGTTCCCAGTCATAATTCAGCAAAAGGTAGAAGTAATCATGGTTCCACCTGTCCGGGTGGGTAGTCCATGCACCTTCCAGGCCGCTGGTCACCGTATCTTCTGCATTCCCTTTCCCCCCGGGATTCATCCAGCCAAATCCCTGGCTTTCGATGGATGCTCCTTCAGGGCTTGGCCCCAAAAGCGATGCATCCCCATGCCCATGTGCTTTGCCAACGGTATGGCCACCGGCTGTAAGGGCAACGGTTTCTTCATCATTCATGGCCATTCGTTGAAATGTCATGCGGACATCTTTTGCTGTTCTTAAAGGATCCGGTTTTCCATCCACCCCTTCGGGATTGACATAGATCAATCCCATCTGAACAGCAGCCAACGGATTTTCCAGCGACCTGCGATCCTGTTCATCGCCATACCGGTGATGGGTAGGTGCCAGCCACTCTTTTTCAGCACCCCAGTAAATATCCTTTTCAGGATGCCAGATATCTTCACGACCCCCTCCGAAACCAAAGGTTTTAAATCCCATGGATTCATATGCCATATTGCCTGCAAGGATAAACAGATCGGCCCATGAAATCTTGTTGCCGTATCTTTTCTTGATGGGCCATAGCAATCTGCGGGCCTTATCCAGGTTGGCATTATCAGGCCAGCTGTTGAGCGGGGCAAAGCGCTGGTTTCCTGTGTTGCTTCCACCTCGTCCGTCAGTGGTGCGGTAAGTCCCGGCACTGTGCCAGGCCATACGGATCATCAATCCCCAGTAATGCCCCCAGTCGGCAGGCCACCAGTCCTGGCTTTCTGTCATCAGTTTTTTGAGGTCACTTTTCAGCGCTTCGAAATCGAGCTTGCTGAATTCTTCACGGTAATGGAAGTTCTGACCCAGGGGATTCGTTTTGGTATCGTGCTGATGTAAGATGTCCAGGTTTAGGGCATTGGGCCACCAACCCATCACAGAATGGTTTGATCCTGTGTTCGCCCCATGCATTACAGGGCATTTGCCTTTTTGTGAATTGTCCATGGTATTGTTTTTTGTTTAATGATTATACTGATCAGGCCATGTTTGTAATACTTACGGGAGTTGGTTATTACGCTTTTGGTGATGATGAAAGGTGCACATAAAAAACCAGCTCCCGGGTGAAATTATTAAAAATCCCGAACATCATTAACAAAACCTTATGAAAATTGTTTCCGGTAATCCCCATCATATACCAAGGCCGGAATCACACGAAATGCATCGAAAAGTGGACACACTCCATTTCGACGGCATGCTCTAGTGTCAGCCAGGAGTTATAAAGTTGCCAATGCCTTACAGGACCTTGCTTGAAAGTTATTTTCTAAAAACCGCCACATAGGGATTTCCATTGCCATTGGTAAATTCTCCTGCTGCATAGATATTACCGGCATCATCAGTACACATTGAAAGAATGCGATTATTGGCATTGAGGGCTCCAAGCTCAGTCCATGAGTTTTTACTGACATCCCATTTCCCGACAGCACCTCCACTGCTCATACTGAAACTACCAGCAGCATGAATGTAAGTGCCGTTGGTTGTAAGTGTATATATTTGATCATTTACTTTGGCTGCAATACTCTGAGGGCCATGATTCCAAGCTAGAAAATAAGGTTCGCCCGGATTTGCATTGGGATATGAAAAACTTCCTCCTGCATAAAAATTCCCGATATTATCCCTCTCAAGAGCATAAACACTACCACCTGGTGCATGTTCGGTCAACATCATTGAATTAGCCCATGTGTTGCCGTTCCAGATGGCCACATAGCATTTCCCATCAGGATTTGTAAAATCACCCGCTGCAGTAACATATCCATTTGCATCAACCTTGATGACATTGATAGGGCCATTTGCGTCTAGATTCCCCACCTCACTCCAATTGTTTCCATCCCATTTTGCTACGAAGTAACTGGTACCATTTGTAAAACCTCCAGCAGCATAGACGTTTCCATCCTTGTCTGAGAAAATGGTGTTGATAGGGCCAATGGCACCATTCAGATGAATGTTTCCGAGGTTATGCCATTGACTCCCATCCCACTTGGCAACGTAACGATAGTAAGTGCTTTGTTGCTGATAGTAGGCATCTGCGTAAACATTGCCAAGACTATCTGCGTAAAGGGCATTGATCATCTCACTTGACCTGAAATCTCCAAGAGCAGTCCAATTGCTTCCATCCCATTTAGCTACATATTTCCCTGTATTATCGGTGAAATTACCTGCCGCATACACATTGATACCATCGGTACATATACTGTTGATACGATCGTTTGCATTAAGGTTTCCAAGTTCAGTCCATGTATTACTGTTATTAGAAGGTTTTTCTTCTTCGGTACAGGCCGAAATTAGAATAACAGCTGTCATAGCCAACACCAACGCCAATTGACTATAGTTATGGTTCCTGTCATTGATCATGGAAGTTTTCATTACATGATTGTCAGTGTTTATCGTGCTGACGCTGCACTTTTTATGAATAATAAGGTTGTGAAACGGGTCTTTAAACTGGCAAATATACATCATGAAATGTATAAATAATTGGAAAAATGATCAAGCAGACCCTTTTAATTGCTAATATTTCTTCAGATATAATGCACCCGAATTAAAAAGAAAAAGAAAATCATCTGATGGCTATTCCAGGATATAGATCATTATGGCAACCGGGAGTTTGCCTTCAATATTCAACAGAATCTTACCCGAACTATATTCACCTTGTCGGATATACTGACCGTCAAAGTTATACAGAATCTTTCCGGAATTATATTGCCCCTGCCTGATGTATTTCCCGTCCCAATTGTACAGTATCTTGCCCGATTTATAAGCACTCTGCCTGAAATACTGGCCGTCCCAGTTATACAGGATGGTGCCTGAAGGATACTGTCCTCTTTTGATAAAAGTTCCGTCCCAATTGATCAGGACCTTCCCTGAAGGATATTGCCCTTGCCGGAGGTATACCCCATCCCAGTTGTAAAGGATTTTCCCGGATGCATATTCACCCTGCCTGACCAGGGTCTGCCCTTGGGCGTTTATCATGGTGACTATGATGAAGGAAAGAGTAATGAACGTCTTCATGATGTAGTGTTCAGGTTAACCTGGCAACATATTCATCCACAATCTGCCTGGCTTCGTTGTAATCGCGGAAAGCGACAAACACCTTCACCGGGAATGCTCCTCCGGGATCGGTCCACCAGGGATTCAGGGTGCCCATGATATCATCTTTCAGGAAGGCTTCAATACCGGCATTTTCCAAAAGACTCTTCACCATTCCCGTATGCCATGGATTTCCTGCGAATATCTCCACAGGGTCTGTGTCTTGGTAGGTTTTCATGTGGATCTGTATGGTTGGATCAATTCACCTTGTACATTCAATAAGGAATTCCCTGGATGTTTCATTCAGTTCATTTCGTTGAAAGTCACCGTATATATGATATTGACGAAAATCTGAACGAGCAAGCAGATGCTCCAGTTCATAGCGGAAGAAATAACGTAACGGGATTTTCCATTCTTCAGAATGAACCTTGTTATCTTCATCCCACTCAATCGTAAAAGTAATGTTGATAATCTGGGTGATCAGCTCCGGCCTGGTACTGACGTACCGTTTCACATATTTTCCCGTCTCGTATTCCCCTTCAAAATCTTTGTGGTGCTCAAATCCCTTAATTAGTTGGTTCAGGTCGGGTATAAATGTGTCAAAAATAAAACGTCCACCAGGATGAAGGTGCCTGTGTATATTGTTCAGGGCTTTAATCTGATCATCTTTGTCGAGAAGATGCATAAAGACCCTGAAAGGTGCAATGATGAGATCAAACCGGTCTTCAAATGAAAAATCAAGAATACTCTGTTTACTGATCCTGTGAAATAAACCGGTATCCAGTTTGTCTTTTAACACATCGAGCATTGATTCACTGATATCAATGCCGTAAATATCGGCATGATGATGTATGGCGTCAAGGAAAAACCGTCCTGTACCTGTCCCCACCTCAAGGACTTTACCCCTGGTATTTAACACCTCCTGCATGAAAAATCCATGATCGACAGTGTCCCTGAGTTGATGATAGATCAGGTCATAGAATCTGGCGAAAGTATCCGGATAGGGATAGTTCATTTATATTGAGATTTACTGCTGGTTACTCTCTAAGCTTACCTTTTTCTGATGGAATGTCCCCGAAGGGGTGATTTGATTTTTATAGCAGCGAATCAACAGAAGGAATACCCAAAATTACATCATTTTTTTGTTCAGGAATGTTTATCTTGCTGCAATTATCCGGGCAGTGCTGAAATCAGGTTTTCTTCCGGGGTACAGTGAAATGATTAGCATAGGATCCATGTGGTTATGGCACCTCATCGACTGGTTTTTCGTAGTGTTTCACACTGCCCTGATCTTTTTCAACCTGTTCGGGTGGATCCCAAAACGTATCAGAAAGTGGAATCTTTTGGTACTCCTTCTTACCGCTGCCTCCTGGTATTTGCTGGGCATCTTTTACGGGTGGGGTTACTGTTTTCTGACCGACTGGCACTGGCAGGTGTTGGGTAAACTATCTGTTTCGCCTTCAGAACATTCCTATGTACAGTATCTTTTGCGCAGGTTGCTAGGGATGAAGGTAAGTGCAGATTTTGCTGACATCCTTACCGCTTCCCTGTTTTTTGCCGCATTGGCCATATCGGTATATGTCAATCTGCGGGCTATTCTGAAAGCACGGTTATTTTCCCGGTACCATAGTGGGAAAAAACAGCCGGATTGTGACCGATGATCACTTTTTTAGTGATGCTTTTGTGAAGCGGTACGCCGGTATATCCTGATCAAATTTAATGCTGGTGATATTGAACTCGGTTCCTTTTCCCTGTTTCAGCATGTCTTTGTAAACCATGGTATGTGGGAACCACCTCCCCTGTACCTGTTTTATATCCGACAGTTCAATTCTTTTAAGCAACTGCCCGCTCCTGGCATACAGTTCCTGCTTCAGTGGCACATAACGTTCCTGGTCAATCCAGATCTTCTGCGAATGATAGGCAATGTCCTGTACTTTGGCCGTCAGATCAAGCTGCCAGGTGGTACGGTCCCCGATCTTTTCCTGCCCGGCAATTTTTGCTGAATAGACCTCACTGAGTTTTCTGTCGTCCATCATATCTTCATACGAGAGGTCGGATCCCATTAACGATTGCCGGAGCATGTGCCCTGATATCTGGATGATACGATCGGTTAAGGGATTGTAGATCCAGAGTTGCCCTTCGAGTTTTAACATTTTGGTCCCTTCCTCGCTGGCCGGTGACAGGTATTCCGTGAAGGCTTTTTTAGCCCCTTCGGCCCATGTTTTTGAGGTAATGGTGCGGCTGCTCCGCCTGCCATGGATGGTCATGGAAGATTCCAGGATGCGGTTCCTGGATGAGAGGTTCTGGTCCACTTTGTTGAGGATGGTGTTGGTGTCCTGTATCGGCATTGACAATGCCAGGGTGACCAGGGTGATCCAGATAATAAGTGTATTCATGGTTTTGATTTGTTTAAACTTCCAATTCTTTGAATAACTGTGCGGTTTGTCTTTTATAGATGCCTCTGCCGGAAAGGGCGTTGCCTGTCATCATGGCAATGACGCCGGGGATGAAACCGATATACCAGGCAGCAGGTACCAATTTGGCCCTGATAATGGTAGGGAACATCATGGAGGATCCCTGGAGGGCATCAAAACGGAATCCGACCTCCTGAAGGTACCATGAAACACCCAGGCCTGTAAGAGTTCCGACAACAGAACCAATCATCCCGATGATGACCCCCTCCAGGAGCAAAGTCCGGTAGATATGTTTTTTCTCTTCCCCCATAGCCAGGCGCAGGCCGAATTCGGTATAACGGCGCAGCCCACCCAGGAGGCCTGTGTTCCAAAGCACTACCGACATGGCCAGGACAAAAACAAAGACCAGGATGAAGCGCATCAGGTCAGCAATATCGAGATATTCTGTCATGCCGCCCTGTTCTTTCAATCTGACCATAATGGGTGCAAATTCGCTGTCATCACCTTCATGCATCCGGTTGAATGAGCTGGCTATACCCGCAGCCTGCGTATCGTAATATTCATTATCATAATGGAAGCCAAGGATTTCCGTTGCTCCATCCTGCATGAGGAAAGCCTCCTGCGCATCGGTGATGTCGATGATAATGCTTCCTTTGTCCATAACGGCGGTTCCAAATTTTACGGTACCTGCAACCATGAAATTTCTAAAAGCCATGCTTCCCTCCATAGTGGTTCCGAAAAGGGTAAATACATCCCCGGTACTGACCTTAAACCGCTCGGCAAAGTCATGGGTGATAAGGGCTTCACCTGGTTTTGAAGGTATTCTCCCTGTCACCAGGGAGGTTCTCAGATTGAACCGTTCAGCTTCCATGGATTCCGGGGAGAAGAGGTCGAAACTCCAGCCAAGCACAGGACCCTGTACCCGGGTTTGCCCATTTTCATCGGGAAAATCAACCAGGGCCCCGAAGCGGATCCTTTCAACCCAGGAGTAGTCCGGGTAATCTGTACTGAGTTGTTTTTTCAGTGCACCGATTTCAGTTATACCCAGTTCAGCGGCGAGTTGGCTCTCATCCTCGGCAAAAGCCCGTGTCATCACCCTGACATGGCCGGTCTGGAAGTTGGCGGTCATCCTTACCGAATCGATAAGAATTCCTTCGATCCAGCAGGTTAGCAACACGGTAAGTGCAACCCCCAGTGCGACGACCAACGCCGGAAGCACACTTCTGCTCCTGTCACTGATGATTCCTTTGAATAAAAACCTGATCATTGTATTTTTCCTTTAAGTGCGTCAGTGGGATTCATCTTCGATATTCTCCTTGCGGGCATGTAGCTGACAATGGTTGCTGAAATAACTACAAGGAGCACACTGGAAAGGATCATTCCCAGGCTATAGGCAGGGATGATGCTGTCGGAAATGGAAACACCCATCTCATCGGTGGAGGCAGGCATGGGGATCCCGTTCATCCGGATGATGAGAAGGACAGGTATTCCGTATATGGCTCCGATAAGGAGAGCAAGGATGCTATGAAAGCTTCCTTCCAGGGTGAAGATCCTGACCACCTGGCTTCGGGTCATACCCAAGGCAATATAGGTTCCGATTTCGCGCTGCCTCCTGAAAACGGAAAGCACCTGTGTGTCGAAGATAGCCAGCAATGCGATGGCCAGCAAAAGACCGTAGATCAATCGGCTGCCCGCTTTCTTGGATTGAATGATCTGTGCTATGTCGCTGTGCAGTTCATCTGTGCTTTTAAATATCCAGGGATTCTCGACGGTGGCTGAAATCCCTTGTGCCATTACCATCAGCGTCGCTTCGTTCTGCATACCGGTCATCTCCTGCCACTTGTCCAGGGCTATCCAGATCTGTCCCTGGTCAACGGAAGGGACTGAAGTGCGGAAAACATCTGCAACAGTAACCTCCCGGGCATCAAAGGTGCCATTCCGGTCACGCCACTGGATAATGACCTTGTCTCCAATGTTAAGTTTGGTTGTTCTGGCCATCTTGCTGCCCATGATAACCGGTATATCCATGGTGTCTTTTCCCCGGAGTTTACCGGTAGGTAACCTAAGGATCTCCTGCCCGGGGTCAATACCTTTGATCAGGATGTTGACCATCCTTCCATGTGGAAATACAGATCCCTGGGTTATCAATACAGGTAACAGTTTTTTATCCTGTACCATTTGGTTAAGGGCTGGAGATACCGGGGCATGTGCATCAGACAGAGCAAAAGGATCATACCTGTCGTATGCTTTATGCCATATCTGACCACCTCCGGTTTCCCAGGCTGTGGTATCATCCAGGGCTTGCCGGTTCCAGCCGTCAAGCATGCCATTGTAAAAGACGATTACAACGAACGTAAATGACAGGACCCCAACGTTGAGCCAGGTTCTCAGCCCTGCACCCAACAGGTTTTTGAAGGCTAATGTAATGGCTGTCATGACTTTGGTCTTTAATGAGTTTGTATCAGTTCATCTTTTTCTACTGTGCCATCCAACAGGTGGATGATCCTGTCGAGGTACTGCATCACTTTTTCATCATGGGTGGCAAAGATAAAGGTGGTTTTCAGCTCCTTGTTGAGCTGTTTCATGGTTTGCAGAATATGATGGGAATTTTTTGCATCGAGATTGGCCGAAGGTTCATCAGCCAGGACAATCTGTGGTTTTTTTACCATGGCACGGGCAATGGCGACCCGCTGGCTTTCTCCACCCGAAAGCTGAGCCGGTTTTGATTTAGCCTTGTCGGTGAGGCCAACCCAATCCAGTGCTTCCATGACTGCCCGGCGGCGTACAACAGCGCTCATTTTTTGCAGCAGAAGGGCAAATTCCACATTATCGTACACAGTGTAAACAGGAAGGAGGTTGTAAGTCTGAAAAACAAATCCGATGTGATAATTGCGTAGCCTGGCAGATTCTCGGTGCGATAGGACTGAAACCCTTTTTCCGAGTATGGTGGCTTCCCCCTCCGAGGGTGTATCAAGCGATCCGATAATGTTAAGCAATGTAGTCTTACCCGAACCGCTTGGCCCTACCAGACCGGCAAACTCCCCTTTACGGAACTGAAGATTAATGTCTCGTAGTGCTGTGAAATCACCTGTTCCAACCTTAAATCTCTTGTGGAGACGATCAATGGTGATAATTGCATGATTTTCCATTTTGATAAATGTGTTTAATGGGTATAAACAACCATGAGCTGCAATCCTTTACCTCCGAAAAAATAATTGTTACCGGTCATCTGAGGCAGTTGGTATTCGGAAGGATTCCAGTATGCCATGGCATAGAGGGAAATATGTTTGAATTGTTTCTTCCAGCTCAGGAAACTGTAAGTTTGATGCTCATGCCAGTCGAAAAACATCATCCCATTCAGATGATCAAATAATCCGATCGGATAGGAAAGAGAAAGAGCTGAAAAATGGAAATCATTTGACAAAGCTGAAAGTTTTCTGTTATAGATAAAAACAAGATGCTCAATCATCAGGGTGAGGCCGTTTCCAAGGCTGAAGGTAAAGTCGGTTCCGCCTGTCAGGATCACCTGATTGGTCAGGGAGCCGATATCCTTTGTTTTGCTGATCAATGAACCCTCAAGCCAGATGCCGGGGCCTATGTCCCATTTACCGTCCATCCCGACCCTGTGTTCAGGCACCTCTTTTCGGGGGATCACTCCCGGGCTCGTCAAACGGGTATCGGATAACCTGAAGTGATAGGAGACCGCTGCTTCCCCACGGGGAACAGGATATTGAAACCTGCCCCCCGCTTCCGGAATCTTTTGCAGGGTCTTTCCCACCTCCCAGGTTTTGGGATCCTTGTTGCCCCATAAACCCCATAACCAGATGTTGCCATTGTTTAAAAAGTAATATCTGCCCAGAATGCCATACACACCATCGGTGAGTTGCAATGGATCGCGTGGATCCATCTTGTCAAACCACATGAGTGGCCGCAACATCGTCGCTGAACCGAAATTGATCTTCTGCAACCCTGCTCTTACTTCAAGCCGGTCTTTGGAATATCTTGCCCAGATCCTGTATGGTTTTAGTAGCATTTCCGAAGAAATGGTGTCAAATGGGCTGAATCCCACATTGTATTGCAGGTTGACAGAGGCTTCAAAGTCGAGGGGATTTCCCTTTATCGGGTGCCTCCCGTAATTGATCTGAGGAATATACCTCGCACCAAGCCGGCAGGGAAGCTCAAGCGATGGATTGAAGTTGCCCCAGCCGGATAACTGACCCCGGAAACTCAATGTATCATGAATCTGGGCCACCGATGTGAAGCCGGTAAAGAGCAATATTCCGGTGAAAACTGCATTTTTCACCCTTGTTCCTCATTACGTGGTGAAATACCGTAAACAATGATATTGGCCATTTCCATGATCATCTCCTCAGGAGTGCTGAAAAGAGCTTTAATGTTGTCATCATTAGCAATGTCAAGAAACTTGCGGGAAAAAAGAAAAAGGAACTCCAGGTTCAGGTCTTTTCTGAAGAATCCTTTATTCTGTGCCTCCTTCATGTTAGCCAGCATATCCTGCCAGGTAGCCGCCGATTTCTCCATGATATAGGTGGTCAAACCGATGTCACTACTGTTATAAAAGTCCTGCATGAATTCGGGACTTATTTCATGAACTCCGCTCACCTTCAGGCTGATCATCTCCTGCATCTTCTGCTGTACCGGAGTTTCTGCATGCATGATTCGCCTGAACTCAGACACACTGTTGTCAAACAGCTGGTCAAGGACTTTTTTTGCAAGATCTAGCTTATTGGAGAAAAATCGGTAAAAGGTCATTTTACTGACTCCTGCCTCCTGGCAGATCTCCTCAACGGAAATACGCCGGAAACCATGTTTCCAGAAGAGCTTGCGGCCCGCCCTGAGGATTTCAACATACTTCCTGTTTTGGATTAAATCTTTCATATTATGTATAATGATACCAGTAATGGCACAAATATACGAATAAAGAAATATAAAACAAGAAAAGTAACAATTATTTTCATTTTTTTTCATTCCGGGGAAATGTGTACTTTTATCCACCAAAATACCCCTGGGATGACCAAGCAGGAGGAAAAATTTGCGAAGCGAAGGCTTCGGAACTCATACATTTCTACAAGTGTTAGTATCACACTGGTTCTCTTTATGTTGGGACTTACCGGAACGATCCTTATTTTTGCTCGGGATATATCGGTTCGGGTGAAGGAGAACTATTCCTTCACGATTTATATGGCAGATGAGGTCCCCTCTGATGAGATCATGCGTTTTCAGAAATACCTCGATACCCGGGATGCTGTTAAAAGCACCAGGTATATCACTTCGGAGGAAGCATCTGAAGAATATGCCCGGGATATTGGAGAAGATTTCATCGGTATCATCGGGAAGTCTCCCATTCCTGATCATATTGAGCTCAGAGTGAAATCGGAATATGCCAATCTCGACAGTCTGCAATCTTTGGAGGAGGATGTCGCCGGGAGGGAGATTGTGGCCGATTTTCATTATAACAGAGGTCTGATTGAACGGGTGAACGACAACATGAAGAAATTTGGGTTGATCCTTACAGGATTTAGCATCCTTCTTTTTTTAATTGCATTTGCATTGATAAATAACACGATACGACTTGCTGTTTATGCCAATCGTTTCACTATCCGAAGCATGCAGATGGTTGGTGCAACCCAGCGTTTCATCCGCCGACCCTTCCTCACCAGGGGCATCTACCAGGGTATCATCAGTGGACTGTGCAGCATCCTGTTGTTATTAGGCACCTATTACGTTATTAATCGCGAGGTTGAAAACCTGATTACTTTACAATACCTTGACGTGTTGTTGATATTGTTTGCTTTTGTAATTTTGGCGGGTATCATCATAGCATGGATATCAACCTGGTTAGCAGTGAGAAGGTACCTTCGTTTGAAAACAGACCTGCTGTATCAGTTTTAATGACAGATCTATCCGAGAATCAATAAGCATCTGAGACCTGAGAACCATGAATAAACCTGATAAAAAAAAGCCAAATGTGGTGAAGAAAACCGCTCCTTCACCCAAAAATACAGAGGATGAATTTCCATTCACACGCGACAACTATAAATGGATGATCATCGGGATCCTTGTATCTGTGTTGGGATTCATTCTTATGAGCGGTGGGGGTACCGATGACCTAACCCAGTTTGCCGGCAATACCCTATTTTCACCGATGAGAATGACCATTGCCCCCATTCTTATACTGGGCGGTTTTGCCCTGGTGTTGTTTGCTATTGTCAAGAAGCCCAAAGAGGATAACAACAACTGAATCCTAAAAGGGAATACCTATGAGCTGGATTGAAGCAATGATCCTTGGCCTGGTTCAGGGATTAACGGAGTTTTTACCTGTCAGCAGCAGTGGTCATCTCGAGATCGGAAAGGTACTGCTTGGCGTGGAAGCAGAACACAGTCTTATCTTTACGGTTGTCGTTCATGGAGCTACCGTTTTAAGTACCATTGTTGTTTTCCGGAAAGAAATCGCACAGCTTCTCGCCGGGTTGTTCCGTTTCCGTTGGAACGAGGAGACCAGATACATTGCGCTCCTTTTTTTATCAATGCTTCCTGTGGGACTATTGGCTTTCTTCCTGAAGGATGAGATTGAATCACTTTTTTCAGGGCGTCTCATCCTGGTAGGGGTGATGCTGTTGATTACGGCAATATTACTGGGATTGACCCGTTTTTTTAGCCCTAAAACCGGTAAAATCAAAGGATGGGATGCTTTGGTGATAGGCGTTGCACAGGCTGTGGCAGTGTTGCCTGGTCTTTCGAGGTCGGGTGCAACCATTGCTACAGGGCTCATGCTTGGAAAGAGCAGGGATGAAGTAACACGTTTCTCTTTTCTGATGGTGCTTCTACCTATCCTGGGGCAGAATACCCTATCGCTTCTTACAGGAGAGATTTCCGGAACGGATGCAACCGTCCCGTCATTAGCACTGGTTACCGGCTTTATCGCAGCATTTATTGCAGGTTTTTTTGCCTGCAGCTTGATGATCCGCATCGTAAGAAAGGGCAACCTGATCTATTTTGCCATTTATTGTTGTATCATTGGACTCATTGCAATTGGATACAGCCTTTTCCAGCCCTGAAGAATTTCTCAGGAAACAGGGTGCGATCATTCCGATGGAAAAACCCATGGAGTGGACATCATTTGATGTGACAAACAAAATCAGGGTTCATCTCAGGTACAGACACAACATTCCAAAAATCAAAGTTGGTCATGCCGGCACCCTTGACCCCCTGGCCACCGGATTGTTACTGGTTTGTGTGGGTCATACCACACGTCAGATCATATCGCTCCAGGACATGGAAAAAACCTATACCGGCACCATCCTCCTGGGCTCATCCACACCCTCCTTCGATGCTGAAACGCCTGTTACCAAAGTGATGCCGGTGGACCATATATCACCGGAAATGATCAGGCAAGCTGCCGCTGATCTTACCGGAGAAATCATGCAGGTACCACCGCTTTATTCAGCTGTTAAACAGGGGGGGGTCAGGGCATATGCCATGGCCCGGAAAAATAGGGAGGTAACACTGTTGCCAAGGCCCATTACCATCCACCGGTTTGATATCACCCGGATAGAAGGCTTATTGATCGGTTTTGAGATCACCTGTTCCAAAGGAACCTATATCAGATCTGTTGCCCGTGACCTGGGCGCTGCCCTGGGCACTTGTGCCTATCTGACTGAACTGAGAAGAACCCGGATCGGGTACTATAATGTTTCAGATGCTTATACCCCTGAACAGCTTGATGAAGCATTCAATGAGATTTTCAAAAAGTTCATTCGTTAACAGGTTATGGGAACTAATCAGCAACTTCTTTCGTTAAATGTCAGGTGACAGGTAGTCAGAACCAAAAAGCTCATCCCTGAAAACGATCTGATATGTTTGTTGTTTTTTAGGCAGAGCTTTCTTTTGCTGAAATCTGAAAATAATGCTGGACAAAGCCTTCAAAATTGATTATATTTGCATGGGTTTTATGAAGTTAATTAGGAAGTAGCGGTATGAAACTATCACAATTCAAGTTTAACTTACCTTCAGAACTTATAGCCAGTTATCCTCCTGAAAATCGTGATGAGTCAAGGATGATTGTCCTTAACAGGAAAGATCAATCCATTGAACACAAAAGCTTTAAGGATATTTTACAGTACTTCGATGACGGAGATGTTTTCGTGCTGAATAACACAAAGGTGTTTCCGGCCAGGTTGGATGGAGTGAAAGAAAAAACAGGGGCCAAGATTGAAGTGTTTTTATTGCGCGAACTAAATCATGAGTCGAGGTTGTGGGATGTACTGGTTAATCCTGCAAGGAAAATCCGTATCGGGAACAAACTTTTTTTTGGAGAAGACCAGTCGCTGGTTGCTGAAGTTATTGATAATACCACTTCAAGGGGTAGAACTCTGCGGTTCCTGTACGACGGGCCATACGACGATTTTAAAAAGAAAATCCAGTTATTGGGGAAGACCCCATTGCCAAGAGTGATCGACAGACCGATCGAACCGGAAGATCAGTTCAGGTACCAGACGATCTATGCAAAGCATGAAGGTGCCGTAGCTGCTCCGACCGCCGGGATGCATTTCAGCAGGGAGCTGATGAAACGCCTCGAACTGAAAGGGATTTCTTTTGCTGAACTCACACTCCATGTCGGTTTGGGTAACTTCCGGAAGGTTGACGTCGAAGATCTTTCGAAACATAAAACCGATTCGGAGCAGATGTTTATTGATGAGTATGCCACAGAAATTATTAACAAAGCTAAGGTAACAGGGAAAAATATCTGTGCTGTTGGCACCACTTCACTGAAAGCTCTTGAGACAGCTGTTACCCTCTCCGGTATTGTAAAGCCCTATGACGGATGGACCAATAAGTTCATTTTCCCCCCTTATCAGTATACTACTGCCAATACCCTGGTGACCAACCTGCACCTTCCCCAGTCAACCATGATGATGCTTGTATCAGCATTTGCCGGATACGAATTTCTCATGCATGCTTATAAAATTGCCGTTGAAGAGAAATACAGATTTTTCTCATATGGTGATGCCATGTTAATCAGATGATCCATGATCCGGGCGTATGGAAAGATATGTGATTATTGTGGCAGGTGGAACAGGGGTCAGGATGCAGAGCGGAATCCCGAAACAATTTATCCCTGTTGCGGACAAGCCTGTGCTGATGCACACCATGTTGGCTTTCAAAGCGGCATTTGAAGACATCCACATCATTCTGGTCCTGCCCGAGAAATATATCAAACTCTGGAAGGATCTCTGTGTAGAGTTTTCCTGCACTATCAGTCATACCATCACATCGGGTGGTCCAACCCGGTTCCATTCGGTGCGACAGGGATTAAAACTTGTTAAGGGTGATGGCATTATTGGTATACATGATGGTGTACGACCCTTCGCAAGTCAGCAGACTATTCGGACAGCCTATCAGACAGCAGAAGAACGAGGCACTGCGGTCCCCGTCATTGAATTGAATGATGCAATCAGGATGGTGACCGTTGACAATGCTGCACCTGTGGACCGTAACATTTACAGGATTGTCCAAACACCGCAGTGTTTCAGGGCTGACATTATCAGAAACGCTTATAAAACCAACTATAAACCGGAATTTACGGATGATGCGGTTGTAGTTGAAGCATCTGGTATAACGGTTGAACTGACCCAGGGCAATTACGAAAACATTAAGATCACCCGTTCTGTTGACCTGGCCTTTGCTGAAGTACTCACGAAGAAACGTTTTGTCATCTGATTTTTCTTCCTTTCCAATGAGGTCGGGCAAAGAAAGAGGCGATCCCGGTCAGGGAGGTATAAAAAGGATAGAGCAGAGCAGTAGGGATGAACCAAAGAAGTAGTTTCGATTGGCCATATTTTTTCGTCATGATGGCCAGAAGGGGGAAATCGCCTGCACTTTTTATGGCATATAGCCATATAGCCCAAGACAGGTCTTTACTGACTATAGACAACGCCAGGCCGCCAATTACTGATAAATTGGCCAGGAGCACGAGAATGGCGATTCCGATGGCAGTTGGATTGCGGTAAAATCTGCTCTTGGAAGCCCATCGGACCCTTTGGCGTAAAAATGCTGCAAATGAACCTGTCACAGAGGTTGTGACAATGCCGTCCATAGCAAGGTTCCATCCAATGGAAGCAAGCCCTGCGTGTTTTGTAAAATGGTGCAACAGGAATACATCATCACCCGAAGAGATATGCATGTGCTTGTCAAAACTGCCTGTACTCAGGAAAACTTCTTTATTGAAAGCCATATTGGCACCATTGCACATAAAAGGGATGCCCAACTTTGCTGCTCCGGCGGATGTAGCAACCAGGCCATAAAAATCGAGAGCTTCTATGGCAGATACTGGATGCGTTGTGGTTTTCAGTTTAACAAGCCCGGCGATGAAGAAGTATTGATCTTCCGCAAACATCCTGTTATAGGATGCAATCCAGTTCTTATCCGGCAGGCAGTCTGCATCTGTGACAAGAATATAGGGATGACGGGCTTTCCTGGCGCCCAGTGTAATTGCTGATTTTTTACCCGGCATACCTCCGGTATCACGAAGGTTCAGGTAAAGCAAGGGATAATTTACTTCAGGATTCTGGATTAGGGTGGAGGTATCATCTGTCGAGAAATCATCCACCAGGATCACTTCAAAGGTTGCAGGGTCCATTGTCTGATGCTTAAGGGCTTCAAGCAGAAAGGGGAGTCTGCCGGACTCATTACGGAAAGGGATGACTACGGACAGCGAAACAGAAGTGTGCCCATGCTGATTTCTTTTCTTTTTGCCCGTCAGGATAAAACCTACTGAAAACAGGAGCATTACGACAGCATATAAAGCGATGATTGAAATCAGCAATGTGGGAATCATAGTCTGGAGGTTTTACCATTCCGGAATACTTTCAGATGGTATACGAAAAAGGTTCCCAGGATGGCAGGGATAAATATATTGATCAGCCAAAGCATGGTAGAGGTGCTGACAACAGTCAGATCGGTATGATGATCCATTCCATGTGATTGGAAATAAAACGAGAAGAAGAAGAGTGCAACAGAACCCCTGACACCGATTTCTGATAGGGCAATGGATGGAATAACGCTTACAACCAGGTAGGTCACAGAGGTAAAAATCATGGTATGCCAGAAAGGAATGATCAATCCGAAGAAGCGCATCAATAGGAAAAACTGAATTGAGAACACGGCATATCTGCTCAGGCTGAAGAACAGCACATGCAGCAATTCACAGGTTGAATAAGCTGCGATGATATGTAATCTTGAAGCAAACCGGGGTTGTCGTTTCCGGATCCAGTTCCCCAGATATTTATCCACAATATCAATGTTGAAATAGAGAAGGATGAGGAAAGCAGCGGTGATGAAAGAAAAAAAAGCAATGAGGGCATCCAGGTAAGTAAATCCGGTGGGAAACCATGCATACTGCCAGGTGAAAAAGATCAAACCGGTACCGCCAAAAAGGATGGTAGCCAGCAATTGGCTGTAGCTACCGATGATGGTCATAAAAAAAACTTTCCAGGGATGGGTCTGATCCAGGATGAAGGATCTGCCGAGAAACTCTCCGAGCCGGTTGGGGGTGAATGTCCCGACACTGATACCGGTGAAAATGGCTTTCAGTGAACGAAGGAAAGTGATATGTTCGGTTTTCCGTATCAGGAAACGCCATTTCAGTGCTTCCAGTGACCAGTTCAAACCCATGAGTGCTATGGCGAGAACTAAAAGATAGTTATTCTGTCCGGGATAAAACTGGGAGGCAAATCGTTCCCATAGCGTATCAATGGGGCCCTGTTTCCTTAGCTGGAGGTAGAGGGCCAGATAAGCAACAACAACAATAGCAATCCTGATGACAATGTTTTTTAGTTTGCGTATCTTTGGATTCTTAATTGCCATCTCGCGGTATTTTGAAAACTGACCGAATCGTCATGGGTGTGGATCCCGGAACCAATCTCCTGGGTTATGGTGTTATTGAGGTGTCAGGAGTTAGGATTCGTGTGGTCACTTTAGGGGTGTTAAAATTAGCAAATTACGGTGATCCTTACACCAAGCTTCAGAAGATCTTCGAAAAGATACTTGGGCTTATTGACAATTATCATCCGGACCATTTTGCCATTGAGGCCCCTTTTTACGGGAATAATGTGCAATCAATGCTCAAGCTGGGGAGAGCCCAGGGCGTATGCATGGCTGCAGCCTTGTATCGTTCAGTTCCCGTTTTTGAATACAGTCCGAGAAGGGTAAAGCAATCCATCACAGGCAGAGGATCTGCATCCAAGGAGCAGGTGTCGGGTATGCTTCATAATCTGCTGCAGTTTGATGCCGGTACCTGTTCCCTGGATGCAACCGATGCTTTAGCGGTGGCTTTATGCCATTATTACAGCGGAGGTGAGCACCACGGAAAACGGTCAGCATACAAGGATTGGGAAGCATACATCAAAAATAATCCGGGAAAAATAAAATAATCCCGGGTTCAGGCTGATTGATAAATCATCCTGATTTGTGCAACCGATCAGGGGATGGCAGCACGGATCATCTCAGCGATCCGGGTAAACTCATCCTGTGAGAGCCGTAGTTTTGCACGACTAAATTCCATATCGGTAATGCTGTTGATCGGGATAAGATGGATATGGGCATGTGGAACTTCAAGACCGATCACTGTGATGCCAATCCTTTGGCATGGAATGACACTGCCTATGGCTTGTCCAACTCTTTTTGCAAATCGGAAAAGGTCTGTATAATCCTCCTCGGAGAGATCAAAAATATAATCTGTTTCGGTTTTTGGTATAACCAGGGTATGACCTTTTGCCAGGGGATTGATGTCAAGGAAAGCAAGAAAACGTTCGTCCTCAGCTACTTTATAGCAGGGGATTTCACCTGATGCAATTCGTGAAAAGATGGTTGCCATGGTTTATCTTGATATTTCAAGGATTTTCAGTTCAATCACTCCGGCAGGAGCTTGGATTTTCGCGATTTCACCAGCTTTCTTGCCCAGAAGTCCGCGTGCAATGGGAGAGTTGACAGATATTTTATTGGATTTAATATCAGCTTCATTTTCAGGCACAATGGTATAAACCATCTCTTTACCTGTTTTTTGGTTTTTAAGGCGCAGGGTTGAAAGAAGCAAAACTTTTGACTCATCCATTTTCGATTCATCAAGGATCCTGGCATTGCTCAGGAGTTCCTGTACTTTGGATATCTTCATTTCCAGCATACCCTGGGCATTCTTCGCTGCGTCGTATTCAGCATTTTCCGAAAGATCGCCTTTGTCACGGGCTTCTGCTATCTGGTGGGAGATGATTGGCCGTTGGACATTGATCATCTCATCCAGCTCATTCTTAAGCTTCTGATAGCCCTCTTTGGTGTAATAGGTAATCTTACCCATCATACTGTCTCCTTTATTTCGATAAAACCTGTTGTTTTCTATAACAGAAGAAGACCCTTGGTTCAAGGGCCCCCTTCAGATAATGTATTATACAAAACGCTTGCTAAGATAAGCAATTGTTTGAGAAAAAGCAAGTATCAGATACTGATTCTCGCTCCGATGGTATGTGTGCCACTAAAAGGTTGAGATGCTCTGTAGGAGTAATCAACGGAAAAATGGGTTCCTTTCTCCTTGTTCAAGGGTACATTCAGAGATAACCCACCGGTAGGGCCGGTGAATGCAGTGGTTCTTTCGGCGTCATCCAATATACCTTTTTCATACACATATCCGGCGCGTAAGAAAAGGATTCTTCTGAGTCCATATTCAAGGCCTACAGCAACCTGGTCCTTGGTGAAAGAGTTCGAGGTGAAGTTTGCGGCCGCCGTAAGCTTGTGTTCCTTGCCGAAATAGAAGTCATAGGAAGCACCAATCTTGATCAGGGATGGAAGCTCATATGCTTCAGAACGTTGCTCAAAGGTGATCTGGTTGTCATCCGACTTGTTGACAAATCCACGGATGGAGATCCCGTCACCTGAATAGTGAATCCTCGGGCCGACATTTTTCATGGAGATACCAAACTTAACCTGTTCCATAGCTCCAGTAACATACTGAATTCCCGCATCAAGTGCTACTCCCTGGGCGGATATATCGGCCAGCGACTGGTTGATGATCCGTATGGTAGCCCCGCCGTAAATACTATTCGAAAATGCTTTGGCATAAGATATCCCGATATTCATATACTTCGGGGAGAAGTTACCTATACCGCCTTCCGGCAAGTCTACCGTGGTGATCTCAATATCGCCGAAACTCATGGCCATCACATTCACGCCCAATACACCTTTATTTTCACCCAGTTTTTGGACAAGCCCGAAATTACTGATGGTGATACCTGATCCTTTCAGCCATTGACTTTGGGCAAACAGTAATTCGGTCTTGTTGATGAATGCTGTTCCGGCAACATTAAGGAAGATGGCTTCCAACCCGTTGACACAGGCTGAATTTGCATCGCCCCATCCCGAACTTCTGGCAAAAGGATTAATCAGCAACTCCATTGCACCGGCCTGTCCTGCCCTGTCATCATTACCTGCCCTGGCAACCTGTACAGGGATCAGTAAAATACCTGCCAGCAATCCGGTCAATAATATCTTCATCGTATTATTCATAATCTGATGTTTTATATTGTTTCTGTTCAATGATACTTTGGATCAGAAAGCATTGACGTCAACAGGACGCAATGTGCCAAACCACTTGATTGTTTTTTCACCGATGCCCGGAGCATTAACATGGATGATATAGACCCCGCCTGCGATTGGAATGCCGGCATAATTCTTCAGATCCCATTCCAGGTAAGTCAGATCATCATCTTTCTTAAACTTCCTGACCATCGTGCCGTTTACTGTATAGATCGATACAGAACATTCTTCGGGCAGGTTGGTGATCTTGATCCTGTTGTCAAGTTGGTCTGTCTCGTATGCTGAGTAAGCATAGTATGGATTGGGGACAGCCCTTATCAGGTCAAGTGCCGACTTTGCCACTTCATTCATATTGGTCTGTGTAGCAATGTCGTATGTTTCGAATGTGTACATCGGATAATTATCGTTAACCGGATTGGCAGAGCCTGTGGTAGCTGCATAAAACTTGTTGTACGGCCTGATAACACGGATTCTCACCCTTACATCGGTGGGAATGTCTGACGGTTTGTCAAGCTTATAACCGGTGGCGACCATCGGAATATTGACCCATGAGGCATCAGCATAGATTTTACGTGTGAGGTTCTGATTGTTCTGACTCAGGTAATCGTAGATGAAGTTGCCGCCATCATAGGCAGGAACAGCGTCACTGTTGTCTGAATTATGACCGAAGATATAGATGTAATGTTTACCGCCGAAAAGTACCTGCCCGTTACTGATTCCAAGATTTGTCACGTATTTATCGGTAGGATTCCAGAGCATGTCCGCCCCGTTTTCTCCTGCAAGCCATGAATCTTCACCAAACGCCATATTAAGGCGTTCTCCTGTTTCAGTATTAATAGCATATCCGGGGAAGTAACTCATTCCGGTTGGCTGCGAACCGAAGTTTGTAGCTTCATCGGTTCCTGTATTGCCATTGCGGTCTTTGGACGGACTCTTTCTGAGCATCATCTTTTCCGCACTACCAATGGAAAGTTTGGAGTCTTCCTGCATTTCGATCACAGGGCATCGGGTCCATTTGGAATCGTCTGCAGTGAACACAATGTCAACACTATGCAGATTATTCATCTTGTTGAGTGAACCGAATTTATTCCATTGTGGACCATGTGCATGCCTGGAGGCAAGCCGATAGGGTGCCCACATTCCGCTGAGTACCTTCTCGTAATACTCTTCCGGATCGAGCCAGTTTTTCCCGTCATTGCCCGGTTCATAGTCATTATTTTCCGGTTCCGCATTGTCATCCAGTGTTCCGGAACGGATCCAGTTGAATGGGCCGGGTTGGTCGAAATCGGTTACACCGGTAAGCCAACGTTTTGAACTGTCGGCAAAAGTCATTGTTGCTTCCAGGAATCCGTTCTGCGGTGCATTGGTCACATCACCGGGCAAAGGTACCTGTCCGATGGTGATGGCCAGACCATAATCCCTCTTGTAAAGTCCGCAGTCGATCAGCAGTTGTTCGTTAGCTACTTCAATGGTTTTCTGCGCATGGATTGTGTCATAATCACCATCGTGCTCGTAATAAAGGGTCCAGGTTGTGCTTCCTACCGGTTGGCTGGGATCGAACTTAAGTGTATATCTTCCCGGTTTAACATTGAGCGGATCGATGACCTTCACATTGATAGGTCCACGGCTGTTAAGATATACAGGATTTTCGACCTTGTGAGGTGGACCGGACAAGATCTGATCAATGGTTTTTTGGGTCAGATCGACAATCATTCCCCCATTGCCGTTGCCTTCAATACGTGTGATCTTGGGTCCATCACCATATTGTGCCTTGATCACGGTTCCACCAGATTCAGGTGATGTAATATGAGGAATGGCGGGAATAGCAACAATAGAGCCACCGGACTGTGTCTTTCTGCTGCCAAGGTATGGGGTTTTTTGACCTCGTAGTCCTTCGGGCTGGGCAGGATCAATTACATAGGGAGCAAATTCATTATGAGCATAAGCAATCGCAATGAAATAATAGGTTTTATTGTTTACAAGTTTTTTGTCACCGGTGGCAAATTTGTCTTCGGTGATTTTGACCGAATGGAACAATCCTTTATTTGCACCGTTAACTTTTTCACGGGGTACATGAAGCCCAAGGTATCCGTCGTATTCATAGTTGATGATCCTGGATATGCCATTTTTGATATCACACTGGGCAACGAGTCTGACTTTATCAGCATCGGCACTTTCGATATCGCTGGCGGTGACAGTTGCATCGCGCACCTGGAAGATCTGATATCCTTCAAAGGTATACATGGAGTCTCCGCGAAGGTTGGACGGGATGGAATCGGGGAATACAATAGAGGGATCGTAGATAGAATAATCCTCATGGTAATTGTCGTTGTTTTTTCTGTTGACCATATAAAGGATCAGCTCTTTGTTCATTTCCTGAATGATCAGGTCAGGGGCATCCGGTCCTTCGACGATGGCAAAGCAGTTATCAAAGAGCCGCTGGCATTTATCATCGACAATCCTGAGCAATTCAACGGAAGCCCAGGTGCCGCCTGAGGTGGCACGGGCCCATGGAATACCTACCGTGATGTAGTTAATGGCACCCGATTCAAGGGTAAAAGGGCCTGCCGACTGCATAAAACGACGGTCGAATGCCTGGTTGCCTGCAGTCTGTTCTGTCCAGTATTTGGGACCGTTGGGGGGAGCTCCGCCGGTTCCCCAGTCACATGGGTCAGAATCACCAGGGAACATGAAATCGCATTCAGGACCGTAAGCGCCGGAGTTATAATGGGCATTGCCGCCATAAAGCATCTTGGTGCCGTCTTTCCAGATACCACGCAGGAAGCTATAGTATTCAACAGCAACATCCGGATCGCTCATATAGGCTGCACCACCATTGTTGTGATATACAAACCTGCGCATACCGAAACGTTCGTTGTCAACGATGCCATCCTCAAAGTTAACGCCGTTGATGCTTACATCGCAGGCACGTTTGGTGAAGTAAGAGGTGTCACCGGTAATGCTGTCGATACTCATGGTTTGGATCCATTTCGGGTTGTCGATTCCATCGGGATCCATGTAAGGGCCCTGGAAGAAGTCAACTCCGACAGCAGGCGGATTGGCTCCGTAAGCATATACCTGACCACTGCCGTCGATTTCCGGGCCATTGTAACAATAACCCAAACCACGCAATACATCGCACCCTACATAATCGTCCCAGGCATGTCCCAGGTCGGTGTCTACCCACTGTGAAAAGTAAGTTTCAGTGAGCCGGAAAGTTGACCTGTTGATTATTTCATAAGAATAAAAGGTCATATCGTTGATCTCATCACTGGTTGTGAATCCGAAAGCCTGGGCACGTATTTCAAGTCCGATAGGTTCACCTGAGGTTTCAGTATGAATGTTTCCCTTGTCGTTGAAAACCCACCACAATGTCATATCACCCTTTAGGATCTGGTCGGCAAGACGTCCACCGAATGCGATGTCAAGGGTGGTTTCAACGGTTGGCAGGTCCGATTTGCAAAGCTTGTTTGAGCGGTCGAAATCGTAGTAAGGATAGTCACCGAGTTCCCATTCATAAATACCATTCTCGTTTCTGTCGAAAAAAGGTGCAAGATATGGTGATTGCCCCTTGGCTGTGTTACCTTCCCATGGCCATTCCTGGATGATCTTTGGAGGAGCTGGGTATTCCTCTGCAGGCATGAACTGACCGGTAGCATCGTCAACGTAGGAGAGAAACTCTGCTACCTGGCCACGGGTGATCACAAAGTGCCGGTCATAGTCACGGCATGTCTCTGCATCAATGGAAGCAGTGCCGTCAATGGTGAGCGGCCCCGGCCAGTAATCATTCCCGACCTGCCTGTATCGTAAGGCTGCAAGTTTCAACTGGTCATTGACATCAAGACCTCCGATCCATAAGGATGCGGAAAACATAGAGGTCCGCTTTGATCCCTTGGGGATCTCATACTGTGGTTCACCCTGCAGGTCCCACCACATGTCGCCACCTGTATTGATTCTCGCCCTCACATTGTTGATGTCAAGCTCAGTGGCACTTGTCGCAGGTAAGCAGCCTGCTGCAATCTTCTTATTCCCCCCTGATGGTGGGAATACTCCAGGAACTTTCTCTGCCAACACAGTTGATGTAACTGTCATAATGGCTAATGCCATCAGCAGATATCGGATTCTCATTTTCATTTTGATCAATATTTGATTTTTGTTTTTACTGTTGATTGAATGGCCAAATTAAGGATTAGAGACTGACCATGATACCTATACGGATCCGGCGTGGTAGTGAATAATTATAGGGATTGTCAACGGCAATGGAGTAGAAGTCACGGTATGCCTGTGGATCTCTCTGGTCGTTGATCTGTGTCTGAAACTCGGCTGCAGAAAGGTATCCGTCATCATCCGGATTTCCTGTTGCACGATAAACACCCATCACATTTTTGGTGTTCAGCACATTGAGTACCTGCACATAAACATTGGCATAAATCAGTTTCTGTTTGTCACCATCCCCAAGTGAAAGTATGATGTCACGGTCAGCGCGGGCATCAATGGCGAACTGCCAAGGCAACCTTGATCCATTGATGGACCCCTGCAGTATGGCACCGCTGGTCAGGAGTGATGCGTAAACAGTACTGGACTTGCTGTAAGGCACGCCTGAACCTCCTCGGAAGGTGAAATTTACGCCGGTGCTTTCAAGAAGTTTGATGGACTTGGTGGTTCCGTCAGACTTTTTCCTCGTAATGACCGGTCCGTTGTAAAGGTTGCCCTGGTCGAAGCGGTAGTCAATGACCGTTGAAACAGCATGACGGCGGTCGAATGAAAGCGGGTTGGTAGTTCTGAGATTGGGTTGGCCGGAACGGATGAGGGCGGCTGCAGACTCTTCACTGGAGCCGGTGCCGTCAGCGAATTGCATCGTATAACTGGCTTTAATCCAGATGTTAGCGGTTCTCCTGAGGTCATACGAAATAGTATATCCTTTGACCGTACCGAAATCAAGATTGTTATAAGAATAATAATTGTTAGGATACGCTCCTGAGTAACGGTATGACTGAACAAGATCCCTCATCTCGCGGTAGAAGGCAGAGAGTTTAATCGAAGAACTGTTGTTAAGTTTCTGCTGGAATCCAAGTTCATAGTCAACTGTTTTCTCGGGGAGCAGGTTGGGGTTGTTGATGGAAGAACTTCCATACTGGCTGATGAAAAGATATTCAATGGGATTCATCCGGTTTCCGTATGTGGGCCTTTTCGACAGGACATCGTAATGTGCAAAGAAAAGGGCTTCATCGGATATCGGGAAAGAAAAAGAAATGCGGGGGAGGAAATTGTTCTGGGGTTCATAATCCTTAAAAGCTGTCTCATTCACCTGTTCCTGATCGGGATCCACCAGGTAGGGAGCGATACCGGTCCCGGTTTCAAGCACTTTCGGGTCCACTATTTCAGTTCCCTGGGCATTGTACCATTGGCTGCCCGAACGGTAACCCACAATGGCGGAGGGATTTTTCAGGTCATTCACATAAACGACATAATCGGGACCCATAGTGTTCGGGTGCTCAACAGTGACGCCACCAATTTCCTGAACCTGTTGGACAGTTTTTGCATTGTATAGCAGGTAAGGATCCCTCAGCACCTTCTGGTTGGCATCAAACCGGTCAACACGAAGTCCGATGTTGAAAATAAGGTCACGGAATGCAAACTTGTCTTCAATATAACCGGCCATGTATATGGGCTCAAAAGGAGCAATGGGGCGGGTGTATCTGCCGTCAACCTGTTGGGTGAAAAAGTCATTCAGGCTGGGTTTGTAATCGAGCACCTTACCCGTATGGTCGAATCCATAATAAGCTACCAAAGCATTATTTCCTGATCTCAGGAGTTCGTCAGCGCTAAACCATTCTATTTTGAAAAGGGAAGGATCCAGGTTGTCAACATCAATCCAGTCAAGGGCACCGTATCCCAGCTCTTTTCTGAGGTTATAGTCAAAGAAGAACTGTGAATTCAGGTCAAGCAGTCTTGGATAATTAATAGTATCCTGAAATACTTGTTGTCCATTGGCATCGGTTACATACACCGGTTGGGGATTGTTTTTATCCAGTTCCCGGATATGCCAGTTGGCATACTGACGCATGACAGTCCATAGTCCGATGGGAGCGAGGGTGTATGCACGGTCGACACGCTGCTCATACTGTAGTCCGAATTTGAGGGAATGATTTCCGATATCAGCAGAGGCATGGGCATTGATGCCGATCTGCGTATTGTAAACCTGGCTGTATCCGCTGTATGGTGAGCCTGTGTTGGGGAACAAACCGTATACTGATGTGGGGCCATCTCCGTTCAGTAGTCCCTGGCCAAGCTGGACGTAGGAATAATTTGCATATAAACCGGAATGAAGATCGTACAGACTGTAATACTGGTCGGTATAATTGGCCAGTAGCGGGTTTATCTCAGACCTTTCGAAGGTATACAGGGTATCGCGGAATCCGTTATGGATCCATACATTACTATAGCCGGCAATGGTATCGGTTCCCAACTCGTAACTGTTGACTTTGTATGTTTTAAACTTACCTACATAGCCATATTTGAAAACATCATCCTTGTGGTCGCGGTGCTCGCTTTTGGCTATTGTACGGGTGTAGTTTGCATTAATGGTATAGTAAAGGTTTTTAATGAGGGTTCCTGCACTCTGTCCGCTTTCAAAACGTTGGGTATATCTTCCGAACAAACTGTATTCACTGAAAGTGCTGTGCCCGCGTGTATTGGGATTAAACATGGCGGACCTTGCTGACCATGCGTCGGCATCACTGTAATTCCAGCGGCCTCCGATAGAGAGATTGGCCGTTTTAGATAAACGGACATCTATTTTTCCGGATAAGCTGGTTCCCTTGGAAGTGTTGTATTCATTGGCCTTCAGGTTGATCATGTCTGATTTCCTTATATATTCAGAGTTGGCAAAGGATCCGAAACCCAGGCCGGATGGGCGGAGAGGATTCTCCTGCAGCCATTTAAGCGTGTCTGGATTCACGGTGTAAGTCCCCCCGTATGCTGGTGCATCATCTTTATTGTAGTAAAACTCCCCTGAAAGGAAGTACCCGATTATGGATCGTTGCACGTTGTTTTCAGTCCGAACGAGCAGCGGCCCCTGGAGATTGATACCTAAAAGATTATACCCATAAGGATCAGTCAGCATGGATGTGACAAATTCAAGCCCACCTCCAAACTGCCGTGAAGGACCTTTGGTGGTAATGTTGATAACGCCACCGGTTGCATCACCGTACATGGATGGTAACCCACCTGTGATGACCGTCACCTGGTCGATAGCAGATTGGGGCACCCCGCTTGATCCACGCACCCTGACACCGTCAATATAGGTGACAGTGCCGCTGGAACGCTGACCACGGATCCCACCAATGTTCCCGTTCTCATCTGTGAATACACCCCCGACAGTAGCAGCAACAGAAGCTGCCGAACGGCCAGGCATCTTCTTGATCTCTTCCGATGTCAATGTGCCTCCTGTCTGGGTCTGGTCAGCATCAATCAGTGGCACTACATAGTCAGTTACAGTATACGTGGTGATCACCGTCTGGGTAGGCTTCATCTCAATGTTGAAAAATACAACCTGCCCGCTCTTGATAATTACACCCTTGATCTTCTGGGGCTCAAAACCCACATAGGTGATGGTGACATCATACGTTCCAGGATTGATCGGCTTGATATGATACTCCCCCTGAAAATCGGTCGATCCCCCGGTGATCATATGACCGCCGGACTCAATGACAATATTGGCAAAAGGAATCGGCTCCTTGGTGTCCTTGTTGGTGACTTTACCTTTCAAAGAACCCGCTTGCGAAAAAACCAGCATCGTGGATGCCAGTATTACTGCGATGGTCAATAGTAATTTCTGAAACATATTGGTTGATTTATGTGATAATTGTTCAATAGGTTATGGCATTAAAAAGGGGGGTAAATTTAAACATTAATTACTAATATTGACAAAATTTTTTCCTGAGGTTTTCGTAAAGATTTCGTTATCAATTATAAGGGCGTGTTAGTATGGTATGGTATATGACTGCGGTTCTCAGATCGAAACTTTCGGCCAATGCCCGAACCTCCCCGGGCACTGAAGGCTTATCTTTTCCTGTAACGGTTTCCTCAACAATGATGGATGGAGTAACGTCAAAACCCTCCATTGTAATGGAGGGGGTTGAATACTCCGGTTCCTTAAACGCATAATCTTCAAGTGTTTCAAGATTGCCGCCCAAAGGTGTCAGCGTTTCAAGGGATTCAGCAGGTGTAGGGTTGTTTTCCAATGTTTCTTCCAGGCTTTCTTCGGGTTTTTCATCCAACAGCCTCTTTAACATCTCCTGAAAATGTTTCTCCTCTCCCTCCATCGGCTGTCCTGCCGGTGCATTTCTCTTTGCCTGGTCTTTTTTCTTCACCGCTTTGTAAATATTGATTACCACTGTCACAATGATAATCAGAATAATGAGTAGTTCTTCTTTCATTACGGGTACGATATTTACTGTCGGCTAAGATACATAATGTCGCTGATATGATGGCTTTGGACCAAATGAAAAAAGTACTTCGTTATCACAACTTTTGGTCATAAAAATAAGGATCAAATTGTTACGAATGTAACCTAAACAGGATGCGGTAAGAGCAGAACAGTTTGCGGAACGGAAAAGGTGTGCTAAGGGATCAAAGATGGCTGATTTCCTGGAGAATGATCTCTTTCTTCCTTCTGGAAACTGGCACCGTAGTGCCATCCTGCAATAGGATGTACCCTCCGTCGTCTTTCAGGTAGCTCTTGATATAGGCAATATTGACAAGGTGAGATTTGTGGGGTCGGATGAAACCATACTCACTCAGTAACTCTTCATTCTCTTTTAAGGTCTTGGAAACCATAATGGTTTTTCTGTCCCTGATGAAAAACCTTGTGTAGTAATCATCTGATTCGCATCGGATGATGTCTTTGATGTCTATCACATGCATCCCTTCAGAGGTTGACAGGATAATGCGCTTCGAGGCAGGATTCTTTTCCCGTATGTTTTCAAGAAGGACCCTGATGTGTTTGTTGATCGTACCATCGTTCTTTTTCTTTTGTACTTTGCTGACGGCATTTTTCAACTCTGCCGGCACAATTGGTTTCAGAAGGTAATCGAGTGCACTGTACCGGATGGCTTTAATGGCAAACTGATCGTATGCGGTGGTAAATACCACTTCAAAGTTGATTTCATCGAGTTCCTCCAGCAACTTGAACCCGCTGCCGTCCGGCATCTGTATGTCAAGAAAAACAACATCGGCCTGTTTTTCCCTGATCACCTGCAATCCGGTATGAAAACCGTCTGCTTCTCCAACCAACTCGACTTCATCCTGACAATACTTTGCAAGCAATCCGGACAGGGTATCCCTGCTCCTCTTTTCATCGTCAATAACAATGGCTCTGATTTTCATGGCTGTGATATTTGGTGCAATATTAATCAAATCTCAATAAAAGGCATCTTGATCTCCACACGGGTGCCACATGCAATGGAATCCTTTGTGTACTTATCAATAACATTGACTTTTAATTCCTTATCATCGTTTGCATTCAGTATATCAAGTCTTTGCTGGGTGATCATCATACCACTTGACTTCCTTTCCAGTCCTGATTCCTGCGCAAGTTGCATTGCCCTTACCCTTCCAACACCATCATCTTCGATGATACAGAAAATGAAATCATGATTTTGTTCCATCCGGATACTGACTGTCCCTTTTTCCTTTTTATACATCAACCCATGTATGATGGCATTTTCAACGTATGGCTGGAGTATCATGGGGGGGATTCCTGTAAAATCCTCATCAATGGAAGGGTCAACATCAATAGAGAATTCAAACTTGTCATCAAATCTCAACTGTTCAATTTCAAGGTAATATCTTAGTGCGATGAGCTCTTCCCTGACAGGTATATAGGATTCCCGGCTATTGGTAAGGACCTGACGCATGAGCCTGGCAAACTTAGCAAGGTAGTCAATGGCTGTGTCGGGTTCATTGTTTACCATATAACTTTGAATGGAGTTTAATGTGTTGAAGATGAAGTGAGGATTCATCTGTAACCTGAGGGCTTTCTGTTCAAGCTCAAAGTATTGTTTCTCCATTTCAAGCAACTGTTTCTCTATCTTGTGTTTCCGGTTAATCCGTTTAATCCGGTTTGTTACCATAATGTAAGTAAAAAACACAATGATAAAGGCCATACTCCCACGGAAAATCCATGTGGTATACCATGGGGGTGCGATAAACAGAGTTATAGCGATTCCCTTTTCATTCCAGATGCCGTCATTGTTTGAGCCTTTAACCCTGAACCGGTATTTTCCGGGAGGAACGTTCGTATATTCGGCAAGTCGGTCATAAGCATCGGTACTGATCCATCCCTTTTCGAAGTTTTCAAGAGTGTATTTGAACTGGTTTTTTGCCGGATTCGCGAAATCAAGGGCTGTGAAATTAAATGCGAAGAAATTCTCACTGTATTTGAGATAGATGGTATCTCCGTCGAACAATTCGCGGTGGGCCAGCTTATCAAAAATATAGAACCCTGAAATAGCAATCCTTGCAGGTTTTTCATTTTTCCTGATTTCATCGGGAAAAAATGAATTAAATCCGTTCATGCCCCCAAAGAAAATACGACCGTTGGATGTCCTGAGCGATGCACCCAGGTTAAACTCATTGCTCTGGATGCCATCTTTAACTCCGTAAGTGATAAAACTTTCATTGGTAATGTTGAACCGGGCCAGCCCTTTATTGGTTGGGATCCAAAGGTTACCGTTCTGGTCATCAATTACTTTGTACACTACATTGTTCGGAAGGCCATCTTTCTCAGTATAAAAACGGTACTTTCCTGTTGTCGGGTCGTACCGCATCAGTCCTCCACCCATGGTGCCAATCCAGTAAATACCACCGGGACTTTGATATATGCTGGATATCCTGAGCTGATTTGCCGTAAAACGCTGTTTCATATCGGGGAAAGCAGGGTAGAACTTCTGTCTGACTGGTTCGAACCAACAAAGGCCTGCACCGGTTGCGATCCAGATTCTGTTGTTTTTATCTTTGTAGATGTCAAAAACATTATTGTCGGGCAGCGATAACGGATCATTGACATCATGCAGGTAGTTAATGAATTTCTCGCTGGTTTTTTCGAATTTGTTCAAACCCTGTTCAGTTGCAATCCACAGGAACCCTTCATGATCCTCAATGATCTTACAGACAAAATTATTCGTAAGAGAATTCGGTATCTCCCGGTTCATGGTGTAATGCTTGATCTGATAGGTCCTTGGGTTATATCTTGACAAGCCGCCTGTTGAACCGATCCACATAATTCCATTGGCGTCTTTATGGAAAGCTCGTACAAGTCCGTTTATCAAAGGTGTGGGTTTTCCATGTCTGTCCTCCATTAGTCTGAAGATCCCTTTTTCTGGATAAAACAGGTTAATACCGTTTTCGCTACCTACCCAGATCACACCGTTATCATCTTCAAAAAAGCTGAATATCACATCGCTTAATAATCCGAATGGGTCACCGGGGACTTGTTTGTGATGTCTGAACTTGCTGGAATAACTGTCATACTTGTTCAGTCCGCTGTAGGTGCCGATCCATATGATGCCGGCATGATCCCTGAAAAGACTGTATATTTGGTCATTACTGAGGCTTTGTGGGTCATCTTTCTTGTTCTGCAGAATTTTATACGAATCATCGTTTGTGTTCAGGATGATCAGACCCTCTCTGGCTGTTCCGATCCACAGCGATCCATCTGAGAGAAAGAGCAGGTCATAAATCTGATTTTCAGGTAGTGTCGGGTCGGTGGATTGGTTTCTGAAAAAATGTTTTACCTCTTTCCCAGGGTAATTGATACGGAAGAGCCCTTTCTGGGTCCCGATCCAGAGGCTGTGATCAGGGTGCTGGGCAATGCAATAAACCGGCAGCATTGAAAGGGTGTCCCAGTCGTTGGAGCGGTTGTGGTGAATAAAGCTATTTGTGGCAGGTTGAAATAATTCCAGCCCTTTGAATGTTGCAATCCAGATCTGTCCCTGGTCGTCACAGAATATATCATTGATCCAGTTGTTGATCAGACTCTTGCTTTGGGTAATGTCGTGCCGGTAATTCCGGAAGCGGCCTGTTTTCTGTTGATAAACACTGATACCCCGGTTGGTGCCTATCCAGATATTACCTTCCCTGTCCAGGCATAAAGACCTTATCCTGTTATGTACCAGCGAATATTCATTTCTGTGGTCATTACGGAAAATGGTTATCTTATCCCGGATCCTGTCGTAAACATTCAGCCCGTCATCTGTCCCGATCCAGATCAATCCGTCATAGTCTTCAACAAGAGCCTGTATGTTCTGGTTGCTCAGCCCATTCTCTTCATTCCAGACCGTGAAAGTGTAGCCGTCATACTTATTAAGGCCATCCCATGTGCCAAACCAGAGAAATCCGTACCTGTCCTGGATCATCGTCTGAACTGTGTTCTGTGACAATCCCTTTTCGTACCTGACCATGTCGGTGGTAATCCGTTCAAAAGTGACAGATGGTTTTTTCTGTGGTAAAGCAGGCCCCCCCCACAAGATCGCCAACAACAGCAGCCAATACCCGGGATGCCGGAAGGGTTCCGGTAACCTGATCGAATGGCACATGTTCATCATGGATTACATTTGATATATTGAAGGAAGATTTGATTCTATGAAGATAGACCTCGATCAATCCTGTCTGCGCCTTTGCCTGTTATCCTGCCATTGGTAATACCATCTTTCATAGAAAGGCTCCTTTTTGTTCTCGCGCCACCGCCTGGATTTCTTTTCCAGTTCACGCATCTGTTTACGGGTTTCTTTGTCCTGTATCTTCTTCTGCCTTTCAGCCAGCTTCTGGTATTCATTCTCACGGTTGTCCTGTCGCTGATCAATCTCTTTTTTGGTGTTGCTGATTCTTCGGTCATCCTTTCGTTGCATACGATTTACCGTATCACAGGAGGAAAAGAAAAACGATATAAGAATCAGGGTCAACATGGGAACCAGGATGATGCTTTTCCGAATGAATGGGTTCATAAAGAATAATTTTTACGAAATTACTGAATCCGTTGAAATGACAGGAAGTTTGGACGATGATATTTTAGGGTGTCATGTAACATTTCGAGGTATCTTTGCATGGAATGACAAAGCTGATGATAGTATGAACGTTATAACCACTGCAAGTTGTATGGCAGTATTAATGGCCGTGGCCCTGGTTTTATGTCCGGGATGCGACAGGGAAGATAAGGAACGTGTTCCTTATGTGTATGTGAATTTTCAGGCAGATGTGACTTCGGGTCAGTTTACGGAGTTACAATTGATTGGCGGGTGGGTTTACGTCACCGGGGGGTACAGGGGTATTATTTTGCATAGAAGTGCTTTCGAGGAAATTGTGGCTTTAGACCGGACATCGACTTATAAGCCTGAAACAATGGGTATTCAGGTGGTGGTGGAACCAAACAACATGTTTGCGGTCGACACAGTTAACGCTATGAAATATTTGCTGATGGATGGTTCAGTTGTGGAGGGTCCGGTAAGTAAGCCATTGAAAAGGTATCGGACTACTTTCGATGGCACTATGCTTCATGTTTATAACTGATCAAAGCCCCGGAGACAACCTGAGGCTTTCCCTCGGATGAACACTCAATACGGGGATGGGAGACTGATTGACCATCTGTTGTGCATAAGGACCCAGCCAGAGGTTCATTGCGCTTGTGGTCTGCTCAGTCATAATCGTGATTAGGTTCGCTTCGATCTGCGTGGCAAATTCAATGGTGGCTTTGGTCACATTCCCGGCTTCAATCTTATGAACCTGATGTCTGACGCCGAATTTCACAAAGTGCTTTGAAACCTGGTCGATATAACTGTCGATCATGTTCCTGTAATGGTCAACAGAACTTGTGTAAAGGCCCAGAACGTACACTTCGGCGTTGAAATAATGGGCAATGTCGGTTGTGATGGCTACCTTCTGCCTGGTTTCACGAGTATCATCAAGAGGGAGTACAATTTTGGTAAGGTCACGGTTGATATCCACCCCCAAACGAATGGTGATCACGGGGCAGGGAGCAATGGAAATCAGTTTATTGGCATTGCTGCCGATCCAGAAAGGATCGTAGCCGGAAGTGCCGTGTGTACCGACCAGAATGAGGTCAGCCTCCTTCTCTTTTGCCAGCTGGGCTATTTCCTTGTACACCTTTCCCTTTCGGATCGTAAAGGTCATCTTGGATTCCGGAAGCATCACCTGATATTTCCTGACCAGATCACTGAATTTATCCTCCACAACCTGGTTGATATCAGTGTCTTTTTCAGTGAGCAGGTTTTTGGCAATCGACGGAATGTTTACCCATACCATAAGGAGATCTGCTCTCGCTTTGCGCGCAATGGAAATAGCATGTTCCAGGCAGTTGATGGAATTGTCTGAAAAATCTATCCCTACAATGATTAGTTCCATATTATTCTGGTTTTGGTTTATGCAGGTTGTTTTTTAAAGGTCGGGAAGATCAATTTTTGATGGAACAACATAAGCCATTTCAAAATGTTTGAGGACATCCTGTAGAAATTTTTCTGCTTCAAGTCGGGTCCTGAAGTTTCCAACCCGAACCTTGAAATTCGGGGCGTCAAATGTTACATAAGCTTTCGTGTCAGGGAAAAACATCATAAAACGTCTTCGCTCATTGTTCGCCCGGTTTTTTGCATTGGAGCCGGAATCGAAAAAGATCTGAATTCTGTATCCTGTGAGACCGTTAAAGCCCTCATTGTTACTGATATGTTTCGCAACCAATGCAGCTACCCTTTCATCCTGGATGATATTCACCTCCCCTTGAACCACCTTCTGTCCGTTGGCGATGATCGTGAAGAAAGTTATTATAATCAGAATTATTACCACACGTATCTTCATACTTTCATTCTTTATTTTATAAACCAGGATTTTGGATGGTCGGTTTCACAAAATACCCAAATTGCAAATATAATATAAGAAATGAAATTACCAAATAGCTGATAAAATTTCAAGTTAGTTTTACTGGTACGATTTACCTGAATCTATGGAGGCCACATGACAAATGCTTGATATCCAAATATATAAAATATCTGTCAATGGGTAAATAAACATGAGCACAAAATGAAAAATGACAGATGGTCTTAATCTGCTGATGATTTTTCTTGCGATGTTTTAAACTTCCCTTAAGGGGCTACCTGTCAATGAAGAGCAAAATCGTATAAATTCCTTGATCTGAGAGAAATAACCGGTAAGTGGCAGTGATTGATCATCTGCTGCGCATAGGAACCAAGCAGCAGGTTGCTCAATGTGGTTTCCTGTTCGGTCATAATGATAATTACGTCTCCATTCTTTTCTTTAGCAAATTGGATTGTAGTATCAGTGAGGTTGTCGGCTTCCCGGATATGGGTCGAATTAATCACATTTTCGTTAAGTAAATATTTTTCAACCTGAAGACAGTAAGAGGCAATCAGGGCTTTCATTGCATTGGATGTAACCAACCCAAGGATAAATACTTCAGCATTGAAAAGTTTTGCCAGATTGGCGGTAAACGGCACCTTTTGCCTTGACTCCATGGTACTGTCAATGGGTAGTACGATCCGTGATATGCTTTTCCTTGCATCTTCTCCGTACCGGATGGTGACAACAGGGCAGGGTGAATTGGTTACAATGCGGTAAGCATTACTCCCGATCCATGAAGGCTCAAAGCCTGAAATACCATGGGTGCCAACTACAATCATATAGGCATCATGGTATTTGGCCTGGTTAACGATTTCACGGTCAACCTTACCCGAACGCACTTTATACATAAGTTTGCCTGACCTCATTTCAAACGTGTATTTCGTGATAATCTCCTCCAGTCTTTTTTTGGCTTCCTTCCGGATTTCATTCCTGTCGTCGCTGAAAATGGATTCTTCACGTTGCGGTTTCATCACATGTACCAGCATTACATTGGCATGGGCTTTATTGGCAACACTGGTGGCGAATTTTAAAGCATGCATGGATCCTTTGGAGAAGTCGATTCCAACAATGATGATTTTTTTCATACGTCATATAATTGAGTTAATATTCTGCTTGTTACTGGAACGATTACATCCGGGCATCTATCCATAAAATCCATTGTAAAGATATAATAAGATGCCAGCGTTTCACACATTGGGCGTATTTTTTTTCTTCTTCAGATGGATTTGGAAGTGATGACCCTTTGTAAGAGGGTGTTCATAGGAGGAATCCCCCCCTTTCACCGATTTATTGTTTACAGCCCTGGCAATGCAATATACTTTTGTCGCATCAATCAGAAAATCAGGTTTCATCATTAAAAAGAAAAACAATGGAAAAGCATTTTCATTTGCACACGGAGAATGGGATGAAGGAAATCAAACCCTCTCTGAAAAGGAAGACCATTATGTTTGGTCTGCTGATCATTGCTGCCGGCATCTTTTGGCTGCTGAGAAATTTCAATCTGCTCGACGATACTTTAGAACGGGCTGTTTTCTCCTGGCAGGCGTTGGTAATATCCATCGGGTTGTTGAATGTGGTCAATGGTCGTTCACGCTTTTTTGGACTTTTACTGATCCTTCTGGGCTCTTTTTTCCTTATTACGCAACTTTACAATCTGCCGGTAACTTTCAGCCAGGCATTCTGGCCTTCCCTGATTATCCTGGGCGGACTGATGGTCATTTTCAGTTCCCGACGGTTATTCCGCAGGAAGTTGCAGGTGGTTACGGAGGGGGATGACTTTTTCGAAGAGGTGTCGGTATTCGGAGGCCGGGAACGGAAGGTGGTCTCATCCAGCTTCAAAGGGGGCAAATCTATTTCTGTTTTTGGGGGCTCTGTCCTGGATTTCACCCGATGCGACCTAGCACCGGGGCCTCAGGAAATCGAATTTGTTTCCGTTTTTGGTGGTGCTAAAATAATTGTACCTAAGGAATGGAATGTGAAAACAGAGGTGGCCGGCATCCTGGGTGGTTTCAGTGATAAAAGGTCCATGGATCAGGTTCATGAAGATAAACTGTTAATCATTAAAGGAGTTGCTATCTTTGGAGGCGGGGAACTGATCAACTAGGTCATCCCTGTTATCAATCCGGAAAAATGATAAAAAGGCGATTGCCATTGATTTATGCCGGGATATGGATCGTGCTTGCAGCAGCCCATATCCTGGTTTTAGTGTTTGCCTATAAACTGGAACCATTGCCTGCAGTGGTCGAAGGACTGCTTTTTAACTTCTCGTTTGCGCTGCTCGGAATAGGATTATGGTACATGGTCAGATATTCTGACCTGAACCGGCGCTCCTGGCTTGAACTTTTATTTGTCCATCTTACGGGTGTTACCGTTGTGCAACTAATCTGGATCGTTCCTGTGTACCATCTGCTGAAACTTATCTTTGCAGGCAATCTGGTTTATGTAGGTTTCTTGGAAGAAACCCTGACCATCCGTGTAATCACCGGTACGGTACTGTATGCAGCCATCGTCAGCATTGCCTATTTGGTAGATAATATCAGGCGGTTACGTGACCAACAGAAGCGGGAAGATGAGCTTAAAAACCTGCTGAAGGATTCAGAATTGAGTATGCTGCGATTTCAGATCAATCCCCATTTCCTTTTTAACAGTCTGAATGCTGTAAGTTCTCTGATTATCAAACGCCCGGAAGAGGCAAACCAGATGGTGCTGAAACTTTCAGGATTCATGCGTTATTCCCTTGAATCTGCCGGAAAGGCAATGAGCACTGCCGGCAAGGAACTGGAGCATTGTAACTTGTATCTTGACATTGAACGGGTGCGTTTTGGAGAACGCCTGAAGGTGAAGATGAAGACAGAAGAAAGCCTGAATGATTATCCCGTTCCCGCCATGTTGCTGCAACCCCTAGTGGAAAACGCAATCAAACATGGATTAAATGATGCCGAAGAGGGAATCCTGGTTCATGTTACATTGGAAAATACCAGCAACGGATTAAAGATCATAGTTACCAATCCGGCAGGGATCAAAAGTAAAAGATATGCTGTCGGAACAGGAACCGGCCTGAAAAACATCCGCTCCCGCCTGGAAAACCTCTATGCCAGAAGCGATCTGATGCGTATCAGGGAGGAAAACGGGTTGTTTATCGTTACCATTAACATACCGCCAGATGTCAGAAAAGGTGAAAAGTCTTATCATTGATGATGAACCACCGGCCAGGGAATTACTCAGGCATTACCTCGGCCGGATTCATGAGATACAGGTAATTGGGGAATGTTCCAATGGATTTGATGCTCTGAAAGTTATCCGCGAGGAAAATCCGCAATTGATCTTCCTTGATATTCAGATGCCAAAGATCAGTGGATTTGAGTTGCTGGAGGTACTTGAAAATCCCCCTGAGGTTATTTTCTGTACGGCCTACGATGAATGGGCCATTAAAGCTTTTGAGATGCATGCTGTGGACTACCTCCTGAAACCTTTTTCCGAAGAACGGCTCCAACAGGCGGTCGAACGGGCAGTTGAACGGATAAAAAAAGGGAGAGGGCAATTGTCTGAGACGAATATCGGGATAAAACAGATCATACAATCACCAGGGAAATGCCTGACACGGATCATTGCCAAAACAGGTACTACCCTTACGGTGATACCGGTCGATGCCATACATTACCTTGAAGCCCAGGATGATTATGTGATGGTTGTTTCTGATCAGGGGAACCATCTGAAAGAAAAACCCCTGAAATTCTATGAAGAATACCTGCCGGGGGATGTCTTCATTCGGATACATCGCAGTTATATTGTTAATATCCGAAGAATTAAAACTATTTCCCTGTATGGGAAGGAGAGCTATATGGTTAAGCTGATTTCAGGTGCAGAAATCAGGGCAAGTGCTTCAGGATACAGGGTGTTAAAAAACCTTCTGTAAATGACCTGTTGTTTTATGTCAATGGTTGTTTATCTTTGTTCAACCTGTCATCATCAAACCGATTATTTAATTCATCATACGTTGAACAAACACTTAGGATAGTTATGAGATCAGTTTTGGTTACATCCCTGCTTTGCCTGTTTGCTTTTTTTATAGCGGACAGGATATCAGCTCAATGCTGTATTTTCACCTACCAGCAACAGGTGGAGCCACCGACCTCCGCTGCAACGTTTGGGGTTGCATTGGGTGATTTTGACAATGATGGCGATCAGGATGCTGTCGCTATTTCAGCTTATTACGGGGTGGATGTTTATTTCAATAACGGGAGCGGAACATTTACATTGAGTGCCCAGTACGCTACCGGCAGCAATGGCGATTTCTATGGGGTCCATGTAACTGATGTCGATAATGACAATGATCCGGATATCATTGCAATCCCATTTTATACTTCAACCCCATTGACTATTCTCTTCAACAATGGGGCGGGAGTGTTCTACCCCATAAGTATTTCATCCTCCATCGCCACCTACAATGCTGCCGTTGGGGATATCGACGGTGATAATGACATCGACATCTTCCTTCCAAACTCCGGAGGAGGTTCAGGAAAAGTATTCAAGAACAATGGCATGGGAACCTTTACCTTGTACCAGACTGTTACAGGTGCCCGTGGTCATTCAGCGGCCCTGGGAGACCTTGATAATGACGGTGATCTGGATGCCTTTATGGTAGAGAACAGCACTTATGGTTATTCTGTATTTCTCAACGATAGCACAGGCAATTATACCCAGCTTGGAACTACCATGGGAGCCAATGGCTCCTTTGTTGCACTCGGAGACCTGGACCAGGACGATGACCTGGATGCATGGGTTGGTAAAATGAACAACACATCTGAAATTTGGATTAATAACGGAAGCGCTTCATTTACCCTGCATTCAACCATCACTACTGGTTCCTACTGCAAATCGGTCAACCTTTACGACTTTGACAATGATGGCCTGCTTGATATTTTCCTCGGATTTTACAGCTCCACTCCACAAGTGTGGCAGAACCTTGGGGACCTTACGTTTACCCTCTGTTACCAGGCTCCTGTGGGATCAAGTTCGCATGGCCAGGCTGTCGGTTTCCTGAACAATGATCCTTATCTCGATATCTATTCAGGATTATTTAGTAACACCGATGGTGATTATGTTTTTCTGAATGCCAGCCCTTATATTGAATATCCTTCATCACCTTACTGTCCTTATGACACAACGACATACAATGTGGTAATGACCGGCACACCGGGAGGAACTTTTGCTTCGGTGCAACCAGGCCTCGACCTGGATTCGGCCACAGGCGATATTATCCCTGTAACCAGCATTCCCGGATTCTATACGGTGCAGTACACCATTCCTGGCTGCAGCGTCAGCACTTCAGTAACCATCATAACGATGGATATGGGTACATCGGTCAGCAATACCACCATCACAGCAAACCAGGATTCTGCTGCCTATCAGTGGGTGGATTGTAACAATGGATTTATTCCTCTTCCAGGGGATACAAACCAAACCTTCACCCCCTCCCAGTCAGGAAATTATGCGGTTATTGTGACCTACCAGGGATGTACCGATACTTCCGCCTGTGTGTATATTTCTATCTCAACAGATATTCCTGGGATGGATGATTCAGGTATCATTCAAATCTTCCCCAATCCGGCAGATGAATTCTGTATCATAAGAGCACCCAGAAACTTTAGTGGTGTTCCTTTTGGCATATATGACCAAACCGGTAGAAAGATAATCTCAGGCTGTTTATCAGTGGATTTAACCCGTGTGGATTTGGCACCTTTGCATCACGGCTTCTATATTTTTAAGACAGAGGATGTTAAACGTCTGACATTTAAGTTGTTGAAGCTATAGACCTCAATGAACTGCCGCATCCGGAAGCAATTTCCGCATTACCACAGAATAGGTTGCCTGGTTTATTGCATCATCAATAATGATGGATTTCATCACATAAAAGATTAGGTAAGGTGACAGGCAATCATTTCCCCTCCGGATTTGTTACTGAATCAGCCATGGAACAATTAAAGTATTTCGTAATCAGAGTTATTCGACCGGGACTTTTGGTGTTCTTGTTCATGTCTTTGCAGATGAATGGTTCTCCTCAGACTTCCATTACCCTATCTTTTACAGCTTCCTTTGAAGGGATTCACAAATCACTGGATAGCATAAAGATAGTAAATGTAACCCGTGGGGGGGATACAACCTTGTATGGTATTGACACAATGCTGTACCTGGGTCCCGGCATTACGGTTCAGGAGGATGGTTTTCAGCATAGCGAAGGGATGTCTGATGTTACGGTTTATCCTAATCCTTCCATGTCTTATGCATTTCTTCAATTCTCTCTTTTGTCTGAGGATAAGGTCATAATCAGGGTGCTTGACCTGCAGGGAAAGGAGCAGATTAAACTCTTACGGGAGCTTCCAGCCGGGAAGCATCTTTTTTCTTTATCACCTGGTACAAGTGGGATTTTCCTGATATCAGCAGAAACCCGAACCCAACGTGTTGTCAGTAAATTCATACATTACGGGAATGATGCAGAGTCACGCCACATGGATTATCTGGGAAGTAAGATCGAGAACATGCGGACAGAAAAAACCGCTTCCGGATTTGACTGGATGCCGGGTGATCAGGTGAGGTATACGGGTTTTGGCCCTCTGGACAGTTTTATTTTTGGCCACGATATCCTGGAAGATACCCTGGTGCATTCAGACACATGCACATTTTATCTCAGGCATGGCATCCCTTGTATCGATGCACCTTTCATTAATGATGTCGATGGGAATATTTACAGGACAGTACAGATCGGTAACCAGTGCTGGTTAAGGGAAAACCTCAGAACAACCCGGTACATAAACGGTACTTCCATTCCGCTTGTTACAGGAAACACATCATGGATAAACCTTACCTCACCGGGATATTGCTGGTACGATAATGATTCGATGACTTACAGCAATAGGTATGGAGCCCTTTATAACTGGTTTGCCGTGAGCCAGAATAATCTTTGCCCTGTGGGTTGGCATTTGCCTTCGGATGCGGAATGGCAGGTTTTGGAAATGCACCTGGGGATGAGCCCTGCAGATGCTTCCCAAACTGGTTTTCGAGGGACAATTGAAGGAGGAAGTCTGAAGGATGCCGGAACCGTATACTGGGATAATCCCAATCTCGGGGCGACCAATGCAAGCGGATTCACCGCCCTCCCCTCCGGGAAACGAAGCGATGGTGGCGGCGAATTCAGTGGCGCCGGCTGTTTCGGTTACTGGTGGACCTCTTCAACTTATAACACAATCTACATCTGGTACCGGATCCTGAGCTGCAACGAAGCCGGAATCAGCAGGATGTACCACCACATGCAGCACGGATATTCAGTGCGTTGCATCCGGGATTAAGTTGTGTTAGCCTTGTGGTGGGTTTCAGGAAGGATCGATCCATACATCTATATGTTTCATGGTTGACTTTCATATATAAAAAACCACCTGTGGTGCTGAATTCCCACAAGTGGCTGATTTTGAAGTGGGACGTACTGGGTTCGAACCAGTGACCTCATGTCTGTGAAACATGCGCTCTGAACCGGCTGAGCTAACGTCCCGGATAAGTGAAGAACTGAGCACAAAAATAGAATAAGTTTTTGATCCATCGTACAGGATGTCTGGTTTTTTCTGATAAGGAAGATAAACCTCTTCATCCTGCAGCCAGATTTTGATGCATCCGGAGACCTGCATGTTTCAGGATGTCAGATGTCAGCACACCAAATACCTTTAAGTTCCTTAACACCACCCTAAAACCCAATACATATCATTCCAGACATTATGATGTGGAAAGCAATCCTCAGCCATGGGAGCGACCAACACATTCACGAGTGAAAAAATATGAACCTTTCACCAGGGATCACCTGCTGATCACAAGTTTTTTGGTTACCGTTCCCTGGCTGCCTGTTAGTTTCAGGAGATACAACCCGTCAGGCAGGTGTGGAAGGTTGAATGAAACAATAGGCTTTGAGTCGTTGATTGGAAGAATCAGTTCCCTGACAAGGTATCCTTCCCTGCCAAAAATCTGCACATGGTAGTCTCCCACAGGAAAACCATTGAGGATGAGTTCAAATTTTCCATCGTTCGGGTTGGGGCGGATGAGTATGGTTGTGGCTTTTTTAAGGTCTGCGACACCCGAATCATCAATAAACGTAACAAGTATGGTGTCAGAACCTTCACAACCATTTGCATCTGTAACCTTTATCCATATCGTTATTGCACCGATTCCAATACCGGTCGTATCCACAATAATGGTCTGTGTATTGGCTCCTGTACTCCATAGATAGGAGGAAAAACCCGTACCGGCGTTTAATTGGATGCTGCCATTGACCTTCAGGGTTATATCGGGACCAAGGTTTACAAGAGGAGAAGGAAGTACAATGATAGAGGGGATAACAATAGTGTCATTATAGGGATTCAAATCAACCGTATTATTGGGTTGACTGACCCAAGCTTTCATGTGGTAAGGTGAACTCAATGCAGCGAACGGGAAGCTACCCAGGGGTACAGTGATATTATTGCCCGGTAGTAGGGTGCCGGTCCAGTGATGGACAGGTTGAAAAGTGACGTTGATTTGTAGGTGAATGTCAGCTTGCGTAAGGGTATCGGGGGAGAGGTTTTTCAATACAACCGAAATAGGGTAAGATCCTTCACACAAGGATGCTCCCGGGCTGGTGAAGGATTCCAGCATGGCATCGGTGTAATCAGTCACGATTTCCAACCCGAGAGAAGCCAACCTATCCTGTTGTGTACCGGTAGAAGAGGCACTGTTACCATAGATACTTCGGCCGGTAAGCGTGGTCTGCATAGTATAAAATCCTGTTGTATATCCCTGCTGGGATGCTTCCACCACAAAGTTTGAGGATCCGTCATAGTAAAAAGGGCGCTGAAGCCGGATGGGTATCCAGTTTTCGCTGATGCTAGAAAGACTGAAGGTGGGGGCATACAATACCGTATCCAGGGCAGTGATAAATGTGCTGCCGGGGAAGGTGGCCAGGGAGGTCAGCCCCATTCTGATCAGAAGGCCGCTGAAATTGGAAGTGAATGCAGAGGAGGATTTCAGGTATATGGTTTTTATATATCCGACAGGTGTACAACTGAAATCGGAAGGATGGTAAATCCACTGCCGCTTGTTGTTGCCTGTGTGTGGTTCATAGAAAGGAAAGGAGTTGGAGATAAGACCGCCGGGGCTGTACTTGTACACCGAAGGAACCTCATACCGGAGATCGGCCCGCCCGATCTGCACTCCGGGCTCCGTCCAGAAATTGGTCGCGGGTGAACTGATGATGTTATCCTGCCACCCTAATCGCTGGAGGGAAATGGTATGGTTACCAATGGTTGAGGGTATCGGGCCGTTGGAAGCAGTATAGGATGTCTGAGCTGATCCGGAGCCATTGTCCCGTACAGCCAATACCCCGATGACGTCCCCGGTGTATATCTGGATATTTACATCAATGAATCCCGTATCATTGATATTAAAACCATAAAACAGGGTTGTAAAAGTAGTGGTGGTGGAAGGATAGGTAGCAGGGGCAGCCGGGAATTTCACCAGGTGGATTGACTGGGGATTGGTATTGAAGTCTTTCGGAGCCCTCACACCTGTCAGGAGTATATCGCAAGGTGCCGTGAACCAAAATCCCCTGGAATAACTACCGGTAAAGAAACTTGAATGGGCGGGTATCGGGATAAGAGCTGGTGATAACTCATACCTGATCTCTGCTCTTCCGATGGGGTTGCCCGCTTCAGTCCAGAAATTGGCAGCCGGAATACTTACAATGTTGCCCTGCCATCCCAGTCGCTGCAACGTTATAGTATAAAGGCCGATGGCGGAGTTTATCGGAGCGTTGGAATTTGAATAAGATGTGACGCTAGTGCCGGATCCATCATTCCTGACTGCCATGACGCCGATAATATCCCCTGTCTGAACCTGAATGTCAAGGTCTACAAAACAGGTATCTGTCAGGTTAGAACCGTAGTATAAGGTTGTAAAAACAGTGGTGGTGGAAGGAAAGGTAGCTGGGACAGCCGGGAATTTCACCAGGTGAATGGACTGGGCATTGGTTGAATAATCAGTCGGAGCACGAACCCCCGTCAGTCTGAAATCACAGGGAGCCGTAAACCAGTAACCACGCGAATTGCCGGTAAAAAGGGCGCCTGGGGTGGTGGTCGGAATTACATTCTGTGCTTCAGCCCAATAAGGCAAAGATAGCCAGATGATGGTCAAAATTACCAGTACCATCATAAGTCTCCTGTGTACTAATGTTTGTTTCATGGTAAAGGACATTAATGGTTTTCGATTAACATCAGACCAAAAAGTAAATGATAAAGATACAACGGAAAAAGAACCTTTGAACCGCCTAATGGAATAAAATTTTGAACCGCCTGATGGAATAAAAATACTTACCTGCGAATATATTTGCCTGCGGGAGCAAAATAATCAGTATCCTCTGTATGGTATGACAGGCGATCATTGGGGAAATTTTGATCTGCAGGGGATTACAAAAAAATCGTATAGTGGTAGGACACATTAAATCTCTATGCTGTTATCGGATTTCAAATATATTCCTATAATGAAGATGCGTCCGAACCCGTATTGCTTATTTGTATGCGAAGGGCACAATATCCATGTGTTCAAGAATTGGAAAGCGTCGGTGCCTGTCCCATCAATCTGCTGTGGATATTAGCAAAGGCATCTTGATAGCCTTCTCATCAACAATCATTTTTAGAAAATAGCTTCCTGGTGTCAGACGGGGAATAGTGACATGTGAACGGCCATCTTGAAAAATGACAACACCTCTGTTGACAACTTGCCCTGTGACGGAAATCAGGGTATAATTGATTTCCTGATCAGGAATGCCATCCAGTGTAAGTGTAAAAACACCGGAGGAAGGATTAGGAAACAGGATACAATTCCAAGCTTTATCTTTAGGATGAAGACCAATGGTTATAGACACCTGGAGGTAAAAAGTATCCGAAAGGCATGCATTCATGGCAATCAGGCAAACCGTATAGATCCCGTTCATACTGTAGGTATGGGTTGGGGAATGGGTGGTGTCCGTTGCCCCATCCCCGAAATCCCATAATACATGGTCAGCAAAATGCGATAAATTATGAAAGTCTATGGTAAGTCCATTGGCTGTAAAGGTAAAATCTGCCACAGCGACATTACAGAGTACATGAACCGGCAAACAGATCGTATCGGTGCCACAGCTGTTTTCAACAATCTGGCAGACTGAATAGGTCCCAGTGTCAATATAGGAGTGGATAGGATTAAAGCCACCTCCTGTCCCTCCATCACCGAAGTCCCAGATCACCGTATCTGCAGTACTGGGATTTGAATAAAAAGTAACAGTTTTTCCTGTAATAGTAGTGGTAAATCCTGCGATGGGCGGAATGCACGGAACCAGGTTCTGGGCGTAGATCTTTGAACCATTTCCTCTGTCCTCCACCCATACGCAAACACTCATTCCGTTATTGTCAGGTTTGGTGAAGTTTACTCTCGATTTGAACGTGGTGGAATAGGTAGCTATATCGGCATACTGGTAAGGCCAGGCAAAGGTCCCTGCCTGGTTAAGGTATGTGCCCCTCAGCGTAATGGGATTTGCACTGTTGTTGGTCCCGTTTGAATAAACAAACAATGGTTGATCATTCAATAGCTGCAGTTCCCCTTTGTGACTGTTATCATTGGGCCCCGGGGCAAATATCATTTGTGCATTGTTGGTTAGAAGCCTCGCCCCTGTGGATTTGTTGAATTTTTGAACATACTCGCCCATAGACCCTTGCGAGGTTGGCGTATACTCACATATCATCCACACATAGGGTGAACCCACCTGGTAGGCCATCCTGGTATCTCTTTCGTAATAGGTTGACTGTGTTGAAAAATTGTTGCCGTTAATACCCCACGGTAGGATGCCGTTTGGATTGATCCTTTGTAGGTAGGAAAAGAACGCCATCCCTATGGAGCCGGTGAATCCCAGGTAAACTGTATCCACATCTATGGCGATATCAAATCTTTTATTGTAGTATGTGTAAGATGAAGCGATATTCACAGGTGCTGTCCATACAGCAACTCCTGATTGGGTGTATCGTTGGGCATAGAAAAGTGAACTCGGGGAATATCCCGAGCGGTCGTGGATGAGCATGACAAAGTCACCATTGGAAAGCTCCGCCATTTCACCTGCACTGGAGTAATGGCCTGTTACTCCCGGTTGAATGGTTATGGGAGTGGTCCATGCAATTGTTCCGGTGGAGTCGATCTTTTGAAACACCCCTTGATTTGCCGGAAGCCATGATACAATGGCTGATCCGTTTCTTAACGGAAGAATTTTTACGTCATAGCCGCTGCCAAGTATGAGTCCTTGTGTGCCCCAGAGCTGTGCTCCTGTCAAAGATATCTTATGGGCAAAGACCTGGGTTCCTGTTCCCGTGCCATTAAATCCTACGTAGAGGTTTCCGTTTTCATCCGTGGTGATGGACCAGATGGTGGTATAGGAACTCATCGGGACAGTGTTGTTAACCAAAATGCCCTGAGGCCCCAGCAGCGTGTCGCCACACTGATCAAGGAGCTGTGCCCGAACTTCATAGTAGTTGGGTGTTCCTATTTCATTCCAGTACACCACCCATGTCTTCCCTTCAACGGTTCCGATGGATTTAATATCAGAACTGGTCGCTGTGGAAACTAAAGTGTTCACATTGGTTAGCGTTGTCCATTGAGCTGTTGCTTGCAGGGCAGTCGTTGCTGTTAAAAGCAACAGTAATCCAAGATAAACTAGTTTTTTCATATTGGCGGTTTTTCAGAAGATCTGAAACAGTAGAAATGAGTTTGTATCTTTTTTATATGATTACAAAGATATAAAACCTTTAGCGCAGAGTTTTAATTATCGGCAGGTTTGATCTTTTTCCAGGTACTACCTGAAAGGTTTTTAGCATGTTCCTACTTGATGCTTTTCTGGTATTAGTATGATTCGATCTGTTCTTCTGAATAGAAAAGTTTACAGGGGAACTGTATCTACTTGATTTACTTTTTCAGATAATGATTATCTTGCTGGCCATAAACAATATAATACAGCATATAAATATAATGATAAATATATGGGTACCTCTAAATACTAAATTGTTAATAAATGGTTTATAACTAAATGTATA
>CAZZBS010000014.1:0-68811 GCA_964652685.1 uncultured Lentimicrobiaceae bacterium
TGGCATCATTTTATTTCAGGAAGTGGCACCGGTTTGGTTCAGGGCGGAAACTCCCTTGAGAGGTGAGGGGGTATAACCAGCAATAAGTAACCAGTTTAATCCCTCCCCCTCGCCCCCTCTCCTGAGAGGTGAGGGGGTAGAACAAGCAACAACTACCCAGAAAAAGATTCCTTTGTTATTATAAAAAAGCTCTCTATCTTTGCACTCCATTTTTTAATGGGTAGTTCATTTATCAATAATTAAAATCAAATCAGATGATTAACAGGTATGAAACCGTTTTCATTTTAACTCCCGTTTTGTCTGAAGAACAGATGAAGGAAACGGTAAAGAAGTTCTCTGATTTGCTCGTCGCGAAAGGAGCAAACATTATCTACGAGGACAACTGGGGTCTGCGGAGGCTGGCCTACCCCATCCAAAAGAAATCAACAGGGTTTTACCACCTTATTGAGTTTGAAGCTGAAGGAAGTATGATTGAAGAGTTTGAGATTGCCTACCGGCGTGATGAACGGGTGATCCGGTTCCTCACGACGATACTCGACAAGCATGCGATTGCTTACAACGAAAAGAAGCGTAAAGAGAAAAAAACCGAAACGCCAAACGAAGAAGCGTAATGTCCAACCCTGAAAAGAAACAAGATCATGGCAGAAAACGATAGCGAAATCAGATATTTAACTCCCATCGCCCTTGACACGAAGAAGAAAAAGTACTGTCGTTTCAGGAAAAGCGGGATCAGGTATATTGATTATAAGGATGCAAACTTCCTGATGAAGTTTGTGAATGAGCAGGGTAAGATCTTACCCCGTCGGATCACCGGCACCTCCGTGAAATTTCAGCGGAAGATTGCACAGGCAGTGAAACGGGCACGTCACCTTGCCCTGATGCCCTATGTTGGTGATTTACTTAAATAAAGGAGGAAGAAAACATGGAAATCATCTTAAAGCAGGATATCCCCACCCTCGGATTCACCAACGACCTGATCACGGTGAAAGACGGTTATGCCAGAAATTACCTCATCCCTAAAGGGTATGCGGTTGTGGCCACCCCTTCTGCCAAGAAGGTGCTGGCGGAAAACATGAAACAGAAATCGCACAAAGCAGAAAAGATCAGGACCGATGCCGAAAGCATTGCTCAGGCATTGGACGGACTACAACTGAAAATTGCCGCCAAAGCCAGCAGCACCGGAAGGATCTTCGGTTCTGTCACCCCGATCCAGATCGCCGAAGCCATCAGGGAACAGCATGAGATTGATGTGGACCGTAAAAAAATCTTCATCGATGGTGACAGTGTCAAAGAACTGGGCACCTACAGCGCACATATCAGGCTTCACAAAGATGTAGAAGCCATGATCACCTTCGAGGTTTTTGCTGAATAATTCTTTTCTATACCTGCCAAGATGCCCGCCGATCCTTTCTGCGGGCATTTTTTCAACCTTTTGCACCATGCTGCCATCATCCAGGATAAAACACGTGTCATCGCTAAAGGTTCCCAAATACCGCGAGCTGCACCAGCAGTCGATTACGGAGGGCAGCAAACTGATCCGGGAAATGCTGATGTCAGGATTCCCTTTTGAAGAGGTATTTGCCACAGGATCCTGGATGGAGGAACACCCTGACTTAGTCGGGCAACTTGCCGGCAGAATGACCCTTTGCAGTGGAAAGGAGATGGAACGGATGTCGGTTTCCCGCTCACCCCAGGGGGTACTGGCAGTTTTCAACATTCCGGAGGAACAGCCACCCCTGCCAGACTTTCGACTGTCCCTGTACCTTGACTGCATCAGTGACCCGGGTAACCTGGGCACCATCCTCAGGATTGCCGACTGGTTCGGTATCGACCAGGTGATCAGCTCCCCGGGATCGGTCAACCTGTTCAACCCCAAGGTTGTACAAGCAAGTATGGGCTCTGTTTTCAGGGTCCGTCACAGTTCATGTACGCTGAAAGAGGCATTGGAAACTTCGGCCTCAAAACCTGCCGTCTTTGGGACCGTGATGAATGGGGAAATGCTGCAGGACACACCGATCACCATTCCGGCTATCGTTGCCATCGGGAACGAATCGGAAGGATTATCGGCTGAATCCCTCACCTGGTGTACCCATCGCGTGACAATCCCGGGAAAGGCAAAAACCTCACTTACACCCTCTGCCGAATCACTCAATGCAGCCATGGCCACAGCAGTACTCTGCTACTACTTCACCACAACAGGCCAATGACCGGATCAATCACATGATCCCCTGAACAAGATCCTGTTCAGTTCTGTTATCATAAAAGAAAAGATCAGTCAATGATTATCAAAGTAATCCTCCTCGCTATCATCCTCGTGGGAATCGCATTTGCCGCCATTGCCATTAAAATGTTCTTCATCCGGGGATCGGAATTTAAAAAGGCCTGCGGCACCGTAGATCCTAAGACCGGCAAGCCCCTCCCATGCACCTGTAAACAGCCGGACCATGGAAACGAGAATCACTGTCATAACGAGATCATGGAAGATCCTTCACAGGATATATTATGAACACCGGTCATGGCGTATTCTCCTGTTTTCCGGATTGGACACCTATTTTCAGAAACAGCCATCAATGATTTGCATCATCTGTTCCTGGTCTGGATTATTCTTGAAGTATGACCTTTGGCTTGTTACCGTTTGCGTAAGTTGTTTTCACAACCACTCATAATGCGTTGATAATTTAAACCATATAGCTGCCCGAAACCTGGCTGTACAAAACCTCATCGAAAAGTTAACCTCAGTAGTCAGGATGTACCCCATGCTTTTTTTACCTCATTACCTCATTTTTTTGGAAAAAGCTTTTTGTTTTTCAATTCCCTGTCAAATACACATAAAACGATCTGTCATACAGATAGCTTATCATGGCCTGTACATTCATTTACATTGAAAAACAACCCTGCCACCATAAGCAAGTAAGTCATGCAGAGGAATTGAAAGCTTTTCAAAGCTTCTATCAAATGACGATCCGACCAGATCTTTCAAAATAATGAGGTAATGAGGTTTGATGTGCAAGGGAAACCACCGGGCTACTGAGGTTGATGAAGGCATGAGATTTTTCTTTTCATAGGTACCACGGGACACTCACTTATGAATAGAAAAATTCATATAAGCCTGGTTATTAACAAGATCTGTGTTTTGCTACAAAACCAATCCGGAAAAAAGGAAAGAGACCTTCGGCACCGTAGATCCTAAAACCGGCAAGCCTCTCCCCTGATTGTCCAGTAAAATCAGGACAAAAGCCAGGACAATAAAAATTGATTCAGTACGTCTGTGAGCAGGTCGATGAGGCTTAATGCTCTCTTTTTTTCAGCAGGCTAATCCCTATCCTAACGAATGTCAACATACACCGGCAGGACAAACAGTGACCTGACTGCCTTACCCCTTTGCCTGCCGGGATTCCAGGCGGGCATTCGCTTCACCGCTTCAATGGCTGCATTATCCATGGAAGGGTGTGCTTTACTGTGTCTGATCCTGACATTGGTAATACTGCCATCCTTTTCAACGACAAACTCCACATAAACTGTCGCAGTCATTTCCTGGGAGGTCTCCTCTTCAGGGTATTTCAGGTTCTCTGAAAGGTACTTGAAGAGCGAATCCATCCCACCGGGAAAAGAGGCCTGTTCCTCCACAACAATATAGATGATATCGGTCGTGTCGATCAGCCCTTCCATGGTTTTCACGGTGGAATCCTGCGTCTTCACCTGGGAATGCAATGGCAAAGAGGCGAATGCCAGGGCAATCAGCATCAGTAAGATCTTTCTGTTCATGTTTATTCCGTTTGGGTTAGTATTGGTCAATTTGTTTTTCGGAAAAGAAGGCTAAAGGCTAAAGGCTAAAGGCTAAAGGCTAAAGTAAAAAGTATAAAAGAGAAAGATTAAATTTTTCTGGTTGTTTTTACGCAGATGGAACCAAGAATGTTCTTCAGTTTGGTGGATTCCTTTATCAGGTTATTGCATTCTGTTTGTAATGCATCATCTTCGATTATACCATAAATTATTCTAAGCAAATAATTTGATTCTCTCATCTCTTTTAAGGAGAGCCTCACCTTATTGGTGAAATCTGCCTTACTGGATCCCCCTTGCGATTCCTCATAATTTGCCCCCGCCGATGTGGAAGATTTTATGAGTTGTCGTTTGATGATTAGACAATCTTCCGTATTTGACAATTTTCTAAGAAACAGAATTACATTAACGGTAAAAGCAAGCAATCTATTTGTCAAATCATTTCCCTTCATGGAAAACATGTATTTGTTTATCAATTAAAACTTTTTCCTTTTTACTTTAGCCTTTAGCCTTTTTACTTTTTACTTTTCCCGAAGGGATCTCCTGAATGTAGGCTTTCAGTCCGGGGGATATCCAGGTCCGGTCTATCCCTTGTTTGTCGGAATAGATGAAATAGGCCTCAAGTTCGGGGTGTTTCTTCAATATCTCAATAGATTTTTCAAATCCCATCACCATGAAGGCAGTTGCCCAGGCGTCGGCGAGAATGGCATTACCTGCCACGACGGTAGCACTCAGTAGGGTATGGCGGACCGGGTATCCGGTGGCTGGATCGATGGTATGGCTGTATTTCACCCCATCCTCCACATAGAACTTCCGGTAATTCCCCGAGGTGGCCACCCCTTTCCCGGTTATGCTGAGAATAGCCCTGATAGGCCTGTCGCGAAGATCTACAGGTATGTTATTGTCTTCCGATGGAAGTTCGATGCCTATGGTCCACAGGGCATCGCCCGGTTTTTTCCCATTAGCCACAAGTTCCCCCCCGACATCCACCAGGAACCTGGTAATCCCCTGAGAACGCAGGAATCCTGCAATGAGGTCACTTGTGAATCCTTGTGCTATTGCATTGAAATTCAAAGTGATATTGGGATCATCCTTGATCAGTCTACCCTTTTCGATCCTCACCCGCTGATAGCCGGAAATCGCCTTCAGACTATCGATCAGGGCAGGGGTCATCGCATCCCGTTTGCTGAAACCCCATCCCCATGCCTCTATCAGGCGTCCGATGGTGCAGTCGAATGCTCCGTCGGAAGCTTCTGAAACCAAGGTGGCGACACCCAGGTTTTCAGCAAAGATGGAATCAACCATATCGGTCTCGTTCCTGTTGAGACGACTGATCACCGAGTGTTCATCATAGATCGAAACAGATTGGTCAACGGCTGTCAGTAATGAGTCGATCCGGGATGAGAAATCACGTCCGAGGGAATCGAGATAGGTGATGGCATAATAGGTCCCCTGGGTCTGGCCGGTGATCTGTACCTCCTGCAAGGTTCCTGAACGGTGACATCCCGGAAAAAGGGCGAGCGCCATCTGTCCAAACAGCAGGATTGCCAGAGATTTAACCGCCGAAGTCATCGAAAGCAATGTTTTCTTTTGGTACGCCCAGGTCATCCAACATTTTAAACACAGCATCATTCATCTGGGGCGGACCGCAAAGGTAATAGTCGATCTCTTCCGGTTCCGGATGTTTACTAAGGTACTCATCCAGGATGATCTGGTGTATAAAACCCGTATAACCGCTCCATTTATCTTCAGGTTTCGGCTCAGAAAGCCCTATATGGAATCTGAAGTTCGGAAATTTCTTTTCTATTGCTTCAAACTCTTCGATATAAAACAGCTCCCGAAGAGAACGTCCACCATACCAGAAGGTGGCTTTTCGGTCAGTTTTTTCGGTATGGAACAGATGGAAGATGTGGGAACGCATAGGGGCCATACCAGCCCCCCCTCCGATGAACATCATCTCCCGGTTGTTATGCTTGATAAAAAATTCACCATATGGTCCAGAGATAGTCACCTTATCACCCGGTTTCCTTGAGAAGACGAATGAGGAACATATTCCCGGATTTACCTTCAGAAATGCATTGGTTTTACGATCCCACGGTGGAGTTGCGATACGGATGTTGAGCATGATGATATTCCCTTCGGCCGGGTGGTTGGCCATGGAATAGGCACGGAAGACAGGTTCCGGGTTCTTCATCTTCAGATCCCACATCCGGTATTTATTCCATTCATCCCGATATTCATCTTCCACCTCGATGTCCTTATAATCGACTTCACATCTAGGAACATCTATCTGGATATAGCCACCTGACCGGAAGTCCAAATGTTCCTTTTCGGGCAGTTTTACCACAAACTCCTTGATAAAGGTGGCCACATTATGGTTGGACACTACCTCACATTCCCATTTTTTGATCCCGAAAACCTCTTCGGGAACTGCGATCTTAAGGTCACCACGTACCTTAACCTGGCAGCCGAGCCGCCATTTGTTCTGGATCTCTTTACGGGTGAAGTACCCTTTTTCTGTCGGCAGGATATCGCCGGCACCTTCAAACACCTGGCATTTGCACATGGCACAGGTTCCCCCTCCGCCACAGGCTGAGGGGAGGAAGATGCCATTGGCCGATAGGGTTGAGAGCAGGCTAGAACCGGGTTCAACCTCTAAATCCTTTTCCTGATTGATGTTAATATTGACCTTTCCCTGGGGTATAAGTTTCTTCCGGGCATACAGCAGGCCCATCACCAGGGTGAGGATAACTGCTAGGAACACGGCGATGCTGGAGATCACCATGGTGGTATCGATAGCGAGGATTATACTGATCATGGATAGATTGTGTTTCTTAGATCTTGATTCCCATAAAACTCATGAAGGCGATGCCCATCAGTCCCGTGATGATGAAGGTGATGCCAAGTCCGCGCAGCGGGGCAGGCACATTGGAATAGCGTATTTTTTCACGGATGGCGGCAATGGCCACGATGGCCAGGAGCCAGCCCAGTCCGCTCCCCAGACCGAAGAAGGTGGCCTGTGCCAGGGTTTCGTATTCACGCTCCTGCATGAAGAGGGAAGCGCCCAGGATGGCGCAGTTCACAGCGATGAGCGGAAGGAAGATCCCAAGGTTGGCATATAGGGTGGGCGAGAATTTCTCGATGACCATCTCCACGAGCTGGACGATGGAGGCGATGACGGCAATGAAGAGGATGAAGCTGAGGAAACTGAGATCAACGGTGGCGAAGGTGGGTCCCAGCCACGACAGGGCACCTTCCACAAGCAGGTATTTGTTGATGAGGTAATCGACCGGAACGGTGATCCCCAGCACGAAAATTACGGCAATACCCAGTCCCATCGAGGTTTTGACGGTACGGGACACTGCCAGGTAGGAGCACATGCCTAAAAAGTAGGCAAAGATCATATTCTCAATGAAGACTCCTTTGACAAATATATTGATGAGCTCTTGCATGGGCCGGCTGGTTTATTCAGGTTAGCTTTTTTCGATAAGTTCCTTAATTCGGGAACGTTGCACCCATATGATCACCCCGATGATGATAAGGGCCATAGGGGGCAGGATCATCATCCCGTTGTTCTTATATCCGATCTGTGTGAGGTTCCACCAGGGGGTTTCAATCAGGTTAATCCCCATCACTGACCCGGATCCGAAGAGTTCCCTGAAGAAACCTACCACCACGAGAATCCAGGCATAACCGAATCCGTTGCCCAGCCCATCGAGAAAGGAGGGCCATGGCTTGTTGGCAATGGCAAATGCCTCCAACCTTCCCATGAGGATGCAGTTCGTGATGATGAGCCCTACAAACACCGATAGCTGCTTGCTGACATCGTACAGGAATGCTTTCAGCACCTGGTCCACCATGATCACCATAAAGGCGATGATGGTCAGCATCACGATGATCCGGATACGCGGTGGTGTGATGTTCCTCAGCCACGACATGACGACGTTGGAAAATGCAAGCACCACTACGACCGAGATGGCCATTACGATGGAAGGTTCCAGTTTGACCGTCACTGCGAGGGCAGAACAGATACCCAGCACCTGCACGGTGATGGGATTATCCCTGACCAGCGGGGAGGTGATAAGCCGGATGTTCTTCGGGGAGAAGAGGGGCTCTTTTTCTTTCATTGGATCCATGGGCTATTGTGCTTTTTTAAAGAATGGTTCATAATACTTCAGGCACTCTTCTAGCATGGCGGTAACCCCGTTACTGGTGATGGTGCCTCCTGATATGGCATCGACGCTATGGAGCTTTTGCGGTTCCGGCAGAGATGCCACACCCCCTTTGACGACCCTGACAGATTCGAATATGCCCTGATCGTCCAGCAGTTTCTTGCCAATAAACTTTTCCTGAAAGGATCGCTGATTGATCTCTGCACCGAGGCCCGGGGTCTCTGCCTGATGGTCGAAGGTAGCGCCGGTGATGGTGTTCCTGTCGGAACCAACAGCAATGTTCCCCCATATCGGCCCCCAGAGTCCGCGTCCCCGGACAGGTATGATGTAGAGGGTATCACCCTCATCGTTGCACATCACAAATAAAGGTACGTCGGGATTCTCACCTGACTTTCCTTCATTGAACGCTTTCTGCGCCGCAACCAGTTTCTTCATATCCACATCGAATGCCCTCCGATCCCCTTTTTCAAATTTTCCATCACCGGCATAGATGCTCACCGGTTCACCGGTAGTCGGGTTGAGGATCATCTCTGCGATCAGGTGGCTGTCGTAAGTGGCCGTGGCATCCTTTTTTACTGCTGTGATACCGGCTGCCCGAAGGATGTACTGGATCTTCTCAATGCGCCTGTTTTCTTCCTGGTAGGGTTTCAGTAAGGCGAATCCGAGCGACAAGCCGGTAGCGACGATCACCACCATGATCAGCGCAAAACGGAAGATGTAAAAGTTGCTATATGATTTTGCCATGGCGTTGAGGTTTACTTTTCGGTTTTTGGCAGAAAAAGGGTGCCGGCACGTTTAGCCCTGTGCAGGCGTCTCCTGATATTGGCTTCGATGACATAATGGTCGATCAGCGGAGCCATTACATTCATAAAGAGGATGGAAAGCATCATCCCTTCGGGATAGGCAGGGTTCACTACCCTGATCAGAACGGCAAAAATGCCGATGAGAAGACCGTAGATCCACTTGCCGGTGGGTGTCTGTGCTGCAGAAACCGGGTCAGTAGCCATGAATACGGCGCCGAAGGCGAAGCCACCCATCAGCAGATGATAGTGAGCCGGGAGCTCCATGAAAGGATTAGACCCCCAGAGGTTGAACAATAATCCCATCAGGTAGCCGCCTGCGAATACCGAAAACATGATGCGCAAGCTCCCAATCCCTGTGATCAGCAGGATAAGGGCACCCAACAGGATGGCCAGGGTTGAGGTTTCTCCGATGGAACCCGGGATCCAGCCCATAAACATATCCAGCACAGAAGGGATGGAAGAGGTGTTACCGGCTGCAGCCTCCGCCAGGGGAGTAGCACCGGAATAACCATCAGGTATCTTGGCAATCCATACCTTGTCACCCGACATATCCTGGGGATAGGCAAAGAAAAGGAAAGCCCTGGCTGTAAGCGCCGGGTTAAGGATGTTCATACCGGTACCACCGAAAACCTCTTTCCCGAAGATGACCGCAAAAGCAGTAGCCACGGCGACCATCCACAACGGGATATCAGGAGGGAGCACCAACGGTATCAACATGCCGGTCACCAGGAAACCTTCATTCACCTCATGGCCGCGCATCTGGGCAAAGGCGAACTCAATCCCCAGCCCAACAACATAAGATACCACGATGATTGGAAAAACTTCCTTAAAACCAAACCAGATCCGCATCCATATGTCTGCATCCATACCCTGGGCACGAAAATGCTGGAAACCGACATTCCAGATCCCGAAAACCAAAGCCGGCAACATGGCCATCACCACGATAATCATGGTCCGTTTCATGTCAATGCTGTCGCGGATATGGCTCCCCTTGAACGTCACCTTGTCGGGCACAAAAAGAAAGGTTTCAAATGCATCGAAGGTCGAATGGAGCCAGTGTAGCTTCCTCCCCTTCTGAAACTGTGGTTTGATCCTGTCTAAAAAACTACGTAATACCTTCATGCTTATCGTCAGATTATAGGGGTCAACTCATCTCATTTCTTATCAGATCCAGGCCCTGTCTGATGATGGACTGCACCTCGATCTTGGAGATGCATATCACTTCACACAGGGCGAAATCCTCTTCATCCACTTCGTAAATACCAAGGTTCTCCATCAGGTCAATGTCCTCTACCAGGATCGCTTTGAGCAACTGCATCGGGTATATGTCCATAGGTAACACCTTCTCATACTGGCCGGTCATTACAAAAGCACGCTCTCCGCCATGCAGGTTGGTTTCAAGCCGGAAGGGCTTCTTATGCAAAAATCTGGAAGGGAATGTATTTGAAAAACTGAACGCTTTGAAGCCTGGTTTGGCCCAGCCCATGAATTCATGTCGGTTCCCTTCCGGGATCACAGTGATCAGGTGATCATAAAAACCAACAAATCCATCCTCACGGATCTTATTTCCGGTAAGCACATTACCGCTTATATACCGGTTTTGCCCTTGGGTGACCTGGGCATCAACCATAGGCTGGATGCAGGCACCTAAATAAGCCTTGTAATATTTTGGATGCATAACTTCTGATCCCGCCAGGGCGACGAGGCATTCTGTGTTCAGGCGTTTTTCAAGGAAGAACCTTCCGATTACGGCAACATCCACCGGATGGACAACCCATACCACCTCCCCTTTGTTGATGGGGTTCAGGTGATGAATCTGAATGCCAGGATTGCCTGCCGGATGTGGTCCCCTGAAACGGGTGATCTGCACACCGGAAGCCTGCAGGAACTCCTTCGCACGGGTGTTGTATGCATGAACATTCAACCAGACAGGTGCTTCAGAGATTTTTTTCAAAACATCCAGCCCCACCTGGAATTCGTGTCCGCGGTTGCTGATCAGAAAATCGAGATCCGGCGCAAGGGGAGCTGTATCAAATGCTGAAATGAATACTGCCTTTGGCAGATGGGTGGGATCTGCAATGATATTATAAGGCCGCTGCCGTATAAAAGGCCATAAACCGGCATCAAGCAACAGTGTGATGATCTCCTCCCTTTCGGCTATGCTGAGGTCGGGAACCTCCAACGGCAGGTATTCCATGTCCCCATCATGGCGGATGATGATCTCCTCCAACAACCGCTTGGCACCACGACGGATCTCATCCACCGTGCCGCTGACCGGGGCAGTAAACTTAACACGCTCGTTGTATTTATCGAAAAATAACGGTGTGCCTGCGAGAACCTTATCGCCCTCCTTCACAAGTAACTTCGGTAAAACACCATGAAAGTCGGTTGGCTTGATGGCATAAAGCTCTGGCCGGATATGCGTAATAATCCTTTCCGACTCTCCTTTTAACTTGATATCCAGACCTTTTCGAATAGTGATGGTTTTCATCTCAGGATAGATTCATTGAAGAGCAAAGGTTATATATAAAAATGCAAATATTTAACTCTTTAATAAAGTTGGTAAGACCTTCTGTTCCGAGCCATGTTTGATGAGCCAGGTGACGGAATAACAGCGCAAAATAATAAATGTTCCCAAATCATACAAATAAACAAAGCATCGTAAAGTTATCAGTGTTTATGCTTTATGATCATAAGGTAAGGAAAATATCAATAATAACCCCTGCAGCCCATACGATACTGGCGATACCGTTGGTGGTGAAGAAAGCAATATTGACATTGGATATATTGGAGGGTGAGATGATGCGGTGCTGATAGATCAACAGGATCCCGAAGATTACAGTAGCGATCCACCCTGGCGCTGAAAAACCGGCCATGTAGGATGCGATGGCGAGGGTGATAAAACTGCCTGCATGGATAACGGATGACAGCATCAACGCCCGTTTCCTCCCGATGGTTGCTGGGATGGAACGAAGCCTTGCCTCAAGATCGAATGCTTCATCCTGGAGCGCGTAGATAATGTCGAAACCGGCGACCCAGAGGAGTACGGAGAATGAAATAAACAGGGGGACAGGGCTGAATTGTTGCATTACAGCCAGCCATGCTCCCATGGGCGCCAGGGAAAGTCCAAGCCCCAGGAAAAGGTGGCAAAGGGCCGTAAAACGTTTGGTGAGGCTGTATCCCAGGATGACCAATAATGCTACCGGACTGAGCCAGAAGCAGAGGGGATTGATGAACCAGGCGATCACCATGAAAAGAAGACTATTGAGAATGACAAAAAAGAGGACAGCACCCGTGCTGATAATACCGGCAGGAATCTCCCTTTTGCTTGTACGGGGATTCCCTTTGTCGAATTCCCTGTCGGTGTATCTGTTAAAAGCCATGGCAGCATTTCGGGCCAGTACGATGGCAATCACAACAAGAACAAACAGCCGCCAGCTCACACCTCCTTCCCCCGTCTTCCATGCAATGAAGAAAGCTGCAAGTGCAAAAGGCAGTGAAAACAGCGTATGGCTGAACTTGACAAGCCGAAGGTAATTGCTGATCATCAGGGTGTCATAAGCTACTTAATCTGAGACCAAACATACGGTTTTTTCCGGTTGTTTCCCCGGTACGATATGCATCGTTTGGTTCGGTGGAAAAGACTACTTTTGTCCGATGAATCTATGCCACCACGCCTTAGAATACAGCAGGTTTCTGCATTCCTCGAAAGCTCCCGGCAAAACAGGCCTCCCCTTACCAGCAGGGCTGTTTGCAGGATTGCCAGGCAGCAACAATGGTTTTGCCGGTCATCAGAAAGCTGTTGACGAGGTCAGGAGGACACTGTTCAGAAGCAAGGAACTGCTCAAGGTTACCGATTATGGTGCCGGCCCGGGGAAGAAGATGCTACAACAAAGGAGGATCGCGGATATTGCAGCTTCCTCATCCCGCAGAAAAAAATGGAGCCTGCTTCATTATAATCTTGTCAGGCATTTCACTCCTGCTACCATCCTGGAACTCGGGACATCCTTTGGTTTTACGACAGCCCTGCTGGCTATGGCCGCTCCTCAAGCAACAGTGGTAACCCTTGAAGGATGCCATGCTACTGCAGACATAGCCGCTGAAACCTTTAAACAGCTGGGACTAACAAACATCAGACAGGTTACAGGAACATTTGATATGACCCTCGGACCTGTACTGGAAGAATTTCAAACATTTGATTATATCTTCTTCGACGGAAATCACCGTAAAATCCCAACCCTGAACTACTTTTTACAAACGTTGCCCCACAAAGGGGAAAAAGCCATCTTTGTTTTTGACGACATCCGGTGGTCGGAACAGATGAACGAAGCCTGGAAGGAAATCTGCCTTCATCCCGACATCTCACTGTCATTGGATCTTTATTCTCTCGGGATCCTCTTTTTTGACAGGAACCTCCCCCGGCAACATTTTTATCTTCGTTATTAAACAACCATACAATCAAATCGATGGATGAAATCATGAATCTGAAGGAGATCAGGAAATACTACAAAGTGGGCAATCAGGCCGTTAAGGCTCTCCAATCGATTACCCTCAGCATTTCCAGGAACGAATATGTGGCGATGATGGGTGCATCCGGGAGCGGGAAATCCACCCTGATGAATATCATGGGTTGCCTGGATTCCCCGACCGGTGGGCGTTATCTGCTGAATGGCCTGGATGTCAGCAGGTTCACTGACAACCGTTTGGCTGAGATCCGCAACAAAGAAATCGGCTTTGTATTTCAGACCTTTAACCTGCTCCCCAGATCCACTGCCATGGAGAATGTAATGCTTCCGCTGGTATATGCAGGTTTCAACAAAGGAAACCGGATAAAACGGGCACAGGAGGCGCTGAAGAGCGTGCAACTGGGTGACCGCCTTGACCATAAACCCAATGAGTTGAGTGGGGGGGAACGTCAGCGGGTCGCTATTGCCCGTGCACTGGTGAACAATCCCACCCTCATTCTGGCCGATGAACCCACCGGCAACCTGGACTCAAAAGTTTCCCTCGAAATCATGGGCATCTTTGAAGAGATCCATAAGGCAGGCAATACCATCATCATAGTAACCCACGAAGAGGACATTGCCCGTCATGCCCACCGGATCATCCGCCTGAAAGACGGCCTTGTTGAAACAGATTACCTTAATCCAAAAGTGATGCGCATGGCAGATTACAACGATACCCTACACACAGAACAAACATGACAGCCACAGGATTGTTATTCTTTTTGTTTCTACCGAAATCCTTATAATGACCAAATCATCAAAAATATATACCAAAACCGGTGACATGGGGGAGACCTCCCTGATCGGTGGAACAAGGGTCACAAAAGACCATCCGAGAATTGAAGCCTATGGTGATGTTGATGAACTTAAATCCTGGATCGGATTGATCAGAGATCAGGATATTGAATTAGCCCACAAAAAAGTGCTCCTGGAAATCCAGGACCGCTTATTCACCATCGAATCCCATCTGGCTGCTGAAGAGGTTGCTGCCACAGAACATCTTCCACTGTTGTCGGAACGGCATGCCCAACACCTTGAACAGGAAATAGACCGGATGAACAGCACCCTTCCTGCCCTGAATTCCTTCATCCTGCCGGGAGGATGCCTGCCTGCCTCTTATTGTCATCTGGCACGCACCGTATGCCGCCGGGTCGAACGGAGGATCATCACCCTGCATACCTCCAATCAGGTCAATCCAATCATTCTTCAGTATATAAACAGGTTGTCTGATTACCTCTTTGTGCTGGCAAGAGCTATCACATGGTCATCACATGGTACAGAAACACCTTGGATGCCAAGACGTTAATATAAGTATCTTTTTACTTGACTTTTTTTAATATTCGATTATTTTTGCAAAAAAAACCATTGGGATGTATTGGACACTTGAACTTGCATCTAAGCTCGAAGATGCTCCATGGCCTGCAACCAAGGAGGAGTTGATTGATTATGCCCTCAGATCGGGCGCACCTATGGAAGTGATTGAGAATCTCCGCGAGATAGAGGATGAAGGTGAGGTTTATGATAGCATTGAAGACATATGGCCTGACTACCCTACCAAAGAGGATTTTTTCTTCCATGAGGATGAGTACTGAATCATCATTGAAAGAACAGAAAAAGCTGCCCCACCGGCGGCTTTTTTGTTCATGTTTGTCCTGTTGTCAAATCCTTCCTTAACTTGCCGGAGAAAACAGATCCATGAAACGAAAGGCGATTCCCTGGTTCATCCTGCTGGCAGGTATACTTTCACTGGTATGTATTTTCTTATATTATCTTTATTCAGGACCAGATATCGAGAAGCAATACCTGCGTTCATTCAGTGATCCATCATACAGATCAACGGAACACCGCTATCATCGCGTTCGTTTTGAAGGGATGTCCCGTGTCGAAGCAGTATTTGCCATGCCGCTCTATCTCATCAAATACAAACGGAAACGATTGCATGCCTCCCATCATGATCTTTTATATTTCAATGCAAATAAAAAAAACCTGCTGCATCATCATCCTTCATGCCTGCCCGATACCAGTGTGCTCCGAATTGCCATGACAGGTGATATCATGTGGGCCGGAAACCTGTCGTCCAACTATGTGAGCCAAAAGCTGCTAAGGTATCTGTCGCAGTTTGATATTGTGACAGGCAACCTGGAAACGCCGATGGACCCGAACCGAAAAGTGCCATCCCTGTTGCCTGATTATGAGTATTACAACGCATCCCCGGCACTCATGACAGCCTTCACTTCGGAACCAAAAAGGGGCAATTTGTTTTCTGTCGTTTCGCTCGCCAACAATCATGCGTTAGACCAGGGTGCCGAAGGACTCCTCAGGACCATGGATGAACTTGAAAAGCTTGGTATTACGACATTTGGTGCACAACGAAAAGGATCTCAGGAAAAAAAATACATGGTGGTGGAACATAAAGGTTTCAAAACCGGTTTCTATGCTGCCACCTGGGGTCTGAACCGGACCGTTGCTGCTGAAGACCTGCAGAAAGTACAGGTGAACATCCTTCCCGGTATTGACGCACATAGCAAAAGGGATCCGGACCTGAACGAGATCAGGGAGGTCCTGCGAAATATGGAACAGGATGGAATTGACTTTAAAATCATCTGCCTGCACTGGGGTTTTGAGTATGAAGTGTTCCCCGATCCGATGATACGGAAAGTAGGCCACCGGATCATCCAGGCCGGAGCCGATCTCATTATCGGAAGCCACCCACATATTATCCAACCGGCCGAGGTTATCTGGCTGAATGATTACCAGGATTCCCTCCCAGGATCCGGATCCAGCATCCACCCCGTCCGTCTTTCCGACTCCACCGGGATACCTCGTAAAGCGTTAATCCTCTATTCACTTGGGAATTTCGTTACCCGTATGTACACCCCTATGTGCCGCTCCGGTGTGATCGTGTCCCTCAGCATTCCGCTCCACAAACAGAAAAATCATCCCGATTGGCACCTGTATGATATTCAGTTCGTATATAATAAAGTGCCCTTTATACCGGGTAAAAACCACCGGCTTATGCTGTATGAAGATTATATGGCAGAACGAATGAACCGGAAAGGGAGGAAACAACGCAGGATAGGGGATGAAACCCATTTTATGATGAAGCTCCTTGGCAATTAGATTGAAATATTATTACTTTTGCGAATGAACCTATCAAACATTCCGGTTATGAAAAAAACGATCCTGTTCTTTTTTATTACGGTGCTTTGCATGCCTTCTCTCTTAGCTCAGGGATCCGGTGAAAAAAACGACTTTGCATCCTGGCGATTCGGACTCAGAATTCAGCCATCATTGTCCTGGCTGCGCACACCGGGAAACGACTTTGAAAACGGTAAGGCCAAATTCAATTTCGGATATGGATTAATGGTGGAAAAGAGCCTGCTTAAATCAACGTATCTTACAACAGGCTTTTTTATCAATGATATTGGAGGAAACTACAAGTACACCGGGCTGGACAAAACGATCTGCTTTAAGGATAAGAGTGACTCTATCTTTTTTACATCCAGAAAATTAATGCTGAAATATGTCGAACTACCGATAGCATTAAAATTCCGGACGCCCGAAATCAATTACCTCACTTACACTGCGCATTTTGGGGTTGATGTAGGTTTCAGGATCAAAGCAACGGCAGATGAGTCCTTCAGAGACGCCCAGAATGCTAACGCACCCGGACTGTATCAGGCAATAGACATCAAAAACGATGTCAGTTTTATGCGTTTGGGACTCAACGTAGGCATTGGTGCAGAATACAGTCTGGCAGGTTCCACTTCGCTGATCGCGGGATTCAGTTATGTAAACGGTTTTACCAATATTCTTCGGAAAGAGTCGGAACTTTTACGTTACAAGGATGACCCGGCGAAGGTCAAACAGATCTTTTACGGGCATGCCGTTGTGCTTCACATAGGAGTACTTTTTTAAATCCAATGAAAACCGCCCTGGCACAATGCAATTTTCACATCGGTGATTTTGAGCAGAATGAGAAGATCATCGGCGGTGCCATCCAACGTGCAAAGGCCGAAGGTGCCGATCTGATTGTTTTTTCTGAACTTGCCATCTGCGGCTATCCTCCCTGTGATTTCCTTGAATTCCATGATTTCGTTGACAAAGGGATCGCATCTCTTTCAAGCCTGGCAATGCTTTGCGACAGTATTGCAGCCGTCGTGGGTGGTCCTGCCTTCAATCCCCGCACCGAAGGGAAAAACCTCTTCAATGCCGCCTTCTTTCTACAGGATAAACAGATAAAACATGCAGTTTATAAAACGCTGCTGCCCACCTATGACATTTTTGATGAATACAGGTATTTTGAGTCCAACACCGACTTCAGCATCATTGAATATGGGGGAGAACGGATCGCGCTGACCATCTGTGAAGACCTCTGGGATGTGGGGGAGGATCTGATGTACACCCGGTGGCCGATGGAGGAACTCGCGAAACAGCAGCCCACCCTGATCATTAACATTGCAGCTTCACCCTTTCATCATGCGCAGACTGCCCTGCGGGAAGAGATCCTGCGCATCAACGTGAAGAAATACGGGATACCGCTGGTGTATGTGAACCAGACCGGGGCACAGACAGAGTTGCTTTTCGACGGCGGTTCACTGGTTATGAACCAGGCAGGCGGCGTGGTTGCCAGACTGGATTATTTCAGAGAGGATTATGGCTGCTATGACCTTGCCCAACTGGATGACCTGCCGGAGCTGCCTCCTCCGGAAATGGCAGCCATGGAGGCATGCCATGAGGCGCTGGTGATGGGTATCCGCGATTACTTCCGGAAGTTGGGATTCACCAAAGCCCTGCTGGGGTTGTCGGGTGGGCTGGACTCTGCCGTGGTGCTCGTGCTGGCGGCCGAAGCGCTTGGAAAAGAAAATGTCAGGGCTTTGTTGCTTCCCTCCAGGTATTCCAGTGAACATGCTGTGACCGATGCCGTGAAGCTTGCAGAAAATATTGGAACACCCTATGAAATTATCTCCATCGAAGAGGGCTTTACCGCGCTGGAGCATACCCTGGCTCCCTGTTTCAGGGGCTTTGAACAGGATGTCACCGAAGAGAACCTTCAGGCAAGGATTCGCGCCGTCATCCTGATGGCTATCTGTAATAAGTTTGGTTACCTGTTGCTGAACACCTCCAACAAGAGCGAGGCGGCAGTAGGTTATGGCACACTGTACGGAGATATGTGCGGCGGGATTTCGGTCCTCGGCGACCTTTACAAGACCGAAGTATACGAGCTTGCCCGGTACATTAACCGTAACCAGGAGGTCATCCCGTTGCATATCATCCAAAAACCCCCTTCGGCAGAACTCCGCCCCGACCAGAAAGACGAAGATACTTTACCACCTTATGCTATTCTTGACCCAATTCTTTACCAGTATATCGAAGAAAAAAAGAGTCCGGGCGAAATTATTACAGGAGGTGCTGATCCTGCCCTGGTGCTGCAAGTGCTCAAGATGGTGAACCGCAATGAACATAAAAGAAGGCAGGCTCCCCCTTCACTCAGGGTTTCTTCCAAGGCTTTCGGACCCGGCCGACGAATGCCTGTGGTGGCAAAATACCTCTGTTAATCGAAGAAAGTATATCCTTCAAAGAAGGGGAATTCCCCCATCTTTGTATTGATCTCCTCGACCACCTCTTTGGGATAAGGATACCGGTGCCTTGTTTTGCTTGGTTTGTTAAAAACGATGGAGGCACAGGCTTTCAACCACCTGACCGGGGCTTCCACCTCCAGAAAATCGCATAGGTCGATCAGTACCTTTTCCGGGTGACGCACCAGCTCTTCATGCTTAAGGGTCAACACCTGGCAGCCGCTCTCCCTGATCACCCGGTAATTAGTGGCTGCCTGCAGGAAATGACGGTCAATGTTCTCCCTGATCCCCTCGGCTGTAATCTCCTTTCTTACCTCATTGCCCTGGTGGGCACGGGTCACGATGTTGTCGAAAGGGTTCCTTACCACATGAATGATCTTTACAGGCACCGGAATTTCCTGTTTCAACTTGTCAATCAGACTGAAACGTTCACTGAGTATCATGGAGGTGCGACCTCCCCTCTTGTCACCAATCACTTTCAATTTCCTGAACTTACCCTGATACTGTCCCTTCACCTCATAATTGTAACCGCTCCATGACCTGCCTGTTCTGGCAAATGCCCTGCTGTTTTCCAGGATCATGACACAGATCTGATGATAGTTGTACCCCCGTATGACCTGTTCAAGCACATCCAGTTCATGGGAGATGATCATATCGGGATGGGCATCCATCAGTGCACCCACAAGGCTGTGCCCGCTTCTCGGATAGCCTGTGAAGATACAGAAGTGCTCTATATCCCTGAACGTTTTCCGTTCCCTCAGGTACAGGTAGCTGTATTTAACCTTCCTGCAGATTTCCAACAGATCGTTCATACGCATCAAGTGTTTGCCTTGCCATGCCCGTTGTGCTGAAGTGTGCGGCCTGTTTCCGGGCAGCCATGACAAGTGATTTTCTTAGATCTTCATTATAAAATACACGGGCCATTTGCCGTGAAATATCTCTAAAATCGGAGGCATCTGCAGCCAGGCCGGCATCTCCGGCAATTTCAACCATCGAACTGTTATCGCCATAGATCACCGGGGTGCCACAGTTGAGCGCTTCGAGCAAAGGCAGCCCGAATCCCTCGTAATGGCTCACGTAACAGAACGCCAGCGCCTCGGAATACAGTGCCGGGAGATCCTCATCATCAACAAAACTGGTAAACACCACCTTGTCGGGATTGAAACCTGCCAGGGTATGCGGGTGGAAACGGCCCCAGCTTCTCTTTCCTGCCACAACGAGTAAAAGATTACTGCATGTATCCCTGGAAACCATTTCGAAGAATGCCTGGATCACCCCCTCAAGGTTTTTGCGGGGTTCAATGGAGGAAAGGGTCAGAAAGAAAGGTATACCTTCCGGAATGCCGTATTTTCTGCACACCTTTTTCCGGTCATCACTGTTTATCTTATGATGAAAACGTGTGCGGTCAATCGCTTCGCAGATCACATCAGCCGGCAGTTGCCTTGCCTTGCTGAATCGCACCGCATCAGCAGCGGTGGAGGATGAAACCGCAATGATGCGGTTTGCCCTTCGAAGCACAAAATGCCATCCCCGTTCAGCATTCCTCACATTCGCCGGCGTATGAAAGACGGGATAAATCCTATGGGTGAAATCGTGGATGGTGGCAATCAAGGGGGACCTGGTCCTTTGAAACGGCAGATAATGGTGTTGCAACGAAAGGTGGATCAGGTCGTATACGCCCCCTGCTTCCTGATGTGCACCCGGGCTGGAACCTGTCAGCCAAAAGAGAAGCCATTGAAAGGATCGCTTGATGATGCGAAGGAGCCACCTGCCAGCCTGGAGGCACCTGTGGGCAAACCTCCAGTAACCATCAAACAACCTGTGTAAAACCATGATGTTCCTTCTGACCAGCCATTCCTTAAATCCCGAGGGGATCCCTTTCAACAAACGCTGCTGGATCTTCACTGACAGTGGGATGATCAGGCCTGTATCTGTCATGGCACCTGACGGTTCGGCCCCGGTGAAAGGTTCATTGATCAGTGACGCCATTTCGGTTATAGCTACCGGCTGGCGTCCCTGGAAAAAAAGATCGAAATGCCACCTGCCAAAAGGATTCCGGTGTACATGCAACCACTCCCTGAGCAGCGTAACCAGATAACGTTTTACCCCATCGTTTACCGGTGAGAGTAGTTTATCCGCTTCAATGAGCACCCTGATTTTCTTCTTCTCCTCCGGTGGCACAAATCCACAGGGATTAAGTTTCGGGATCAGCTCCCAGGCCAGATCTGGATCAGATGCAGGGGATATGCTTCCATCATACTGATAACCCAGCTTAAGCATCGTTTCGCCGTGAATGCTCCAGAACAGGTCGTGCAACTCCTCCGGCATTTCATCCTGCCAGGCCCCCGATTTTCCCCTCCGGAAGTTATGTTCAGCCAGTGTTCGTTTCTCCTCTTCTGTCATATTTCTTTCCCTCCCCGAACCATACTTCGGCATACCGTATTTCATGGCATCAAATCTCGGAATCTTGCTGTAATCCCCTTTCGGCAAACCGATGTAATGCCGGAGCTGCTCCATGCATGCAACCGGATCGGTGATCAATTCTTCAAAACGGATGATCAGCCCTGCCCGTTCCATCCACTGCTGCACATTCCGCGACCAGCCGCCGAAAAAGCTCCCTTTCTCAGCATAAATGGCAGCCCGCATGTTCTCCAGGAAATCTGACCCGGGGACGACGATATCACTGCGGTGGTGTGCAATGGAAACCATCGCATCGCGCCCGTCCCTGACCAGGTAAATAGCTTTGATGTGCGGACCACCGGGCATCAGTTGTGAAGGGAGCATGTGTGTCTTGATCACCGGATAATCAAGGTAGTTATCTTCGAGAAGCTTCCCTTCATTGATATCGTAAGTGGAAGATTCAAGTCCGAAAACATTGTACAGGATATTCCGCACAAAAGTATTCCCTGAACGGGGGAAGGAGGCAAGCCAGAAAAAATATCCCTTGTCAGCCATTCAGATTGCATATTTAAGCTTCATGATCTCAGGCTGATCGTAGCCCAGGTCATGGATCAGGTCACCATGTTGCTCCATGAACAGGTTGAGCATCTCTCCGGGCATTTCATCCCGCCATGCTCCTGCTTTGCCCTGCCTGAAAAATAGTTTCGGAAAGGCATCACGATAGCTTTCCCCTCTCGTGTTTGTGATAAAAGCAGAGTGGCCGGATCGTTGGCTTTTAAAGGTGGGCATCTTTTTCCAGTCGGGTGTGGGCAATGTCACCATGGACATCAGTTTTCGGATACACCTTTCCGGATCGGTGATCAGTTGTTCAAAATGCATGATCAGGTCTGCCCGTGCAGACCATGCACATACATTCTCCGACCATCCCCCGAAATGGCTCCCACCTTCGGCCAGGATCGCTTCCCGCAGGTTATTTCTGAAAGAGGAGCCCTGCTCAATGATGTCTTTCCGGTGATGTGCCTCAGATATGACCGCATCCCGTCCGTCACGGATAATGCAGATCACAAAAGGTCCTGTTTCCAGCAAGGCAGCATTCTCTTCGGGAAGTTCATGGGTCTTGATAATCTGACTCATTACCAATGGCCGCAGCTCCTCGGGACTGTACATCTTTTCGTTCAGGAAAAAATGGTCTCTTGCCCGTATGCCGGGATGGTTCAATGCTTCCCGCAAATAGCAATATCTCGTGTAATTATTCCATGAAAACAGGCTGAAGACATCCATGAAGATATTCCGCATGAAGGTGTTGCCTGACCTGGGATAGGATGCTATACAGATGTTGTGGTTGATATCGTTCATAACCGTCATGATTTACCAGTCCTCTTTTTTCAGCAATGCCTCATACTCTCTGATCACCTCAGCCGGTTTTCCGAGTGCTATGCAGTTTCCGTGGTGGAGCAGCATGACCCTGTCGGCATACTCCTCCAGGGTATTGAATTTATGGGTCACATGAACAATGGTTCGCTGATCGACAAAGGCACGCTGGAAGATGGCCTCGGACTTGAGACGGTAGCTTTCATCCCCCACACCCCCGAAGAATTCATCCATCAGAAAGATATCGGCGCGGGCATGCACCGCAATAGCAAAAGCAAGACGGCTTTTCATACCCCGTGAAAAATACTTGATTTTCGTGTGTCTGTATTCATGCAGCCCGGCAAAATTGAAGATCTCCTGTTCCTTCTCCCGGATGGTACCCAGTGAAAGTCCCAGGATAGAAGCGTTGATCAATACATTTTCCATGGCCGAAAGCTCATGGTTGAAACCCAGTCCCAGGCTCATACGGATCATCCTGCCCCGGATCTCCGCGGCCCCTCCTTTATCGGGCGGCATCAGCCCGCTCATGATATGCAACAGGGTCGACTTCCCGCTACCGTTTTTCCCGATCACACCAAGAAACTCTCCCTTCCTGACCTCAATGTTGATGTCGTTTAAAGCATTGATGACACGCATCGGCTTTAATCTGTAAATACCTGTCACCAACTCCCGGATAGATCGTGGTTCCTTCTCCCGGAAACGAAAAGTCTTGCTCACATTCCGCAGTACAATGCTGTGGGAGGAATTTTCCATATTATACTTTTTCCAGGAGTTTGTGAGAATACCTTCGGAAAACGATCAACCCGATAACGAGGATGACGATAGCGTAAAGATAACACCAGGCCATCAGCCTGAAATCGGGCCATGACCCGTAAAGGAGCCCCTGCCGGATATTGATGATGATCCCGGCGAGCGGATTGGCCCATATGAGAACCGGAACGGTATCAAAGAGGATCGATTTCGCATAAAAAATAGGATTGATCCAGAACCAGAACAACAGTACCATATCCCAGAGATGTTCAACATCACGAAAGTAGATATGGATCGTCGAAAGGATCAGGTTTACGCCAAACATCAGAATGGCCAGGTTAAGCACCACAGGGATAACCCACAGGATATGCCAGGTAACCGGTATACCGGTCACAATACTCATAACCATGTACATCAGAAAATTAAACAACAAACCTGTGAGCACCGTGAATGTTGCCGCCAAAAAGAGGTCGAGTTTATCGAAGCTGATATTTTCGATCAGGTATCGTTTACTGGCAAGAATGGTGATACCTTTCTTGGTGGCTTCCTGGAACGACATCCAGACCAGCAATCCTGAAAAAAGATAAAGTGCGTAGTTTTCTATTTCGCTTTTAAAAATGGTTGTAAACACAAGATAATAGACCACAAGCCGGAACAGTGGATTAAGAAATGCCCACAGAATACCCAGGCGGCTTTCATAGTAGCGTTTATGAAAATCGATCCGTGCAAGGAGCATAATCCGTTCCCTGCGGTTACGATCATGGAAGAATCCGGGGGTGTTTGATTCGTCCGGCATGTTGATGGCCAATTTGGTCTCAAAAGTAAAGAAAAGAAGTGAACGATATATACAGGGGACAAAAAGGGTCTCTCCCTCATGACATGACCCTGCGGTTGCAGTTTTTATGGTATTTTTGCGTGATCTAAAAGTAACAGCGTATGACTACCTGCCGGTTGCCCTATCTGAAAGCCCCTTTATTGTACAGCCTTATGATGTTGTTGATTGCAGCCCTGTTTTTACCCTCCTGTACAAGAAAAAACCGGCTCGATGTTGATGTTTCCGGCATGGTTATATCCCCTGCATTCCATCATTTTGAGGATGTATTGTTCAATATACCGGATACCCTGTTTTTCGAACAGTTTCGGGCAATATATCCCTCCTTCGACATCCTGTTTATGAAGAAGCCTTTTGATTCGCTGATAGCCACTGAAATGCTGGTATTCAAAACCGATCCGCGAAGTATTCAACTTTATTCGAAGAAAAGGCAGATGATGGGGGATATGGATACACAGAAAGATGCCATCCGGGAGATCCTGAAGCGGTACCACTACCATTTCTCCAGGGTGCCGGAGCATGACATCTACACCTACATTTCGGGGCTTGATATGAACCTGATTCAGATGCCGGTGATCGTCAATGATACCCTGATCATCATCTTCAACGACTTTTTTCTGGGGAGGGATTTTGAGCCATATATCAGCCTGGGTATCCCGGAATATAAGAGGAGGTGGATGGAACCCTGGAACATTGCACCCGAAATGGCACGGCAGCTCGCGTTTCTGAAATCGGGGCCGCCTGAGGCGGCGGAGACCCTGCTGGATCAGATGGTATTCCAGGGGAAGGTACTGTATTTCCTGGATGCGATGCTTCCACAGGCACCCGATACTTTAAAAATACAATATACACAGAGCCAGCTTGAATGGTGTGAAAATAACCAGCGTAATATCTGGGCCTACCTGGTGGGCAATAACATCCTTTATTCCACCGACCAGAATATTTCCAAGATGATGATCATGGATGCACCCTTTACCTCAACCTTCACCGAGACTTCACCCGGAAGGTTGGGACACTGGCTGGGATGGCAGATCGTCAGGAAGTACATGCAGAAGCATTCAGGGATTTCCCTGGAAGAACTTATGCAGGAAAAGGATGCCCAGAAAATCCTTGCAGAATCAGGGTATAAGCCCAGGTGATCATCCGAAGACCCTATTGGTTTCAAGGATATGGGTAAGCACCTCCTGCCTGCCTTCACCTTCAAAGGAAGAGGTTTGAAACATAGATGGCAATTCTTCCCACTCTTCTGCCAATACCTTCCGATAATGTGCAACGGAAGCGGAAATTTTCATAGCCGAGAGTTTATCGCATTTTGTGAACAGTATGACAAACGGGAGTTTGTTTTGTCCCATCCACCGGATGAAATCAAGATCGGATGATTGTGGCTCAAGGCGTATATCCACAAGGATATAAGTATTGAGAAGGTTTCTCCTTTTCAGAAGGTAGTTCCTGATCAGGGCCGGCCAGGTAACTCTTTCGGCCTGCGGGACGCGGGCATAGCCATAGCCCGGCAGGTCTGCAAGGTACCATGCGTCGTCAATCAGGAAGTGGTTGATCAACCTGGTTTTCCCAGGTGTGGAGGAGGTGTGGGCAAGGTTCTTCCTCCCTGCCAGCATATTGATCAACGAGGATTTTCCCACATTGGACCTTCCGATAAAAGCATGTTCCGGATATAATGGTTTCGGGCATCCCTTCAATCCCGGACTGGATGATATGAAAACCGCCTTTTTAACAAAGAGGGATGTTGATGGCAAACTCTTCTTTGACACTGGAAGTGAACTATTCTTTGATATGACGCTCCTTCTTTTCAGGATAAATATCGGCAATACAGATCAGGATACCTGTCTCCTCGACATCCCCGAAATGGGGATTAACGGCCGTACCAAATGTTTTCATTGTCTTCGACAGGTTCATATAGGCATTGAACAGAGCCGGTACCTGCTCGCCGTAATGCCTGACAAACCTGACCAGCAGTTTGTAATCGTGATCGTAATCGTTTCCCTTGAAATGATGGAGCAATTTCTCAAAACTGATCGCCGGTTGGACGGTCAAATCCCTGAACGGCCTCATGAGACCGACATTGTCAGGGAAGTATATCTGCAAAAAACCCAGGATAAGATCCCTGGCTATAGCATTAAAAGTAGTGTACATGGTCATCTTTCCGAAGAAATACTGAACATCAGGATAACGGTTGACCAATGCACCAAGTCCATCCCAAAGATTATCGAGCGAATAGATCCCTTTTCTAAAATCATTGGAGGGTTGGTATTTGGGTTGAACCCATGATCTTCCCAATTCAATGGATACCGGCAAATAATCCCTGATAAAATGATCTGAAAAATGAAAAATCTCCCCCATCGGGCTCAGGGGCTGCCGGTCTTTATTCAACCTGATATCCTTTCCATGGATGAACCTGTAACCTCCGATAATTTCCTTCTCCTCCGGATTCCAGACGATCAATTGAAAAAACGGCTTATCTGCCTTATCGAAGTCATCTATATCGAAACTACGGCCTGTTCCGCCGCCGGCTTCCCGAAAGGTGAACTCGCGTAACCGGCCAATTTCCAACATCGTATGGGGTGAATCATGCACTGATACGATATAAACCAGGTTGTCGCCGTTGTTGGTATGCTTAACAAATTTTCCCTGTGTAAGTTCGGATTCAATGAGCGCAGTATCAACCTGGGGAATGATATCTTGGTGCATGCGATGGAATTCTGGAGGGTTTTCGCCGACTAATTTAACCAATTCAATCTATTTTCAATAGATCATTATATTTTTTTTTCTTCCCCGGATCCAGTTCATACACTTTTGCTTTGACCCATGCAGCCCATTCATGAGGTTTTTTGCTGTTATCAAATTTTTCAGCGGGAATAGGGTCTCCGATGGTGATGATCACCTTTTTATCATACTGTTTATACATCTCGTTCACCAGGTAAAACATCTCTATATTGGCTTTGATCCTGAGAAATTTCCTGAGCAACGCCAGGTTATAGAAGAAGGAGGAATTCCTTCCGCTGAAATGCACGGGGATCACCAAACGGTTATTGCGCTTTGACTTGGAGATGAAGGTGGATTTCCATTCCAGGTCGATAATTTTTCCTGACTGTTTCCTTGAGCAAAGGCCAGCCGGGAAATAGGGGATGATGTTATCACCGGCGAAGGTGTCGCTGATCGCGGTTACATGCTCCACATTTCTGCCATGTTTGTTGATTGGGATAAAGATGGAGCGCATGTTAGGGAGAAACAAGAGCAGGTCATTGACCGGGTACTTAATATCCTGGCGCACTTTCCCGACCGTATGCAAGATGGCAATCCCGTCAAGGCCGCCGAGGGGATGGTTGGAGACCAGTGTACAGCGCCCATCTGGCGGGATCTTCTCAATCCCATCAACATAAATTGACAGATTGAACAGACGGACAGCCGCTTCGACAAAGTCAAGTCCATGCTTGTTTCGGTTTTCATAAAGGAAACGATTATTTTCCTCCACATGCAGGATCTTTTCCAGGTACCTGTAAACAAAACCGGGCAGAATCCTTGCAAGCCGTTCACTTTTACTCCTGATTACCTCTCGTAAATTAATGGTATTCTCTGTAACAGGCATTTCTTCTTCAACAGGTCTGTCTGGGTGAACAGGATGATCTTCCATGTCGTGGTGTTTATCGGTCATACAAAGGTAATTTTTTTATTGGTCGAAGATTGGGAAGGGGAATTTTATTAACAGGTCTTCATTTTCTCCCACTTTTTCCCCCAAACAACATATATCTTTTATCATATTGATTTTATTAGTCTTAAGTAACGCAATAATGCTATTAAAACTTCATATTTAAAGATCGTTATTAACAATTTTACACAATTTTGCAACAAAATCCCCGTTTAGTGGTAAAAAGTGGAAATACTTCTCTATCTTTACACCCGAAACCACTAACCCATGGGAAACCTGATCGGCGTATTTGAATGCAGGATCGACGAAAAAGGTCGGTTGATGCTTCCGTCTGCTCTGAAAAAGCAGCTTATGCCGGTTCTTGGGGAGACTTTTTATCTTAAAAAGAGTGTGTTTCACAATTACCTTGAGCTTTTTCCACAAGACGAATGGGAACGTGAAAGCAAACCTGTGAGAGAATTGAACCGTTATCTTTTAAAGGAATCAAATTTCTCCAGGGGATTTGTAGCGGGTGTAAAGGCAGTTGAACTGGATTCTGCGGGGCGCTTACAAATCCCGAAAGACTTCTGTGTTTTCGCAGGCATTGAAAAGGATGTGGTGGTTGCAGCAGCCTTCAACAGTGTTGAGATCTGGAACAAGGACCATTATGAAAAGGTCCTTGCGGAAACACTTCCCAACATGGCTGCATTGGCGGAAGAGGTCCTTGGGAACAAACAAAAACCTGACAGCGCCCCCGGAAATGTACCATAATCCTGTATTACTCGACGTAAGCACTGACGGGCTGCGTATTAATTCCTCGGGAACGTACGTGGATGCTACTTTTGGCGGTGGTGGTCATACCCGTTCCATCCTTGCCCGGTTAACCAACGGACGTGTAATTGCTTTTGATCAGGACCGTGAAGCCCTTGAGAACATGATTGACGATCCACGGCTCATCCTGGTGCATGGTAATTTCCGCTACCTGACCCATTTTCTGCGTTACCACAATGCCCTGCCGGCAGATGGCATCCTGGCTGACCTTGGTGTGTCATCCCACCAGATCGACAGGTATGAGCGCGGTTTTTCCACCCGTTCGGATGCCCCGTTGGACATGCGTATGGACCCCGACCAGGGCCGGAGCGCTGCCGAATTACTTAACACCATTCCCCGGGAGGAACTTGAAACCATCCTTCGCGAATATGGCGAATTGCCGGACAGCAGGCGCATCGCCACTGCCATTACCAGAAAAAGAGAACAACAGGCCATTGCATCTGCCAGGGACCTGAAAGAGGCGGTAAAGCCGTTTATCCCACCGGCCAGGGAACATAAATTCCTGGCCAAGCTTTTCCAGGCACTCCGCATTGCCGTCAATGAAGAAACGGAAGCCCTGAAGGAGATGCTGACCCAGAGTGCATCGGTGTTAAAACCCGGCGGACGACTGGTTGTCATCTCGTACCATTCCATTGAGGACAGACTTGTGAAGCATTTCATCCGTTCCGGAAACTTTGAAGACAAGCCGGAGAAAGACTTCTTCGGAAAAACAAAACTCCCTTTCACAGTGATTACCCGAAAAGCAATCTCCCCCACCCCGGAAGAGATCGCATCTAATAACAGGGCACGCAGCGCCCGTCTAAGGATAGGAGAAAAAAACTGATATGGGCCTTTTCAGAAAAAAAAGGACAACTCCTGTGATGGAGAACAGGTTCAGACCAAGAGTCGAAGAACCTGCTGAAACCGCTTCCGCACAATCTGAAACAAAACAAACAAATCATAAAAAAACAGACAGGGAACTTTTCCCTCCGCTGAAATTCCTCAGACAACTGCTCGACGGAAGCCTGCTGGCCAACGAAACCGTTGTCAGGAACATACCCTTCATCCTCTTCCTTACGGGCCTTGCCATTCTTTACATCACCAATTCCACGACAGCTGAAAAAAACCGTCGTGAACTGGCCCGGCTGACGGAAGAGGTTAAAGAATTAAGGTACAAATACATCAGCACAAAATCAGGGGTAATGTTCCTGAGTAACCAGTCGCAGATCAGTCAAAGGCTCAAAGAAACCGAAATAAGAGAGAGTACGGTGCCGCCTGTTAAAATATTCATCAAGAAAACATCCGGATCCAAATAACCGACCGCTGTGGAAGAACAGAAGCGATATATTTTATTGCGGATCTCCCTGATTTACACGATCATGCTGATATTCAGCCTGATCATTATAATCAAACTCTTCCGCATTCAGTTTGTCGAAGCAAAGGACCTGGTTCCTTCGGGACCTGACAGCAGCCAGGTGCGGCAGCGTATTGTCAAGGCTAACCGTGGATCCATCTATTCTGCTGACAACAAGCTGATGGCCACATCGGTGCCGGTATTCGACATACGGATAGACCTGGGCAATCCATCGGTCTCAGACCAGGAATTCAACGAGAAGCTTGATTCCCTGGCCATGGGCCTGTACCTCCTTTTCAGAGACCGGAGCAAAGAGGAATACAAATCACTCTTAAGCAAAGGAAGGGCGGAAAAAAACAGGTATCTGCTCATCAAAAGGAAGGTAAGCTATGAGGAGTTGACGGTGATAAGAAACATGCCCATTCTAAGGAAAGGGAAGTTCAAGGGGGGATTGATTACCGAACCACGTGACATCCGGGAGATGCCGTACAAGGATCTGGCCTATCGCACCATTGGCTGGGATAAGGGGGGAAGCGACCTGGATGTCGGCCTGGAAGGGACTTACAGTGAAATACTGAGTGGCAAAGATGGCATTCAACTCATCCGGCAACTTGCCAACGGTGTATGGCGACCGGTGACCACCGAATATCTGCTTGATCCGCAGCATGGGATGGACCTTCACACTACAATCGACATGTACATCCAGGACATAGCCGAGAATGCCCTGCTGAGGCAGCTCCAATTATCACATGCCCATCATGGCTGCGTTGTGGTGATGGAGGTGGCAACCGGCCATGTCAAAGCTATTGCAAACCTCCAGCGGAATCCTGATGACAGCACCTATACCGAACTGTACAATTTTGCCATCGGGGAAAGCTACGAACCCGGCTCTACCTTTAAGCTGGCTTCAATTGTAGCCGGTCTTGAAGATGGCTTCATCAGTCTGACCGACACAGTTGACATTGGTTACGGGGTTTATCACTATTCAGGTTATGAAATGAAGGATGCCTCTTCGTCAGAGCATGGGAGGATTTCTGTTGGCCGGGCTTTCGAAGTGTCATCCAATGTCGGGATAAGCAAGACGATTGTGTCGGCCTACGGCAAAAGACCGGATAAGTTTACCAGCAGATTATCAAAGATGCGTTTCGGAAAACAACTGGGCCTGGAGATTTCCGGAGAGGGAAAAACCATCCTGAAAAATCCCGACGACCCCTCATGGTCGAAAATCACCCTTCCATGGATGGCCATTGGATACGAAGTAAGGCTAACACCGCTCCAACTGCTAACCTTCTATAATGCCATTGCCAACAATGGAAGGATGATGAAGCCGATGTTCGTCACCCATATCTCCCATACCGGAAAGACAATCCAGACCTTTGAGAGTGTCGTGCTACAGGAAAGGATAGCCAGCAAACAGACCATACAACAGGTGCAGGATCTGCTGATGCGTGTTGTGGATCAAGGTACCGCTGCCAATATCCGGAGTGCCATTTATAAGATTGCCGGCAAGACCGGGACGGCAAAGATTGCCAGCGGGACAGCCGGGTATTCCTCTGCCAATTATGTAGGCAGTTTTGCAGGCTATTTCCCTGCCGACAATCCCAGGTATTCTTGTATCGTTGTAATCAACAAGCCTGTCGGGGCTTACTATGGAGGCTCTGTTGCCGCTCCCGTTTTCAAGACCATCGCTGATAAGATCTATGCCAGCTATCTCGATCTGAATCATGAGGCATTATTCCCTTTCCGTCCTTTCACCTTTCCTGATGCAGGGGCAGGAAACCTGGAAAATAAACAGAAGCTGCTCAGCGGATTGGGCATTAACCTGATCGACAGCAGTAAAAGTCCCTGGATATCATCAAAAAATCTGGTGGAAGCGATTCTCCTTCAAGACAGGGTTATGACCCCCGGTCTGATGCCCGATGTCAGAGGGATGTCGGTCCGTGATGCCTTATTACTACTTGAATCACAAGGAATAAATGTCTTGTTTCAGGGCAAAGGGCGGGTAGTGCAGCAGGCACCGGAAGCTGGCACTGCCATCCGCCGCGGAGTGCAATGCTGGTTAAAACTTGATTGATGCTATTGAACCATGAAGATGCTATCTGAAATACTTGATTGCCTACATGAACCTGAAATCACAGGGGATACGTCGGTTAGAATTTCCCATCTTACCATGGACTCCCGGGAGGTAACGCCCGTTTCTCTTTTTACGGCTGTACGGGGTACCAAGACTGACGGGCACCTGTTTATCCCCGCCGCCATTAAGGCAGGGGCCAAAGTAATCGTATGCGAAGAGGCTCCTGACGGACTGTCCGAAAAGGTCACCATTGTAAGGGTCAGGGACAGTGCTTCTGCCCTGGGGCAGATTGCATCTGCCTTTTACAATCATCCCTCGGAGGAGCTTGCCCTGATTGGGGTCACAGGCACCAACGGAAAAACAACCATTGCTACCCTTCTGTATGAAACTTTTACCGCCCTTGGCATAAACTGCGGCCTTATTTCAACCATCCGTTATATCACAGGGGACAAGGATGAGGCAGCCAGTCATACAACCCCTGATGCGATACGTCTTCATCGCATGATGAGACAGATGGTCAACCATGGCTGTGAGTACTGTTTCATGGAGGTTAGCTCGCATGCCGTGGTCCAGAAAAGAATTGCCGGCCTTCACTTCACGGGGGGGATTTTTACCAACCTGAGTCATGACCATCTGGATTTCCATCCAACCTTTCATGATTACCTCCTGGCTAAACAATCATTTTTCACCGGGTTGCCAAAGAAAAGCTTTGCGCTCACGACACATGATGACCGCCATGGCCGTGTCATGGTACAGAATACCAGGGCAAGGGTGTTCACCTACAGCACTACTACTGTGGCAGATTTCCATTGCAGGGTCCTGGAAAACACAATGGAAGGGCTACACATGGAATTTGGCAATTTACGCGTCTGGCTCAGGCTGACCGGGACCTTCAATGCCAGAAATCTGGCAGCCATCTATGCCACTGCACTCATCATGGAAATGAAGGAGGAGGATGTGCTGAGGGTGCTTAGCGATCTCGAACCGGTGGAAGGTCGGTTTCAGCAATATCGTGAAGCGGATGGGTGCATGGCTGTTGTGGATTACGCACATACACCGGATGCATTGAAAAATGTGCTGGAAACCCTCCGTGAAGTGAACCGGGATGAGGGGCAGATCATTACCGTTGTGGGTGCAGGAGGCAATCGCGATCCTTTCAAGCGCCCTTTGATGGCAAAAATCGCAGCGGAACTCAGCGACAGGTTGATCCTTACATCGGATAATCCAAGGTCCGAACCGCCTGAAAAAATACTCTCCGATATGCAGAATGGCCTGGACAAGGCTGCTAAGCAAAAAACATTAACCATTACGGACAGAAAAGAGGCGATCCGTGCAGCTGTTATGATGGCAGAACCCGGTGATATCGTACTGATCGCCGGTAAAGGGCATGAAAAATACCAGGAGATTGAGGGGATCAGGTATCCTTTTAACGACATGGAGGTTGTAAAATCATGTATGAAACTGAAAAACAAGTAAAAACAGAGACTGATGTTATATTATTTGTTTGTTTTTCTTGATAAAGAATTTGACTTCCCGGGCGCAGGGATGTTCAACTACCTCTCTTTCAGGGCGGCCCTGGCGGTGATTACCTCCCTTGTTATATCTATGCTTTTCGGAAAACGAATTATCAATTTCCTGAAAAAACAACAGGTTGGAGAAACCATCAGGGATTTAGGGCTCGACGGGCAGATCCAGAAACAGGGCACACCCACGATGGGAGGTGTTATCATTCTGGCTGCCATACTGATCCCTACCCTGCTTTTTGCAAAACTTAACAACATATACATCATCCTTGTGCTGGCTTCCACCATCTGGCTGGGTCTGATGGGATTTCTTGATGACTATATTAAAGTTTTCAAAGGCAGAAAAGCTGGTCTGGCTGGTAAATTCAAGGTGATCGGGCAGGTGGTTTTAGGGATTGCCGTGGGGGCCACCCTATACTTCTCCGACCAGGTGGTGATCCGTGAAAAGGTTGAAATCCCCGCAGCCCAGCATCTGGCCGACTCTGGAAACAACCGCTCCCATGCAAGCAACTACTTTCAACCGGAGTCGGTCAAATCGACCAAAACCACCATTCCTTTCTTTAAAAACAATGAATTCGATTATGCTTACCTGATAAAATGGATGGGTAAAGATTACCGTGACTGGGCCTGGGTGATATTCATTCCCATTGTGATCCTCATCATCATTGCCGTTTCCAACGGGGCCAATATAACCGATGGACTCGACGGGCTGGCGACGGGTACATCGGCCATATCGGCAGGGACGTTGGGTGTCCTTGCATGGGTTTCGGGCAACTTCATCTTTGCCAATTATCTTAATATCATGTATATACCCAACACCGGGGAGCTCACCATCTTCATCAGTGCATTTATCGGGGGATGTCTTGGCTTTCTGTGGTACAATGCTTACCCGGCACAGGTTTTCATGGGTGATACCGGAAGCCTGGCCATCGGTGGCGTGATTGCGGTGATGGCCATTATGCTGCGGAAAGAGTTGCTGATACCCATCTTCTGCGGTGTTTTCCTTATGGAGAATCTTTCTGTTGTGATGCAGGTAACCTGGTTCAAAATCACAAAACGGCGCACAGGACAAGGGAGAAGAATTTATAAAATGGCGCCATTGCACCATCATTACCAGATCCAGGGTTACCATGAAGCCAAGATCGTGTTGCGATTCATCATTGTCGGGGTCATGCTGGCTGTTTTAACCATTGTTACGCTGAAAATAAGATAGTTTATGGGAAGGAAGATCGTCATATTGGGAGGCGGGGAGAGCGGTACCGGATCAGCGGTACTTGCTCAGGCGAAGGGCTGTGAGGTTTTCCTCTCAGACAGCGCGAAACTTAAAGAAGAATACAGAAAAATGCTGACCGATCACGCCATCCCTTTCGAAGAGGGCTCCCATTCGATGAAAAGGATCCTCAGCAGTGATGAAGTCATTAAAAGTCCGGGTATCCCTGACACCCATCCCGTTGTGCAGGAACTCGTCATGAAAGGGATACCGGTTATCAGCGAAATTGAGTTTGCAGGCAGGTACACCGATGCCAAAACCATTTGCATCACGGGGAGCAACGGAAAGACCACCACAACCATGTTGCTTTACCATATCCTGAAAAAGGCAGGATTCAATGTCGGGCTGGCCGGCAATGTCGGAAACAGTTTCGCTTACCAGGTAGCTGTATCAAAACATGATTCCTATGTTCTGGAGATCAGTTCGTTTCAGCTTGACGGTATGTACCGTTTCAGGGCAGACATCTCGATCCTCACCAACATCACGCCCGATCACCTTGACAGGTATAACCAGGATTTTAACAGATATATCGCCTCCAAATTCAGGATTCTTCAAAACCAGGGTCCCGGGGATGCTTTTATTTATTTCGTAGATGATCCGGTCATTCAGCAATGGATGAGGCAAAACCCTGTTGTACCTCGTTGTTACCCGTTCACGCTCGGCAACCAGCCCCGGCCTGACGGGGCATGGCTTGACGACGAAAAAATGATGCTTAAGATTAACCAAAACAGCTTCCATATGTATCTTGAAAAATTAGCTCTGCAGGGCAGACACAATGTATGCAATTCAATGGCTGCTTCGATTGCATCGATGCTTATGCAGGTCAAGGACGAAAGTCTCAGAGAGAGTCTGGCTGATTTTCAGAATGTTGAGCACAGGCTTGAATTTGTAGCCAGTGTACATGGCATAGAGTTCATCAATGATTCCAAGGCAACCAATGTCAATTCAGCCTGGTATGCCCTTGAATGCCAGAACAGGCCCGTGATCTGGATTGCCGGCGGTATTGATAAAGGGAATGATTATCAGATCCTTCGACCTATGGTAAAATCGAAGGTAAAAAGTATCATATGCCTGGGGAAAGATAATGGAAGCTTATTTAAAGCTTTTACTGAAGATGTGAATGACATCTCTGAGACCACCTCAATTACAGAAGCTGTCAGAAGGGCTTACCTGAAGGCCAGGGATGGGGATGTTGTGCTTTTATCCCCGGCCTGTGCCAGTTTTGATCTGTTTGAAAATTATGAAGACCGGGGCCGGCAGTTCAAGGCAGCTGTCAGGGAATTATAACATTAAAATGGATGGAAGTGAATAAAGTAAGGCTGCATATACAGGGCGACAGGGTGATCTGGATGGTTGTGATCTTCCTTTCCATCTTTTCGCTTCTTGCGGTTTACAGTTCAACCCGCACCCTTGCTTTCAGCCAGCAGGGAGGTGGCGGATTTTACCTGCTTAAACATGTGGGGATTTTCCTTTTTGGTCTGGGATTGATGTATGCAGCGCATCTGGTCAGGTATCCGGTATATTCAAAGATTTCGCAGCTTGCCATGTTCATTGCCATACCGTTGCTGATACTGACACTGGCCAAGGGGGCAAGCATCAATGAAGCTAAACGCTGGGTCATCATCCCCGTCATCAACCTCACATTTCAGACCTCTGACTTTGCCAAGCTTGCCCTGACCATGTTCCTTGCCAGAGCCCTGACCTTGTCCCAGGAGAAGGTACGCAGCTGGAAAAACGGTTTCCTTCCCCTTCTTGTACCGATCGTGCTGATCTGCGGCCTGATACTCCCATCCAACTTCTCAACGGCGGCCATCCTGTTTGCTTCCAGCATTGTTCTGCTGTTCATCGGCAGGGCGCGGATAGGGCACATCCTGTTGCTGCTGGGCATTGGTACATCGATACTGGCCATCTTCATTGCGGTACTCTTTACGTTCCCGGAGGATAGCCGTGGGAGGCTCGGTACCTGGACACAGCGTTTGTCAAGCTATTCAAGCGGGGATATGGATGAGGTTTACCAGGTCAAACAATCGAAGATTGCCATTGCATCCGGAGGTGTTCTGGGGAGGATGCCAGGCAACAGCATCCAGCGCGATTATCTGCCAAATCCCTATTCCGATTTTATCTATGCCATCATCATCGAAGAATATGGCCTGATTGGCGGGATCATCCTTATCATCTTATACATGATATTGCTGTTCAGGAGCATCAGGATTGCGATGAATAGCCCCGGCACGTTCGGGGCATTGCTGTCGGTAGGCCTCGGATTCAGCCTCGTGTTCCAGGCACTCATCAATATGGCGGTTACAACCGGACTGCTGCCTGTCACCGGGCAGCCTCTGCCCCTGGTAAGCATGGGAGGAACCTCGATCTGGTTTACCTCCATTTCGATTGGGATTATGCTGAGTGTAAGTCGCGAATCTCAAAAAGAGGAGAATGAAGAAGAACGAAGCACATAGGAAACCTCGCATCATCATAACAGGTGGTGGCACCGGGGGGCATATCTTCCCGGCCATTGCCATTGCCAATGCCCTGAAATCCCGTCTCGGAGAGGAGAACATACTCTTTATCGGGGCTACAGGAAAAATGGAGATGGAGCGGGTTCCTGCTGCAGGCTACCGGATTGTAGGATTACCCATTCAGGGAATTCAAGGTAGATTGACCCTGCATAACCTGATCCTTCCATTCCGCTTTTTCAACAGCATGCTGAAAGCCAGAAAGATCCTGAAATATTTCGCTCCTGATGTTGTGACAGGAGTGGGTGGTTTTGCTTCTGCCCCAGCGCTGTGGATGGCCAGGTGGATGCATATTCCGGTGGTCATCCAGGAGCAGAATGCGATTCCCGGGAAAGTCAACCGCATTGCAGGTAAAACAGCAAAGTGGGTATGTGTCGCCTTCCAGGGGATGGAAAAATATTTCCCCGGGAAGAACCTCATTCTCACTGGTAATCCTGTAAGGAAATCCATTGCAGAAAGCCATACGTTGAAACAAAAGGGTTGCCGGCATTACGGTTTTAATCCCGAAAAGCCTGTTTTGCTGGTGATAGGCGGAAGCCAGGGAGCCAGGAGTATCAACCATGCTGTAGCCGGGTGTATCGGTTCATGGGCAGAGCAGGGCATTCAGGTGATCTGGCAGACAGGTAAGGCTTTCCATGCCGAGGCCTCATCCCTTGTTGCGCCGCTCAAAAACTCTCCTATCGTGGTTTTCCCCTTCATTGATACAATGGAACTCGCTTACGGAGCGGCTACCCTTGTGGTATCCAGGGCCGGGGCCATCGCCATTGCAGAGATCAATACAGCCGGCCTACCGGCGATCCTTGCACCCTTCCCCTATGCTGCCGGAGACCACCAGACCTGTAATGCCCTCGCTCTGGTGAAGGCCTGTGCAGCAACCATGATCAAAGATCATGAACTCTCCCTCAAACTTGAAACGGAGGTGGCTACATTACTCCACGATCCTGCCCGTCTGGATGAGATGAGAGAACGGTCAGCAGCCCTGGCACATTCTGACGCCGATGAGAAGATTGCCTCGCTGATCCTTACCTTGGCAGGGATACAGACGACGACCGAAGAGTGCCCATCCACCGAGCTGGATGCAGTAAGGGTAGTGTATTTCCTGGGCGCCGGAGGTATCGGCATGAGCGCCCTTGCCCGCTGGTTTATGCTCAAAGGGAAAAAGGTGTTTGGATATGATCGCACTGAAACCCCATTGACCCGGGAACTGGAAAAGGAGGGAATGATCATCCATTATAACGATAATCCTGAAAGCATACCTGAAAATACTGACCTTGTTGTCATTACACCAGCCATACCCTCCACCCTGAATGAGTACCGGGCGGTATTGGAAAAGAAACTCCCTATGCGCAAACGGGCTGAAATCCTGGGATTGATTTCCCACGGTCTGACCACCATCGCCATTGCTGGGACCCATGGGAAAACCAGCACTTCGGCCCTTACCACCCACCTTCTCAAATCGGCAGGCATACCCGTCACCGCCTTTGTTGGCGGCATCACCAAAAACTACAACTCCAATTTCATCTTCACACCCGAAAGCCGGTACCTGGTGGTAGAGGCTGACGAATTCGACCGGTCGTTCCTACATCTTCATCCTGACTTTTCTGTTATCACCTCCACCGATGCCGATCATCTCGACATTTATGGGACACATGATTCCCTGAAGGAGGCTTTCATCTCCTTTGGCAACCTCAATGGACCGGAGAAACCCCTCATCGTTGGGTCGCATGTTGAAACCCGCTTCAACAAACCGTTTATCCGGTACGGGTGTTCTGGTCAGCTTCAACCATACCGGGCTGAAAACATCCATGACACAGGAGAACGGGCCGTTTTCGACCTGGTTCTTGGGACCCTGGTGCTAAAAGATATCACCTTGGGAATCCCCGGGTTACACAATATTGAAAACAGCATAGCCGCTTCGGCAGCAGCACTCTGGTGTGGGGTAACACACGAACAGCTCAGGGAAGGGCTCGCATCCTACCAGGGAGTGAAGCGCAGGTTTGATATACGTATCCGACGGGATGATATGATCTATATTGATGATTATGCCCATCACCCCAGGGAACTCGCCGCCTGCATCCATGCTGTCCGTAAAATCTATCCCGGACGGAAGGTCACCGGCATCTTCCAACCTCACCTTTATTCACGGACACGCGATTTTGCAGAAGACTTTGCCCGTAGCCTGGAAATGCTGGATCAGGTCATCCTGCTGGAAATCTATCCGGCACGGGAAGAACCCATTGCGGGCATCCATGCAGCCATGTTGCTCAATCTCATTCAGAAAGAAGATAAAAGACTGATTTCCAAAGAGGAGGTTATCCCCTGCCTTTTGCAGATCAAACCTGAAGTACTGCTTACGCTGGGAGCCGGTGATATTGACACCCTGGTTCCGCAAATTGAAAGGACATTCATCAGAAAGGAGGGGAAGCCATGAAAAAGAAACGATGGATGAGGGCTGGCTGGATTATGCTGCCGCTGATGGTGGCAGCAGGATTGTACCTAGCCACGAAGGAACAGGAAAAACAATTCTGCTCCGGGATTACCGTGGTACTTGACAACCGGGATGAAGGATGCTTCCTGGATGAAAAGGACATTCTCAACCACCTTTACAAGCTGAATGATACGCTGAAAGGGAAAAACATCAGCGACATCAATGTATCGCTGATGGAAAAGCAACTACTGAAAATTCCCTATGTCGCCGAAGCAGATGTCTATTTCACCCTTCACGGCATGCTTAAGGTAAGGATCAGACAACGTAAGACCATCGCACGGGTATTTGATATCCGTCAAACTTCCGCTTATCTGTCTGATGACGGCATGATCATGCCGGTGATGACAGGACACACACTGAATGTTCCGGTTGCAAGCGGTGAGATTCCTGATTCACTGAACCGGCTATTAGGAAAAAATATCCATTCATTGCCTCCCCGATCCATACTACACGAAATTTACCGTTCAGCAATCGTTCTGGAACGGGATACTTTTTACCGCGATCTTTTTGTACAGATTTATGTAAATGAACAGCAGGAACTGGAGCTGATCCCCGGTGTGGATGATCATGTTGTGCTTATCGGCAATGCGAATGACCTCGAATACAAACTTTCCAAGCTGATGGCATTTTACACCAGGGGAATGATCCGCACCGGCTGGGATACCTATGATCATATCAATCTTAAATACAGTAATCAGGTAATATGTTCCAACAAACAAAATTAAAAGCGATGGCAACCTCAGAAATCATTGTAGGATTAGACATTGGCACAACAAAAATAGCTGCCATAGTCGGAAGAAAGAACCAGTATGGTAAGATCGAGATTCTAGGCTTCGGAAGGGCCGACAGCATTGGTGTCAACCGTGGCGTGGTCGTCAATATTGAAAAGACGATAGAATCCATCAACCTGGCAATCAGGGAAGCGGAAGCAAGTTCCCAGGTAGATATCAAGCGTATCTATGTTGGTATTGCGGGACAGCATATCAAGAGTCTCCAGCACCGTGGCAACATCATCCGGGACAATATTGAAGACACCATCAACCAGCAGGACATTGATCTTTTGATCGAGAAGATGCACAAGCTGGTGATGCCTCCCGGAGAGGAAATCATCCATGTTATCCCACAGGATTATATTGTGGATAAGGAGCCTGGCATCCGGGAACCGATCGGTATGTCGGGTATTTGCCTTGAGGCCAATTTCCACATCATTACCGGCATGGTGACGGCGGCCAAAAACATTCACCGGTGCGTACTACGGACCGGCATGGAGGTAGAGGATCTTATCCTTGAACCGCTGGCTTCGGCTGATGCGGTTCTTGGTGATGATGAAAAGGAGGCGGGTGTAGCCCTTGTTGACATTGGTGGAGGGACGACCGACCTGGCCATCTTCCAGGATGGTATCATTCGTCACACGGCGGTTATCCCCCTGGGTGGCAACATCATTACCGAGGACATCCGGGAGGGTTGTTCCATCATCAGGAGCCAGGCGGAAACCCTTAAGATTCGTTTCGGGTCGGCCTTGAGCCGTGAGAACAAGAATGAGGAGATTGTCTCTATCCCGGGTCTCCGTGGCACAACTCCCAAGGAGATCACGCTGAAGAACCTGGCTTCCATCATCCAGGCCCGCATGGAAGAAATCATTGAACAGGTGTACTGGGAAATCCGCAATTCAGGATTTGAGCAAAAGCTGATCGGGGGTATCGTACTGACCGGTGGTGGTGCACAGCTCAGACATGTCAAGCAGCTTACCGAGTTCCTGACCGGGCTCAACGCCAGGATCGGTCTTCCCAATGAGCATCTTGCCGGCAACATGCCCGATGAATTGTGCAGTCCCATGTATGCTACAGGTATAGGTCTGGTTATCAAAGGTTTTGAAGTTTGTGAAAAGAAAAACAGGGTAGTGAAAAAGACCAAAGAGGAACCGAAGAAGATCCGGGGATCTTTTTTTGAATCCATTTTTAAAACGGGATTGACCTTTTTTGAGGCCGACAATATCCGTTAGACGCTGCTGACCTGAGTTATCCATAATAAACTGTTCATAAGTTGCTTTATGGTATGTTAAAAGAAAATAAACGAACCATTATTTTTAAAAAAAATTTGCCATGGCCGGAAAAGAGGGACTAATAAAATTCGACCATCCGAAAAACCAGTCATCGATCATCAAGGTGCTGGGCATTGGGGGTGGTGGCAGCAATGCCGTGAACCACATGTACAGGCAGGGCATCCACGGTGTTGATTTCGTGATATGCAACACCGATGCGCAAGCGATCAGTGAGAGTCCGGTACCGGTGAAAATCCAGCTTGGCAGGAGCCTCACCAATGGCAATGGGGCCGGATCCCGTCCTGAAGTGGGCATGAATGCTGCCATTGAAAACCTTGAGGATATCAGGGAGGTACTGTCAAAAGACACCCGGATGGTATTCATCACGGCAGGCATGGGTGGTGGAACAGGCACTGGCGGAGCACCTATCATTGCCAAGCTTGCCAAAGAGATGGAGATCCTTACCATCGGCATTGTCACCATCCCTTTCTCTTTTGAAGGGAGAAAACGCCGGCTGGTTGCCGAAGAAGGCATCCAGGAGATGCGAAAGCATGTTGACACCCTGCTGGTCATCAACAATGACAAGATGCGGGAGTTGCACGGCAACCTCGAACTTGCCGAAGCTTTTGCCAAAGCCGACAACATACTCACCGAAGCAGCCAAAGGGATCGCCGAAATCATCACCCACGTAGGTTATATCAATGTTGATTTCGAAGATGTGAAAACGGTCATGAAGGACAGTGGCGTAGCCATCATGGGCACCGGCATTGCCTCCGGTGAGAACAGGGCTATCATGGCGGTTGAGGATGCCCTCAGTTCACCCCTGCTGAACGACAACCAGATCACGGGCGCCAGCAATGTGCTGCTGTATATCTCCTCCGGCACCAAGGGCATCAAACTGGATGAAGTGACCGAGATCACCGATTATATCCAGGAGGAGGCAGGCAGCAATGCCGAGATCATCTGGGGGAACGGAAATGATACGGCCCTGGGTGAAAACATCGCTGTCACCATCATAGCCACAGGTTTTACCGCCAACCAGGGATACAATACGAACACATCACAAAAAACCAGTACCAATGTTATCGTTGGAAAGCTTGATCCTTCGATGGAAAGGACTGCAGCACAAAGCACCCTGATCGGAACCGAAGAAGAGCCCCGGATGATCACAAGACCTCAACCGGTACAGTTCGACCCACTGGGCATGTCTCCCGGCAATATTATGATTGAGGAGACAGAACCCAATACCATCAGTACCCGTGCATCTGATGACGCAAAGGCCGAAAAGGAAAAAGATCCTGCCCTTGTACAACCGGTCGCCATGACGTATATCGATCTTAACCCGGAAGAAAACACCCGACCGGTTAACCCTTCCGGCACTTCAGGCATTGATTTCCAGCAGAAACAACAAGATCGTAATACCAAACTCAGGGATCTCAGTATGAAGATCCAAAGCCCGGAAGGCCTCTCAGAGATCGAAACCAATCCGGCATTTGTACGCAAAAATGTTCAATTTGCCAGGACCCATCACTCCGACGAAAGTGAAGTATCACGATACAGCCTCAACGAAGGAGAAGAACCAAATATATCCAGCAACACATTCCTCCATAGCAGCACTGACTGATCCATTCCGGAAAAGGTGATGCGCGGAGGCCTCTTACCATCCAACAAGCGTTTTCATTTTCATTTGGGTTTAAAAACTGGTCGGGAGACCAGTTTTTTTTACCCGGTACCCTATTATTTCCATATTGATTTGTATGTTTAAGGGCATGAAAAAGATTAAAATATTCGGTGAAAGGAATACCGGCACCAATTACCTGCGTACCCTGATCCTGCTGAATCTTAAGGTCGGCATCATCGAGGGGGGGGTTCCTACCAAACAGGGGATCATGAAAATCCCATCCATCTTTGACCTTTTTTATGACCTTATCTACAGGCAACACCTCGGATGGAAACATGCTGTGCCCGACCATAAAAGGCTTAAACGACAGTGTAATCTGAAAGAAACGGGATTCATTACCCTTACCAAAAACCCTTATGCTTTCCTGCTATCTTTGCACAAACGCCCTTATCACTATAAAGGGAAAATTCCATCCTCTTTCGATGATTTCCTAAAAAGAAGATGGCATACCGTAAGGCGGGAAAACCACAACCAACCCTTTTTTACCAACCCTGTACATCTCTGGAACATTAAGAACAAAGCTTACATGGAGTTACGCAAGGCTTTTCCGGAGATCACCCTGAACCTGACCTATGAACAACTTGTTGAAGAACCGGAAGAAACAGTTCTTGCCCTTGCCAGGTATTTCCATCTTGAGCCTCTTCCGGGCCCTTTCAAAAACCAGGAGACATCAACCAAAGAGGCAGAAAAAAACTATCGCTATTACCGCAACTATTACCTGGCTGAAGAATGGAGAGAGAACCTCATGGATGAAGATATTTCTTTCATCAACCTGCATCTTGATCCGGAAGTAATGGATTACTTCGGCTACCGGATCATCAAATAAAATATTGGTTATCTGTTTATTCCCTTTTCCAGTCAAGGATGGAATAGGAAAGGATATAACCATCTTCGGCCTTCAGGTAGAAAGGATCGGGATTGTTTTTCTGGGTCGTCAGTCTTTCCGTATATTTATGGATCAGACCAATATCAGGTGCGTACATTTCCAGCGCCAGGTTTTTACAAACAATACCGGAATCAGCCACCTGCTGTACAACCACCACCGAGTCAAACAGAACTCCATTAACCTCTTTCTTTACAAATAATTCTTTATACTGATAGAGCCAGTCGCCAAAGAAATCGCAGTGGTAAGGGTCTGCATAATTTATATAACTGTTGCCATGCCAGTAGGTGTTTTTGTGAAAAGGAAAGATCAGTTTAATGAACCTTAGGTTATTGTGGATTTTCTCTGCGGTATTTCTTGAAATTTTCTGTGCAGATGCCTGGGATACCACCCAGCCTGTTGCACTGTCCCTGAACACTTCATGGTCAATCCGCTGCCAATCATTTCCGGACAGGTCTTTATAGGTATCGGCAACTGTTTCCCTGACGAGATAACGGTAATGTATGACCGTGTCCTGTATTTTAATGTACGCGATGGAATCCACCTCATATAACACCCAATGACCTTTAACCACCGGGAAATATCGGTAGAGATTGCTCCAGTCGGTTTGCTCCTGCCGGGTACAGGAGGCCTGCATGACACAACCTATAAGAGTTAAAAAACAGGCTTTCTTTGCTTTAGAGACCATTTACATTTCTGTATTGCTTTATAAATATTATCGTCCCCGATTCAGGTTCAGTCCACCGATACCATAGCCCACCCCCAGTAGGACCTGGGTGTCATGATGCAGGGAATAATCCGGGTATTGTTCCGGGCCTTTGATCCCGGGCACTGAGAGATACCTGAGAAATATACCTGTTGTTCTTCCTGTCCGTTGTTTTGACAGATGGAACAGCGACAATTCCATGGAGGTGAGAAAAAGTCCACTACGCTCTGCAAGCATATCCTGACCTTCAACCGAAATCCTGGCATGCCACCTGTCCAGTTTTACATATTCCAGCGGGACCCAGCATGCGGTGTGAAATGAGAGGCCATGGCGGTTCAGGCGCATATCCTTTTGCTCCATCCTGTCATCATGGGTCTTTAGGGCATAGGAGGTATAAGTATATCCCAATCCCAATGAGAACCATTCGTAAAACCAAATCCCTCCCTTCAAACCGGCAATGGCAAAAGTGGGCAAATTGTAATACCGGACGGGGTAATGGTCAGGGGCATAGATGGTATTATCAGCCCACGAAGGAAGTATTATTTTCTGCACAATGAATGAACCGGAGAGTTCACCGTGGAGTGTAATCCCTCGGTATTGACGGAGAGGGAATATTCTGTTCAGGGCTCCTCCGGCAGACAACAGTGCATAGCCACTCTGCCGTGTGGTGACATCCCTGTTTTCCGCGACGATGAGATCGGGTCCGTTAGGATTGAAATAGCGGATGCGGAAGAGGTCGGTTTCTCTTACTTCACGGTAGCCCGGAATGCTAATGTTCAGGTATGCCTGGCGTGCCCAGAGGTGTTCAAATGAGGATTGTGGGGATGGGGGCGGTACAATGGGTGAAGATTCCTCCTGCGCCGTGGCCGTTCCAATGCAAAACAACAGGGATAGAGACAATAAGCAGGCATACCACCGATACCGGCAGCATCGTGACCGGATCTCTCCGCATAGCAGACAGTATAGCAGACTAACGGCCATGGCAATGTTTGAATTTTTTTCCGGATCCACAGGGACATGGGTCATTTCTGCCCACCTTCTTCTCCACCTTCACTGGTTGTGTTTTCTCCTGCTGCTGGGTACGGAAACCAAACTTTTCGGCATCTTCCTTTTGGGTGCGCAGTGATCTGGTGTCTGAACGCCTCACCCTGGCCTCCTGGATGTTCATGTCCTGTTGTACAGGGAGGCCTGATTTTAAAAGGAATGAAATGATTTCGCGGTTAATCCGCTGCAGCAGTTCACCGAACAACTTAAACGATTCAACCTTGTATATGAGCAGGGGATCTTTTTGTTCGTAGGTGGCATTCTGTACCGATTGTTTCAGGTCGTCCATTTCACGCAGGTGCTCTTTCCATGCCACGTCGATAATAGCAAGGGTCACCACCTTTTCGACGGCACGGATCAGTTCACGACCAGCCGTTTCATAGGCTGTTGCGAGGTCCACCGGGATATTCATCGATTTTAAACCGTCAGTAATGGGGATAGCGATTTTTTTATACCCCTGGGTATTGTTTTCGTGAACATCCTTTATAACAGGGAAAACGCTCTGTGCGAGGTTTTCGGACTTCTGCCTGTATTGAGCCACAATAGCCAGGTAAAGGGCTTCGATAAGCTCTTCAAGGCGAAATTCATAAAAATCCTTTTCGGTAAAAGGGGATTCCAGTCCGAAAAGACGGATGATTTCCAGGCGAAATCCTTCATAATCACGATCTTTCTGAAATTCATTAATGATGAATTCAGCGAGGTCGTACATCATGTTGTCAATTTCCATCGAAAGACGGTCTCCAAACAGTGCTGAACGGCGTTTGGAATAGATGGCCGAACGCTGGTTGTTCATCACGTCATCGTATTCAAGCAACCGTTTCCTGATGCCGAAGTTATTTTCTTCGACCTTTTTTTGTGCTTTTTCGATGGAACGGGTAATCATGGAGTGCTGTATCACCTCCCCCTCTTTGATACCGATCCTATCCATCACCCTGGCGATCCTTTCCGAGCCGAAGAGGCGCATAAGGTTATCTTCGAGCGAAACGAAGAAGACCGATGAACCCGGATCGCCCTGGCGGCCTGAACGTCCGCGCAGCTGGCGGTCCACACGTCTCGATTCATGCCTTTCCGTTCCGATGATAGCCAGCCCTCCGGCACCTTTGACACCGGGACCCAGTTTGATGTCGGTCCCACGACCGGCCATATTGGTCGCGATGGTCACCGTACCTGCTTGTCCTGCCTCGGCAACAATCTGTGCTTCACGCTGGTGAAGCTTGGCGTTCAACACATTATGCTTAATGACCTTCCGCTGCAACATCCGGCTTAACAATTCCGAAGTTTCAACGGCCGTGGTCCCTACCAGCACCGGTCTGCCTGCATGGATCATTTCCTCGATGGTGCCTATCACCGCATTGTATTTCTCACGTTGTGTCTTGAAGACGAAATCCTGCTGGTCATCACGGATTACCTCCCTGTTGGTGGGGATCACCACCACATCCAGCTTGTAGATATCCCATAATTCTCCGGCTTCGGTCTCTGCGGTACCGGTCATCCCGGCAAGTTTGAAATACATCCTGAAATAGTTCTGCAACGTGATGGTGGCATAGGTCTGTGTAGCTGCCTCCACCTTCACGTTCTCCTTGGCCTCTATGGCCTGGTGAAGCCCGTCGGAATAACGTCTCCCCTCCAGGATACGGCCTGTCTGCTCATCCACGATCTTTACCTTGTTCTCCATCACCACATAATCCACATCAATTTCAAAAAGGCAATAAGCTTTGAGCAATTGGTTGATGGTATGTACCCGTTCGGATATGATCGCATAGTCACGCATCATTTCACTCTTTTTCCTGAGTTTACCCTGCGGGCTGATATCGGACCGTTCCATTTCAGCTATGGCAGATCCAATATCAGGTAAGACATAAAAGTCAGGGTCACCCGTTTCCTGGGTCAGGAGTTCAATACCCTTTTCCTTCAGGTCGATGGTGTTTTGCTTCTCTTCAATCACAAAATAGAGCTCATCATCGATGACGTGCATGTTTTTCTGTTGTTCCTGCAGGAAGAAGTTTTCCGTTTTCTGCATACCGGTGCGCATACCGGGTTCGCTGAGGAACTTGATCAGTGCCTTGTTTTTTGGTAAACCCCTGAAAGCGCGGAACAGAAGTTTAAATCCCTCTTTTTCGTTATCTCCTTCATCCGGTTTGGAAAGAAGACTTTTGGCTTCAGCGAGTATCTTGGTCACAAGGGCTTTCTGTGCGTTATACAGGTTGTTCACAACTGGTCTGAGACGGTCAAATTCCTGCTTATCTCCCTGTGCTGTGGGTCCGGAAATGATCAGCGGTGTACGGGCATCATCAATAAGCACTGAGTCAACTTCATCCACGATAGCATAGTTATGGTCACGCTGCACCAGTTCCTCAGGAAGGGTAGCCATATTATCGCGCAGGTAATCGAACCCGAACTCATTATTGGTTCCGTAGGTAATGTCGGCCAGATAGGCCTGCCGGCGTGATTCGGAGTTTGGTTCATGCTTGTCGATGCAATCGACCTTTAGCCCATGAAAACGAAACAGCATCCCCATCCATTCTGAGTCGCGTTTTGCCAGATAATCGTTTACCGTAACGATATGCACCCCTCGGCCGGGTAAGGCATTCAGGTAAACAGGCAGGGTGGCGACAAGTGTTTTCCCCTCACCGGTTGCCATTTCGGAAATCTTACCCTGATGAAGCACAATCCCTCCGATAAGCTGGACATTGTAATGCACCATATCCCAGGTGATCCTGTTCCCCCCAGCCATCCAGGAGTTATGATATATGGCTTTCCCCCCTTTGATCTCCACATTGTCCATCCTGGCTGCCAGCTCACGGTCATAGTCATTGGCCGTCACCTCCAGCTGTTCGTTTTCCTTGAATCTTCGGGCTGTATCCTTCATCACAGCAAAAGCTTCAGGTAAAATCTCATTCAGAATATCTTCTGTTTTCTCTTTCCTTAGTTTCTCAAGTTGGTCGACCTGTTTCCACAAATCCTCCTTCTTCTCAAAATCCATCTCGGGATCGGCCGCTATGCGGGCCCTCAAAGATTCAATCTCATCAACCACCTCATGAATATGCGCGGCAATACGCTCCCGGAAGAGAGGCGTCCTTTGCCTGAGATCATCATTTGAGAGCTCTTTTACCTGCTCATACGCCTGATGGATCTTCTCCACTGCCGGCATAATGGTCCGGATATCCTTGTCTGATTTTTTACCGAATAATGATGATAATATTCCCATAATCAATATCTTCTGATGATTGCCTGCCTGTTTCAGCCCGACAACATTATCGATGTGATTTCATCCGTCAACATCAAAGCAGGTCTGGGGTTAGTCAGGAATGAACTTACAAAAATAGGGTATTTAACCGTTCAAGACCGATTTTATCCTCCGTCTCTTTTGATTTTCTCATGAAAGTGGAAAAAAGCTACCTTTGGCACATGGCAAAAATGACAAAAAAAACACCTCAGATAAAAAGAACGGAGCCAGATGCCGCAAAACGGCCCAATCAGAAAGTATGGTTTGGCCTGGCCGTTTTTACCATCATCCTATCCATCTGGATAGGATATCACAATACACTCAACCACAGTTTTCATTTTGATGACACCCATGCCATCGTCAACAATAAACAGATCACCGAATTAGGCGATTTCCGGGACCTGCATTACTGGATGGATATCAACAACCGTCCCCTCTCCTACTTTTCTTTTGCCCTGAATTATAAGACAGGGAAGCTGGAGCCCAAGCCGTACCACATGATCAACATCCTTATTCATATCCTCTCGGCCATCCTGCTTTTCATGGTTATATATATGGTTTTCACCACTACAGTAATGGGGCGTTCGCGTTTAAAAAAATATGTGATCCCGCTGGCAGCGCTTGCAGCAATGATCTTCGCCCTCCATCCGGTACAAACACAATCAGTAACTTACATCATCCAAAGGATGGAGTCCATGGCATGGATGTTTTCCCTGGCTTCCCTGTTATCCTATCTCCACGGCCGGATCCTACACTCACAAGGCAAACGGCTGATTACCTTCATGCCTTTTTATCTCCTGGCGTTCCTGACGTGGATAGCCGCCCTCCTGTCGAAACAGACCGCTGCTGCACTGCCCCTGGTATGCCTCGCGGCCGAATTCTTCTTTATCACCGGAAAAGACGGAAAACCCTATAAACGCTACCTGGTCATTGCTACCCTGCTGGCAGCGGTGCTCGCTGTTTTCGTTGTGGCCACCGACCTGATCCCGCCTGAAAAGGGATCTTTGCCCAAACTGGCTTACCTGGCCACCCAGATGAAAGTCATCGTCAAATATATGCAGATCAGTATCCTGCCTGTTCACCTGACGCTGGACTATGCATTCGTAAAATCTTCCTCTCTCCTTGAACCTGTCGTTCTTATCAGCTCACTGGTCCACCTTGTGATGATTGCCATTGCATTTTCACTACGTAAAAGAAATCCGTTGGCTGGTTTCGGCATCCTTTTGTTTTACCTTCCCCTTGCTATAACATCCACCGTATTCCCGATACGGGATGTGATCTTCGAGCACAGGATCTACCTGTCCCTGGCAGGTTTTGGACTTATCCTTTCGTCACTGTTTTTCAGTTTTATGGTTCTCAGACCTAAACGGATATGGTATCTCATTCCGGCTGTTTACCTGCTGACCCTGGGCATTGCAGCCTTCGAAAGGAACAAGGTATGGCAGGACAACTGCACCCTATGGAAAGACACACTGGAAAAAGAACCCGGGAGTTCCAGGGCATGGCTTGCGGTAGGAGATTGTTACAAGCAACAGAACAATTTTGTTCAGGCACTGAAACATTACAATCAGGCACTGCTCCTTGATTCCACGAATGCCACCGCCCTGAACAACCGCGGGAATCTCAAACTGACACAAAACGACCTTGAAGGAGCCATTGCCGATTACAATACCATCATCCGCATTTCCCCCGAATTCCGCAACCTCGCTTACCTGAATATGGGTATCGCTTATACCAAAAAGGGTGAACCTCTCAAAGCTGTGCAGGAATACACAAAGGCCATCAATGCCGGTAATGCAGAAACCCGCGTATATTTCCACCGTGCGCTTTCCTATGTGTACCTTGGCGATTACCCGCATGCAGAGTCCGACCTGAATGTAGTCCTGGAAAAGAATCCTGTCGACAAAGATGCTTTGTTCAATATGGCCAGTGTGATGATGAACACCGACCGTTATGGGGAAGCTGCAACGTATTATACACGGCTGCTCAGTTTCGCACCAGATCACCTGGCCTCTATGCATTACAGGGGGCTGGCTTACTATGCGCTTGGAAAAAGATCAGAAGCATGCAGCGACTGGCAAAAATCGGCAGAAAGCAACTATCAACCATCGGTTGACCTGCTGAATAAATACTGCAGGCATTATACATTATGAAGGTTCTGATCATCATACCCGCTTATAATGAGGCTGAAACGATCCATGCGGTGCTTGAAAGCCTGCACGGCTTATACCCGATGTATGATCTGCTGGTAGTGAATGATGCTTCAACGGACCTTACCGGATTGTATGCACGGGAATGTACTTTTTCCGATTCCATTGACCTGCCCTATAACCTGGGCATCGGTGGGTGTGTACAAACCGGGTTCAGGTATGCCCTCAGACATGGTTACGACATCGTTGTGCAGTTTGATGCCGATGGACAGCATAACCCGGCTGACGTTGCAAAACTGGTTGATATGGTGTCATCAGGCACGGCCGATATTGCCATTGGAAGTCGGTTCAACATCAGGGATAAAAACGGTTTTCGCTCCACCAACCTGAGGAGGATTGGCATCAACATCTTCCGTCTCACAAGTTCTGTCCTCATTGGCCAACGCATCACCGACCATACCTCTGGCTTTCGTGCTTACAACCGAAGAAGCATTGTGTTTCTTGCCAATGACTACCCCGTTGACTACCCTGAACCTGAAGTGATCGTTACCCTTGGAAGAAATGGTTTTGTCATCCGGGAAATATTTACCCAGATGTTTGAAAGACAAGGTGGTGCCTCCTCCATCCCGCTTCACAAAGGGCCTTACTACATGCTTAAGGTACTTATTGCCATGGGGATGGCAGCCATCCGGAACAGACTTTCAATATGAAGAAAATACCCCGCCCGCTGCCCCTCACCTCAGGAAGCGGGGGAGAACCCGCAATCAGCCCTTCGACAGGCTCAGTGACCACAACCAGTAACCAGTAACAAATAACCGCTATGAACCAGATGCAAATCATCGCAATCCTTTTCAGTATCACGCTGATCGGTTATATTCTTTGGATCATCCGGAAACAACGGCTTAAGGTAGAATTTTCCCTTTTATGGCTTGGTATCGGGGTGGTTTTCCTGATCTTTTCAGCATGGCGTCAGGGTTTGGAGATGCTGTCAGACCTCCTGGGCATTGCCTATGCGCCTGCTGCCCTTTTCATTATTATGCTTACAGGGATCCTGCTGATACTTATCCAGTTTTCAATGATCATCTCCCGCCTTGCCGAGAGAAGCAAGGTAATCGCGCAGGAATTCGGTATACTGAAGATGGAGGTGGAACAGTTGAAAGAGCAACTCAATGGCCTGCAAAATTCCCGTAAAGTGTGATGAAACCTGAGATCTGATCCTCCAGAGGAAATGTCTTCAAGGGTATTTCTTCCCATTGCCCCAAAAAGGCCTGTTCCATAGCATCGTACAGGGAAAGGGCATCCAGGTTTTTCATCCGGATAACTTTTCCGGTTGCGGTTTCCGGGAGTGCCCCTTTATGGCTGCTGATCACCGGTATTCCAAGGAAGGATGCTTCCGCCGCAACAAAACAGAATCCTTCGCTGTAGGAGGGGATCAGTACAGCGTCAGCTTTCTGCAGGTGTCGGAAAAGCTCCTCTTCCGGCAGGCTATCGGTGATCTTAAAACCATCCGGGTGTCGGGCCGCCAGGATGAGCCGTTCTATCCTGCGTCGGAAGCCGGCAGGCTTCTGCGGAATAATCAGATCGATGAGCGTGTGAGGATGTTTTGCCAGGAAAGAATCACCTGCCCGGATGACCAGGTCCAACCCTTTGGAAAATCCCAGTCTGCCATAATACATAAAACGTGGTGATGCATGGTTCCCGGGGGGTTGGGACCTCCGCCATGGCTGCAGCAGTTGATAGTCGAGTCCGTTGTAAAGGGTGGTGATCTTTTCTGACGGGATGCCAGCCGACACAAGCGTGTTCCTGGTATAGTCCGACACAGCGGTATAGTGGTGAAACGGAAGTTTTAAAACCAATTGCTCAAATAGGAAATGGAGCCGTTTTGAAAGATAACCCATCCAGGGAAGATCAAACCAAAGCCTCCCCCAGATTTCATGCACGGTGATCAGCACCTTTTTACCGGTTAAAAGTCCTGCCACCCAGGCAGGCAATGCAGCATTGTAAGTGGTTGTATGGATAATGGTGCATCGCCGTGCATGCCGTACAACTGACGGAATGCCCATCAGGGTGAAGAGATAGCGGTTTGCTGAACGTACACGGTACACCTGAATGCCATCCATCTCCTCATACACCGGAAGCTTTTTCTGATGTTGTGTTGTGACCACGGTGACACCTAATCCTCTTTCGACAAGTTGCCGGGCAAGCTGAAAAAAAAGCCGCTCAACCCCACCGAGGTACGGGGGGAAGTGTTCCAGGACGAAAAGCACACTTTCAGGTTTCGGCTCCATCAGATGAGTTTATGCCTTCGCATCACTTCAATCAGTTCCAGAGCAAACTTATCCCAGGAAAAGAGCGATGCATGTTGTATCCCCTTGGCGGAAAGTTCTTTCCTTAGTTCCACATCCATAGTTACCGTCTGCATCTGTTCGGTCAGGTCTGCCACATCAAACGGGTTGAACATCAATGTTGCACTGCCTGCCACCTCCGGAAGTGAAGACACGTTGCTCACCAGGCAGGGTGCTCCACAAGCCATGGCTTCCAGTACCGGTAAACCGAATCCTTCATAATAGGATGGGTAAACAAACGCCAGTGCCTGGGAATAAAGCGGTGGAAGGTCTTCCAGGAGGACATAACCCGGCAGGATGATGTCATCCCGGTAAGGGTGTTTATTTATTTCATTATATAACCTCCTGCATTTCCAGCCTCTTTTACCAACAATGACCAGGGCAACCTCTGTCTTTGAATCCACCCTGAACCTTTGATAGGCATGCAGGAGAAGGGAAAGGTTCTTACGGGGTTCAAGGGTGCTGACAAAGAGGAAATAGGATTTCGTGATACCATATTTTTCAAGCACCCGGGGATTTATATCCGGCCGGAAAATTTCGTCATGGCCCAGGTAGATCTTTTCGACCTTATCCTCGGTGAAAGGATAGTAGCTGATGATATCCAGCCGGGAGTTCTCCGAATTTGTGATGATCAGGTCGGCCCGTTTCATAATGTGCCTCAGGAAGAGGGACTGCAGCAACTGGCTGTGGAAACGGTGATGTTCCGGAAACTTAAGTGGGGTAAGGTCATGGATCACCGTAACCCGTTTTACCTTTCGTGGCATGAAAAAGGGGCCGAAATGGGCCGGTTCTATCACAACGTTGATGCGGTAACGTTTGGCAAGTCTCCCAAAGATATAAAACAGCCTCATTGCCGGGAAGAGTATGGTCCATCCCAATTTAGGCACTACAACATTCCTGGCACCGGGGAAAGAAGGGTTTCGTCGCCGCCGGAACAGGTAATAGCGGTTCTCCTTATCATGGCGCAGCAATGAAAGGATCATCTCACGGGTGAAGGTATGCACACCCGCCAATTGATTGTCAACAGGATCGGCTAAAATGGCTATTTTCATGGCTTGCCCGCTTTCAGAGGGCGAAATCGCTGTACCTGTGGTGCGCTTTAAGTTCCTTTGTGTAATTGCAATTCTTTTCCTGAACTTCAACGACCATTTGCCTGAATGCTACATCCCTGATCAGATCATGACCGTACAGCAATATCAACTGGTTCAGCATGGTACGTTTGCGTTGCTGCAATGACCTCAACTCCAACCTGGCTTTCTCATTTTTCGGATCAGCTTCAAACTGTTGGGATACTTTAATGATGCGGCAATTTAATTTCCCAAGCTTTTCGGCATCTTCCCTTATATGCAATGTCTGCTTCGGAACTCCAAGCTTGTCACTTTCAGAGGTCTTTCCCTGCAATTCCGAGGCTTCAGCGCAATAGCCCTCCTGCTCCTTCAGGCGGTTCAGTTCCCCGTGCACTGCTGTCACAAAGGCTGAATCGCGGTTAATGCTTAAGATTGAATCAATGAGAGCCCTTTTTTTTGCACGCAATTCCATGAACTTCACACTGTCCTGATCGCCCTGCCCGGCACTGATCGCTTGTACAAACAGAATATGAAGCTGACAATCAATATCTGAAACAGCCTGGATATAGTTTAACACTTCCTGGGTGAAATTCCCTTCAGGGTCAAGGCCTGGCGATTCAGGTGATTCAACCTCACCGGTTCCTTTTCCACCGCATGAAGCCAGCAGAAATAACAGACTAAAGATTAGATACGGTTTCATGATAGGCATTATTACTGATAATAACTTGAATATTTGTTTATTACATTGGTTGCCGGGAAGTTTGTTTCTTCAGCCATTCCCGATGTACCTCAATAAATTTTTCCGCTGCCAAGGTAGTCAATATCTCTGTACCCTGAAGATTAAAATGATTATTGTTGAGGGAATTTTTTACAAGGTACAGCTCAGGGTAAAGATCCGGGTTTGTGAGATCGATCAGGTGTTCAGATGGGAGATGGCTTGCAAGGGCTACCGTTTCACCGATATTGACAAGATCCTGCCTGGGATGCTGGAGAAACACGCAGTGGATACCTGCTTTGTCGCATAACCTGATGATTTCAAATATTTGCTTTAAATGCGCCTGGTTTACTTTCAGCTCCTTTCGGCCGGATGCATAATCGCTAAATGCATCGGCTCTTTTCTGCAGGAGGGTGGTGTCGGCCAGGAAGGCGGCACGGTTGGTCACTTGCCGATCAGGCAAAACCGATAAAAAGCCCTGCCTTCCCCTGAGGCGCAGGTCATCAAGACGCTCCTGGCTTTCCTGCCTTGACTCTTCCGATTGTCCATAGATGTCATTAAAGTAATCAATGTTCATCATCCGTTCAATTAAGGAGACCCCATAACGGATCACATTGTCTTTCCGACCTTTTGGTGTTGATCCGGACCGGATACTGGCCCTGATGATGAATCCATAGGATACGGGATTCATGTAATATCTTTTTCTGAGGGTATGGCGATGGTGTTCGGGAAAATGACCAATATCGCGCAACTCGATAATGACCGTCTTGATACCTTCACCGTATCTTTTCAGGATTTCATGGTAAAACCGATAGGTTTCCGGCGGCAGGGTGCCCCCACTGCCGAAATTATAGGAGGAGACATTCCATTCTTCCGGCATGATGGCATCAAACAGCACCGGATCCAGATTCCAGTAAAAACAACTCGATCCAATGAATAATGCATTATATTGATGATGGGTCCCGGAAAATTCCATCATTTTATGTTTCAGTGTATCATTGCCATAACAGAAAGATGGGTCAAAAATAAGGCGGATAAGCCAGTTCATGGCCAGCAAAGTAATCAGGCCGGCAAGCAACTTCAGTATTAACCATTTCTGCTTCATCAGAATTGGAAATAGATATATTCCCTGCTTGAAAAAATGCCAAAGTTAAAGATGACAGAAATGAGAATCAAGTAGAAAGCCCATCTGATACAGGGATTGAACCTGTTGATCCAGTCCGAGATCAGGGATTTGTCTTTCTGATAAAACTCCACCATACCCGCCAGGATCAGGAAGACAAAGAGCACGATCATGTTATAGATATCGCCACGGAACATCTCGATGGTAAGGGGTGCAGCAATTCCCCTGAAGATATGGGAATAGATCAGCAGGAGATCTTCTGTGGAGTTGGCGCGGAAACTAACGACGGTCAGGCAGATGGCCACAAACACAAAAATCCCGTTGATAAGGTTTCGCAACCTGGGGTGGAAGCCCCTTTCCATCCATTTCTGCCATGGCCAGCGGATACCTTCTGATGCCACCAGCAAACCATTTACAAAGCCAAAGAAGACCATGCCCCAGGAGGCTCCGTGCCAGAGTCCGATGATGGTGAAGGAGACAATAACAGCAAAAAACCTCCCTCCCAGGCCCCAGTGATCCACCCTCCTGATGATCGGTTTAAAAAGATAATCCATGACCCATTGTGTCAGGGTCATGTGCCAGCGCCGCCAGAAAGTGCGGAAGGAGGTAGCATACAATGGCCGGTTAAAATTCAGCGAAAGATTAATCCCCATAAGCTTTGCGGTCCCGATGGCAATGTCGGAATAGGCGGAAAAATCGCAGTAGACGCGGATATGGAACAACATGGTCGGGATCAGCAGGTTCAATCCGTAAAACTGGTCTGGATTCGCATACACATGATCAACGAAAATCGCGATGCGGTCGCCGATCACCAACTTCTTAAAAAACCCCCAGGCTATCAGCTTGAGCCCATCCGTGATGTTACTGTAGGTGTAGGTATGTTTCTCCCGTAATTGCGGCAGAAGGTTTCCCGGCCGCTCGATCGGCCCTGCCACAAGTTGCGGGAAATAAGCCACATACAAAGCAAAATAACCGGGATGGCGCTCTGCCTTGTAATTTCCGCGATACACCTCAATGGTGTAACTCAGGGTCTGAAAGGTATAAAATGAAATCCCTACGGGCAGCAGCAGGTTTAGTGTAGGTTGGTGATAAGCTATATTAACGACATTTAAAAGGATGCGGATATTATCATTGAAGAAATTGAAGTATTTGAAGGTAAAGAGCAGGCCCAGGTTCATCACCAAGCTCATGATGAGGTACATCCTGCGGATGGGCTGGTTCCCCTGGTTGCGTTCAATCTGAATCCCTGCTATATAATCAATCGCTGTCGATGCCACAATCAGGAAGATGTACTCCATCTTCCAGCACATATAGAAATAATAACTCCCCGCCAGCAGGAAGATCCAGCGGTATTTTACCGGTAACAGGTAATAACCCACCACCATGACCGGGAAAAACACCAGAAACTCTATCGAGTTGAATACCATGGCAATTCTTATTTTTCTGTATTCAATTTCAGGTGTTTCCGGGGGGGTACCGCCTGATGCTTACCTATATGATCCAGGAATCTTTCAGCCAGCAAACGTGTCAGGATATGGGTGCCATCCATATTAAAATGGCTTTCACTGAATGAATTGCGGGCAAGGTATAAAGATGGGTATCGGTCCGGATCTGCCAGGTTGATGACATGCTCTTCAGGGAGGTGTTTCAGGATGGCCACGATCTCTTTCATCTCATACACACTCATCTTGGGTTGAAGCACAAAGAAGCAGTGAATACCCTTTTTTCCGGATTCGCTGATCAGTTTCTGTATCCGTCGCAGATGCGCCCTGCTATAATAGGAACTATCGGTTTCAGCATCAAATTTACGGTACAGCCCGGCCACGAGGGAAAGCCTGGAAGTATCCATCAGAAACTGCTCCTGCCTGATGGACCTCCCCTCGACAGGTAAGTAGCCGCGCAGGTTGGCCTTCCGGATCAGCTTAAGTTTATTTTTACTGCTCTTCTGGTCGTTTGCTATATGACCATAAATGTCATTGAAATAATCCACGTTGAACATCCGCTCCATCAAGGATACGCCATAGAACAGGATGCTGTTCTTCTTCAAATCGTTCGGAATCGATGAATGGATGCTTGTGTTGAGAATAAAACCGTACTCAGCCGGTGTCATCCAGTAGCGCTTTCTGATCGTGTGCAGATTATGCGGATGGAAAAGGGATATATCCCGCAATTCAATAAAGGCATAGCGCAGGTCCGAACCATGATGCTTCAGCAGGTTTTCGTAAAACACATAGGTTTCCGGTGGGAGAGTACCACCGCTCCCCAGGTTATAGGTTGCAATACCCAGGGATGGAGGCATGAGAGAATCAAAATAAACAGGGTTGAAGTTTTGGAGGAAAATACTGGAGCCAATGAACACCGTATTGAATTTTCCGGCGGCAGGTTCATAATCCCGCATTTTCTCCTGCAGGATATCATTTCCATAGTAGGACGAAGGATTAAAAATCAGCCGGACAACCCATGCGCCGGCCAGGAGGAGGATCAATCCAAGGATCAGTTTGTATATCAGCTTTTTTAATTCCATTAAAATTGAAAATAGATATATTCTTTATTGGAAAAAACACCAAAACAAAGGATAACCAGCATAAGCACCACGTAGAAACTCCAGCGAATAAAAGGATGGTGCTGGTTTATCCATTCACTGACAAGCGGTTTTTCTTTCTGAAGGCTTTCTACCCATACTGTAAAGGCTACCGTGCTCATCACCACAAGAAAATGATAACCATTGACACCCGTCAGCAGATGGAACGGTTGCTTGCCAAACAGGAACATCTGTTTGAGGATGGTCATCATATCGGTGGTATTGTCTGAACGGAACACCACCGATATCAGGATAAAAACAAAGAAAACCGTTAAACCGCCGAGGATATCATTCACCTTCACCGGCAGGTACCGACGCATCAGTTTCTGCCAGGGCCATTCGATGGATTCGGATGCCACCAGGACACCGTTGACGAATCCGAAAAGGATCATCCCCCAGGAGGCGCCATGCCAGAGGCCGATGATGGTGAAAGAGGTTATGACGGCAAAGAACCGTCCGGCCAGCCCCCAATGGTTTACACTTTTGATGATGGGCTTGAACATATAATCCTTGATCCATAGAGTAAGGGTAATATGCCATCGTCGCCAGTAAGCCCGGAAGGAATTGGCCAGATACGGGCGGTTAAAGTTCACCGAGAGTTTGACCCCCATCAACCTTGCTGTTCCTATCGCAATGTCGGAGTAGGCCGAAAAATCGCAATAGATCTGGAAATAGAAGAGCATGGCGGGGATGAAAAGGTTCCATCCGTACAGCCCTTCAGGTGCAGCAAAGGCCTGGTCCACCAGGATGGCACAACGGTCGGCGATGACCAGCTTTTTAAAGAATCCCCAGGCCATGAGTTTAAGCCCGTCAGCGATGTTGTTGTAACTGAAGCTGTGTTTCTGACGGAGTTGAGGCAGAAGTCGTTCCGGTCGTTCAATGGGGCCTGCGACAAGTTGCGGGAAATAGGCTACGTACAGTGCAAAATACCCGAAATGCCGTTCTGCCTTATAATTCCTCTTAAAGACCTCAAGGGTATAACTCAGGGTTTGAAAAGTGTAAAAGGAAATCCCTACCGGAAGGAGGAGGTTCAGGCTTGGTGCATGATACACGATATTGACCGCATTAAACAGATACCGCAGGTTCTCACTGAAAAAATTGAAATACTTGAAGGTGAACAGCAGACCAAGGTTCACAACCAGGCTCATGACCAGATACATCTTCCGAATGGCAGGGTTACCATCGTTCCGCTCTATCAGGATGCCGGCAATATAATCCACAAGGGTGGAGAAAAGGATCAGAAAGATATACTCCAGCTTCCAGCACATGTAGAAATAATAACTGCCTGCCAGCAGTAATATCCACCTGAACCGTTGCGGCAGCAGATAAAATCCCATCACAATAAGTGGGAAGAAAAGCAGGAACTCAAGTGAGTTAAATACCATAGCACTTTAAAAATGAGCGCCAAACCTAAATTAAAATAATGAAATATACAAGGGTTGTCAAACGGTGGTCATCCGGTGACCCAAAGAAGAGCGATAATTAGGATTTTTAGTATCAATCGCCTGACAGAAAGCGATTTCCTGGTCAGAAATTGGTTGCTTCCACCGCTTTGATCTCGGGGATGGCTTTCCGGATAGCAGCCTCTACACCACTCTTCAGTGTCATCATGCTCATCGGGCAGCCGGCGCAGGCACCCTGTAATTCGACATTCACCACATTATCATCCGTGAGGGAAACAAACGCGATATTCCCTCCATCAGCCTCCAGATAAGGTCTTATCTGATCAATCACATTGTTCACTTTACGGGTCAGATCTTCCCGGCTATGCTGAAGTTTCTCTTTTTCCATGTTGTTTTTGACATTTGATTTCAGGTGCAAAAATACATTGTTTCAATATGCAACGATGAAAATTCGATCCTTGCAGGATAACCGGCCCAAAACCTTCAACGGGACTCAGCATTATTTATGATGAACCTGAACAATTTCGGTGGGGTCGAGTCTTTCATTCCGCTCTTTCAGTTTTCTGATCACATTACCGGCCAGCAGGGTGAAAGGCTCTTTCAGCAGTGAGGTATCGTCTACAACAACAGGCACCCCTTTGTCGCCGGAGTCACAGAGCGATTCAACGACCGGGATCCTGCCAATCACCTCCACACCCGTCTCTTCTGCCAGTTTATCACAACCACCACGACCGAAAATGTAGTACTTTTTATCCGGAAGTTCGGGGGGGGTAAACCATGCCATATTTTCTACCAGCCCCAACACCGGCACATTGATTTTCTCCTGCCTGAACATAGCCACCCCTTTCCTGGCATCAGCCACAGCCACCTCCTGCGGGGTGCTGACAATCACTACACCCGTAACCGGCAGGGTTTGAACCAGTGTCAGGTGGATATCGCCGGTTCCCGGTGGCAAGTCAACCACCATGTAATCAATGTCACCCCAGAAGCCCTCTGAAATGATCTGGGTCAGTGCATTGGAGGCCATTGGGCCGCGCCAGACCAGGGCCTTTTCCGGGTCAACAAAGAAACCTACCGACAACATCTTCACCCCAAATCTTTCAACAGGTTCTATCAGGGTGCGGTCCCCAAACGGGATGGCTCCCGGCCTGAGATCACGTACCCCCAGCATCATGGGTATTGACGGGCCATAAATGTCTGCATCCACAAGGGCTACCTTTGCCCCCATTTGAGCCAATGCTACCGCCAGGTTCACAGCTACCGTCGATTTCCCGACACCACCCTTGCCCGAAGCAATGGCAACGATGTTCTTCACATTCTTCAAACTCTCAGGAACCTCCTGGCGGGGCTCAGGATGATCTGCTTCCACCACCACAACCTCCACCTTGATCCCATCACCGGTAAAAACTTCATTCAGTTTTCTCTCCGTGATCCGCCCAACCGACCGTAAAAAAGCATCCGGGAATTTCAGCCCCTTCAACCTGATTGTGATTTGATCTTTTTCCGCAACCTCAATGGATGCCATTCCCAATCCCAGAATATCCTTCTGATATTCAGGATGCTTAATGGTGCCCAGCACCTCTTCTATCTTCTTCTTCATCATATAATTTTGTTATTTCGTTACCGGATTTTTCTTTTGTACCCATCCGGAAATAATGTTAATTTAGATTGTGTAAAGATAGGGTTTTTAAGAATGCAAGAAGAAAATCAGAAGGATTCTTTAAAAACCCTTACTTTTGAAACATGGAAAACTTCATTGTATCGGCGCGGAAATACAGGCCTACCACCTTCAACCAGGTGGTGGGTCAGCCTACCATTGTACAAACCCTGAAAAACGCCATCCGGACCAACAGTCTGGCCCAGGCGTTTCTTTTCACCGGGCCCAGGGGGATCGGGAAGACTACCTGTGCACGTATCCTTGCCAAAACCATCAACTGCCTGAATATCGGGGAAGACACCGAACCGTGCAACGAATGTACCTCGTGCCGTTCTTTCAATCAATTGGCTTCATTCAACATCCAGGAGATGGATGGTGCCTCCAACAACTCTGTGGATAACATCCGTTTATTGGCGGACCAGGTACGTATCCCACCACAGGCAGGAAAATACAAGGTTTACATCATCGATGAAGTACACATGCTCTCAACCAGCGCCTTTAATGCATTCCTCAAGACCCTGGAAGAGCCGCCTGCCTTTGCCAAATTCATCCTGGCTACGACCGAACGGCATAAAATCCTGCCCACGATTCTTTCCCGTTGTCAGATCTATAATTTCAAAAGGATCTCCGTTCCCGACATCGCCAGTCATCTTGCCTGGGTGGCCAAACAGGAAAAGATTGACTTTGAAGAGGAGGCACTCCATATCATCGCACAAAAGGCAGACGGTGCGCTGCGTGACGCCCTTTCCATATTTGACCAGATTATCAGCTTTTCCGGTAGCAATATCACCTACCAGCATGTACTCGAAAACCTGAACCTTCTCGATTTTGAATACTATTTCAAGGTCATGGACTGCATAAAATCATTGGATATCCCGGGAGCGCTTCTCGTGCTTGACGAAGTGATCTGTAAAGGTTTTGACGGTCATCAGTTTATCAACGGCCTTGGAGAGCATCTGCGCAACCTGCTGCTTTGCAAAGATCCGTCAGTCACTAAACTCCTTGAGGCCACAGAAAATGTAAGGAACCGGTATAATCAACAGTCGCAGGACTTCAGTATGATCTGGCTTGTACAGGCACTGGACATGATCTCAAAAGCCGATCAGACCTACCGCACCGCCACCAATAAAAGATTGCATCTTGAACTGCTCCTGTTACAGATGACAGAAGCACAAAGGGTCGAAGAAGAAAAAAAAAATCCTGATCTGAGTGGGAAGAAAGATGCATTACCTGCATCATCTGCCCTTAAAAAAAGCACTACCCCAACCATAGCGCCGGCAAGAGAGTTTTCAACGGTCAAATCGCCGGAACCATCCCCTACTTTAATTGCACCCGTTGCCGATACACCCACTCCTGAAAACAAGCCGGAGCCGGTTGTACAGGAAAAGGAATCTACACCGGAAGAACCCGCCCCCGCTGCCGGAACAGTTTCCTCTGTACCAGGCAAAAAGCGATTGAGCATCAAAGAGATGATCGAACATTCAGGAGAGGATGCAACCGATGCTGAAGACGAGAATCCGGCGCCACCCAGCGACGACATCCTGCCAATGGATACAAATGAAATTCAGCAGATCATCCAACAGTATGCTAAGGAAATTTCCATCACCCTTCCAAGTTTTGCAGCGGCCATCATGGCAAAACCGGCGACTGTCCAACCTGGCAACCGGATCCTGATATCCTTCTCCAATAAAGTGATAGCTGATCCTGAACACCTTAAAAACCTCAGACGATTCATTCGTTCAAAGGTGAAAGGATCCTGGTTTACGCTTGAACCTATCATTGAAGAGACACCGGTTGTGGAAAAAGTCATCCTTACTCCCGCTGAGAAGTACAGGAAAATGACGGCCGAAAATCCCGGAATGGATGCCTTCGTCAAAAAACTGGGGTTGGAGTTCGAAGAGTAAATTCCTTTACTCCTGTGGCAACTGAATAACTTCAATCACATTTGCTCCTTCATAATATTTGCGCGCAGCCTCCCTGACATCATTGATTGTAATGGACTTCACCATTTTCGCATATTCGTTGGCGTCCATGAAATCCTGATTGTTTTCGTACATGAATTTAAGGGAGCGTAACCAGAAACGGTTTTCTTTTAAGTCCTCTGCCCGCTCTTTCAGTTTGTTTTCGATCACGTTATCTACCTCCTGTTGGGTTGGCCCTTCCTTTTTCAGGACATCCACCTGTTGATAGATGATCTTTGTGAGGTCATCTACCCTTTCAGGTGCACAGGTGAAATAGGCCGTCATATGGTAGGTCGGTGACGGTAACTGGTTGATGGAAGTCTGCACAGAAACCCCATAGGTGCCCCCCTCCTGTTCACGTACGATCTGGGTGTACTTCACATCCAGGATATCATTAATGAAGGAAAGCAGCATCCTTTCCCTGGGATCAAAACTAAACTCACCACCCTGCAAGACAAACACCGTAGCTTTCGGTATCTGCATCTGGGTATGTATCTGTTTTCTGATCACGCCTTTGGCAATGGATTCCTGCCGGTCTTTCCAGTTCTCCCGCTTTTTGGCGGCAGGAATACTGCCAATATACTTTTCAATGAGTGGCTTCGCTGTTTCAGGATCAATGTTGCCAACGAAATAAAATGTCCAGTCACCTGCATTGGAGAAGCGCTTTGAGAAGATGGCTGCCATTTTATGAAAATCGATCTCATCCAGCATTTCAACATTCATCGGGCGGCGACGGGGATGATAGTTGTAAAGGGTATTGGTCAGTGTATCTGAGAATGCTGATGCGGGATCCTTGGCTTTGTTGAGAAGCAATGCACGCTGACGGCTCATGTAAGAGTTGAATGACTGCTCGTCGGTTCTCGGGCTCAGGAAATACAGGTTCAATAGTTCCAGCAGGGTGACCAGGTCTTTAGGGGTAGTACTGCCACTCAATCCTTCTTCCAGTCCACCGATATAAGGTGAAATCCTCACCATCTTATCAGCCAATATTTTACTAAGCTCAATGGTATTAAACTCACTTATCCCGCTCATATCTGTTATGGTACTTGCAGATTGGGCCGTCAACAGATCTGCATCGTCATACAACGAAGTCCCGCCTTTGCTGTAGGCAGAAAAGAGGATTTCATCCTCCTTGAACTTCGTGGGTTTGATGATCACGGTGGCACCATTGGATAGTATCCACTCATGACACCCGGCTTTATCGTCCATGCGGGCCTTCTTCACCTTACCTGCTTTCAAAGGCAGATTATGCAAAGGTTTGGCACTGACGGCATCAACATAGGCTTCGACAGGCTCTTTTTCGATATCCATGATCATCTGCAGGAGTGTTTCTTCTTTGGGCAGCTTCTCAGCATAATCCTGTGGGGCTGTCAGGACAACCACCCGGTTCTTGTCCGTGATCCAGTTATGGGCCAATGCATTCACCTCTGACAGTGTAATCGAGGGGATAAATTCCCTGGTCATGTCGTACTCAAACTGAATACCCGGAACAGGTTCATTATTGAGAAAATGGCCGTAATACTCCCAGGCAAAAGTTTCCGACTTACGGTTATTTCGCTCATTGTACTGCTTCTCCATGGAGGCCAGATATTCAGCTTTTGCACGGTCAAGTTCAGTCTGGGTAAAACCATGCTGCAGCACCCTGAGGTTTTCCCTGACCAGGGCTGCAAGCGCCCTGGAAGGATCAGGATTGTTAAGGTATGCCGTCATCATGTACATGTCGGATGACCGGACATAACCCCTGTAGGCACTCATCGCCATGATAAAAGGAGGGTCAGCCTGCTGAACAAGCTCATTCAGCCTTGCACTCAGCATAGCATTGTAAAGATTCTCTTTCAGGGTGTTGCGCGAATAGGACAAGGTTGATTTCTCCATGATAGCCGGATGTTTGTATAAAATCATCAGCTGCATCATACGGGCCTCCTCATCGGTTACAATGGAAACCTTGGTCTGATCATGGTCCGGTATGCGTTCAAGGATCCTCGTCCTGGGATTGTCAACCTTCGGGATCTGTGAAAAGAGACCAGTGATCTTCTCCTCCATCATCTTCACATCAAAATCACCCACTGCGATGATCGCCTGCAGATCCGGGCGATACCAGTCCTTGTAGAACCGTTTCAGCACATCATATTGAAAATGATCAACAATATTCATGTCACCGATCACATCATGCGTAGCATATTTTGATCCTTCGAACAGTGTACGGAAATAAGCGTTCCGGATCCTTCGCGAACTTCCCATTCCTGTACGCCATTCTTCATGGATCACCCCCCTTTCCTTATCAATTTCAACATCTTCAAGTGAAACCTGCCATGCCCAATCGTAGAGGATGAGCAGTGCGGTGTCAATATTGGCTGGCTTTTCCAGCGGCACATTCTGCAACATATAATTCGTGACATCATGGCTGGTGAAAGCATTGATCTCAGGGCCGAATTTCATCCCGATCGACTGCAGGTATCGTATAATCTGGTCCTTCTCGAAATTTTTCGTGCCGTTGAAACACATGTGCTCGATGAAATGCGCCAGTCCGTTCTGATCAGGATCCTCCAGGATTGAACCTGCATTCACCACCAGCCAGAACTGAGCACGGTCTTTCGGCTCTGCATTCTGACGTATATAATAGGTCAGTCCGTTAGACAAACGGCCAATCACCACATCCTTGTCAACGGGGTAACGTTGTCCGACATCAAATTTCTGGGCTGTCAAACCCATTATGATCATCAGAAACAACACCAGTAGCGACAGCTTTTTAGTTTTCATGTTAGTTTTCATAACAAATTGATTATTAAATATTACATTGCCTGGATTATCCTGATTCCTGTCAGGTAGATATTCCATTTTGATTCAAAGGAGGCAAAGGTAGGAAAAGTTACCATTCCGGAGGACCTGAAAAGAATGATCATCTGAACCATCCAATATTTTTGGTTTGAACAATGACAGCTTTCTTATACCTTTGCGCCATCAGGAGTAATCCGTAAGTATTATTAAGGTCTTGCAGACGAGGTCAGATGGTTCTCTCCAATGGCTTGAATGATCGTTCTGCCACCATGTCTGATCGTTCCTGATAACACCTGAAGGATGATATACCATATTTACAAATGGATACTTCGGCTATATGGCTGGAAGGTGGCCACGCCGCCACCGCCTGATCTGAAGAAATATGTGATGATCATTGCGCCGCATACCAGTCTTTGGGATTTTGTATGGGGGCGAATGATCCTGACCGTATTGCATCTAAAGGTTAAATTCCTGATCAAACAGGAGGCGTTCTGGTTTCCGCTTGGCTTGTTGCTGAAGGCCATGGGAGGTTTGCCTGTAAACCGTAAAAAAGGGGGACAAATGATCCATCAGGTAGTGGAAGCATTTTCAAGATACGAGGAGTTGGTCGTGGTGATCACTCCGGAAGCTACCCGTGCACCGATAAAGAACTGGAAAAAAGGATATTATTTCATCGCCCAGAAAGCGGGCCTTCCCATAGGTGTTGGATTCCTGGATTACCGCACCCGAACCTATGGATTAGGATTCATTTTCTATCCAACCGGTGACTACGAAAAAGATTTCAGGCAGATTGCCAGTTTTTACAGCAAGATCCAGGGGAAATTTCCTGAACGGTTTGCACTACCCGATACAGAATAACACCCATATTACCCATCTGGTTATGGTTTGCTTTCCAGAATGGCCTTCAGGTTGGCCAACCCTTTTTCCAAGTCATTACATACAGGGGCCTCCGGGTTGTAAAACAGCAACATAAGGTTTAAGGGATATTTCATCCTTCCGCTGTATCCCCATCTCACCAGGGTGCGGTTTTCACCTGCGTCTTCCAGCAAAAAATATAATTCCGACACCATCCGGAAGGGTCGTGATAAACGCAATTCAAAATCGATCCTTTCACCCGGGATAATGGCCCTGATCTCCTGTTCCCCCTTGCCTGCATCAGGGTTCTCACTGTCCCATACCACCACAAATCCTACGGTACCGTCAGTCCCCTTGCTGCTTTTCTGCATGGCAGGGTCAATGGCATACCATACACTGTAAGCTTCCTGGTTTTTCAGCATCACCAGGTAATCAAACACCGTATCCCTTGGTTGGTTAATTTCAACAGAACATTCCGTATTGAAATCTTTTTTAACAAAAAGCGCAGCCAGGAGAATGAGAACGATAACTGTAAGTATTGCGATGCCAATGACTTTCAGCACATTAATCATGTCCGTGCAGGTTAAAAGTTATGGTTATGGTTCTTAATCCAACATGAAAATACTTCACGATCCCCGATTAGGATTGTATCGATACAAATATATGCTGAAAAACTAAGTACATGACAAAAATTTACAACATTCATTAAATCTATCTAAATCATTGGA
>CAZZBS010000015.1:0-66461 GCA_964652685.1 uncultured Lentimicrobiaceae bacterium
AAAGGTTTCAAAGAACTAATTTATCCCCCTTTCACGGGCTTAGCTTGGCGCAACGTCAATCAGAGTTCATGAAAATCAGTAACAATCATATCTTTTTTACAATAACAAACATTTGACTACTTTCCGGCAGAAAGGTTTAATACCCGATGTAAATATATAAATATTATTCTGTTAAAAACCATAAAGGTTAATGACGGGATTAGGTGTAATTTTGCCGGGGAATAACAACGTGTCGGGAGCAATGGGAAAGAAAAAGTATTATGTTGTATGGGTAGGGAGGCAACGGGGCCTGTTTTCTGCGTGGGAAGCCTGTAAGGCTGCTGTGGAGGGGTATAAAGGTGCAAAATACATGGGTTTTGATACACTTTCTGATGCGGAGATTGCATTGCAGAGCACTCCTTTAAAGTTTTTCAAAAAAAGGCAACCGGCTGTGAAGGGGGAGTCAGGAAATGATGCAACGGACAAGCCGGCCGGAAGGGCACTCACGGTGGATGCAGCTTGCAGCGGCAATCCCGGTGTGCTGGAATACAGGGGGGTATGGTTAGAAAGTGGTACCGAGTATTTCCGTATGGGCCCCTATCCCGAAGGAACAATCAATATTGGTGAATTTCTGGCTGTTGTTCACGGGCTGGCGCAGTTGAAGCGGAATGGCCTGGAAGTGCCGGTGTATTCTGACTCAAAGACAGCGCTAAAATGGATTCGTGACAAAAAAGCCAATACCCGGCTGGTTAGGTCAGCCGGCAATGCCAGACTTTTTGAACTCATTGGTCGTGCTGAAAAGTGGCTGCAGGAGAATGACTATCCGAATCCTGTCCTGAAATGGGATACCGCATCATGGGGTGAAATTCCTGCAGATTTCGGCAGAAAATAGTACAGGGCTGATCACGGGTCCCATAACCGGTTCAACATCAATCACCACAATGGGAATACCCGCAATCAGAGCAACTCAGGCACCCCTCCTTATATTGGAGTGTTCCTTCCGTTTTACACTTCGGGCATTGTCCTTTTTTCACCCTTGTACCGTCAGGGATGAACTTTTTAAGGGCTCTCTCGATACCAAACTTCCAATTATTGATGGAATCGGCTTCGAAGTTCAGTTTTGAAATGATATCCACAGCGAAATGGAGGGGCATCCCATGCCGCAAAATACCGGAGATCAATTTGGCGTAATTCCAGTATTCTTTGTTAAAGGATCGGGAGAGTCCTTCAATGGTGATCCTGAATCCGTCATGATCCAGGAACTGGAAGTCATACCGTGAGACACCCTTTTCGTTCCTGGTTTTAATCACCCAGCCTTTTTCGACCCAGGCAGGAATCCAGAAGTGATCGGAGTGGCCTGTAAAAATTTCATAGGGACGGCCATCGTAAAGTCCCACCACGGCGATCCATTTTTCATCATTGTTGTTGAACCGGACGATTTCAGCATCCAGTCGTTCAGGGCGCCTGGGGGCCCTGGTTTCGCAAAAACCGGAGTCGTTTTGTTTTTCTTTGCTCGTCAACAATACACCATCGCGGCTTCCGTCGCGGTAAATGGTAACTCCCTTGCATCCGGATTCCCAGGCGGTCTGGTAGATCTGCCCTACCAACTCCCGGGTGGTATGTTCCGGCACATTCACGGTGACACTGATGGAGTGATCGACCCACTTCTGCACAGCACCCTGCATTTTGACCTTGGCTACCCAGTCGATATCATTGGCAGTGGCTTTATGATAGGGGGATTTTTCCACGATTGCGTTGAGTTCATGATCGGGCAGGTTTACCACTGTATTGGGATCATAACCGTTAATTTTAAGCCAATGAATAAAACTATGATGGAGTACGGTATATTCTTCCCAGGCATCGCCCGACTGATCCACGAAGGAAATGGTGACATTTCTGTCGTTGGGGTTTACCTTTCTGCGGCGTTTATATACAACCTGGAAAGCGGGTTCAATCCCGGAGGTTGTCTGGGTCATCAGGCTGGTGGTGCCGGTCGGGGCGATGGTAAGCAGGGCTATATTTCTCCGGCCATGGATCTTCATCTGTTCTATCAGTTCAGGTTCTTCTGCTGCGATACGCCGGATCATGGGGTTGTTTTCCTCTTTAAGGAAATTGAATATGGGGAACCTTCCCCTTTCCCCGGCCATGGTTATGGAAGCACGATAGGCTTCAATGGCAAGGGTTTTATGAACGTTCACAGTAAAGTCAATGGCTTCAGGAGATCCGTACCGTAAGCCCAGGGCTGCGAGCATATCCCCCTCCGCCGTGATGCCGAGGCCTGTTCTTCTTCCTTCGAGCCCTTTGCGCCGAATGTTCATCCATAGGTTTCTTTCCACCGCTTTCAACTCATCGCTTTCAGGGTCATTTTCTATCTTTTCCAGAATACGGTCCACCTTTTCGATTTCCATATCCACTACATCATCCATGATGCGCATTGCATAGTTCACATGTTCTTTAAAAAAGGTGGTGTTGAAGGAGGCCTGGGGTGTGAAAGGATGATCCACATAACTGAGCAGGTTAATAGCCACCAGGCGGCAACTGTCGTAAGGGCATAGGGGAATTTCACCGCATGGGTTAGTGGAAACGGTCCGGAAACCCAAATCTGCATAACAATCAGGTACCGATTCCCGGATAATGGTATCCCAGAAAAGGATGCCGGGTTCAGCCGATTGCCATGCATTATGGATGATCTTGCTCCATAAGTCCCTGGCCCGGATGGTGCGTGTAAAAACGGGATTGGGGGAATGGATGGGATACTGTTGTATAAACTCGGTATCCGCCTGAACCGCTTCCATGAAATCATCGGTTATCTTAACAGACACATTCGCACCGGTGACTTTTCCCTGTTCCAGTTTAGCATCGATGAAATGCTCGGCATCAGGATGTTTGATAGAAATACTGAGCATCAGTGCCCCGCGTCTTCCATCCTGTGCTACCTCCCGGGTGGAGTTTGAAAATCGTTCCATGAAAGGCACGATCCCGGTGGAAGTCAGGGCGCTGTTCTTGACAGGACTTCCCTTGGGGCGTATATGACTGAGGTCATGGCCTACTCCACCTCGCCTCTTCATCAGCTGAACCTGCTCCTGGTCAGTTTTCATGATTGCACCGTACGAATCTGCCGGCCCGTCGTTCCCGATAACAAAACAGTTCGAAAGGGAACCGATCTGGAAGTCGTTACCCATTCCAGCCATCGGACTTCCCTGAGGGATAATATACCTGAAATCCTTCAGAAGCTGAAACACCTGTTCAAGGCTCATCGGGTTCGGGTAGTGATGTTCGATCCGTGCAATCTCACCGGCAAGCCGCCTGTGCATATCATCAGGTGTCAGTTCAAACAGTTCACCGGCACTGTTCTTCAAGGCATATTTGCTGATCCATACGTTGGCAGCAAGGCTGTCACCACCGAAATACCTGGTGGATGCCTCCAAAGCCTGCTCAAAAGTCCAGGTCTTTTCATCCCCGGTCTCAGCCTGACCTGTACCCGGATTGGCACCTTCTTTCATGTCACACTGTTTAACAGTCTTTGTTACGTCTCCTTCAACGCCGGGCCTGGGCCTTGTCTTCATCGCCTCAATCAACCTGTTCTCCTTATCCTTTTCCTGGGGCTGTGCCTCCTTTGTTACTTCGGTAAACGCTTTAACTTCCATCCCTGAAATAATATAAAGTTAATGTACGGATTGTCGTAAATGGCTGGTTTTTATGGCTATAAAAGAAAAAAAGCCGTGGCTTTTCTGTTAACGAAGATACATACAGACCTATCTGTCACCTACAGTTTTTTTTTAACAATTCAGGGTAGTTATCAACGTTTGGGGATAAGTCATTGCAAAAGAGAACAAATGAATGTTGATCCCAATGATGCAGTCCTGTTCATTCGGATATCTTATCGGTTTTTGATGAGTAGACGAAATCTACGGTTATCCCTGTTTAAACCACAAGAGTTTCACCCCGAAACCAAGTCGGTTGTCTGTCATCTTGATATGGTCCGGTTCGAGTATCCACAAGGTTGTCTTTTTAAGGATAGCTACAGGAAACCTTTTCAGGTATAAGCCCGACGCTTTGGAAAGGTCATCGCCGGAAGCCCTATTGACGGTACCTGTAACCTGCACCCCGCGTATCCTTCCGGTGATCCTCGTCTCTAAAGCAATGCATGCTGCCACCCCGGAATGACACTGCATCTCCCTGCCATGACGCGTATCATCATCCGTCGTAAATACAAACCGGTTTTGCTTTTCATCATAAACATAGAAACAGGAGGCACACCAGGGTTCCCCTTCTGCCGAAACAGTTGCCAGTGTCATCACATGATGCTCAACAATAAACTGTACCATCCTGCTGTCAGGCATTTCACCATGTATCATGATATGCTTCCTCATATCGTCTTGTTAGCCTGTGGATTAAATATGCTCCGGCCAACTATGCCGCCCCATTGTCCATTCACTAACCGGGAGTTATCCCTGATTCAGGTTATCCAGCTGCAAAGGTATAGGATGATTCGCTATCTTTGCCATGTGAGATTAACAAACATACCATGGACTCAGTGAGGCAACAGAAGGTATCCAAGCAGATCCTGAAGGAGATAGGGGACCTGTTTCAACGGGAAGGAGCAGGCATCTGGGGCCCGCATGCCCTGGTGACTGTAACACGTGTCAATGTGACCCGTGACCTGCAGATTGCCCGTATCCATCTCAGCATCTTCGGAACCCCGCTCAAGCAGGAATTGCTTGCCAAAGTGCGGGAAAAAAGTAGTGAAATCCGTTACAACCTTGGCAAAACCATGCGCCATCAGTTGCGGGTAATCCCTACCCTCGAATTCTTCGAGGACGATTCGCTCGACTATATTGAGAACATCGACAGGTTGTTGCAAACTTGACCCTATCACAGATGTTTTTTCCCCTGTACATAGCACGGAGGTATCTTCTCTCTAAGAAGAAACACAATGCCATCAACCTTATTTCGGCCATTTCTGCGGTCGGGGTAATGGGGGGAAGCCTTGCTTTCATTATCGTCTTATCTGTCTTCAACGGATTTGAAGGAGTTGTGCTCTCTTTGTTCAATTCTTTTCAATCCGATATAAAAATCACGGCTGCCAAAGGAAAAACCTTCTGCTTGACGGAAGAACAGCAGGAAAAGATCAAAGCGATACCCGGTGTAGTCCACTTCCAGGATGTTGTCGAGGAAATTGCCCTGCTTCGTTACAAAGGGAAGCAGCACATCGCGACGCTGAAAGGGGTTGGCGACAACTATGAACAAATGACCGGCCTCGACACCATGGTCTATGCCGGGGATTTCATCCTCAGCAGCCAGGGTATTCCCAGAGGGGTGCTGGGAGCCGGTGTCGCCTTCAAGCTGGGTGTACCCCTTTATGATATGGAAAATCCCGTAGAAGTCTATATGCCAAACCGAACGGCCGATATTGGGAATGTATCCGGCTCCTTTACCATGCTTCATCTTTATCCAGCCGGTATTATTTCGGTTCAACAGGAGATAGACAACCGTTATGCACTGGTGCCCATCTCCTTTGTAAGGTCACTCCTCGATTACGAAAGGGGGGAGGTCACTTCGGTAGAACTCGGCCTGGAACCACACACCGGCCAGAAAAAGATCCGGTCAGCACTGGACAGACTGCTGGGCGAAGGATATATCATCCAGGATAAGTTTGAACAACAGGCACTGCTCTATAAGATCATCCGGACCGAGAAGTGGGCCATTTTTGCCATCCTGGCTTTCATTCTCCTTCTCGCCATCTTTAACGTAGTGGGTTCACTCACGATGCTCATCCTGGAAAAGACCCGTGATATAGCGGTATTCCAGGCTATGGGTGCGAACAATATGTCCATTCGGAGGATATTCCTTCTGGAAGGGCTTCAGATTTCTTTCACAGGCGTGCTGGCAGGTCTCACCATCGGCGGGATCCTTGCATGGATACAGCAGAAGTATGGTATCATACCCATTCGTCATGCCGAGACCCTGGTAATTGACGCCTATCCGGTGATGGTCAAAACAACCGATTTCATCCTGATCTTCGCCACTGTAATGACCATTGGTTTTGTTGCCGCGTGGCTGCCCGTACGACGACTGTCAAAACAATATATAGGGTACAAGCTATGACCAGATCTCCGATTCATGTACAATGGCCTGCATTATCAGGGATTCTACTGCGTGCTCCGGGAATCGCTGCCCTGCTCTTCATGGCTGCCTCCTGCGCCAACATTGTATCCCCTTCCGGAGGGCCCAAAGACACAACCCCTCCACAGGTGGTGGAAGCGACCCCCTACTCCGGCTCGGTGAACTTCCAGGGTAACTCATTCACCCTCCTTTTCAACGAATACATTCAGCTGGGAAACCTGCAACAGAATATCCTTATCTCCCCTCCCCTGCATTCAACGCCCGCCTTTAAGCTAAGGGGCAAAAGTCTGACAGTCCGCTTTTCCGACACCCTCCTTCCTAACACCACCTATGCTTTTCACCTTGGGGAAGAAATCAGCGACATCACCGAGAGGAATCCCATGCGGTATTACAGCTATTTCCTCGCTACCGGCGACCGGATCGATTCCCTCATGATCACGGGAAATGTTCGGAACGCATGGGACAACAAGGTAGGGGAAAAGATCCATGTGATGCTTTTCAAGGCATCTGATCCCGATTCAGCTTTTGCAAAAGAGAAACCGAGGTACATCACAAAAGTTGACAAATCAGGCACTTTCACTCTTAACCACCTGGCCGAAGGTTCATACCTCCTTGTAGCTCTGTCGGACATGAACAACAACCTGTTATATGATCTTCCGACCGAAGCTGTCGCTTTCCTTGGTGACCCTGCCCTGCCTGCGGCCGCCCCTCCTGGCAAAGCTGCCGCTGATTCCATTGGTGACACCTTATTAGGTGCCTCACCCCTTCAGACACCCGTTATGTACAACCTCGCCATGTTTATTGCGGAGGACAGTATACAACGTATCCTGACAGCCCGTTCATACGGTAAATATAAAGTGGTGATGGCCTTCCGTTATCCCGTCAGGAAACCGAACGTGACCATCACGGATACACTGCTCCAAAACCTTTCAGGCATTCAATGGAATGAACGGTCCGACACCCTGACCATCTGGCTCAGGAAACATGCAAGGGATACGCTCCCATTGATCATCTCAGGTGCCACCTTCTCCGACACTCTTGCGGTACCTTTGCGTCCACGGGCTGCCGGCCCCAGAGGAAGACAGGTAACCGACCGTCTGCTCTTCACCATGAATACAGTTAAAGGGGGTAAACTCCACCCTTCGGTCACTCCGGAGATCATCTTCGACCGGCCTCTGGCATCACTCAACACCAACGGCGTCCTCCTGGCCGGCAGCACAGATACGTTTCCGCTCCAAATGACCCCTGCCGACACCCTCTTTGCCATCCGCTACATCATCGATAATCTCCTTCAACCCGGACAACAGTACCAGGTAATCCTTCCTGCCGGAGCCGGCATTGCCTGGGATGGAACCACCCATGATACCCTCCGTTGGGAATTCGGATATGACCTGCCTGAAAGTTACGGCACACTGCATATAACCCTCACAACCGACTCAACGGAAACCGGCGATATCCTCCTGCAACTCCTGGATGAGAAATTCAACCTGCTGGAAATGCGGAAGGTCATTCCTGGCGAAACAGAAACATTCCATCCCCTGAAACCAGGTAAGTACAACCTGAAAGCTATTTCCGACAACAACGGAAACGGCAGATGGGATACAGGTGACTTCTGGAAACGGATCCAGCCCGAGCGGGTATCAATCCTGAAGACACCTCCCTCCATACGCGAAAACTGGGAGGAGGAGGTGGAATGGAAAGTGGATTTCAAATACCAGTGACAATTAGAATTGACCTTGGATATGCAAACGGAAAAACTCTTTACGGAAACCGGAGGCCGCTTTGCAAAAGACATTGGGACCTTCCGGCAAAAACTGACCGCTGTCAGGGCATTGATATTCGACTGGGACGGGGTTTTTAATGAAGGGTACAAAACAGGGGCCGGTCACAGCGGCTTCGCCGAAGCTGATTCCATGGGCATCAACCTGCTCAGGTTCGGCTTCTGGCTTAGGGATGGAGGAAAACTCCCCTACTGTGCCATCCTCTCAGGTGCCATGAACGACATGGCCCGCCTCTATGCACAACGGGAACATTTTCATGCCATCCGCACCAGCATCAAACAAAAAGACAATGCCTTACTTGAACTGCAAACCCTGTCAGGGACAACATCAGCTCAGACAGCTTTCTTCTTCGATGATATCATAGATCTTCAGGCAGCCCTTACCTGCCATCTGAAAATATTCTTCCCGAAAAAAGCAACACCCCTGACCAAGAAATTTGTCACCGATCACAACCTGTACGATTACATGCCAGGCAATCCTGCCGGCAACTTCGCATTGCGCGAAGTTTGCGAACTGATGCTAAGTGCTATGGGCTTGTTTGATACGGTGGTGAAATATCGTATGCAATTCACCGGGCCTTATGAACAGTACCTCCATGAACGCAATGCCATTAATCCCGATGGCTAATCATCCTATAAACAGTAATTTTTTACGATTTCTTTTTTTTATCAAAAGGCAACATCATACCTTTGCACCGTAATTGTCCGGTATACAACCCAAACCATTTCATTGACCAGATCTCTTCCGGCAACACGTGAGCAATTCTGCCGTTATGCAAGTGATTTGGCAGGCAGCATGATGGTTCCGGTTATAACAGTTGACGATCGATATCATATATAAAACATTACATATTTATGAAACCGACCCATATTGAACACATCGGCATTGCCGTCAGGAATCTTGATGCTGCCATCCGGTATTATGAAAACATCCTCGGGCTGAAGTGCTATGCCATTGAGGAGGTGAAGGACCAGCATGTGAAGACGGCCTTTTTCATGGTAGGCCAGACAAAGATCGAGTTGCTTGAGTCAACAGATCCGGAAGGACCGGTAGGCAGGTTTATTGAGAAACGTGGCGAGGGGATTCACCACATTGCCTTTGCCGTAAAGGACATTAAAGGATGCCTGGAGGAGGTGCAGGAGAAGGGAGTGTCACTCATTGATGCAATGCCGCGCCGTGGTGCGGAAGGCCTTGACATCGCTTTTCTGCATCCAAAAAGCACTTTTGGCGTACTGACGGAGTTGTGTGAAGACAGAAGTAAAAGATAATCAAGAAACGGAGAATTCAGTTATGGCTATAGAGGATAAGATAAAAACCCTGCTGGAGAAGAGGGAACTTGCCAAGTTGGGCGGCGGTATTTCCAAGATCCAGGGCCAGCATAAAAAAGGGAAACTCACGGCGCGTGAACGTATCGACCTTTTGTTGGATGAAGGGAGCTTTGAAGAGTTTGACATGTTTGTGACCCACCATACCCATGATTTCGGGCTGGCAGACCAGATGGTGTTATCAGATGGTGTGGTCACCGGCTACGGCACCATTGACGGGCGTGTGGTCTATTTATATTCACAGGATTTTACGGTATTCGGCGGCTCTCTCTCAGAAGCCTATGCCAGAAAGATATGCAAGGTAATGGACCAGGCCATGAAGGTAGGCGCCCCGGTCATTGGCCTGAATGACAGCGGTGGTGCCAGAATTCAGGAAGGAGTGCGCAGCCTGGCAGGTTATGCTGAAATTTTTCAGCGCAACATCAATGCTTCAGGGGTTATCCCACAGATCTCCGCCATATTCGGTCCATGTGCCGGTGGGGCCGTCTATTCACCTGCTCTTACCGACTTCATCATCATGAGCGAAAGGAACAGCTACATGTTTGTCACCGGTCCCAAGGTGGTAAAAACCGTCACAGGCGAAGTGGTCACCGTGGATGAACTGGGTGGGGCGCATGTGCATGCAGCCAGATCAGGTGTCAACCACTTCATCTCAGAAACGGAGGAAGAGGGGCTCCTGCTGATCCGTAAACTGTTGTCCTACCTCCCCTCCAACAACCTGGAAGAACCGCCCCTTTCTCAATGCTCCGACCCCATTGACCGTCTGGAGGATTCACTTAACTACTTCATTCCCAACGACCCAAATAAACCTTACGATGTAAAGGATATCATCTATGCCATTGTGGATGACAATGAATTCATGGAGGTGCATAAGTATTTCGCCAAGAACATCATTACCGGCTATGCCAAGTTCAATGGTATGCCGGTAGGTATTGTGGCCAACCAGCCAAACTACCTCGCAGGCGTGCTGGATATTGACGCCTCCAGGAAAGCAGCCCGGTTTGTCAGGTTCTGCGATGCCTTTAATATCCCCCTGGTCACCCTGGTCGATGTGCCCGGCTTCCTGCCGGGAACGCAGCAGGAATATGGAGGCATAATCCTGCACGGTGCCAAACTGATGTTTGCCTACGGAGAGGCTACCGTTCCCAAAGTGACCATTACCTTGCGGAAATCATACGGTGGCGCCCATGATGTGATGAGCAGCAAACAACTGCGTGGTGACATCAACTATGCCTGGCCCTCAGCAGAAATTGCCGTCATGGGCCCCAAAGGAGCTATCGAGGTGCTGCAGAGCAAAGAACTCAGCATGATCGATGACGAAGATGAAAAAAAGCGTTTTATAGCGAAGAAAGAACAGGAATATAAGGAAAAATTCGCCAATCCCTATGAAGCTGCCCGGTATGGTTATATCGATGACGTAATCGAACCCCGGAATACCCGCTTCAGAATCATACGCGCCCTTCAGGCCCTCGCAACCAAGAAGGACACAAATCACCCCAGAAAACATTGCAATATACCACTTTGATACATTAATAAGGAATGATTACCGCCAGTCTTGTCAATATTGGAAATGAAAATATCACGATCGCAATCGTGGGTTATATTATTGTCTTCAGTGCACTGGTCATCCTGGTTGCCGTATTCCTCTACCTGCCCCGGCTGGTGGAAATGGAAGCCAGGAAAAGAATGCGCAGGAAAGGGATCCATGTCCCTGAACACGAGATCGTAGCTCCGGTCAGCGGTGAAGAGAATGCTGCTATTGCCATGGCAATCTACCTCTTTCTGAATGAGATCCATGATGAAGAGAGCAACATTATTACCATCCGTAAGGTATCTCGTTCCTACTCACCATGGAGTTCAAAAATATATGGTTTAAACAGAATTGACAAAAAAGTATGGTAAGGGATTCATCCTTCCGGACCGGTCAGCAAAGAACAAAATGTGCCGTATGATAAGTGACAGGATCATAAAAATAAAGAACAACAATATTTGACAAGCACAAGATCAAGGAGATGAAACGTTTCAAATTCACAATTAACGGGAATAAATATGAGGTTGATATCAAGGATTTCAACAACAATATTGCAGAACTGGAAGTAAACGGAACACCTTTCAGGGTTGAGGTTGATCACCAGCAAACCTTGACCAAGACCCCCAAGATGGTACGTCCGGCTGCCAAAGCACCTGCCGCAGCACCTGTCATGCCGGTATCCACTGCCTCCCAGCCGGTGATTTCCCCTTTACCAGGCACCATCCTTAAGATCATCGTCAAAGAGGGGGATAAAGTGGTCAAAGGTGATAAACTGCTGATCATGGAAGCGATGAAGATGGAAAACGACATACAGTCGGAAAAGGACGGTATCATCAGGAACATCTGGGTAACAGCAGGTGAAAATGTGCTTCAGGGTGCAGTCCTGATGGAAATTGAGTAACCTCATCAAACAGATATATGAACAAATCCTTTTACAACTCCAGGCGGCTGCTGACCCTGACAGGTGTTATCATCCTTCTGGCAACCCTATCCGCTTTTTTTATCCGGGCTGAAATAAAAGAAGACGCTGTTCCAGCTTCCTTAGCTCATACATCGGTTGCCAAAGCAAAAAAAAGTCTCACAAGCGGCAAATGGCTTAACCGAAGTGACGGCTATCGGAAAAAACAAGGTGACAAGGAAACCATAAAACGGTACAAGGTCGTGCAGTTTTCCAACGATGGCAGTATTGACCTGGATTCAGCCAAACAACAGTATTTCGGCACATGGGAGATCAGGGGCGATAGTATCTATATAGATTTCGAAAATCGCGGGGGAAAATCTCTTTCTCAAAAGAGGGGATATCTTGACGAGAATAACTACCTTGTACTTGGAAAAGACCTCTATAAGAACCGTTCAACGGCGATTGCCGGTGTCATCATCTTCTTTGAGTTTTCATCTTTCCCGAATGCAACCCCAAAACATTTCATCATGCTCCTGGTGGGCCTGTTCTTCATTTTCCTGTCCATACGGTATAATTATGAACCACTGTTGCTGATACCCATCGGTGTTGGAATCCTTATTGGCAACATCCCCTTTTTCCAGGCTCTTGATTTCAACCTTCAACTGGGCATTTATGAAAAGGGGAGCGTCCTGAATATCCTTTATTTCGGGGTTACATCGGGTATTTATCCTCCGCTGATCTTTCTGGGCATCGGCGCGATGACCGATTTTTCTTCCCTGATTTCGAATCCCAAACTGATGCTTCTGGGTGCCGCTGCCCAACTCGGTATTTTTGCCACTTTTCTGGGTGCCCTGTATTTAGGTTTTCTCCCGGCAGAGGCGGCTGCCATCGGCATTATCGGGGGAGCAGATGGGCCCACAGCAATTTTCATTTCTTCAAAACTGGCCAATGGGATTAACATTATTGATTATACTCCGGCAGGTGATCCTGTTTATGTGAAGAACCTTATCGGGCCCATTGCCATCGCCGCTTATTCATACATGGCCCTGGTACCTGTCATTCAGCCACCCATCATGAAACTTCTCACCACCCGGAAAGAACGGCTGATCCGAATGAAACCCCCACGTTCAGTATCGAAATTCGAAAAGATCATGTTCCCCATCGTCGGGTTACTGCTCACTGCCTTTATTGCACCCAGTGCATTGCCATTGCTTGGCATGCTTTTCTTCGGCAACCTGCTTAAAGAAAGTGGTGTGACCAAACGGCTCGCTGACACCGCGCAGAATGCCCTGATTGACATTGTAACCATTTTACTGGGGCTGACCGTAGGTGCCTCCACACAAGCCGATGTATTCCTCACCAGTGAGTCGGTGTTGATCTTTGTACTTGGCGCCATCAGCTTTATGATTGCGACAGCGGGCGGGGTTCTCTTTGGTAAAGTGATGAACCTCTTCCTGTCTAAAGAAAACAAGGTCAATCCCCTGATAGGTGCCGCCGGTGTATCTGCCGTGCCCGACAGCGCCAGGGTAGCACAGATGGAAGGACTTAAAGCCGATCCCAACAACCACCTGCTGATGCATGCCATGGCTCCCAACGTTGCTGGTGTCATCGGCTCAGCCGTGGCTGCAGGCATACTTCTGAGCTTCCTTCTTTGAAAAAATTGCAGAATCTGATCCTGAAAAAAGGGAAATATCTCCCTACCGCTCCAACTCGGCCATGAGTTCTTCGGTCATCTCCAGGTTATGGTAAACCTGCTGAATGTCATCATCATCCTCAAAGAAATCGATCAGCTTCAGCACCTTCCTCGCCTCCTCTACCGACAAGACCTTTGTGTCGTTGGGAATCCTCTCAAGCCGTGCACTCTCCGGTTCAATTTTCAATGCCTCCAGTTTCTTCATCATCGTGCCAAAGTCCTCCATCGCTGTCGTGACACTGTAATATCCCTCCTCCAGTTCAATCTCCTCGGCACCTGCCTCAATCAGTTCCATCTCAAATTCTTCCTGGTCAATATCCGCTTCAGGAATCGTGAATACACCTTTCCTCTCAAACAGAAAACTCAGGGATCCGTTCTTGCCAAGCTCTCCGTTGTGTTTATTGTAATATGATCGTATGTTGGCAACCGTCCGTTGAAGATTATCCGTGGTGCACTCAAGAAAAATGGCAATCCCGTATGGGCCGTATCCTTCATAGGTCACCTCGGTAAAACTTGATGCATCCTTGTCGCTGGCTTTGGTGATAGCCCGCTGAATGGTATCTTTCGGCATATTCGCACCCCTGGCATTGGCCACTGCAAGCCTGAGCCTGGGATTGCTTTCTGAATCGGGGCCTCCTTCCTTCACCGAAATGGAAATCTCCTTGATGATCTTGGTAAATATCTTGGAACGCTGCGCATCAATCGCCCCCTTTTTTCTCTTGATCGTTGACCATTTGCTGTGTCCTGACATCTTATATGTTTTTAAACAATGCAAATGTACATTTTTTTGTTCACCCCCCTGCATCATTACCTTCCCTTGGATTACCCTGTCCCTAATTATATTACCTTTGCGCTGCTCATGACCCGGGAAGATTATACCCACCAGGATCTCCAGAATTCAACCATGCCTGTCTGGTACCGGCTTAACCTGACCTATGCCGGTGATACCAACCGGGTGATGCCCCTCCCCTATGCCCTTCCCGACTCAACCACAGAGCAAACGTCAGGAAGATTCTTCACCACAACAGATTCCCATATCCTCCATTTACCTGTCCCCAGAGAGCATACTGACCGGGACTGGCAATATGGTAGCTTCATCCTGATACTTATCATGATTGTCCTCCTTCGTGTAATCTATCCCAATCAGGTCAATAACATGCTGCGCTCCCTGATCTTCCCGGGCAAGCCATCAACAGTTGCACGGGTGTTTGAATTCCGGTTCAATATGTATTTCATCCTCTTTTTTTTCATCTTTAGCATGACATACGGACTGATGCTGTATTCCCTCCTGGAAAGATTCCGGTGGGGGACCATCCTCCCGGGTACCATGCCGGTGATACTTTTCTTTGGTTTATCCCTTGCCTTTGCGTTGCTGATCATCCTTAAAATCTTGATGATCAGGGTATCAGGCCGGATTTTTTCAACCTGGGACATCAGCATCATTTACCAGGACCACCTGCTGATCTCTACTTTTCTTTCATCTGCTGCCATTATTCCTCTGATTGTCATCAATACCTTCTCCTCTTCGAACGTATTCCTGTTTGCTGCCATAGCATTTGTCATCGTTTTCTTCATCACAAGGTCAATACGAATATTCAGCATAGGATTCGGATCTGCTACTTTTTCGTGTTTGCATTTTATTTTGTACTTTTGCACCCTCGAAATCCTCCCTATGCTGATCATGGGCAAAATAATAACAATACTGCTGATGAAAGGTGAAGGGTATTTTTAGATGTAAAACCATTGTGATTAATGAAGATTAAGAACATCCTGATTTCACAGCCGGAACCCAACTGTGTTGAAAAATCTCCTTACGGCGATATTCAAAGAAAACATGGTGTTGTTTTTCACTTTTTCAAGTTCATAACCATTGAAGGTATTGAGGGACGGGATTTCCGGAAGGACAGAATCAATATTCTGGATCACACAGCAGTGATCTTTACCTCCCGGCTGGCAGTCGATCATTTTTTCAGAATTTGCAAGGAGATGAGGGTAGAAGTACCTGACACCATGAAGTATTTCTGCACCACCGAATCAACTGCTTTGTATCTTCAACGGTACATCCAGTACCGGAAAAGGAAGATCTTCTTTTCCAATACCAGAAATGATGATCTTATCAAACTTATCATCAAGCATAAGGACGAAAAATACCTTCTCCCTTGCACCGATATCAACAAAGGCGGGATGGTGGAGGAACTGGATGCCAATGGTATAAAATTTAACCGTGCCACTTTATACAGGACAATCCCGAGTGATTTTTCCTGCATCGACATTGATAAATTCGACATGCTGGTGTTTTTCAGCCCGAGTGGAATAGAGGCACTCCTGGAAGCAATACCTGAATTCAATCAGGGGGAAAAGATCATTGGTGCATTTGGCCCGGCCACTTGCCAAGCTGTGGCCAAAGCAGGCCTCGAACTGCATATCCAGGCCCCATCCAATGAGGCCCCCTCCATGTCGGCAGCCATCGATAAATACCTGGAAGGCCTTAATAACAGGAAACGCTGAAAATGCTACCAGTAAGAGCACCCTCATCCCCTGCCCTTCTGACGTTCTGTTTAAGATACCTGAAACTTCGGAATGAAATGTACATTCAGCCGTGCTGAACGGCTACGATCCGGAAAAATGGTAAGGCAGATCTACCGCGAAGGTGCCGTCGGTTACCATTACCCCTTTCGTTACATCTTCCTGGTTTCCGGTCAGAAGCAGGGCAACTATCCTGCAGAGGTGCTTTTTACCGTTCCTAAACGGAGAATCCGCAGGGCAGTGGACAGGAACCTGATCAGGCGCAGAATGCGGGAAGCCTACCGGCTTCACAAATCAATCCTTTATGATACACTTCAACAAAAGAATGCATCAGTGGCAATGGCAATGACCTATGTTGCCAACGATATTGAACCCTGGGAAGAAATTGAAATGAAAATAGTTTTACTTTTACGGGATATTGCCAATAGGATTTTAACTGCTTGAGGCATTCCCATAAAAGGCTGGCATGAAGTGGATTAATGGTTTTTTTAAGGTTTTTTTCCTATTTTTGATACGGTTTTACCAGGTAGCTGTTTCACCCTACCTTGCCCCTTCCTGCCGTTATACCCCCAGTTGTTCAGTATATGGTATGGAAGCCATAAGAAAATATGGCCCTTTTAAAGGGGGATGGCTGACTCTGAAACGTTTTGCATCCTGCAACCCTTGGGGAGGCAGCGGTTACGATCCGGTACCATAAGTGAAGACCAGAAAAAACAAGTATATGAAGTTATTGGTCCGTCGGAAAAGACTTCTCAGGAACGCATCTGTTCTGATCATTACCACGGTTGTCATGATCAGTTTGCGAAGCAGCCTCCATAATGATTTCGAAATATCCAAAAATCTGGAAATTTTCGCCACTCTTTTCCGTCAGCTTAACGTGAACTATGCGGATGAGATCAATCCGGGAAAACTCACAAAAGCTGCCATTGATGCGATGCTTGGTTCCCTTGATCCATATACGGTTTATATACCGGAGGCCGATATTGAGGATTACCGGATTGCACAGGGAGGGCAATCGGGCAGTGTAGGGTTCCGTGTGCATTTACGCCACGGCGCCCATATCATCTCCTCCATAAACAGCAATTCCTCAGCGGTTAAGCAGGGATTGCTCGTAGGTGACATTCTGCTTACCGTTGACGGGAATGCCCTGGAAGGGCGATCAGATGAAGATGTAAACCTTTTGCTCACAGGCCAGACAGGCACCACAATCAAGGTGAAAGTTCGTCGCCCTTTCACTGAAGAAATTATTGAAGCCAGCCTGGAAAGGGCATATATCAAGGAACAGACAATCCCATGGTCAGGCATGCCCTCCGAAAACATTGCCTATGTAAACCTTAAAACTTTTTCACAGAATGCCGCAGGAGAGGTCAGAGAGGCATTCCTGAAACTGACCGGCAACAACGATGTTAAGGGGCTGATCCTGGATCTTCGCGGCAACGGAGGAGGGCTTCTTATTGAAGCTGTTAATCTTTCCAATCTTTTTGTGAAACAGAACGAAATGATCGTAAGCACCCGCGGCCGTATTGCCGACCGTAACCGCTCCTACCGGACTTTTGGTTCCCCGCTCGACATGCAGATCCCTGTTGTGGTTCTGGTGGATGAGATGAGCGCATCAGCCTCCGAAATCGTCACAGGTGCCCTGCAGGACCTTGACCGGGCGGTCATCATCGGACAACGCTCCTATGGTAAAGGACTTGTCCAGAATGTAGTCCCCCTTGCCTTTAATGCTCAACTAAAAGTCACCATAGCAAAATATTACATCCCAAGCGGCCGATGTATCCAGACCATCGAATATTTCGACCAGATCGGATCGCATGAAATCCCCGACAGCCTTACAACTGCCTTTAAAACCAGAAACGGAAGGACCGTGTATGACGGAAAAGGCATTATTCCAGATGTCGTGATCCCAAAACCACAATACAGCCCCATCGCTAAAGCCCTCATGAACAACTACCTGATCTTCGACTTTGCCACCTGGTATAGAATCAACCATCCTTCTATTGAAGAACCTGAGCAATACAAGGTATCCCAGAAAACCTGGTCAGAATTCCTCGAATTTGTAAACCGGAAAAACTTTTCTTACAGTACCTCCTCTGAAAAGAAAATGGATGAACTGTGGGCCGTAATGCAAAAGGATGGTTATCATACCTATATTGATAAAGAATTTAAAGCCTTGGCCAGCTCACTTGAAATCCTGAAAAAAGAAGACATTACCCGCAATAAGGAGGAGATCATGCAATTGCTGAAAAAGGAGATTATTTACCGGTATTGGTTCGACATCGGGCAGGTCAAAGCGGGGCTTGCTACCGATCCCGAACTCAGGGAAGCATACAGGATACTGAAAGATCCTGACGCCATTAAAAATTTAACCGCTGGCGGATACAGGCCCCTTTAACCACCACACTATGCAATCCATCCTACGCTGGCTGAAAGAGAATCGTTATGTCAATATATACCTGACAGGACTTCTCCTTTTCTCGGTCGGGTTGCCTTTGTCGAAAACAGCCATGTCACTCGCCCTGATATTACTCTCGGCACACTGGCTTCTTTCTGAAGGGTACCGGAAGTTCCCGCACCTGAAATCACCACGGGGAACAGCATTTGCTTTCTTTATGCTGATTGTCTTCATCCATCTGGCCGGCCTGTTCTACACCTCCGACTTCACCTATGCTTTTAAAGACCTTCGCATCAAGTTACCTTTGCTGCTGCTGCCCTTGTTTACCCTCACCTCACCCCCACTGACCGGAAAACAGGTTTCCCTCGTGCTGAAAACTTTTATCGCAGCTGTCCTGGCTGGAAGTTTTATCACACTTTTCATCCTTATCGTACGGAATCCCGTTGAACCAAGAGACCTGACCCCTTTCGTATCCCACATCCGCTTTAGTATGATGGTATGCCTTTCGGTTTTTGCTTCGTTCCATCTCGCCCTGAAAAAAAATGAACCTATGGCCCTGCGGTGGCTGTTGGCTTTCATCTCCGTATGGCTTATGATATTCCTGATTATCCTTGAATCCCTCACAGGAGTGATGGCCTTCATCCTCATTCTCGTCGTAATGCTGATCCGCATGATCATGAGCCACCAAAGGCCAATTCTGCGTATCACCGGCGCACTGACCCTGATAATCCTCACTGTTGCCGGTATCATCCTGGTCCACCTCGCAAAACGTGAATTTGTACCCGACCTTCATTCCGCCGCTCAAAATCTCACCACCCATACTGAACAAGGTAGTCCTTATTTTCATGACACTACCTCCCTGATCAATGAAAATGGTCATCTTGTGTGGTTATATGTATGTGAACCGGAGATGCGGGAGGCATGGAACAGGCGGAGTTCCCTTGGATATGACAGCCTCAGGGCACCTGACAGTAAGACAGGTGATGTATTGATGCGATACCTTTCATCAAAAGGATTAAAAAAAGACGCTTCCGGAGTTAACGCACTGACAGACAGTGAGATTAAAAAGATCGAACGTGGTATCACCAACTATCGCTATGGGACATGGACCGGTATGAGACGCCGGTTTGACCAGCTTAAATGGGAGTACTGGAATTACCGGGGTGGAGGAGATCCAAGGGGCTACTCCCTCATGCAACGACTGGAACTTTGGCGTATCGGATGGTCACTGGCTTTAGAAAACCTTCCTGCCGGCGTGGGAACAGGTGATGTATTAGCACAGTTTATACAACATTCCATCGAAATCGGTTCTCCGTTGGCCGGCACTAAAATGCGGTCACATAATCAATATATTACCATCCTTATCACATTCGGAATCCCCGGCTCTATCCTGTTCCTTACAGGGATCATTGTTCCATTATTCTTTCGCAAGCGCAGAATCGGTTTCATCTTTCTCTCATTCCTCATTATTGCTCTCTTTTCAATGTTGATGGAAGATACTCTTGAAACCCAGGTCGGGGTCTCATTCTTTGCCTTCTTCTATGCTTTCTGCCTCTTCCAGAAACGAAAAGAAGAAGATGAACCTTACGAAGACCGGAGTTTATCCCCCATTTCAATGCCGCACAATGAATAAAAAGACCTTTTCCTTTCATTACGAATCATACAGTAACCGCAACGATCTTCCAGGCAACTTGATTCCATTGGTAAATGCGGCCGAGGAGGCAGCCGGCCACGCTTATGCCCCATATTCCGGATTCCGTGTAGGCGCAGCAGTAATGCTCGAAAACGGGAAAATCATTACCGGTAACAACCAGGAAAATGCCGCCTACCCCTCCGGATTATGCGCCGAACGGGTCGCCCTTTTTACAGCCCATGCCAACAATCCTGGGGAAAAAATCATGGCTCTCGCTGTCTATACCCTTACCAGCAAAGGCGAGCATCCGGCAATGCCCTGCGGAGCATGCAGGCAGGTGATCACTGAATATGAAGAACTCTCGGATAAGCCAATGACCATTATCGCAGCCTGTAACCATGGCCCCCTGCTCCTCTTCCGCAGTGGTGCTAACCTACTCCCCCTGACCTTCACACGGAAACACCTTGTCTGACCTGCGCCTGTCCGGACAAAACAACTCATCTGTCAATCATTTATCCATTCAAAACCCGTCATTATGATTAAAAGTAACCAATCCCCGATATTCATGGCAATTGTGCTCTTGCTACCTTTCCTCCTCGCCTTCCATACCGGTGACAAATCCTCACATAGCCTTTTCACCGGAAAGGGAAAACCGGTTTCCTACCAGGAGATGTTGGCAAAGTTGCTTGAAGCTGATGTAATCTTCTTTGGGGAACTCCATAACAACGCCATCTGCCACTGGTTGCAACTTGAAATGGCCATGGATCTTCAAAAGGCCGATTCAGGAAGCCTGATCCTGGGTGCTGAAATGTTTGAACGTGATAATCAATTGGTTATGGACGAATACCTGGCTGGAATGATCCGTGAAAGGGATTTCGAAACAGGAGCCAGGCTTTGGGATAATTATAAAACCGATTACAAACCCTTGGTTAATTTCGCTGCATCCAACGGGATCCGCTTCGTAGCAACCAATATTCCCAGACGTTATGCGGCTTTGGTTAACAGTAAGGGATTTGAAGCCCTGGAAACCCTTTCCCCGGAGGCAAAATCATACATGGCCCCGTTGCCTGTCCCCTATGATCCGGAACTCCCCGGCTATAAAGCTATGCTTAACATGGGCGGTAACGCAATGCATATGAATACCAACCTGCCCAAAGCCCAGGCAATCAAGGATGCTACCATGGCCTGGTTTATCTCCAGTGAATATGAAAACGGAATACGGTTTCTGCATCTGAACGGCAGATATCACTCCGATGACCACGAAGGAATTGTCTGGTACCTGAATCACTATGTACCAGGGCTGAATATCATTACTATTACCACAGCTGAGCAGGAGCAGCTGGATGTTCTTGATTCGGTCTCGGTTAATAAAGCCGATTTTATCCTCGCCGTTAATAGCCTCGTTACAAAAACCTACTGATCATAGGGATATTTTCACAGCGGGGGATGCCTGAATATCCAGCTTCGAAACCATCTGGTCGAGGATGGTTGTTTCACCAGTTGTAAAAAAGCGGGTGGTTGCTGCCACTCCGGATGACCGAAGCCGGTGGTCATCCATCACCCTTTCTGTCTGTCTGGCGACAGCCGGCGAAGGATCATGGATCACCACACTTTCGGGAACCATTGTCCTGATCAGAGGGATCAGGAAGGGATAATGTGTACATCCAAGGACGATCTGATCTACGCCTGCCTCTATCATCGGCCCGATATAACTTTGGAGCAACTGGACAGAATCGATGTCGTGGATACGTCCCTCCTCCACGATTTCCACAAGCCCATCGCCTGTCTGGATAAACAGGTCCTTGTCGTTGGCGTACCGGGCTGAAGTCTCTTTGAAGAGCCTGCCCTTGAAAGTGTTGCGGGTTGCGAGAACCCCCACTTTCCCACTCCGGGTATGAAGGGCTGCCTGTTTGACGGCAGGTTCGATCCCGATAAAGGGTATCGTATAGTTCGCCCTGAGCAGATCAATAGCGGCTGCGGTTGCTGTGTTACAGGCTACGACGATCATCTTGACATCCTGTTCAAGCAGGAAACCGGTGATACGGAAAGTACGGTCCTGTATCTCCTCCATGCTTCTTGCCCCATAAGGACAATAACCTGAATCGGCCAGGTAAAGAAATGATTCCCCGAGAAGGAGGTGTACCAGGGCACGAAGCACAGAGAGTCCTCCCAGCCCGGAATCAAAAACACCAATAGGACGATTGTCGGCCATGAATAACAGTTTTCTCCTGAAGTACAAATGTACATATTCCTGTCATGTGTTCGATATTATCGCTTTCTGGTTGTTCCACCATGTGAATTTAGGTTAATTTTGTATCGTCTGAAAGGTAATCAAGGATTCATGGATGCATCACAGTGGCCTTTACTGTCGAAGATAAACCAACCGGAGGACCTGCGGAAACTGACAGAGGACCAGCTTGCGGCATTCTGCGCTGAGGTTCGTGATTTCCTCATTCATTCCCTGTCGGTCAATCCAGGTCATCTCGGAGCCAGTCTGGGTGCTGTGGAACTTGCGGTTGCACTGCATTTTGTCTTCAATACCCCTTACGACAAACTGGTCTGGGATGTTGGCCATCAGGCCTATGCGCACAAGATCATCACCGGCAGAAAAAACCTGTTCCGGACCAATCGTCAGTTCAAGGGGATCAGTGGATTTCCACGGATGGCCGAGAGCGAATTTGACGCTTTCGGTGTCGGGCACTCATCAACCTCCATCTCAGCCATCCTGGGTATGGCAACCGCTTCGGCGCTGAAAGGAGAAACCGACCGATGCCATATTGCCGTGATCGGCGATGGCTCCATGACAGCTGGTATGGCCTTCGAAGCGATGAACAATGCCGGCGGTACCAAGGCCAATATCATTATCCTGCTCAATGACAACGGCATCGCCATCGATGAAAACGTCGGTGCCCTGAAAGAATACCTGACCGATATCACCACCTCCAAAGCATATAACCGCTTCAGGAACCGGATATGGAAAGTGCTGGGCGGAGCTTCCAAATATGGCCCGAACACCCGTAATATAGTCCAACAAATCGAAAAGGCAGTGAAAACAACCATCTTCACCAAAAGCAACCTTTTCGAATCCCTCGGGTTCAGATACTTCGGACCTATTGATGGGCATGACATCCTTCGTTTGACGCACCTGCTGAGAGACCTCCGGGAAATCCCCGGGCCAAAAATCCTCCACTGCATAACAATCAAAGGGAAAGGGTTTCCATCAGCAGAAAAAAATAAAACTAAGTTTCACTCCCCGGGCATGTTCGATATCATCACCGGACATCAGATCGTGAAACCCTGTTCCACCTATTCACCAAAATACCAGAATGTTTTCGGTAAAACCATGATCGATCTGGCCAAAAACAATCCGAAAATTGTAGGGATCTCACCCGCCATGCCCACCGGTTGTTCGCTGAATATGATGATGGAGGTGATGCCGGAAAGAACTTTTGACGTAGGCATTGCCGAACAGCATGCCGTGACTTTCTCGGCCGGGCTTGCTGCAGCAGGCATGATCCCTTTCTGCAACATCTATTCAAGTTTTATGCAGCGTGCCTACGACCAGGTGATCCACGATGTTGCGCTCCAGAAATTGCATGTTGTTTTTTGTCTTGACCGCGCAGGTCTCGTCGGAGAGGATGGAGCTACACACCATGGTGCATTCGACCTCGCCTTCTTTCGGTGTATCCCCAATATTACTATTGCTGCTCCGATGAATGAGGTTGAATTGCGGAATATGATGTATTCGGCTCAGCTGGAAGGAATGGGAACATGGGTGATCCGTTACCCGAGGGGCAGGGGAGTGATCGCTCAATGGAGGAGACCCTTTCATGAACTTGAACCTGGTAAGGGAAGAAAAGTACGTGAAGGTCAGGATCTTGCCATCGTCACCATCGGTCATACCGGCAATTTCGCCTCCGCCGCGATTGACAGGCTCGAAAAAGAGGGATATCATCCGGCCCACTTCGATATCCGATTCCTCAAACCCATCGATGAAGAATTGCTGCACCAGGTGTTTAAGTTGTTCCGCTGTGTCATCTCCGTTGAAGATGGCACCATCAACGGCGGTCTGGGCTCTGCACTAAGTGAATTCAGAAATGATCACGACTATGCCTCCCCTGTGATCCGGCTTGGCATACCAGACCGTTTCGTGGAACATGGCAAAACGGATGAACTGTACCATGAATGTGGATATCATGAAGATGACATTTTCATGACAGCACTGAAATACCTGAAATCTTCCCGGATACTCGGAGAAGAAACACTCTCCCCGACTGTTTCCAGATAAACCGCCCTGTATGGCTGTATCCTTTATCTGGTCTTCTATATTATCTGCCGGACGCGTAATAGCATATACCCAATAACCCGGTTTCTTCTCTGGAATTATTTCAAGGTATTGGGTATCTTTGCACTGAAAATTATCTTAACATCCCTATCAGAATATTGCGTAGTATCTACCTTCAAATGCTGACAGGAAACAGAACAATAATGGATAAAACACTTAAAATCAGAGATCTGACGCTTCGCGATGGACAACAGTCCCTCTTCGCCACCAGAATGAACCAGAATCAGGTCGACAGAGTACTTCCCTATTACCGGGATACCGGATTTTTTGCCATGGAGGTGTGGGGGGGTGCTGTACCCGACTCGATCATGCGATACCTGCAGGAAAACCCGTGGGAGCGGTTGGAAACAATTCGCCGGGAGATCGGGGATAAATGCAAACTGACGGCTCTCTCACGGGGAAGGAATCTATTCGGATACAGCCCCTATCCCGAAAGCGTGATTGAAGGCTTTAACCGGAACGCCATCAATTCAGGAATCAACATCATGCGCATCTTCGACGCTTTGAATGATACCGACAACATCAGGTCAACCATCAGTTATGTTAAAGCTCATGGCGGTTTGGCAGACTGCTGTGTTTGTTACACCATCGACCCGAAGTTCACCCTGAAAGAGAGAGCCCGTTCTTTCTGGCAAACGAAGAAATTACCCAGGAAAATCTTCAGGACCGACTACTTCATCGAAAAGGCGAAAGAGCTGGAAATGATGGGAGCCGACATGATCACGATCAAGGATATGGCTGGTTTGGTCCCCCCCCGCAGAGCCGCCAGGATCATCTCCAGGATGAAAGAGCAGATCTCTATTCCTGTTGACTTCCATACACACTGTACTCCGGGATATGGACTGGCTTCCACCGTGACAGCCATCATGAACGGGGTTGATATCGTGGATACCTCTATCCTTAACTTCAGCGGTGGGCCGGCTGCCCCCTCTTTTGAGATCGTTCAGATCTTCTGCAACAAACTGGGCATTGACACCGGTGTGAACCTTGAGATTGTCGGCAAGATCAACCGCGAGCTGGCTCTGATCCGGAAAGAACATGCGGATCTCGACAACTATCCGTTGCCGCGACCATTCGACCTTTCCACTGATACACTGCCCCCTGAGGTTGATGAACAATTTGGAAAAGCAATCGAAGCTGCCACAAAAATGGATGAGGAAAAACTCCTTGAAGCCACGCAGACCATCGAAAATTGGTTTGGATTGCCTGAACCGAATGAAGAGGTAAAAAACGCTGAAATCCCGGGGGGTATGTACACCAATATGCTGGCACAATTGAAACAGCTAAAGCTGGATCACCTGCTGAACAGGGTGCTGGAAATCGTACCGGTGGTCCGGCTTGCCGCCGGTTGTCCGCCTCTTGTCACCCCTACATCCCAGATCGTCGGCGTGCAGGCCGTAAATTATGTGCTGGACGAAAACAAAAACCTGAAACCTTATAGCACCAATAACAACCAGTTTATCAGCCTGGTAAAAGGGGAATATGGGAAAACTCCCATCCCCATAGATCCCGATTTCAGAGAGATGATTTGTGGCGTGCGTGATGAAATCCCGTATAATATCGATCATTACCAGAAACAACCCAATCCTGCACTTGAACACGCTGGAGACAGACTGCTGGCAGAGAATGAAAAAGAGGAACTGCTCCTCGAACTCTTCCCACAGGTAGCATCCCAGTTCCTTCGTGAACAAAAAGAAAGGGATTATCAGGCCCTGCAGCATGCCATTGAAATGAAAAAGATCGAAGCACACCTTGCAGAAAAAGCAGCATACGAAAAACTTTCGGATGAAGAGAAAAAGCGGCGGCTTGTTGAAGGCCTTTACAGCTACCACTGGAGCTCCGAAGAATAACAGTGCCATATCCTTACATCCCATTACCGCTACATCAACATCTGCCCTCATACGTGCTCACGGGAAATCTTGAAACGTAAACGGTTTTCAATAAAAAATATTCACCTGTAACAAACAGGTGACCTGAACGTCATACACACAAGTTTCAAATAATATTCAGATTAGAATTGGATCCATTCATCCAGGAAGAATCATCATAAATAACATCATTATTATATCAAACAACCATCATGAAAACAAGTAATTCTTTGAAAAACAGACATGTTCATGCAGGAACTTTTTTCCATGTCTTGCTGATATTTTTTATCTCATTCCCGGTTTATGCTCAGACCATACAACAGGAACGTACGGTTGATCCTTTCACCGAACTTGAATTGGCAGGGACTGCACGGGTTGAACTTATCCAGGGATTCCCAATGTCAGTTATGGTGGAAGCCAGTGAAGATGACCAGGGGCTGGTGACCGTAAAAAGCAAGGATGAAATTTTAAAGGTTTCTTCAAAGGCTGGCAGCACAGCTGTTGTGACCATCACCGCACCTCAGCTTAACAGGATCCAGCTTTCGGATGTTTCAAAACTGGAAGGGAAGACCATGTTGATACAGGACCGGTTGAACCTGCAGGGCGTAGGAGCAGCAATCCTGACCCTGGAAGTACAGCTGGCTGCGCTGGATATCAATATGTCGGGTGCTTCCGTGATGAATATTTCGGGAAAATCCGAATCGCTCAATCTTAAAATGACCGGTGCCGCAAACGGCAAGTTTGAAAACCTGGAAACAGTCAACGCCAATGTAACTGCCTCAGGTGCCAGCAGCGGACAGATCAATGTAACCGATAAAGTGGAAGGAAGGGTTTCAGGGGCTGCTTCACTTAAACTGGTGTCAGAACCTTTAAGCAACAATCTTGAAGTCACCAGTGTTGCTTCTGTCTCCGGTAAACCGGATAAGGAAGATATCGACATCGATATCCATCTGGATGACAGCGGTAAACTAGAAGATTTTATGGATAAGATGAAGAAGAAACAGGAAAAGAAAAAGGCCAATTTCAACGGCCATTTCCAGGGTGTTGAGCTGGGCATCAATACATATATGAATAGGAACTACGAATTCAAGCTCCCTGAAGGGGGTGAATTCATGGAGGTGAAAATTCCCAACTCTCTTGTAGTCAACCTGAACCTGCTGGAAGCCAACCTGCCCATCATTAAACAGAACCTCGGACTGGTAACCGGGCTTGGCATTGAATTCAACAATTATAAATTCGAGGGGAGCAACTATATTAAAAAGATAGATGGCAAAATTGCCGCACTGGTTCCGGCCGATAGCCTGATCTTTGACAAGAGCAAACTATCCTGTTCCTACCTGAAGGTCCCCTTCATGATCGAATACCAGACCAACAGCAAGTCATCCAAAAACAGCTTCCACTTCGGAGCAGGTGCCAACCTTGGACTAAGGCTGTGTTCACACACGAAATATAATTACCTGGAAGACGGCAAGAAAGTCAAAGAGAAGGAGTGGGACAACTTCTACCTCAATCCTTACCGGGTTGCAGGTATTGTCAAACTGGGATGGGGGCCCCTGAATTTCTTCGCCGAATATAATTTCCTCACCCTATTCCAGACTGGAAAAGGCCCTGAACTCTATCCTGTTTCTTTTGGCATTGCCCTGGCAAACTGGGATTAACAGGTACCCGATATACCCACCCTTTTCATTGCAACATGGAAGCTGCTTAAACAACGGGCAGCTTCTTTATTGTGGTTGATTTTTATTGAACAGATTAGGAACATTCATGGAATAAATATATTTTTGCGCTGCAGAAAATCGCTGCAAGATTGTTCATCAGCATGTTAACAGGATCATCTTTACGGATCATCCGATCCGTAAAGCGGACCCATTAATTTTATGACAGAGAGGTTGCAGCAGACTTCTATATTTTATCAATAGAAAGGGAATCATGGAATTACTGGACCAAATAAGGCATCGTGCCAGGGCAACCAACAAGTGCATTGTGTTGCCTGAAGGTACGGAAGAAAGGACACTCCGGGCTGCCGATATTGTCATCGACGAAGGTATCGCGAGGATCATATTGATCGGGAATCCGGACGAAATCCTGCGGATGGCGGAAGAAAAGAGGCTGATGAATGTTCCCCGGGCCACGATCATTGATCCGGTGAACCATCCACGCAAACAGGAATATGCCGACCTGCTCTATTCCATCCGAAAAGGAAAAGGGATGACGGCCGAGGAAGCATTAAAGCAGGTTGAGGATCCGCTCTACCTTTCCACCCTTCTGATCAAGAACGGGGATGCTGACGGTGAGGTCGCCGGCGCCGCCAATGCCACCGGCAATGTCCTTCGTCCTGCCTTCCAGGTCGTGCGTACACTGCCGGGCATCAGCGTTGTTTCCGGTGCCTTCATCATGATCCTGAAAGACAAAAAATGGGGCGATGACGGGATTCTGGTTTTTGCTGATTGCGCTGTACATCCGGATCCGACAGAAAACCAGCTGGCCGAGATCGCAGTAAGCACTGCCCGAACAGCCGAGGCCATTGCCGGCATTACACCACGTGTAGCCATGCTCAGCTTCTCAACCAAGGGAAGCGCTTCCCATCCCATGGTCGATAAAGTAGTGAATGCAACAAACATAGCCAAAGAAATGGCCCCCGGCATTCTGATCGACGGAGAGATGCAGGCAGATGCGGCTATCGTTGAAAACATCGGCCTCAGCAAAGCTCCCGGGAGCCCTATTGCCGGAAAAGCAAATGTGCTCATATTTCCCGACCTTCAGTCAGGTAACATCGCCTATAAACTTGTGCAACGCCTTGCCGGCGCCGAAGCGGTCGGACCAGTCCTGCAGGGTATGGCTGCTCCCATCAATGACCTCTCCAGGGGCTGCTCTGTCGAAGATATCGTAAACCTTATTGCCATCACCGCCAACCAGGCAGCTGGCCTCCATCAATAATTACCCATAAATCATCATTGCCCCATGAAGGTACTTGTGTTGAATTGCGGAAGCTCATCGATCAAATACCAGTTGATCGACATGTCACATGACGCCGACCTCCTCGCCAAAGGCATTGTGGAAAGAGTCGGCATGAAAAACGCTGAATTGACCCACAGCGCTAAAAACAGGGATAAGTTCAATATGGTTAAGGATGTTCCTGACCATCAAACTGGCATTAACCTCATCCTGGAAATCCTTGTCCATCCTGCCCAGGGTGTTATTAAAAGCAAGGATGAGATTTCAGCTGTCGGTCACCGCGTGGCCCATGGTGGCGAGAATTTTCGGACCAGTGTCAGAATCACCGACTGGGTGAAACAGGACATCGAGAGATGCTGTGAACTGGCACCTTTGCACAATCCTCACAACCTTAAAGGGATCCTTTCCATTGATGCCATCCTTCCGGATGTGCCCCAGGTTGCCGTTTTCGATACCTCTTTTCATCAGTCCATGCCCAAACATGTATACCTTTACGGAATACCTTACGAGTATTACGAAAAGTATAACATACGCCGGTACGGCTTCCATGGAACCAGCCATAAATTTGTAGCCCAGAAGGCATGCGATATCCTGGGCAAGAATTGGGAAGAACTGAAAATCATCACCTGCCACCTCGGCAACGGGGCCTCCATCGCTGCTATTGACAAAGGGATGTCGGTTGAAACCTCTATGGGCTTCACCCCTATCGAAGGGCTTATCATGGGAACCCGTGCAGGCGACCTCGATATCGGTGTCGTATTGTATCTGATGGAAAAAGAGAATCTTGATTATAAAGAGATCAATAATCTTCTGAATAAAAAAAGTGGCGTAATGGGAGTTTCAGGATTGTCATTCGATATGCGCGATATTGAAAGTGCAGCCCAGGATGGTCATGAAAGAGCCCGGATTGCCCAGGACATGTATTGCCATAGAGTGAAAAAATACATCGGCGCCTATACAGCCGTCATGGATGGCATTGATCTTCTTATATTTACCGGGGGGATCGGTGAAAATGACTGTACCGTGCGGGAAAAGGTGTGTAAAGACCTGCATTTCTTCGGTGTTGAACTGGATGTCGAGAAAAATAAAGGACTTCACGGTAAAGACCTGGTGATCTCCAAACCAGGTTCACGAACCACCACCATGGTGGTAACGACCAACGAAGAACTGGTGATTGCCCGTGATACCCTGAGTATCGTAAGCAAAAACAACCTGGCTCAGTAATCAGCCGACGTTTCGGCAAATACCATTTTTCCTGCCCCACATACAGGACATACCCAATCATCGGGCAGGTCATCGAATGCGGTCCCAGGTGGTATGCCCCTGGCAGGATCCCCTTTCCCCGGATGATAAATGTATTCACATACAGCACAGGCATAACTTGCCAAACCCTCTCCAGTAATTTTCCCGGTCTCCGAATCCTCTTCCGAAACAAAAGTCGGGGCCTTTTGGGGTGAAACTGCTTTATACGTCTTACGGTACCAGGCATAGTCCAACGGCTCTTCATAGCTGCTCAACAATCCATAATCAACCACCTCGCCGATAAAAAGCCAGTGTGTCGCGACATCTGTCTTTTGCTCCACCCTGCATTCAAACCAGGCCAGTGAATAATCATATATGACAGGAATACCAGTGATTCCCTTCTTGTAATTCAGGTGCATGAACTTATCCTGCTCCCGGCCTGTCTGATATCCATTCCGCTGTATAAATTCAAGGGGAGTGTCTTTCTGCAGCACTGAAACCCCAAATGCGCCTCCTTGGTCTATCAGCCCGGCCGACAGATTCTCCTTGTGACAACTGATGGCCAACCGTGCCGGCCTGGAGGAAACCTGAAAAACTGTGTTGGCTATGTAAGCATTGCTTTTCTTGCCATCAGAAGAACTGACAAGATACAATCCGTACGTCAATGTAAAAAATGCCTCTTTCCTGTTCATATCTGTATTAAACAACTGATGATTGTGGTTATCTCATCCTCACTATCTTGTACTCACTTTCTTGTACTCATAAACATTAACCTGCGTCCTGTGCATGGTACTCAGGCTGATAATCCATCCTTCAAATGTACATCATTTTCAACAGTTCGAACCCTGCATGCTTTTTTCTGCAGATGGAACAATGATTTCCTTCCCTGGTTGATCTTATCCCTTCAGGTTTGAACAACAACCATTTTTGCATTATCTTTATGCGGTCAATCCGGAGTTGTAATCGAACGACCTGAATTGATCAGAACTTTTTTCCATTTCTGCTTTGTTATGCATATAAATAATGTATAACCTGATATGAACACTGGAAAGATAATAAACTAAGTTATTGATACCATGAGAGGCTGGATGGTTGTCTTCCTGATGCTGACCATAGTCTTAAGCACAACTGCACAATCTGTGGTTATCAATGAGGTGATGGCAGGGCCAGCGCCTAATCCGATGGATTTCAGCTCCCAGAATACAGCCAACGCCAATTCACTTTACAGTGTCAGCACCTCCATGCAACCTCCTTACAACAGGGAGTATATCGAACTGTTTAACACCCATCCCTGCGACACTGCCGATATCAGTTGCTGGACCCTGGGCAGCAATGCCAACTCCCCGGTCAGCGGTGACAACTGGGGGGTTTTTACCTTCCCGCATGGCACAAAAATACCACCTCTCGGCTTTTTAATCGTCGGGGGGAATAATGCACAAGTGCCTTTCAATGACTTCAATATCACACAATACCGACAAAACACCTTTAGTATTCAGTATTTGTGCGGTGATCCGACCCGTTGGTTTCTCAGGGATGCATGGGGATGGATTGCACTGTACAACCCACAGGGTTCCCCTGTGGATGCCATCTACTGGAATGATTACCAGGGTAACGCACAAAGCCTTTATCAGGAAGCTGAATACCAGAATATGATCGTGAACACCATGGCATGCGGGGGCACCAAGATCCACGCAGCAGCCAGTGGTATACCAGGGATCACCTACGTTGGGCATATCCTGCCCGGTACATTTCTGTCTTTCCAGCGGATCCAGGATGGAAAACCAACCTGGCACCCCTCCCCTGTAACACCTACACCCAGGGCACCAAACGGCATCCCGATCCAACCCCCAACCCTGTCCTATTCCATCCACCCCGATCATTGCAGCAATCATGACGGGGAAATCGCAATCCAGATCACAGCCGGTGGTACAGGCCCTTACACAATTTACTGGAACGGAAGCTTCATACCCGGGTCACAACTCCTATCCAACCTGGCTGCAGGTACCTATACCGTCAAGGTACAGGATGCTTATGACTGCCTTAATGTTTACGACACCATCACTGTTCTGGATGAACCGGGCCCTGATATTCATTTTGCCGCTGTATCCGATGAAAAGTGTTCAGCTGCGGATGGCTCTATCACGGTTCTTGTCACCGGTGGTACCAACCCGTTAAATATTATCTGGAATACCACCCCTCCGATGACAACACCTGTCATCAGTGGCCTGACAGCCGGTTTATACATCATCAGCATAACCGACGCAAACGGATGTGCCGCATCAGATAGTGTTGTATTAACAAACCATAAAGAACCCCAGGTTGCAGTCAACCTCCTGTCACCCGACAGTTGCGGTTATTATAAAGGGAAAGCCGTTGCCACGGCCACCGGTGACTATCCTCCCTACTACTTTGTATGGAACAGCAATCCAACGCAAACAGGGGCTATAGCCATGAACTTACCCGCAGGCAACTATACTGTAACCGCAACCGATAGTGTATGTTATGTTACAGGACACATCAACATCCCGCTTATTCCCGCCCCGCTGGCTGATTTTATCGCCTCTCCCCCTGTCGTGTATATCGAAGATGGATGGGTCCATTTTACCGACCTTACCCCGGGACCCATCACAGCATGGTTATGGGATTTCGGCGATGGCAATACATCTGCAACTCAACACCCCGATCACCATTTTTCGGACCTGGGTACCTATACGGTGAAACTTACTGTAACTGACCCTAACGAATGCATTGATATGGTAAAGAAACCCGTGATCGTTAAAGATATAAGCTCCACATTCTTTCCCAATGCCTTTAGTCCCAATGGTGACGGCATAAATGACAGATTTATGCCGACCGGGATCAATATCACCCATTTCAACCTGCATATTTATGACCGCTTCGGCCGTGTGCTTGCCACCTCCTCAGACCCGGAATCAGGATGGGACGGGAAAATCAACGGCATTGATGCTCCGGAAGGGGTATATGTCTGGACAGCAGAATTTACCTTTGATTACGGCGATAATATCCTTAAGGACCTGAAAATGAAAGGGACAGTCACCCTGATCAGGTGACTCCCCTCTTTTTAGCATTCAACTGTAACATTCCGGTCTTAAAGCCGTCATAACCTTACAAATAAACCGAACCGTTCATTCATGACCACTACGGAGTTCAACCTTTGTGTTGACCAACATGCCGACAACGTGTACCGCTTCATACTGAAAAACATCAGGGATGATGAAACAGCAAGGGATGTAGTGCAGGAGGCATTTACCAGGATGTGGGAACGGGTGGATACCATCAGTTATGAAAAATCCAGATCTTACCTGTTCACCTCCGCTTACCACATTATGATCGATACCATCAGAAAGAACCGGAAACAGATTTCATCTGAGGATTTTGACAGGAACCAGGCAGCAACTGACTACCAGTACTCCGACTTAAAGGAGATCCTCGATGAGGCGGTGCAGCGCCTGCCGGAAGTCCAGCGATCAGCCCTGCTGCTGAGAGACTATGAAGGCTACTCATACAAAGAAATCGGCGATATTCTGAAACTCAATGAATCACAGGTAAAAGTCTATATATACAGGGCAAGGGTTTCCATGAAAGATTACCTGGTCAGTACCGACCTTGTGATCTGATTATGAAAGAATACAAAGAATGAAAATTACGCTGCATAATTACCAGGAATATGTTATCGACTGGATCGACGGGATACTACCGGAAGAGACAGCCGCCGCTTTTGCCCTTTTCCTGGATGCAAACCCTTCTATCCATGAAGAAATTGAAGATATCATCAACATTGACCCTTGTACCCTCCCTGATGAAAGCAATCCACCCGACCTTACCTTTCTTAGAAAAACCATCAATGACAAATCGGTCAGTGAAGTAAATTTCCTTGAATTTGTGATGGCCCGGATGGATGGCGAACTTAACGGGGCATCCCAGACAGCACTTGACAGGTTCCTGGAAGATCATCCACAACACCGACGGGAAGCCATGTTGTTTGAAGCCACCCAAATGCAGCCCAATCCGAAAGTTACCTTTGAAAATAAAGAGGTCCTCAGGCAGCCATTACTATTGCTCCCCTTCACCCCGGATCAGGAAATCGCTGATGAGGTCATCATTGCATATCTTGATGATGACCTTACCCCCCAGCAGAATGAAGCATTCCGGAATTGTCTTACCAACCGGCCCGATATTGCCTTGCGTCTGAAGCATTTTCAAACCTCCAGGCTCACACCTGATTTAACCGTGAAATTCCCTGAAAAAGAAAACCTTAGAAGGGGCAGGATCATTCCATTGATCTCAAGGAAACAGATCATCCGGGTGGTATCCATTGCTGCATCTCTTGCGGTGATTGCAGGCATTTTCCTGATCAACAGGAATCCATCCATTGATACACGGGTGGTCGCACCAGAAAAATCCCTTACAGACCTTATAAACAAAAATCCTGTTTATGATGACCCGACCGGTACTGCTGTCAAGACACAGGTTGCCTCAACACTAACCAGTAAAGCCCGGATAAAATCCCCTGTGTCAGTGGTCACAGAACCTGACATACAGGTAGCTCAGGCGTCGGTCATATCACTTCAAAGATATCCATCGCGGAATGTCCGTTCCATCTCCCCGGGAGCCGGTATAGCTGGGTTACAAGAATCCATTGCCATCGCCATACCCCTGACAGCACAACCGATACAGTCATCCCCCTTCCGACAGAAACTCACCATTGAGGAATTCCCGATTGAACAAATACGCTATTTCACCGGTGGAGGAAATGAGAGGCCCGGGCTGCTGGCTGAATTATCCCTCCCTCGGCTAATCAGCCTGATCAATCCGCATGAAAGGATTAATAGTGCCGGACAGCAGTTTTTTACCCACTGGACTGAACTGAAAGAAAAAACCCTTGATGAATTGATCCCATACCGGTAAAAGTCCTCATTCCGGAATTTCATTTTGAATATAAATCCCATATTGATACCTTTGATGGCTTGCTATTAATTTTGCTATCATCATGAAGTTCAGATACCTGTTTGGCCCGGTCCCTTCAAGAAGGCTTGGGATGTCACTGGGGATCGACATGGTCCCGGCTAAAGTTTGCTCAATGGACTGTGTCTATTGCGAAGTTTGCAGGACGACAAAGCTAACCACTGAAAGGATGGAATATGTGCCTTACGACGAGGTAATTGCTGAACTGAACTCCTATTTTGAGCATAATCCGGATCCCGATTATTTCACCTTTTCCGGTTCTGGGGAACCCACATTAAACCTACGGATCGGAGATACAATCCAGTTCATCAAAAACCGGAAGCCCGGTATTCCTGTAGCCGTTCTTACCAACGGAACCCTGTTTTATAATAAAGATGTACGGATGGATCTTTATGAAGCCGACGTGGTGCTACCTTCGCTGGATGCAGCCACAGAAGAGACATTCCGGAAAATAAACCAGCCTGCACCAGGGCTTACCCTTAAGAATCACTTGCAGGGGCTGATCGATTTCAGGAAAGAATTCACCGGGAAGATATGGCTTGAGGTTTTCATCCTTCCCGGATATAATGATCACCCGGCTGAACTTGAGAAACTCAGGGAAGCTGTTATGCGCATCCATCCCGATACCGTGCAGTTGAACACCCTCGACAGGCCCGGAGCCATCTCCGACCTGCATGATGCTTCCAGGCAACAGTTGAACCAAATCGCCACAAGCTGGGGGATGCCTAATATCGAGATCATTGCTTCATCACACCACGGACAGGGAGCCAAGACCTACCGGAAGGATATTGAAAACACCATCCTTGAAACCATCGCCCGGCGCCCCTGCACAGCCGAAGACCTGTCCCGTATCCTGGGAATGCGGATGACTGAAGTCGGCAAATACCTTCGTGAACTTACTGTTGCCGGCAGTATAGAACCCTCTGAACGAACCAGGGGGGTATTTTATCAAATCGTAAAATCCTGATAGATCCGGAAATCATCTTAACATAATGCAGATTTTTCGGAAATAAAAAGCCCCGAAACCCATCTGGCATTTCGGGGCCTTCTTCCTCCTGCATTGCCGTTTGAAGGCATGGTGCCGTATCATTTACATTTCAGTGCCTTGATCATGGGTTCAGCGCGAAGTGCTGTTCTTCCGAAGTTTGCCAGTTTGTATGCCTCACAGGCTTTGTCGTTGTCTTTCTTGGCATACCAGGCCTGCCCTATCTCAAAGTAATACTTAGCCACATTTTCCTTGTTATCGGGATCCAGAATGATGGCTTTCTCTGCAGCTGCGATGGCATCATCATACCGCTGATCGGCGTAGTACCCGACCGCATAGTAATAGTAAAGATCACCGCTTTCACCATACACCAGTGCACTGTCAAGATATTTCAGACCATCAGCCACATTCTTGTCATTGATCATCCTTGCACCGGTATTCATGTAATGATTCAACAATGCATCAGAAGCTTTGGGTGCATTCCTGTCATTCTTTCCGGCTGCATCAATGGTCGCCTTGAAATACCTAAGCATCTCGCTGGTATTGTCAAGCCTCCGGTAACTATATGCCATGAGAAGCAGTGTAGTTGTATTAACAGAATCATACACAAGGGAGTTCTTCAGGTCTCCGACTGCGCCTTCAAAATCTTTATTTTTAAATTTTTCATTACCATTTTTAAGAAAAAGCTGAGCGAGCACACTCCTTGTCATATCCAGAACCACAACATCATTATATTCACCAGCTACTTTCAGGGTGGTCTTATAGGTTTCTATGGATTCCTCCACCTGGTTGTTGTCAAACAACTGTTTTGCATACCCGTACCACAAACTGGGCAAAGCACCCATGGCCTGTTCCTTCAGAATAATGGCTTCTCCGGTATCAATCTTTCTACACATGTCAATACAGGCGTTGAATTTCTCGATTGCTGCCTTGTTATCCCCGGCAGTGAGGGAAGCTTTACCCTGATTGAAAAGTTCTCCGGCCTCTGCAATGGTCTGGGCCGGCAAGGCACCTGCTGTCATCATAATGATTGCAATGATCAGAAAAGCTGTCTTACTGGCAAGTTTCGTTTTCATTTTCTACTGTTTTAATGGATATATAGATGGATATATTTATTAAATTGGATTATTTTCAAAGAATATGCCACCGGTAACTCATCAATATCACTAATGTGAAGCATTCATGATCCATTGCTCAATCTCCTCCCTGGTAGGAACGGGCACTTCGATTTTCAGTTTTTTACGTAAGCCGCAAAGGTCGTTAAAAAGTTTATTCAGGTTGGCAGAAGCAAGCTTTTCTTTTGTTGTAAGACCTGCCTGACGCAAAGGCTGAATCCAGGCATCCGGGATTTGGAGTGCGATGAATTCCTCATCTGACAAAGCTTGAATCCGTTTCTCCGGTCTCATCTGAGGGAACAGCAGCACATCCTGAATAGAACGTTCGTTGGTCATAACCATTACAAGCCTGTCAATCCCGACACCAAGACCGGCGGTTGGCGGCATCCCATATTCCAATGCCCTCAGGTAGTCCTCATCCAGTGCCATAGCTTCGCTGTCACCCCGCTTGCCAAGCTCAACCTGCAACTCAAAACGTTCACGCTGATCGATGGGATCGTTTAATTCACTGAAAGCGTTGCAAATCTCCTTTCCGTTACAGATCGCTTCAAACCTTTCAACAAGTCCGGCCTTTGAACGGTGCTTGCGGGCAAGGGGCGACATCTCAATGGGATAATCGGTAATAAAGGTTGGCTGTATAAGATTCCCTTCGCAGCACTCCCCGAAAATTACATCAATGAGCTTGCCTTTACCCATCGAAGGATCGGTTTCTACACCCAGTTTTTGGGCTGTTTCCCTTAGCTGCCCTTCATCCATCACCGAAAGATCTAAACCGGTATAATGCTCAATGGCTTCAAACATGGTAAACCGCTTCCATGGTCTTTTAAAATCGATCTCATGATCGCCTGACTGTAAACGTGTTGTCCCATGCATGGCAATGGCAATGGCCTCTACCATCTCCTCCACCAGTTCCATCATCCAGTTGTAATCTTTGTACGCCACATAGAGTTCCATCTGGGTAAACTCCGGATTATGATAACGGTCCATCCCTTCATTGCGAAAGTCTTTCGCAAATTCAAACACACCGGCAAATCCGCCGACGATCAGCCGTTTCAGGTAAAGCTCATTGGCAATACGAAGATACAATGTGGAATTCAGTGCATTATGATGCGTCTTAAAAGGTCTGGCTGCTGCACCACCATACAGCGGCTGCAATACAGGTGTTTCTACCTCAAGGTATCCTTTGTTGATCAGGAACTGCCTCATGGTTTGGATCAGGGCAGCTCTTTTAACAAAGGTCTCTTTCACCTGCGGATTGACAATCAAATCGAGATAACGCTGCCGGTACCTTTGTTCCGGATCAGTGAAGGCATCCCAGGTCTTTCCCTCCTTTTCCTTTACGACCGGCAAGGGCCGCAGTGATTTGCTCAACAGTATCAGGCTGGTAGCATGGATGGTGATCTCTCCCATCTGGGTCACAAACACATATCCCCTGACACCGATGATGTCACCGATATCCATGTGTCTCTTAAAAACAATATTGTACAAAGTTTTATCCTCATCGGGACACAGGTCATCGCGCTTTAAATAGACCTGGATCCGCCCTGTGGTATCCTGTAGCTCAACAAACGAAGCTGCCCCCATAATCCGTCGACTCATCATCCGCCCGGCAATGCACACGTTCCTGAATAAGGACTGATTCTGCGGATATCGGGTAAGAATCTCCTGCGCCGTTACATCCACGGGGAAAAGTCCGCCGGGGTAAGGTTCAATACCCATCTTCCTTAACGCTGCCAGTGATTCCCTACGTATCTCCTCCTGTTCACTTAATTCCGGTTGCATTCCTTCCTGTATTTACATTTTTGAACATACATCCAGGTCTGCCTTCATTGCAGACCTGTGCAGGCTACCCTCTTCCAAGACCAGGCAAACCCGGGCAAAGATATGGATTTTCCCGAAATCGGAAATGATAATCTGTTTCAGATCAAATATATACTTCCAGGATTTCGGATGGTTCATCTGGTCTTAATTCTACCATCCCTGTGATGGCTGGTAGCAGGATAACCTCCCCCGGTTGATAACCCTCGATGCTGTCTTCGCTCCGCATTGTACCTTTTCCTTTGATTACCAGCCAGATCACAAAGGAATCGAGCAAGGTATAATCTTTCTTCATAGGGCAATCGCACCAAATGAAACTGGTGGTAAAATGTGTGGTGGCCAGCACCAGACTTGTACCGTTTCTTTCCTTATCAAATGATGTCTTAGCATTATGTGTAAGCTCGTAATGCACAGCATCCAGTGCTGCCCCGATGTGGGTTTCCCTTGATATCCCCTGGTCATTAGTACGGTCCCAGTCATAAAGACGGTAAGTGATATCCGAAGTCTGCTGTATTTCAACAAGCAGGATACCTGGTCCGATGGCATGGATCCTTCCGGCAGGTGTGTAAAAGACATCTCCTTTCGAAACACGCTCATAATGAACCACATCAGGAAGAAGACCATTTTCTGCAACAAATAACAAAGCATTCCTGTCCAGTTCCTTTGCAAAACCGCTGATGAGCTGTGCCCCCTGCTCTGCATCCAGGATATACCACATCTCGTTTTTCCCCGTGGTGCCATACCGGACTTTGGCCAGGTCATCATCAGGATGCACCTGAATCGATAGCCATTGGCTCGCATCCAGTATTTTGATCAGCAATGGGAACTGACCGGAGAAATTACGTTGAACAGCACTACCTGTCAGTTCATCCATGAACACCTCATACACTTCCGACAAGGTATTGCCTTTAAGCATCCCATTGGCAACGACAGTTTCATTCCCAGGTACAGCCGACAGGAGCCAGGCCTCTCCGCACAGTTCCGAAGGAGTACCAGGAAACCCGAATTCCCGCTTTAAACGGTCTCCCCCCCAAGGTTTTACCATGAAAAGGGGCTTGAATTTCAAGGGATAAAGCTCGATTTTCTGTTCATCATTCATAATGGCAAAGATATGCTAAAGTTGCTACCTTTGTCGGGTGATCAACAGGAATACTGTCAGGAAAATCAGGTCGGTGGGCGTTTTTTGCGGCTCATCCATCGGCAGGGATGCCATCTACAGCAAGGAGGCCGCCCGGCTGGGAATGTATCTCGCAGAAAACAACATCACCATGGTATACGGCGGGGGCAATATCGGCCTGATGGGGGTAATCGCTGATACCATGCTGAACGCAGGCGGAAAGGTTATAGGTGTCATACCGGCACAACTGGTACATAAGGAACTTGCCCATAGTGGTGTCAAGGATATGCGGATTGTCAAAGGAATGAGTGCAAGGAAAGAGCTGATCTATGACCTGTCGGACGCATTCGTTGCTTTGCCCGGAGGTTATGGGACACTGGATGAAATATTCGAAATGCTGACCCAGTTCCAGTTGGGTCTTTCCGGCAAACCATGCGGATTGCTGAATGTCAACAACTATTTTGACCACCTGGTGAAGCAGTTGGATCTTTTTGTGGCAGAGCGGTTTCTCCACCAAACACACAGAGCACATCTTCTGGTCGGTACTGAACCAGCTGCCCTGCTGGCAATGATGGATCATTCCCTCCTGCAGTCACCCGAAGGAGAGGGGTGGATCAACGAGTTAAAAAACAACAATATGTATTGAAGGATGAGGATTATAGGAATTACCGGTACAATCGGCGCAGGAAAAGGGACCATTGTCGATTATCTGATGAAAAAGAGGGGATTTACCCACTATTCGGTTCGCGGATACCTTACCGATGAAATACAAAAAAGAGGTATGCCGGTCAACCGGGACAGCATGGTAGTTGTTGCCAATGATCTGAGGGCAAAATACTCATCCTCCTTTATCATCGAGGAGTTGTACAAGAAAGCGTTGATAGCAGGGAACGATTGTGTGATTGAGAGCCTTCGTACACCTGGAGAGGTGAATGCCCTTCGCCAATCGGACAATTTTATGCTCCTGGCAGTGGATGCTGACAAAAAGCTGCGTTATAAGCGGATCAGTAGCCGGGGTTCTGAAACTGACCATATTGATTTTAAAACTTTTGTTGCTAACGAAGACCGGGAGATGTACGCTACCGATCCCACCAGACAGAACCTTAAGCGATGCATTGAAATGGCTGATGTAGTGCTCATCAACAACGGAACTGTCGAAGAACTTTACCAGGAACTGGAAAAAATACTGTGAGCAAAAAGTAAATAAAGACCCTAATAGATGGATAAAAAATCTCAATACCAAAGGCCCAGCTGGGATGAATATTTCATGGAGATTGCCCGAACGGTGGCCAAACGTGCAACCTGTGACCGTGGGCGTAGCGGCTGTGTAATAGCCCGGGACCGCCAGCTCCTGGTGTCAGGATATGTTGGATCACCGGTAGGCCTCCCGCACTGCGATGAAGCCGGTCACCAGTTCAAGAAGATCACCCATGAAGATGGTACTGTTACCCAGCATTGTGTCCGTACCGTTCACGCGGAACAAAATGCTATTTGCCAGGCTGCTAAACTCGGTATCGCCCTTAACGGCTCCACACTCTATTGTCGTATGACACCTTGCCGCACCTGTGCCATGCTCATCATTAACTGCGGCATCGTTCGGGTGGTTTGTGAATACCGATACCATTCCGGGGCTGAATCAGAAGAAATGTTTGCCCAGGCTGGCGTGCAGATCAGTTATGTCCATGAAGAAGTGCTGCAATACAAGGATCAAAAAGGTTAATCCAATGCCTCCGCATCCTGCGAAAAATGGTGACATCATCCCGGAAACTTAAATCCAGAGAATCACGCTGACGAAACAGCAGAATTATTCAGGAATATCTGTCTTCTTCTTACAATGGCAAGCTGAATCCGGTGACCACCAGCCGGTCATCCGCTTTTTTGAAAACAAAATATTGAAGATATGTAGTTAGCCATGATAACTTTTATATCTTTATTCCTGAAAACCAATCCATATGTAATATGAAAAAAGCTATTTTTTTCCTGTTGGCCATGAGCTTTTGGGGATTAACCGCACAGACCCGGTTTCAGAAGACAGTCGGGACAACCTCCAACGACCGGAATTACCATTTGACCTCCATGCCGAGTGGAAACCTTCTCGCAACCGGTTACACCGAATCTGTTACCGGGAATCTTTCCGACGCCTTTCTGGTGAAATATAATCGATTCGGGGAGGTACAATGGGCAAAGACCTACGGTGAACAAGGTGATGAAACCAACTGGGATATCATTGTGACTCAGAACAATGAGGTTGTTGGAGTGGGTTATACCTCAGATGTATCATCAAATGAAGCAGGTACCATCACCCGCACCGACAGTGCTGGCAATGTAATCTGGTCAAAGGGAGTAGCCAGTATGGTTGGTAATGTGAATTTTTACCGGGTAATCGAAACTTCCACCGGCCACCTTGTGACCACAGGATTGACTTCCAGCAATAGCCAGGATGACATTGTGATTTGTAAGTTCACCTCCGGCGGGAACCTTATATGGTCCAAAATAGTTGTTACTCCTCAGGACGATGAGATGATGGGGGTAATCGAAACCAGCCAGGGGCATTACCTTTTAGCTGGCCTGACAAACGATTCCACAGGCGGTGGAAGCAGTGATTTCGCTGTAGTGAAAACCGATACTACCGGTAATGTTATCTGGAAAAAACGTTACGGCAGCACCGGTGGCGACCGGCTGAATGATGTGGTGGAATACGATAATGCATACTATTTCCTGGGCTGGTCACCTTCCGGGGGAATCGGTAATTATGACGCAGTGATGATGAAAACCGATACAGCAGGGAATATGGACTGGATCTATGCCTATGGCACACCCCAGGCTGAACGGGCTTTCAACATGCTTTTCGATGATAACCACGACTGCTTTATTGTAGCGGGTTATACCGATTATTCCGACTCAACAACCAATAACCGGAATACATTCCTGATGAAGCTTGATACGGCAGGACAGATAAACTGGGCAAAAAGTTACGGCAGCACGGGTACTGACGGCCATTGGCCGACAGGCCTTGCCACAAATGATGATGAAGGTTATTATGTACTGGGCAGCACCAACACTTTTGGCCCGGGGAACATGAGCCTTTACCTTACAAAAACCGATGCTGACGGAAATACAGCCTGTAACCAGAAAAATCCGCAGTTTATCCGGATGGCGATGACAGGATGGAGCGGGGCCCCGTTGGGTACCACCTCCGGCGTCAGCTTTTTATCGATCGCCATCACCATCTCCGGTATGCCATGGACACCTATCCCTTCTACCCAGTGCTGCTCGCTTTTTAATGATCTGCTCACCGACCAGGGAGTGTGCCCCGGAGATACAACGTTGATCGGATGGGGCAGCATACCGGGATATACCTTTAACTGGAACTATAGCGGCACCCCTGCAGGTACACAGCCATTCCTGCAGGTACCCTATGCTCAGACCGGCAGTTACCAGCTCACTGTGTCCGCCGCCTACTCCGGATGCATCCCTGTCACCGATTCCATACTTGTATTTCAGCTTCAGGCACCTCCAAAACCCACCATCTCTTACGTTTCCGTACCGGGCAATTACCTTTCGTCCAGCTCTCCCGACGGCAACCAGTGGTATTACAACAATATGCTGATACCGAATGCCACCCAGCAGGTTTATCACGCATTCCTTAGCGGAGTATATCATGTGGTTGTCACTAACCAGGACGGCTGCTCCGCTCAATCCGATACCATCCACCATATTGCAATCGGCATAAATGAACCTGAAAACAACGACAGGTTGCTGGTTTACCCAAATCCTACAACCGGCTTGCTGAATCTTAAGATCAATATGGCTTCAGCTCATGCAAAGATATTGCTGTACGATCCTGATGGAAGACTGATATTGTCTAAAACCATGCAAAATCCTGGCTCAGATACAACAGAAAACATCTCTCTCGAGCATCTTGTACCTGGCGCCTATCATCTGAAGATAATTTCTGATGATACCATTTTGCATCAACCGGTTCTTCTGATCCGTTGATCACTAACATCTCATCGGCTCTTATAAATTTTATGTAAAATCTTACTCCCTTTGTTCTTCAACCCGGCAGAAAAGCGGTCCATATGGTTTTCGATGATGGCGGCAAGTTCCCCTTTTATTTCCGGGATATCAATACTGAGATTGTATAATACATCCATGCAATAAGCTCTTACCGCAATGGACTCGCCGGTTTCATTCAGCCACCGGAAACAAAGATCCATGGCCTCTCCCTGGAGGTTCGGAGATATGGTTACCAGCGACAACACCTTGACCAGATTTCGTTTTTCTCCGTCAGACTTCAGAAGATGAGCCATCTTCAACATCTCATCGAGGTATGGAAGGATCAGTTCAGGCCTTTTTTGGATGGCATGGCTTAAAACCCATCCTGCCCGGTTTGATATAGGTTTTTCCAATGATCGGTAACACTGCCAGTAGAGATCAAAAAGAGCCTTCCTTTGTGTGATCAAATCCGCCTGCATAATGGTGAATGATCCGGAATAATGGCTCATCAGCAACCTGCGCACCTCGTTCAATTCATCATTCATCCTTAAAGATCATTACGTGGATTTCACCGTTTGGCAGAAGGTATCCCCTGAACATTCCCTTGGTGTTGAATTCCATGGTGAACTTCCCGTCACGGTCAATGGCGATCAGGCCTCCTGTGCCTCCCTGTTTTTTTAATTTCTGTTGCAGTATTTCACAGGCAGCATCAGCAAGGGAGGCTCCCTGGTATTCCATCCTGGCAGCCATATCGTATGCAACCGAATTCCGGATGAAATATTCGCCGTGCCCGGTACAGGATACGGCACAGGTAGCATTGGAGGCATAGGTCCCGGCTCCGATCACAGGGACATCCCCTACCCTGCCATACCGTTTCATGGTCATACCTCCTGTTGACGTGGCAGCTGCAAGGTTCCCCTGCCGGTCCAGGGCGACAGCCCCAACGGTGCCCTTTTTATCAAATTTCTCCCTGGCGTTACGCCAACTGTCATATCGCTCCTGGGTAAAGAAATACGAAGGGTCAACCATGTCAAGCCCCTGTTCCGCTGCAAAAAGTTCAGCCCCTTTGCTGATAAGCATAACATGGGGACTATTCTCCATTACAGCCCGGGCAGCCGTAATCGGATTCTTTATGGTGGTTACCCCGGCTACTGCGCCAGCCATGCCTGTTTTCCCGTCCATGATGGCAGCATCCAGTTCATTCCTGCCGTCACTTGTAAAAACAGCACCGCGCCCGGCATTGAATAAAGGATGGTCTTCCATATACCTTACAACAGCCTCAACCGCATCGAGACTGCTCCCTCCCGTGTCAAGAATACGATGACCGGTGATGAGAGCAGCCCGGAGTGCATCATGATATTTCGCCACCATCGTATCATGCAGGGCATCCCGTGTCATGTCTCCTGCTCCCCCATGGATCACCAGCAAATATTCCGGCCTTTCGGTACCCGCATGTTTCCCCTGCTGATGACGGCGTGTTGTGGCTATAAACAGTACCACAACTGCAAGAGCAATTACCATCAGTATCAAACGGCGATGTTTTTTCATTCTGCTTATGCTTTTCAATCCATCCCTGGTTAATCTTTGAGAACAATCTCTTAGCTTCTAAAAAAAACCGTCCATCTCAAAGGTTTATCAAGAAGAACACGGACCACCACTGATCCAAAATATAACTGCCTGAAAAATAATTCCCGATCCATAAACTACTCCTGAATTGAAAACGAAGATAGGCTTTTTGTAATAAACCCAACATGGAATTCATGGGTGAAGAATCACCCCAATTAATCCGATGAGGAAAGGTTAATCAGCATTGGATTTGTCAATCCCAATCTGCTTTGGGTATATTTTTCCATTTTATGTGAAATTCAAGGATGAAGAAACCTGTTCCCGGATCTCCTTTACTACAATGGTAATGAAAAATTATGGATCCGAAGTAGGAGGACGTTGAATAGACATTCATTGTATCAACACATCCATTTTGTAAAATCACTGATCTTTTATATTTTTGACGTCCCGTTAAGGCTGGTTATCACAAAGAGTATTCAATTAAAAACAAGCACAATAAATCATGAAGGTTTATCAGACGAACGATGTTAGAAATATTGCCCTGATTGGAGGGGCTAAATCAGGCAAGACGACCTTTGCCGAAGCGATGTTATACGAGAGTGGACAGATTAACCGCCGCGGATCCGTGGATGACAGAAATACAGTATCAGATTACAAACAGATTGAGATAGAGCGGGGAAACACGGTTTATGCTTCTATCCTGCATGCCGAGTATGCAGGTAAAAAGATCAATATTATAGATACACCGGGTTTTCATGATTTCATCGGGGAAACCATCGAAGGACTTTATGCTGCTGATGTAGCCCTGATGATGATCAATGCCCAGGAGGGGGTACAGGTTGGCACCGAAATTACCTGGAGGCTTTGCAACAGGCTTCATAAGCCCCTCTTTTTTATTTTGAATCAGCTCGACCATGAAAAGGTTAATCTTACCGAAACGATGGCGCAGATGAAAAGCCAATTTGGTGACAAGGTGGTACCGGTTGGCTGGCCCGTTCATCCCGGCCTTGAATTCAACAGTGTGATAGACCTTATCGATATGAAACTGCTGAAATACCCGAAAGATGGTGGAAAACCTGAGGTGCTCGACATTCCGGCCTCTGAATTAAAAAGTGCTGAAGAGATGCACCTGACCCTGGTTGAAGCTGCAGCAGAAGGCTCCGAAGAGCTCATGGAGAAGTATTTTGATAAGGGTATGCTAACAGCGGACGAGATACGCAAAGGAATACGCCTGGGCATGATCTCCCGTGACATTTTCCCCGTTTTTGCCACAGCTGCCAAACGTAATATGGGTACTAACAGTGTAATGTCTTTTATTACCGAAACGCTGGCTTCACCTGCAGAAATGCCCGCGCGTAAAGATGAAACAGGTGCCGAAATTCAACCCGTTGCTACAGGTCCTGCCATAGCAATCATCTTTAAAACCTCCATTGAACCCCATTTGGGTGAAGTATCCTATTTCAGGGTTATTTCCGGGGAAATCAAGGAAGGATCTGACTACCAGAACCTTTCAACTGGCAACAAGGAACGGGTAACACAACTCTTCGTCATGTCAGGAAAAAATCGTGAAAAAGTCGAAAAGATTATTGCGGGTGATATTGGAGCCACCATCAAACTGAAAGAGACAAAAACCAATCATACCATCGGTGATGTAAGGGTGAAACACCCGCTGGAAAAGATGATCTTCCCCGAACCGATCTATACCATAGCCGTCAAGGCAGTCAGCTCCACCGATGACGAGAAGATGAACAGCATCCTTTACGAGATGCACCATTCCGATCCAACCCTGCTGGTTAACTATTCACGCGAACAAAAGCAACTTATTCTGCAGGGGCAGGGTGATATGCACATCAACAAGGTGAAATGGTATTTCGACAATATTCATAAGATTGACATAGAGTTCATCCCGCCAAAAATCCCCTACCGGGAAACCATCACAAAATCAGCTAAAGCGATTTACCGGCATAAGAAGCAAAGTGGCGGCGCAGGCCAGTTTGGTGAAGTGCACCTGATGGTGGAGCCCTGGTTTGAAGGAATGGCAGACAGCAAGGAGTTCCCGGTCAGGGGTAAGGAGGAGATCAACCTTTCCTGGGGAGGCAAGCTGATCATGAACAACTGTATTGTAGGTGGCGCCATTGATGCCCGGTTTATGCCCGCAATCATGAAAGGGTTGATGGAAAGAATGGAAACAGGGCCACTTACCGGTTCCTATGCACGTGACATAGTGGTGAGTGTGTACGATGGAAAGATGCATCCGGTCGACTCCAACGAAATCTCGTTCAGACTCGCCGGGCGCCACGCTTTCAGTGAAGCCTTCAAAAATGCAGGGCCAAGGATCCTCGAACCCATCTATGAAATCGAAGTGATGGTGCCGGAAGAAAAGATGGGCGATGTGATGACCGACCTGCAAGGTCGCCGCGCTATCATCATGGGGATGGGCTCAGACGGAAATTTCCAGGTAATCAAAGCAAAGGTCCCTCTGGCCGAAATGCATAAATACAGCACCTCCCTCAGCTCCATCACAAGCGGCAGGGCATCCTTTACCATGTCATTTATCGAGTATGCACAGGTTCCGGGTGATATCCAGACCAAGCTGCTTAAAGAGTATGAAGAGGCGCTTAAAGAAGAAGAATAAGCTGACCGTACCGGCACCATTTGCGTTGAGGAACAATGGATCTGAGCCGATCCATTTATTCCACCCAGGTAACACCATCCTCAAATTAGAGATACTTAATCAAAAATACAATTCATCCCTTAAATCCCGATTATATGAAAAAGAGGATCCTGATCCTGTCCTTACTGATTACCGTAAGCATCACTACCACCTTGGCCCAGGAGGATGGCATTCAGTTCTTTGAAGGCTCATGGGCTGAAATCCTTGCCCAGGCCAAAAACCTGAACAAGGTGATCTTCATGGATGCTTATGCAACATGGTGCGGTCCATGCAAACAAATGTCAGCTAATGTCTTCCCACAAAAAGAGGTGGGTGGTTTTTTCAATGCAAATTTCCTGTCTGTTAAGATGGATATGGAAAAGGGAGACGGACTGGCCCTCGCAAAGCTTTACAATGTTCGTGCTTATCCTACCCTGCTGTTTATCAACTGGAAAGGCGAAATCATTCACCGGTCCGTAGGCGGACGAAAGGCCGAAGCATTTATCGAACTGGGCAAAGAAGCACTTGACGACACAAAGAATTTTCGTTCACTCGAACTGGCTTATCTCGCAAGCCCTGATAACTTTGACAGGATGACCGGCTATGCTAAAGCACTTAAGCAGAGTTACGACAGATCATACATAGAAGTCGTCAACCATTTTCTGAAGAAAAATCCCATCGAACAACTCCCGCTTGAACGAAGTTGGACCATCATCTCTAATTTTTTCGAAGATCCGAAAACCGATGAATTCAGGTATCTTCTGAAAAACAGGAAATCATATGAGGAAAAGGTTAGCAAAGATACAGTCGATAAAAAAATCGGGGAGGTGGTCGAGATGATGATCAGCCAGGTGGTCAGAAAAAATGATCCCGATGCGATGGAATCCCTGAAAAAAACGATCATAGAAATACAACCGGCAAAGGTTGATTATTACCTGGCCCTCGCCGACCTTCAGTACAGTCAGCGCAAGTCCGACTGGGGTACCTATGCCGGGGCTGTTCTCACATTTCTCAGTTACATGCCGGATATTGATCCTGTTAAACTTAACAGTTTTGCATGGAACTTCTACCTTAACGTTGATGATCAGCAGGCCCTGAAAAAGATGACCGATATCGTGGAAAAAGCAGTGAAGAATCAGGACGAATACTTTATCCACGACACGTGGGCTGCCCTCCTGTTCAAAACCAAAAACTACAAACAGGCACTTAAGGAGGCCAAAGCAGCCATTTCCATTGCTAAAAAAGATGATGCCCCTTATGAGGAAACGCTCGAACTGATCCGGGAGATTGAGAAAGCGATGAAGTAAAAGATATCAGGCGATTAGAAGAATAGTGTCTAGGTTTTCAGAAACCGCATATCTGATCTCCTGATTCTCATCCCCTGACCTCCTGATAAACGACCAAACGAGAACAGGTAGCCTATTCCATGTAATCTATCATTGACAGATACTCGTCGGCAGTCAGTGGGTAGTGCATGCCCGGATTTTTCAGCTTAAAACTGAAAATAAATGAACGGTTGCATATCAGCTGAAATGGACTGATAGATTACAAAAACCACCACAGCGCTGATAGCAATCTTAGCCCACATGGGTGTACGGATAAACCATTGCATATAATGCTCCTTCAGCCTGGAAGGCCACCAGTGAAGCACATAACCAAAGAACATCATCAGAAAAACCCATTTGTATCCTATTACAATATCCGGAATCAGGGAAAACTGAAAGTCGGTTCCGACCTGATGAAGCAACTCCCTCGTGCCCTGCATGGACTCTCCCCTGAACCATATCCGTGTAAAGGTTATAAAATTAAATGTCAGAAAAATTTTCCAGATCACTGCCAGTGTATGGGTCGATTTTTCCCATGGAGATATCTTTCTCCAGTACTTGTAAACAATCACACCGAGCCCGTTTAAACCTCCCCAGATTACAAACATCCAGCTTGCCCCATGCCAGAGACCACCCAGCAACATCGTCAGCAGAATATTAATATTGGTGGTGATGTGTTTTTTCATAACAGGAAAAAAACGGGTAATGAGCCAGATAAGAAGGAATGATCCTGTAAAAATGGGAATCAGTATCAGTTTTTTTGAAATCAGGATGACAAAGAAAAGGATGGAAACAAGGCTGATCCAGGTAAATAGAGAACCCTTTCGGTTGCCACCCATCGGAATATACAGATAATCCTTTAACCAGGTTGAAAGAGAAATATGCCACCTTTTCCAGAATTCTCCTGTATTTAGTGCTTTATATGGGGAATTGAAATTTTCACGCAATCTGAATCCCATCATTAGGGCTACCCCGATGGCAATGTCAGTATATCCCGAAAAATCACAATAAACCTGCAACGAATAGCCATACAATCCCATCAGGTTTTCAAAGCCGGTATAACTCAGGTGATTCCCAAAAACCCGGTCGATGAAATTCACCGCTATATAGTCGCCTATAAAGATCTTTTTTACAAGTCCCTTTAATATCATCCAGACCGCAAATCCAAATTCCTCTTTAGTCAGTGAAAAATCCTTGTAGATCTGTGGAACAAACTCCGAGGCCCGGACGATAGGACCTGCTACCAACTGAGGAAAAAACGAAACGTAGAATCCAAAATCAATCAGGTTCTTCACCGGTTTCACCTGTCCCCTGTACACATCCATTGAATAACTGATGGTCTGGAAAGTGAAGAAGCTGATTCCGACAGGGAGGAGTATCGATCCTACGTCGAAATGGGTCCCTGCTGTCTTGTTAGCAATGAGCGCCAGGTGGTTGATCACCTGGTATTTCATGCCAAAGAACTGATTAAACGAGTCGACAAAAAAGTAGGCGTATTTAAAATAGAACAATAAGGCCAGGTTTGTGATAACACTGGTAGCAACAAGTAATTTTTTGATCACCTTACGGCTGCTATGATAAATACTGCGGCCAATAAAATAATCGATAAGGGTGGAAAAAATCAGGATAAAGAAAAAGAAGCCTGAAGATTTGAAGTAGAAGAAAAGGCTCATCAGCAACAGATACCCGCTTCGAAGGGTTCTGGCTTTGGTGTTGGCCAGAAAAGAATAAAACACGAGTACCACAAGGAAGAAACCCCAGAAATAGAATTGGGTGAAGATTAGGGGATGCTTCTCGTTGTATTGGAATATGGCGTTCAGGTATTCAATCATGCAGGTTGTTGGTTACTGGTCCTCCCCCTCTCATTTCAGGAGAGGGGATTGGGGAGTGAGTCTTTTTGCTGGTTGGAGGTTTGATGTTGTAGGTTCACCTTCTCACCTTTCCAAATGTTCTCCATAACTTTTCATTAATGCACTGAATAAAAGGTCCCCTTTCAGCAGGTAGCCCTTTGGTGTGAAATGAATCCGGTCTTTTTGCATCAATCCGTTCCCGTACCACCTGGGTACAGAATTGAGCCCGCCCATTACCTGGAAAAAATTCCAGATGCCGGCATTATAAGTTACTGCAAGCTGATAGATCACATCCTCTTGCAAAGTTGTGTTCCTGTTAATACGTCTTCGGTTAATCCAAACATCGTTGGGCACTGTAATGAGTAAGTCGGCCCGGGGACAGTTCTCCTTGATTTTTTCAATGAGTTGGGAATAGTTCTGTCTATAGATCTCCGGATCGAAACTCTTTGCAAAGGCATCATTGGTGCCAAGGGAGAGGATCACAAGATCCGGATGAAGAATCTCCAATTGCTCCCCAAAAAGGTTGCAGCGCAGGAAAGAAGGGATACTGGCGCCGTTTACCCCAACGGTATGATAAACGATCCCAGGATCATTCGACAGAAGTTGTATACCAAAAAGTTCCAGCGATCCAGGCCTTGCAGGATCTCTGAAAAACTCAAGGGTGAAAGTATCCACAGATTGGTTAAGCCTGATATCGGTAAAACCGCCATTCGGATCATAAAACATCTCCCGGATAAGATATGGATCAACGGTCGCAAGGCTGATCCGGTAAGTGAAAGAAGAATCGTAATAAAAGACCCGGATGGTTGTTGTATTATAATCCTCTTTAGGATTTCTGATGCTGATGGTTATAGTGGCAATGGTGTCGGATGTAACTGTCACAAAACCGGTCAGGCCGAGATTGCAGCTTCTGTTACGCTGTGTGTTCCTGCATGACCTCCATTGCCCGGTATGAGTGACCGTAAAATTCCTGGGGTTGTTGGTACCTGCCATGGATATCGGGAAAATCAGCCCCCGCCCACCGTTCATACCTGGTTGAAGATTCTGCAACCGGCTTCGCATACGATGGGAATAGAGGTCTGTCTGTATATGTGAACCGCCGATATGGAGGATATTCACCTGACCCTCACCCAGAAAAACCAGGGTGTCAAGTTTTGAAAAAAAATGTTGCAGCACAGGTTCATTCAATGGATGTATAATCCGGTTTGTATCGTAGTTGACGAAATCGTAATGCTCAACAGCAGTCGGATCATCAGTATAGAGCTGTCCCCGTAAGATAGAAACAGACATGATTATGGACAAAATCAATACACCTTGAATAAACCTCACCCTCTTCTCCTTTCTACTGTTTTGTCCTTTTACGGTAAAGTTGATACTCCCAGATCAGTGCATTATAAAACATATCTCCGATCAGTCTGGCTCCTCTCGGGGAAAAGTGCGTATAATCGGCTGCGGCAAGTGGCGGATCAGCAGCCACCCAGGAAGGCATGGAATTGTATCCCCCCATGGCCTCATACATGTCCCAATAAGCACCACCTGCCTTGAATGTGGCCTCCTTCAGGGCATCCCTGACCTTTTCCAATAATGGATAGGTCACAAAATTTTCCTTCTCTTTAATGGACATATCTGACGGACCAATCACAATGATGCCAGCCATCGGCCTGATTCTTTTTAACAGCATCAGTTGACTATAAAACCAATTGCCATAGTTGATACATTCCTGATTATTTTTGATGTAAGGCATCACATTGCCGCCAAACTGGAGAATAACAAGCTCAACATTCAGGGTCTGAAACATCTTCTGTAATTGGCCACTGTGAATTCGTGTAAAGATAGTACCGGCACTTCCCCGCATCGGTATGTTGTCCACCATCACACCGGCACCTCCTGAAAGGTCGATTCCATAAACATCAGGACTGTCATATCCTGTAAAAGTGATGGTTACAGGCTCGCCACCGGTCGTCGCGGTAATTATCCGCATCTCAGCATGAATGGTATCACTTTTCAGCAGTCCTTTACTATTGGATATATTGACAGCAACCGGGCTCCTTGCATTTCCTGCGAAAACCCGACAATGACTGAAAGGATAACCGGTACTGGAGAAGGTAACACTGGCTGTCAAGAGCATCGGCTCTTCAGGTACAGTATCCAGCAATGCAGGAGTGAATCTTGAAAAGCTTGCCATCGCACCATACCTCGAATGAGACTCCTTGACGCCCGGGCCAAAGAGGGTATATCTTGCCCAGTTACCTGCAAGGTTTCTGTTCACCGCCCGGGAGTTGTACAACTCTACCACAGGTACAAGACCCGGTCCTGAACCGCCGAATTGTGACTGGAATTTTCTACGAAGGATGTGGGTGATTCTGTCCCCTTCAATCTGTGAATCCCCGTAATGCATGATACGTACCTGCCTCCTTGATACACCTAACGAATCCAGCTGCTTGAAAAATGGATAAAGCACATTCCGCCGACCATCAGGAAACTCAAGATGCCGGGTTTTCAACTCTGAAATCTCGATCAGCTTGATAGGGAATCCCCCCTCCAGCGTATCGGGTACTGGCGCAGGTTCCGGTACTTTAATGGTATCTGCGGCAAGGCGAAGATCGGTGATGTCTGCATATTCAATAGGTTCGGGAATGAATATTTCGCGCAGCGTGGGGAAATGAAGGGTCATCGACCCAATCCTTACACCTTCTGCAGGAAAAAACACCGATACCAAACCCAACAGGGCAATGGTCAAAAAGGTGAAAATCATGATCCGGACTGGTTTCATCATGCCTATTTTTTCGGTATTTTGATCTTCTGCCCAGGCCTCAGTTTCCGGGGATCCTTAATTTTGTTCAGTTTAAGGATGTCATCTGCCGTTATCCCACTATATTTCGAAGCTATACTCGTAAGATTGTCACCGCTTTTTACGGTATACCAGCTAAAACCTGTTGAGGCAGATGAACTGCGATCAGTTTGAGCCGACTGTGAAGATGTGCCGGTAGCTGCCGATGCCGGCTGTTTCTGAATATGTGTTTTTCCATCAATTTCTTTTAATTGATTGGCTTTTGATTCAGGTACCCAAATATCAAGCACCTGTCCTACCCTGATGATGTCATTTCTCAGGTTGTTCCAATGTTTGATCTGCGTAACGGTTACATTGTACAATCCGGAAATATATCCCAGATTATCTCCTTCTTTAACCATATAGGTAAGCTTGCTTTTATTTTGAGGATTAATCTGCACGTTGGATTGCACCTGAGCCATTTTCCCGTTGACATCCTGTGATGTTTGAGCCATATCATTCACTACCAGGTTCTTCTTTACAGGGAAATAAATTGAATCCTTGAAAGAATAAATGGTGTCGGCAAAAAGACGGAAGGCAGCGATTTTTTCCGAAGGGAGCTTAATATAAAAAACCTTGCCTGTGGCGGGAATAATGCTGTTTTTATACTCCGGGTTCATATCCTGGAGAAGGGGTAAGGGTATCTCCAGCATTTCTGCCACCTGCCCCAGATGGAGCCGCCGTGTAACAGGTTCTTTATTCCGGTAATTGGGTACTTCAATCGCATATGGCTTGAGGCCGGTTTGTTCATAATGGATTAAAAGGATACAGCATGCAGAAAAAGCAGGGAGATAATCTCTGGTTTCAACCGGCAAAAAAGGATATAGGTCGGTGTATTTCTTCGAACCACCTGCTTTACGGATAGCCTTGTTGATGCTGGAAGGGCTGCTTGAATAGGCGGCAATGGCAAGTTCCCAGTCAAGGTAAATGCCATAGAGATCTTTCAGATATTGCAGGGCAGCCCTGGTAGAAAGTACAGGGTCCCTTCGTTCATCCACATAGGAATCTATCTGAAGGTTGTATAATTTACCGTTTGTGAACATGATCTGCCATAGACCGGAAGCACCCCAGTCGGAAACTGCTTTCACATTCAGGGAAGAGAGAGCTAACGGCAGGTACATCAGGTCCACAGGCATCTGCTCTTCTGTCAGGACTTCTTTGAAAAGTGGAAGATAAGTCTCGGCAAGACCCAACATGATCTCAACACCTTTTCGAACTTCCTGGGAAGTATAAAAATCCAGTATCGCCTGAACCCGGTCGGTATATTCAAATCCTATCACCGGACTAGCTGTCCTGATGCTCCTTACCGCCTGTGAAGAACTGATCCTGCTGATACTCCCCCTATGGGATTGTTGTCTGACAGCCTCCTTCACGTAATTCAGATCCTCCAACCCTTGCAAGGATTTCCTGAAAGGAGTAAAGTCCTCCTGGGCTACACCCGATACCGATAGCATCAACAAACACAATAATGCCCATGGTATCATCCTGTTATTGAAGCGTTTCATGCTTATTCTTCTCAAAGATGATTGTTTGGTTGAAAACATAACGTCAAAGATGAATAATATAACTTTTCTTACGGAAAGGTTTGCTAAAAGCTTCTCTGATCAAAGTCTTTACCTGCATCAACTTTGACCTGGGACCGCGTTCCCCGATCATAAACCACCTGGTACACAATGCCTCCCTTGTTATCATAAAAGGTCCACGTACCGTGTCGTAAGGTGTTTTTATAGCTCCCTTCATACTTCTTGCGCCCATTTTCATAGTATTCAACCACTTTCCCGTCAGGTTTACCGTCTGTATAATTCTGTTTCAGATAAAGTTTGCCATAAAGGTCATAGAAAACCCATTTGCCAGTGCGTTGCCCCATTTTGTATTTTCCCTTTTCCTGAATGTTACCGGTCTCATACCATTCAGACACTTTCCCGTGAAGCACACCATTCCGGTAATTCCCTTCAAACCTTTTATGGCCGCTTAAGAAGTACTGCACGACAGAACCATGACGGATATCATTCCGGTATTCCACCGAATACCTGGGGGTGCCGTCAAGGTAAAAACCTTTCCATAGGCCATTCATCTTTCCTTTGATATACGCACCTTCATCCTTCACCTGTCCGTTTTCAAACCAGTTGATCCAGTAATCAAAAGGTTCACCATCCTGGTACATCCCCTCCTGCAGTTTCTTACCCGATTCATACCAGGTGGTCCATAAGCCATCTTTGATGCCCTGTGCAAAAGGTCCCCGTTTCCATAAATCCCCTGTTTTATACCAATAGGTCCATTCACCGTGCTGGTAACCTTTCAGAAAAGGCCCCTTGCTTGCCTTACCCCCCTCTTCATGATAAAAAGTCCAAATGCTATCCTGCAGGTCATCCACAAGCTTACCCTCCATCTCAGGCTTTCCGGTTGCATACCACCACTGCGCATATCCATTGAGTTTATCCTGAACATATATCCCCCTGAACTCAATGTTGCCATTGGAATGCCATGATTGACAATCACCTTCTTTTATACCCTTAACATAATGATGCTCCTCACTTTTGTTTCCGTTGGGATGCCATCGGATACTCAAACCATCCCTCTCCCCGTAATACCAAAACTCCTCCTCCTTTTTGGTGCTGTCCGGATACCATTGACGCCAAATACCCTCTTTCAAACCATTCTCTATCATCCCCTCCTCCTTTAATGAACCTTCCGGATACCAGGTTTTATTCATCCCATGATCAATATATATTTCACTCATTTTGACACCATTGTGGTACCAGTTTTCCCACAACCCCTTCTTCTCTCCTCCTTTGAAATGCCCTCTCGTCTGTATCTGGCCGTTGGGATAATACCGTATCCACTCTCCCTCCCGCTTCTCGTCATGGATGATCCCCGACTCCTCCAACTGCCCACTGTCGTACCATGTCTTTGAACTACCGTTGACGACATGGATTTCGCTGACCAGATTTCCGTGTTTCGACCATGCACTCCATTTTCCTACCTTCCGGCTAAGGTCATACTCCCCCTCCACCATCGGCTTCCCGTTGTCATACCACGACCGGTATACCCCATGCAGCTTCCCACCTGACATGGCCCCCTCTTCCAGCAATTGTTTATTTTCATACCAGGCCCGGTATGGCCCTTGATCATGATTGATTTCGCTCTTCAATGACCCATCAGCGTACCATGACCTCCATAAACCTGTCTTTTCACCAGTAGTACTGTAGGTTCCCTCCTGCATCTTATTCCCGGTGGCATAATAATATACCCAATCCCCCACTGCAATTTCCATGGTGTCTTTTTTTACCACAAACCCTTTGCTGGCCAACTGACCATTAGGCCACCAGGATTCCTTTGGCTGCTGAGCAATGGACGAAAATACCGGAATGAGCAGACATGCTGCGATTAAAACAATAATACTCCGCATAAATGTCGATTTCTGATGAACCGCAAAGATACGGGCTTACCGCTTACGGTCAATATTGTATAAAACTAATTTTTTCAATCCTTCTGCGTACGTACTCATGGGAAAGGAATCGAGGATTTCAAGTGCCTCCCGGGTGTATTGATGCATCCTTTCCTCTGCATAATTCATACACCCTGAATCCTTTATCATGCCCAGAAGCTCCGCCACCTTGCTTTTATTTTCCCTGTGATACCGAATGATGCGGATGGCTGAACGCCGTTGGTCCGGTGACGCTATCTGCATCAAATGTATCAAAGGCAATGTAAGTTTCTTCTCTTTGATATCGATACCAGTTGGTTTTCCGGTAATGTCCGATCGCTGCAAATCAAAAAGATCATCTTTTATCTGAAAAGCGATACCAACCTTCTCCCCAAAAGTGTGCATCCGCTTAACCACCCCCGAAGAGGCACCCGATGATGTAGCTCCAACAGCACAACAGGATGCTATGAGAGAGGCGGTTTTTTTCCGGATGATTTCAAAGTATATTTCCTCGTCCATATTGAGTTTCCGTGCCTGCTCGGCCTGCATAATTTCTCCCTCACTCATCTCGCGGGTTGCATCGGAAATGATGTATAACTGGTCAAATTCCTGGTTCTCAAGTGCCAGCAACAATCCCTGCGATAAAAGGTAATCGCCCGCCAGGACGGCAATTTTGTTCTTCCAGATGGCATTCAGCGAAAACATTCCCCTGCGCCGCCATGCATCGTCAACCACATCATCATGGATGAGCGTTGCCGTATGCAGCAATTCTATCATTGCCGCAGCACGGTGCGCCGACGGAGTGATCTCCCCGTGCATGCCGGCTGATAAGAGTACAAACAATGGCCGCATCTGCTTGCCCTGCTTCCGCAACAGATACCTCATGATAAGGTTCAGCAACGGCACATGGCTCCGGATCGTCTCCCTGAAAAGTTTATCGGTTGAGGTAAGGTGATCGGATACAAGGTGCCGGATGTCGGATAACTGTTCCATACGTACCGCTTTTCATCGTCAAACGTACATAATTTTAAACAAACCGCGATACCGGCAGGTTCATCCGCAAATTCTTTTACCTCATTACAGCGACATAGTCCACGAAAATAACTATGTTTGCATACTATCGAATAGTATCTGCTTTATGAAAAGAAGTATCATTGTCATCCTGTTCATACTTTCTGCAACGGCTTTTTCAAGCGGGCAAACCTTCCAGGGAGGGCTCACCGCCGGCATAGTGGCCAGCCAGTTATCAGGCGACCAGAGCGCCGGATATAACAAACTCGGCATCTATGGTGGTCCGTGGGCTAATTTCAAATTCAGGGAACGTTGGCGTTTACAGATGGAAATCATGTACATCCAGAAAGGTAGCCGTGAAAATCGATCCGAAGACAATGGCTACTATTCCTATAAGAGCAAACTCAATTACATCGAGGTTCCCGTCATGTTCCGGTTTATTTATACTGAAAAACTTGATTTCGAAGCCGGCCTTGCCTATTCATTCCTCATCAGCAGCTATGAAGAGCTTTATGACGTGGAAATCAACGAAAGACCATTCTACCTCCATAACAGCTCTCTGATCATCGGCCTGTACTACAAGTTCAACGAAAAATGGTGCGCCAATTTCCGTACCTCCAACTCCATCACCCCTGTCAGAAAACATAAGAGCGGGCAGACATACTGGTTTAATTTCGGGCAGACAAACAATATACTGACCCTGGGATTGTTCTTTAGGCTATAAGGTTTGAAGTGGCAGGCAACACCATTTGGCAAGCCTGCGAAGACAAATGGTTGTTGATCGCCATCCCGCCTGCGGCGGGATTAGATATTTGAGAACAAGAAAGTTGAAATGAGAGAAGGTAGCAAACAGGTGATGCAGGGTAAGATCAACCTCCTGGTAGCCATCACCGGTGCAAGCGGTGCCATTTACGCACAAAGGCTGCTGTTAAAACTTGGCGAACTTGCTCCTCAGGCAAACCGCATTGCTGTAACCTTTTCGAAGAGTGGCACAGATGTCTGGCGATATGAATTACAGTCTGATCCGGATAACATTCCTTTTACCCGGTATGCCAATGATGATTTTTTTACCCCTCCTGCCTCCGGATCGGGAGGCTTCAACACGATGATCATCATCCCTTGCTCCATGGGGACCCTGGCATCTGTTGCCAATGGCCTGGCCGATGACCTGATTGCCAGGGCTGCTGATGTAATGCTGAAAGAACGCAAAAAACTGATTCTGGTCCCAAGAGAAATGCCCTTTAACCTGATTCACATCCGCAATATGGAACAGATCACACTGGCAGGTGGAATCATCTGCCCCGCAAATCCATCATTTTATATACATCCTGCAAGGATTGATGACCTCGTGGATACAGTGACCAGTAAAGTCCTGCAGTTGGCCGGATTTCACTTCCCTTCATTCTCCTGGGGGGATCCGGCACCGGAAAAATGAAGAGCAGTCAACACATTAGCCCGGATCTTTTTATAACCGGTATGCTCCAGTGCTGACCCCGTAAGGTTTTGTTTAAACCATGCTTCATCCTTTCCCGCCCACTCCCTTAATCCTTTGGGCCATTGCACAGGGAATACCGGCTCATCCCCCTTTCTGTTTCCGGTAAATGCATCCCTGCTGTTCCAGGGACAGACCTGCTGACAGATGTCGCAACCGAAAATCCTTCCACCGAGATTCATGGCAATATCAACAGGTATAGGTTCTTTCGAAGTATTGGTATGAAAGGCAATGCATTTACGGGAATTTACAAGCTTGTTCCCGGATATGGCAGAAACCGGGCATGCATGGATACACAATGAACATTCTCCACAATGATCTTCCGCATAAGGATTATCCTCTCGTAATGGTATTGAAGTGATGATCTCAGCCAGATATACCATGGAACCCCTCTCCGGGGTGATGAGCAATCCGTTCTTCCCGATCCATCCAAGTCCTGCCCTTACCGCCAGGGAGCGTTCAGCCAGTGGGGCATGGTCAACGCAAAAACGAATGGCTGCCTTCGGATCAGATTTTTTCAATAAGCCGATCAAAGGACCTGCCCTCTTCTCAAGCATGCTATGATAATCCTCCCCCCAGGCATACAGGGCAATCCCGGTTTTATTGGATTTGGCTGTTTCTGCATCCCCGTATGGAAATGCCAGACAGATCACCGACTTGGCTCCTTCTAAGAAAAGGGAGGGATGGAACCGTTTCTGAACAGATCTTTCCAGGTAATCCATCCGGGCATGAAACGACTTTGCCAGATAACCTTCATATCGTATCTGTTCATCATGTAAGGGATTTGCTGATGTGATACCACAATGAGAGAACCCTATACCTATCGCTTCGGTTTTCAAGGTACTCTCTAAGGATCGGCTTTCCTCCATAGCCCCTGCTGTTAAAAAAGGCGTCCCTGTGTCGTACCGGGCATCCGCCCCAGGTGCCTGTAAGCCCTTTCCGTCACCTCCCTGCCCCGGGGCGTACGGACAAGATACCCCTCCTGAATAAGAAATGGCTCATACACCTCCTCGATGGTGCCAGCATCTTCTCCGACGGCGGTGGCAATCGTATTTAATCCGACCGGCCCCCCTTTGAATTTGTCAATGATCGCTTCCAGTATCCTGTTGTCCATCTCATCAAGGCCGTTTTTATCCACCTGCAGTGCCTCCAGCGCAAGGTGCACTATGTCAATCCGGATGTGCCCGTCACCCTTCACCTGCGCAAAATCCCGTATACGGCGCAACAGCATATTGGTGATGCGGGGTGTGCCACGACTGCGACGGGCAATCTCCACCGCTGACGCATGATCGATGGGAACATTCAGAAGTCCGGCCGAACGATTTACAATTTTGGTAAGGGTTTCAGCATCATAATAATTCAACCTTGCATTGATGCCAAACCTTGACCGAAGGGGTGCGGTAAGTAAACCCGACCGCGTAGTAGCCCCGATCAGCGTAAAAGGGTTCAGGTTGATCTGCACCGACCGTGCATTGGGTCCTGTCTCGATCATGATGTCAATCCGGAAATCTTCCATGGCAGAGTAGAGGTACTCCTCAATAACATTGCTTAACCGGTGGATTTCATCGATAAAAAGTACATCGTTGGCTTCAAGGCCCGTTAACAAACCTGCCAGGTCACCGGGTTTATCCAGTACCGGTCCCGATGTAGTACGAATGTTAACCCCCAATTCACTGGCGATGATATAGGATAGGGTGGTTTTCCCCAACCCGGGCGGCCCGTGAAGCAATACATGGTCCATCGCCTCTCCCCGCTGAGAAGCGGCTTTGACAAAAACCTTCAGGTTATCCACCACATTCTTCTGCCCGCTGAAGTCATCAAACACAAGAGGGCGCAGTGCCTTTTCAAACTCGCGCTCAACCTGTGTGAGGCTCTCCCTGTTCGGATTAAGGTTGGTGTTCATCTGGGTAACAGATATGCCACAAACTTACTGGTTTTTTATGAAACATATGAAAGTCCTGGCATCGATGATAAATAGTTTTGTCCGTTACCTGACCAAAAAACTGCAATCATGCTATATAGATTCATACAAAAATCCCATGGATGCAGTATGCTATCCAAACGATTCCCGTCCCCATTATGCTATTATAGATTGCTCCAACATCCCAAACCTTATTGTACGACATCTCATTGTAAACAGAAAAAAACACTTGACCGGTTTAAAAATAGGTGTAACTTTGCACCGCCTTTTCAGGAGATAACCCGAAATGCAATGACATACTCCTCCTTAGCTCAGTTGGTCAGAGCATCTGACTGTTAATCAGAGGGTCGCTGGTTCAAGTCCAGCAGGGGGAGCAAGAAACCCAGAAGCCATCGTAATCCGGCGATGGCTTTTTTGTTATGATCTTAACACGACTTCCCGACAGACAATTTCCACCAGGGTTTTAAGCCTTATAAAACATCCGCAAAGACCAGGAAGGTCAATGATATCAGCCGAGACTTGCTGGTCTGTCAGGCGTGGGCACCTGGTGGCAGATGCTTGTGCATAAACCTGACAGGGTCGCGGGAACACTTTTCTGCCACTCCACTGAAAAACAGGATAAAAAATCATTCGTCCTCCCGATGTAACGATTTATTCATGTACTATTCCGACCTTTGCTTACCGGACCTTCTGCAAGGGAAGGGAAGCGGGCTGATCCGGCCAATCCCCGCACCGACCTCGGTGAATGCTGCCGGAAAATCGTATATAATCCTAATATGAATTAAAAAGAAAGGAAGTTGAAATGAACAGCTTGTATGTCATTATTCCAGTCCTGCTGCTCTTTTTTGCAGGAATCAGGATTGTAAGGCCTACCCAGCGCGGCCTGATCGAAAGGCTGGGCAAATACCACAACTTTGCAACACCGGGATTCCATTGGATCATCCCGATCATTGACAGGATCTTTATGGTCAATGTAACAGAACAGATGGTGGACGCTGAACCTCAGGAAATCATCACCAACGATAACCTGAATGCAAGGGTTGATGCCCAGGTGTACTTCAGGGTAAAGGCGGATGAAGAATATGTCAAGGGATCTATTTATAATGTCAACAATTACAGGTACCAGATCGTGAACCTGGCCCGTACCACCCTCCGTAACATCATTGGCACGCTGACCCTGAAATCGGCCAACAGCGAGCGTGGCAAGATCAACTCTGAACTATACCAGACGCTCCACGATGAAACCCAGGGTTGGGGCATCGAGATCGTCAGGACGGAACTGAAAGAGATCGATCCGCCCAAGGATGTTCAGGAGACCATGAACAAAGTGGTGAAAGCCGAGAATGAAAAGATAGCGGCCATCGACTCCGCTACGGCAGCGGAAACGGTCGCCGATGGGGCCAAGCGCGCCAAGATCAAGGAAGCCGAAGGCATCAAGCAATCGAAGATCCTGCACGCCGAAGGTGAAGCAGAAGCCATCAGGCTCGTCAACGAGGCTGCTGACAGGTATTTCGTGGGAAATGCCCAATTGCTGAGGAAACTGGAAGCCGTTGAAAGAGCGCTGGAACAAAATGCTAAAATCGTGGTCCCCACCGATAGCGAGCTGGTCAACATCATCGGCGAAATGGCAGGGGTGCTGCCACTGCACAGGAAGACAAAAGATTAAAGGACCCATCGGGATCAGCAATCATGGCCATCTGATTTTGAAGGCCACATTCCGTGTTATGACGAGATAGAGGTGAGTGATTTTTTTCCGGATAGACAGGTTCTTACGTATCTACAACTGGGAATCCTGCCCTCATTCATCGGAATGCTTCATTGGGGAGGTAGAATCAAGGCTCATAACGTCCGTTCTTTATGATCCTGAACAGTTCCTCCATGGGTGCCATGTTCAGGTTTTCGCTTCCGGGTGGAGCCAAGAATATCATGAGGGATTCTTAAAAGGCCCCCTCTTATATTTCTCTAAGGCCGTATGGCCGTATAGTAGCTTTTTTTTACAGACAGGCCTGCTTAAAAGTAATACTGCCTGGGCAAACACCGCCTTTACAACAACTTGTAAGCAGTCACTGCGAAAATGATTGTATGGCATTATGATCTGGTTTATTTATGCCCCTAACAACATAAAAGAAATATTCTTCTTCGTGGCTGCTTCTATTCGACGGTACAAATAAGTGGCGGTTATAAAGGCTTTGACAACAACGTAGGGCAAAAATCACAATAGTAATCAATTATGAGAGAGAGAAGTTGCTTCAGTGGGGTGCTAAAAAAAGCACCAGTAGCCACGGAGCGACCTTGGCTGAAGCGGTCTTGTCGGACAAAAGTCCAACGAGATCATTCCTGAGCCGAAGGTGCAAGGAATGAAGCTTCAGGAGTAGTCGCAGAGTGGCTAAGAGAAAAAAGGGGAGGCTTTTAAGACACCCCCATTCCTGAGCCGAAGACGCAAGGAATGAAGCTTCAGGCGCAGTCGCAGAGTGGCTAAGAGAAAAAACAATAATAGGTGCTTGTTAGACGCTCTTTTTTGTTAATCAGTGGGTTCCTACCGGGGTAGGAAGATCCTAAGGATAAGCAGCGGCTCAGTCAACCTGGTCTCATGGTGTACAACTCTTCTGAAATTTGCCTGAATTTGATCCCCAAAAGCCCAGGCGGGAAGCTTCAGACAAACTATCGATTTTTTAGCTTTTCCCTCAGATGGTATTCTTGCTGTAACGTCTGAATCAGCCTGACCGCATGCTCATGCATCTCCTGCAAACGCACATTGTAGAAGTGAACAATGCCTGCGTACACCTCCACGATATTGGCAAACTGTACCAGATTTTCTCTGCTGTAATTCAACAGTCTGACGGACGTGTCCAGATCAGTAAAAGTTCTGAGATTAGAATCACTGGCACCGAAACCCAGATAACGTTGAAAATCAAATAGATGACTTCCTATATCTATCGACTTGTTTTGATACAGCTCGTAATAGGCTTGTTGATCTACCAGTTTCTTTGCAGCGTCGTCATACAAAACAATGATATCGACGGAGGTTTTGCTCCTGATGAGCCTCATTCCCCCTGCATTTTTCAACTGTTGCATGGTTCGCTCAGTTGGGGCTACAAAGGCGGGATGGATTAATCCTGGTTTGAAATGCCGGTATATTTCTGCATCAGAATTTTTTCCGGTGTTGTAGCTATTACACATCCATGAGAGAGAATCCAGTTGCCTGATTCTGTTGTTATTCAACTCAATAGCCTGCCTGATATTGGCTGTGTCAATCCGGGCATCTTCAATCATAGAGATGATATACTCCTTCTCTTTGGAATGGTCGGCGATCTTTTCTCTGAGATTCTCTCCAAAGAACCCAAGCATCACAGCAAGAAATATCAGGATAAATTCTAAAAAATACTGCATGAACGTTTTCCGGCCGACATGAGGGTAATGATGGATTTCCATGTTTTTGGCTTTAATTTTTCTTTCAATCCTTAACATCAAAGATATGATAGAAATCCGATAAATGCATGATCTTTTATCGTGGTCTAATAATACTATACAGAACTACGCAGGTACAAATTACTGGTGTCCGACAGAATCACGAAATTAGCAGTAGCCGATAAGATTCATCACGGGTTTCTTGATGACTATATATATGCCATTCCAGGCAAAGGGTGAAGGAGGGGCGATGGGAGCGAAACCGAGGCAACCTCCCCATTTCCACCCCTCTCTCATCATTTTCATGCCCTTTCACCTTTCTGTTACCTCCATGAAATTCCTATTGTCTGGCCTTGCACCAAATCCTGCCCCCTTTCATCTGGATACTTCCTTGGTAAGTAGTGAAACAAGGCTCATAACGTCCGTTCTTAATGATCCTGAACAGTTCTTCCATGGGCGCCATGTTCAAGTTTTCATATTCAGGGGGAGCCCTATAGGACAAGAGGTCATTTTTGACCTCTTGTTTTTTTGGCCTTTCCTAAATCCCTGCCAATATTGAGAAGCAGAGCAATGGATGGGCTGTAGGTACCGGTTCATTTTTTTCTTTCCGGGTAGAGCGGATCGTTACCTCCCCGCTCCCCCACAGATCCGTACGAGC
>CAZZBS010000016.1:0-47071 GCA_964652685.1 uncultured Lentimicrobiaceae bacterium
GCTACAGGCGCAGTCGCGGAGCAGCTACGCGGCCTCACGGCCGTGGAGAAAAAAAGAAAGCGCCTCTTTTGAGACGCTCTCCCCTTTAATGTTTTTCAGGATGTTACTTCTTCAGAAAACCTTTTTCACGTGCCTCCCTGATCATGGCGGTTATCCCTTTCTTATTCACCATTCGTATGGCATGGGCCGATACCTTCAGGGTCACAAACCTGTCTTCCTCCGGTATATAGAAGCGTTTTATCTGGAGGTTAGGGAGAAATCTTCTACGGGTCCTATGGTTCGAATGAGCAACATGATTTCCTGTCATCACTGTCTTGCCCGTTAATTCACATACTCTTGACATCTCGTACCGTGGTTTTAAGGTTGATTCACAAATCGGGGTGCAAAGATAAGTACATCTTCCGGAATGTGCAAGAAAATTATTTTTCTGGTTGCTGGTTGCAAGTTATGGTTCCTGAGTTTGTCGAAGGGCTGGTTACTTCCCTGTTGAGTCTTTTCAAGCAGATGAGCGCGGATCTTCACCGCAGAGTTCCGTTGATCCGTTTCTGCGATGATCTGCGGCAGGTGAAACCGTGCCATGAAAAGGGATCTGGTCTGTCAGCGAACATCTGCGGGAGGCCAGGTCTGTGGTAATCCTTAATGCTGATGCCACCGGAATATTGCATCGTATCATATTGCATCCAGGCCGTGAAACAGATCCTGCGAAGCGTTTTACTGATTATTACAGAATTATTTTCGGATCCCTTATCCGTTTCCGAGGATTGTCATCAGTATTTTCAGTTCGTCGGCTTTATCGTGCTTGTTCAGTTTTTCGTAGGCGACTATAAGGCTTGCCACGAGGCGGCGGATAATGATGAGGTTAGAGGCGGGCCCGATCTGTTCCCGCTGCACATCCACCTCAGCCAGTTTAAGGAAAAACAGGAGTTCACTCTGTGCCAGTGTGTTGCCACGTGAGAAGGGATTGATATAGAACAACATTTTTTCATGCTCCCGGTATGCAAGGAAGAAGTAATCCTGCAAATCCACCCCGACGATAGGAATACCAAGGCTTCTCGCAACCAGCATATACAGGATACCAAGCGAAAGATGGTTCCCTTTTCCTGTATCAAACACCATATTCAGGTAATAGCATTGTGGCGACTGGTAATCCCGTTTGTTGCCAAAAAACTCATAATCGTCGTACAGCACGGCGTTAATGATCTTCACCTTCTCCATAGGTGACATATCTTCCTTTATCCTCAGGTAGATATCCTGTGTGATGTGCCCGAGCTTACGGATGATGTTTTCTTCTTTCAGATTCGGATACTGATATTTGGCAATGACAATGGCCCCCAGCAGGAGGTTTTCCTGCCCTACCGCAAACCATTTTTCCAGGCGGGAAACCGTTGCGGAGAAATGGATCTGGTGTATCGCGCTCTCGATACGATTGTGCACCATTTTGTCTTCCGACTGCGTCCAGGCCTCCTCCAGAAAAGGGATGATCGCACTACCCCGGTTGATGATCTCCTTCTCGACACTTTGATACAAAGCGTCATCAGGATCATCCATCAGACTGATCAGTGATTTTATTTCCTGTATGTTGTCGATGGAGGTCACGATTTCAGTTTTGATTGTCAAAGATAAGGATTAATAAGTGCATTTTTCAACGTTTTGCGACGATAAAAAGTATCCGTTCGATAAGGTCCTGCATAGGTTTTTGGTAATCAGACAGGAATGTTCCCTGTTCCCGGTTGGCCAGAACCAGGCAAAGGGTGAGGGTTTTGTGACCGAGAGACCGTCCAAGGGCATAGAGTGCCGAGCTTTCCATCTCGAAATTAAGCACGCGCAACTGCTGGCAGGTGAAGGCAGCCATTCGCCGGTTGAGGTCAGGATAGGCAGGCATAAGCGCGGCATATCTGCCCTGGGGAGCGTAAAAACCGGGTGCTGTTATGGTCATCCCTTTATGGTCAGCCATATCAAAGCGGTTGGCAAGAGAAAATGAACATCCGCTGATATACGGAGTTGGCAGATCCGGTGGCCAGCCTGTTGCTTTCACGAAAAGCTGCTGCTTTTCAAGGTCAAGGACCTTGCGTGTATCGGCATAGTACCCAAAGAGCCCGTCGATTCCGATGGCATATTCCGTAAGCACCACGCTGCCGGGTTCAATGTCGGGCTGCAGCGCACCGGAAGTGCCGATCCTCAGAAGGTTAAGTGTGCGATTGCCGGTAAAGCACCTTTGCCTTGCATCATAATTGGCAGCAATATGCAACTCGTTCAGTATAATATCGATGTTATCTACCCCGATACCGGTAGCTACAACACTGATCCTCTTGCCTTTATAGTCTCCGGTGAGGGTAATAAACTCACGGTTTTCAATATGTCTGTGTGTTTTATTGAACATACCGGCAATAAGCCGGGCTCTCACCGGATCACCAACCAGGATAATATCATCTGCAATATCAGCATGGGTCACCTTAAGGTGATATACCGATCCATCAGGATTGATCACGATTTCACTTTGATTATTTTCCATAGTATGAATGGATTATTTCAAATACCCGGAATCATACAGGCAAGATAACAATTTCTCAGGTTCAATTATAGAACGAAGATAAACATTCTTCCTCTCGCTCAATCTCATTCTTAATCTTAGCTCTAACCTTCATCATTCTTTCAACAAAATCACACAAATAATTGTTTATTTTGATGCGCGGTAGGAAATGGGTCAAAATCATAATATACAATCCAATGGCACAAAAAAGAATTATATTGGTACCTGTTGATTTCAGTGAGATATCGATGCGTGCCTTGCGGCAGGCATACAGTCTGGCAAGTGCCCTCGAAAAAGACTTCCATCTGATCCATGTCATTGAAGACACTGCGGGATGGTTCAGTTTTTTCTCCCGGGAGCAGCAGGAGATGGCTGAAAGTAAAATCCTGCAGCAACTTGAGGAGTTAAAGCAACGGGCTGAAAAGCAGAGTGGCCGAAAGGCTTCCTTTGAGATCATGCGGGGGAAGCCCTACATCAGGATCCTGGAAAAGGCAAAGGAAATGAATGCCGCATTCATTGTGATGGGAAACCGGGGGGAAATAACAAGCAGCACAGAAAAGAATTATGTTGGCAATAATGCCTCAAAAGTGGCGAGGGGTGCCTCTTGTCCGGTTGTCACGGTAAACACAAAGGTCACCTGCAATAACCTGCGCACCATCCTGCTCCCCCTTGACCTCACCCGTGAGACCCGGCAGAAGGTTACCCAGGCCATCGATCTGGCTAAACGTTTCAACGCGAGGATCAAGGTGATGAGCGCTCTATGGTCGAAAAACGACCCTGTCGTCATCAGCGATCTCAACCTTGTGAATGATCAGGTGGTAGATTTCATCCACCAGGAAGGGATCGAATGCACCGGTGAGATCGTCGAGAGCAGCCATGATGCCAGGTCAGCCGTCCCTATTATCCTTAAATATGCAGATGATCAAGGTGATATAGATATGATCCTGATCATGACCCAGCCCGAACTCGGTGTGCTCGACTTCTTCATCAGTTCCAATGCCCTCGAAATGCTGAAAAAATCCCACTATCCTGTTATGTCCATCCAACCGAAAGAACTGGAGCGGACGTCGGTAATGGGGGGTTAGTTCAATCCGCCTGCGGCGAAATTGAACGTGAGAGGTTCGTAGTTGGATGTCCGTGCTTGGAGGTTGGGGATTGAATGTAAAGTTTTTTATTTTTGAGGTCATCATCAAAGATCGATAAAATAGAAGATCTTGAAATTTGGAAGGAAGCCAGGTTGTTAAATGATAAAATTTTCATTGTTACATCCAGTGTGGAAACAGTACTAGAAACAAACCGAATCATACAACCATCCAGCATCAAACCTCCAGCATCAAACTTCAAACCTGTAAAGTGAATATTGAAATCCTCAACATAGGCGACGAACTCCTGAACGGAACATCTGTCAACAGCAATGCCACCTGGCTGGCGGGGAGGGTTGTAGCCCTGGGTGGCAAGGTGGTGGCGGTGACGATGGTGGGAGATGACCCGGAGGACATGCTGGCTGCCCTGAAGATTGCCGGTTCAAGGGCTGGGTTGGTGATTGTAACCGGCGGCCTTGGTCCGACTGTAGATGACAGGACCCGGGAGGTCACCATCCGTTTTTTCGGAGGGAAGCTAATCCCGAATCTATCCGAAATAGAAAGGATCCGTAAACTTTTCGCCGAACGGGGCTTACCGCTTACGGAAAGAAATATCGATCAGGGCTGGGTCCCGGATAAAGCAGTTGCCCTTACCAATCCGGTTGGTACGGCGCCCGGCATGGAATTCACCCATGATGGGGCCACCTGGCTCTTCCTGCCCGGTGTGCCAGCTGAGATGAAGACCATCTTCGACGGTAACATTCAGCGCTGGTTCAAACCGGAAAACACGGAAGGGGTATTTGTTTCCAGCGAAATGGTTGTTGTGGGGGTGCCGGAATCCTTTGTAGCCGACTGCCTGTGTCCATGGCAAGAAAAGCTACCGGAGAATTGGTCGCTGGCCTTTCTCCCTTCGGCCGGCCTGGTGAAGATACGCCTGTCGTGTATGCACAACGACAGGGTTGATGCCCTGCACCAGATCCATCACGCGCTGGCTATGGCTATGCTCCTTTTTCCGTATGATGCCTTTTTCACGGCCGGAGAAGACTGGAATCGTTATTTTTCCAACCTGCTGAAAGATCACCGGATCACGCTGTCCACAGCAGAGAGCTGTACCGGAGGATACCTCTCGCACCGCATCACAACGGTACCGGGCAGCTCAGATATCTTCACAGGAGGTGTTATCGCTTACCACAATCGTATCAAGTCATCATGGTTGAATGTACCCGATCATATTCTGGAGAAGCATGGTGCCGTTAGCGAAGAGACTGTTTCCATCATGGCCGCCGAGGTCAGAAAGAAATTCGGCACCACCGTAGGTGTTGCCATCTCCGGCATTGCCGGACCCGACGGGGGAACCCCTGAAAAGCCGGTGGGAATGGTGTGGATTGCCGTTGCGGATGAAGAGCAAGTGGTGGCCAACATGTTCCTGATGGGCAATGACCGCATGAGAAACATTGAAAAGAGTGCCGTAATGGCCATGAAGATGGTGCTGAACCTGCTTGAAAAAAGCGCAGCCATCACATTGCCCCTCCCTGAAGGGTTGTGATGGCTGACCACTTTAACAAGAAATTACTGTACGGCGAACTTTCCGTTGGCGATCTTACGGCTGCCGTTGAATACCTCCAGCAGATAGAATCCCTGGCTCAGGGTTCCCCGCTGAAGTTCAATCGTACTTCCTTTCACCGTATAGTCCACCCCTACCCTTTCACCGGTGACCCGGTACACTTTCATTTCCAGATCCTTGCATTCCTTAAAGCCCGTAACATCAACAAATAATCTGTCGCTGAACGGATTAGGCCAGATCAAAAGTGCATGCTGTCCACTGGCTTCATCAATGCCGATGCCCGTAATGGTCACATTCTGGCAGTAGGGTGTACTTGAGCCAAAGGTGTTGGAGACTGTCAGGCAGACATTATGGTTGCCATTATTGTTGAAGATATAGGTTGGGTTCTGCTGGATGGATGAGTCGGCGCCGATATCATCGAAATCCCATTTCCAGTCGGTTGGTGATCCGCCTGATGCATCGGTAAAATGGACAATGGGCATATTGGTGGCATCATAGGTAAACATTGCCACAGGTGCGCCATGACTCACTGTCAGGACCTTGCATACACTATCGTTGCCATAAGGATTGGTGGCTGTCAGGCAAACATTGAATTGTCCGAGACCGGCATAGGTATGGGTAGGATTCTGCAGGTTGGATGTCTGGCCATCCCCAAAGGTCCACAGCCATGATGTAGGGGTATATTGCGAGTTATCGGTGAAGGAGAAGGTGGGATCGCTGGTGCCATCAATGGTAAAGTCAGCGACAGGAGGCGGAAAGGTTACATCAAGTCCGACGCAGAAGTCTTCTGAATACTTGTCGCGGTATTCTGCCCATATTCCACTGAGCACCTCATACATCCTGAAAGATATCGGCGCTACATTATCCCGGCCGATATTGATACCTTCACCCCCCATGAGCCATAGAATATAAACACCTCCGGAATCGATCGTAAGGTTATTATTGGCTGCAGGCACTGCTGTATAGATCCCTGTTGTGATCTGCCAGGAGTTAACGAAGACGGAATCGATCAGTGTCCCGGGGGATTTGTTGGGGCCGTCATCACGGTAGATCATGGCATGGAATCCATAGTTATTGGCATTGGCTGTAATAAGAAACCTTGTCCCGCTGATCCGCACCGGATAGGTTGGTGGTGCTATGTAAACACCAATGCCACCATTACCGCCTATCCAACTCAGTCCTCCTCCCGAAGCGCTTCCGCTTGAATAATCGAGTGTCATCACCGCCAGAGTGGTGTCTATGACAATCACCTCCTGGGTTTTTCGGTTATTGGCAGCCACCATATCCCCTGTTATGCCTCCGACCGAGGTGTTGAAACGGTAAGTGCCAGCGAGGGTAGGTGAAAAGGTATTAGGGAATATAACCGTGGAATCATTCTGAACGGCCAGTCCGGGTATGGTGACAGAGCCGTTGGTGACAGGCACAAGGGCTGCATTGACAACCGTGTCGCGCACAGTGAATGAACCCAGCACCTGGTTGCCAAAGTTCTTTACACTGGCTTTTAACGGAAATGTCCCGCCCCTTTTAACGAAGATGCCTCCGTTGGAGGGGTTGTCGTTCCACACCATTCCACCGTCTGTCACAGCATAGGTAACCGTTGTCGGATAATAGAACTTAATGGTAAAAAGACTCCCCGGCATCACATCGATCATCGGTCCAAGGCCGAGCGTGCCCGTTGAATTTTCAATGCCCACGGCTATGTCAAGGGTTCCCTGTCCGATGTTGGTGGAAAGGTAATTGAAGGTGATGGACTTATCCGCTTTGTTCAGTATCACCTGGAAAGTGTTACTTCCGGAATATCCGACTGCATTATTGGTGAAGAAGGGCACATCGATCCAACTGACACAAAGGGTATCTGGATTGGAATAGTAATAACACTTGCCAGTATTACCGGTACCTGAGAAATTCAGGTCTCCCAGTAAAGGGGCGATCCAGTTGTTGGCACCGGTTGCAAGGGGAATGCCTGTTGGAAAAGGTGAAGCAATATTATCCCCGTTAAAGGTGATAAATCCGTTTGACCCGATCCAGAAATGGTCGACAGGATACCAGTAATACTGAAATCCCTGTACGGCTGAAAAAGGGCCCGCCACATTGTCATCCCCTAAACCACCTACTTCATTGCCTATCACCGTAATATCAAACCACTGATAAACAGGTGGATCCACCGTATGGCTGCTATTTTTCCATGTATAACCATACGCATCCGGCCCACCGGATGTCTGGGCCAGAAGGCCGCTGGTGACAAGCATAAACACCAGAAAGAGTAAAACATTTTTCATCTCGTTATGTATTTAGGTTATCGAAAAAAATGATGTTATAAAGATACGTAATGTTGGTTGATAAATACAACTGTCTGCTGATTTTTTTTCATGCGGACCATAAAATACGGATGGTTGAGGAGGTTGAGGAGGTTTAGTCCGCCGAAGCAATCTTCTGGTAAAGATGGACATCGGTTTGGGGGAAGGGGATCGTGATGCCGTTGGCATCAAAGGCCTTTTTGACTTTTTCGTTTAGATCAAAATAGACATCCCAGTAATCTTTCGCATCGACCCAAACCCGGGTTGCCAGGTTCACAGCGCTTTCGGACAGATTAATCACCCCGACAAACGGGACCGGTTCCGTTTGAATACGCTGATCATTGCCTACCACCTTCATGATCACCTCCCTGGCGTGATCGATATTTGTTCCGTAGCTGATGCTGAAGGTCAAGTCAACCCTCCTGCCGGGTTCAGCAGAATAGTTTGTCATGCTTCCTGTACTGAGCCCACCGTTGGGGATAATAATGGTTTTATTGTCGGGGGTATTCAGAATGGTATGAAAGATCTGTATCTCTTTCACAACACCTGTAAATCCTTGTGCTTCGATGAAATCACCCACTTTGAAGGGTTTAAATATCAGCAGGATCACTCCACCGGCAAAATTCTGCAATGTACCCGACAGGGCCATCCCAAAAGCAAGTCCGAGAGCACCCAGAATGGCGATGAAGGAGGTCATCTGGATGCCCACCATGGTGATGACACTGATGACCAGGAGTACTTTCAGGGTGGTGCTGATCAGGTTGATCAGGAACGACTGAAGTGTCTTTTCAAAACCCCTTATCTCAAAAATTTTCCGAAGAAGTCTTGATAACTTCCTGATGAGCCAAAGGCCGATGATAAGGGTTATGACGGCCAGAAGAAGCTTACCTCCGTAAGTCATTGCCAGCTCCGTAAGCTTATCCGCTGCCGGGAGCCAAGATGTTACGTTTTCCATGATAATTATTTTTTAAATTCAGGTGTAAAATAAAGAATAATCGGAGATTTTCCCAAATCTCACACGATGTTTTGTAATTTTGTCATCCTTCCCGATAGCAGGTGAAAAGAATCTATGCCATAGTGTTGATCATCATGCTGGCGGTTCCTTACTTCGGAACCTATTCGTGGCTTAAGTGGCAGAGGAGACAGGTCAAACGTGCCGTAAAATGGCAGATGATCGCCGGCATTGACAAAGAAAAGCTGGTGCATTTATCTTTCACCAGCGCTGAAGCATCATCACAACTGCATTGGAAACATTCCAGAGAGTTTGAGTTTAAAGGGGAGATGTACGATATTGCCGGAAAGGCCCAGGTAGGCGATACACTTCATTACTGGTGCTGGTGGGACCATGAGGAGACGAAACTTAACCGGCAGCTTATCCAGCTTGTCGAAACGTTTTTCGGTAAGAGTCCTGTGACAAAGGAGCGGCATCAGAGAATGGAAAACTTTTACAGAGCGCTGTTTTGTTCAGGCCTGCCGGTATTTACGCTTCTATTACAGGATGGTTGTGCATTTCATTATGGCTTATACGTTGAAAACTGGCTTTCTCCCTATATCATCATTCCCTCTCCGCCACCCAAACTTACAGGTATTACAGCGAATCCGACCATGCCGGGTAAATTTATTTTTACCTGAGTTGACTTATTGTTTAACCTATAATTTATCATCTACATAAAATGAAAAGAACCACTATTTTAATAGGGTTGGTTTTCGTATTGGCTGCATGCATGTATGGGCAGGTAGTAACGGTAACCAACCAGCAGACCGGCGAACCGTTGGAACTGGTAACAATCATGAGTGAAAAACCTCATGGTATTACGGTGACCAACGGTCAGGGGCAGGCCAACATTGCCACCATGAAGGGATCCGGGCGGATTGATATCAGGCTTATGGGATACAAGCCGATGGCGATGAGTTATGAAGAGATCAGGAGTGCAGGTTTTATCGTCGGACTTGTACCGGCCGCCATCAATCTTGACAAGGTGGTGATCTCAGCTACCCGCTGGAGTCAGTCGTCAAAGGATATTCCTTCCAGGATCAGCACCATCACCATGCAGGAGATAGCCATGCAGAATCCGCAAACAGCAGCAGACATGCTTGGCTTCTCCGGCAAGGTATTCATCCAGAAAAGCCAGCAGGGAGGCGGCAGTCCGATGATACGCGGATTTGCCACCAACCGGCTGTTGTATTCGGTTGACGGGATCCGGATGAACACCGCGATCTTCCGCAGCGGAAACCTGCAGCAGGTGATCTCACTCGATCCCTTTGCCATTGAACATGCCGAAGTCTTATTCGGTCCCGGCTCGGTGATCTATGGCAGCGATGCTATCGGCGGGGTCATGAGTTTCCAGACGCTTACCCCCCAGCTCTCACTTACAGAAAAACTGTCCACCAGGGGCAGGGCAATCATGCGATATGCTTCTGCCAACCATGAAAATACAGCCCATTTCGATGTGAATGTGGGCTGGAAAAAATGGGCCCTGCTCACCAGCATCTCATCCAATCATTTCGGTGACCTTCGGATGGGCAGCCATGGGCCTGATGAATACTTGCGCCATTTTTACGTGCAACACATTGACAGCCTTGATGTTGTAGTCACCAATGATGATCCACGCGTGCAGCGCCCTTCCGGATATTCACAGATGAACATCATGCAGAAGGTGCGATTCAAACCTAACAATAAATGGGATTTTCAATATGGTTTCCATTTTTCCGAAACCTCTGATTATTCCCGTTATGACCGGCATATCCGATATAAAAAAGGCTTGCCAAGATATGGTGAATGGTACTATGGACCCCAGAAATGGATGATGAACGACCTCTGCATCTCCCATGATGCCGGTGGAAAACTGTATGACCAGCTTACTGTCCGTCTTGCACACCAGATGTTTGAAGAGAGCCGCATTGACAGGGAGATCAATAAGTCTGACCGTCATATACGCATCGAAGAGGTTACAGCACTGTCAATCAATACTGACTTCATCAAATCTGCCGGCAGGCATGCCCTTTTTTACGGGCTGGAGGGTGTGATGAATGATGTAACCTCATCCGGAACGGATGAAAATATCGTCACAGGTATCTCAGCCCCCGGGCCATCCCGTTACCCGCAGGCAACCTGGTCATCCTATGCCGTGTATCTTACCGACCAATACCGGCTTTCAGACAAATTCCTGTTGCAGGCAGGGGGACGTTACAACCATTTCCTGCTGGATGCCACCTTTGACAACACTTTTTATCCCTTCCCCTTTACCACAGCGGAAATAAACAAAGGTGCACTGACAGGTAGCATCGGTTTTGTTTTCCGCCCTACCGGGAAATGGGTACTCAGCGCCAATGGTGCCACAGGTTTCCGTTCACCCAATGTTGACGATATGGGTAAAGTCTTCGATTCGGCACCGGGTATCGTGGTTGTACCCAATCCTGATCTGGAGGCCGAATATGCATGGAATGCAGACTTTGAAGTGGCCAGGATTTTCGGGGATTTTCTGAAAGTTGATATTTCGATATACCACACATGGCTGGAGAATGCCCTGGTACGTAGGGATTTCACCCTGAACGGGCAGGACAGCATCATGTACGACGGTGAGATGAGCAGGGTACAGGCCGTGCAGAATGCAGCCATCGCCAGGGTATACGGTGTACAGGCAGGCCTTGAGGTCAAACTACCGGCAGGGTTCGGCTTTATCTCCGATTTCAACTACCAGATAGGGGAAGAAGAGCTGGATGACGGCTCTACCAGCCCCTCCAGGCATGCTGCACCCTGGTATGGAATATCCCGGCTTACATGGACCGGAGGTCAGCTGAAACTTGAAGTCAATGCCACCTACAGCGGGAAAAAGCGGTTTGAGGATCTGCCGGAAGAGGAGAAATCCAAAACCGAAATCTACGCGGTCGATAAAAATGGAAATCCATGGTCACCCGGCTGGTATACACTCAACTTCAGAGCATCCCATCAGATCACTAAAAACCTCTTCGTCAGTGCCGGCATTGAAAACCTGACCGACCAGCGATACCGTCCTTACAGCTCAGGCATTGTTGCCCCGGGAAGGAATTTTATTGTCTCGCTCAAGGCAGGATTTTGATGATGTGATGATGATGTTACTTTAAAGTTACCTCTATCCTGAATCCTGGATTTTTAAGGGCTTCGGGCAGGTTTTGAAGGTTCAGTGGCGCAAAGGTCACGGAACCGGCCGGTATGCCTTGTTGGATGAAATAGTCTGCCAACAGGTTGCGACGCTTCTCCAACAACCGGTACAATGCATCCGTCAGGTTTTCTTTACCGATGAAGCGGATGCATTGTACTCCAGCCTCCTCATCCGATACCTTATCCCCGGCTCCGATGAAATTACGGAAAGCAGGATTCCGATAGGATACCGTATCTGCTATCGGTAAAAGATCCTGTTCATCCACACCGGGCAGCATTTTCTCCCGCACAAACCGAAGCTTTGCCTGTTTGGCGGCCAACAGCTCCATCTCTTTTTCCAGATGGGTGGTCTGGGTAAATGTAAAGCGAAATTCCGGCCTCTGTTGAATGATCCCGGCTATAGATCCGAGCTGCTTTACCTGTTCACTTCCAAGGGTATCCTGTAGCCATCCAAAGCGGATCTCCCTGAGGGTTTCGGGATCAGCACCAAACATTTTCCCAAGGGCATTGAAGGGGGCAGCAGCCGTTTTCAGCAGGAACTCCTCGAGGGTTTTCAGGATGACCTTTCTGAGTTTGAAAGCAGGGGATGAAGGATTTCCTGTTACAGGCAGATCAAACTGAATGAGCCCTTTCCTGTCCTTCAGGACGTAGAGGGCAAGACCGACAGGTACTTTATAGGCAGTGGCATCGCCGGTCTTCTTCCCCATTTCCAGGTTGACAATTTTTACCCGGTTGCGGTTCTCAAGTTTCGCGGATGTCATGTTCAATGTCCCGTTGTAATTGAAAACACCCCGTGTGACCGGCCGGGCCAGGAAATATTCGCTGTAAGGTGAGAAGCTGATCATATTCATGTCCTTGAGTATCCCTTTAAAAGTCATATTGGAAGTATTGGCCATATCCAGCACCAGATCGCCAGTGAAAGAGGCGGTATGATCGGGTTTCATGCTGAACGAAACCGGTATGTTGTTCGCGATATCACTGAAACTTTCCATATTCAGGTTTATCTCTCCTATCTCGTAATGGAAGGGGCGATTCAGCGTGTTATCGGCTAAAGCGACCTGGCCGTTGCGGATGGTCAGCCGGCGAATGGAATAATGCATGGAAGATGCCGGTTCTTCTATGGTATCTGCTTGTACTGCAAGTGTATCATCTGTTGAAGTAAGGGTATCTGCATAATAGGGTGCAAGCATCCTGTCGATGTTCGTAGTACCCGGCTCAAGGACAGCCATAAATCGTGGGTTTACCAGTTCAATCATCCCGAGATGGTAAGCCTCATTGCCCACATCAATCGAGTCAAGCCTGATGGTCAATTGATCCAGGAAACAGAACTCACGGTTGTCGGGATCATGTATCATGAAACGGTTTAAAGCGGCTTCCCCCCTTACAACCAAATTCATGGGATCACTGATCGATCCGCTAAGCTGAAGATCGGTAGAAAGCCGGCCTTGAAGTGAAGAGATGTCAATAAAAGGTTTCACAAAGCCCTCAAAAGGTTCCAGGTCGATGTTTTGTGTTTTCAATGACACCTGATACCTCTCTTCTGCCTGGTTCAGAACACCGTCAATAGCCACTTTACCGTCATCTCCAAGCATGAAGGCAAGGCCTACATCCGATTCGCTGCTGTTCCATGAGATTTCGGGCACCTGGATATTGAGAGACTTTATTTCGTTGATGTTGTTGGTTTTTCTATCTTCATATCGGATAAAACCCTCTGAAAGACTGAAATTCCTGACCAGGTACTTTACCTCGGTTGCAGAGGTATCGGTATCTGTCGTATCAGACGGTGGAATAAGGTCATCAAAATTGAAGATTGAATCAAGGAAAACGACTGAAACGAATGGCTTCACAAGCTTTATTTCAGAAAAAGCAAATTCGTTCCGCAGAAGATTCCATGGATTGAAATTAACATACAATTCCTGGAATGAAACGAAAGTATCCTTCTTTTCAGCTTCATACATGACAAATCCTTCAGCCTTCACACTGCATCTGAACCAGCCGATCTTTAACCTGTCCAGTTCAATCTGCCTTCCGATCAGATCGGGGCTGTTTTTTACGATGTAAACCCTTGCGATCCCCGGGATCAGCATCAGCACGATGATGATAAAAACCAGCACAGAAACGAGAATATAAAAGGTTCTTCGGATTCTTCTTTTTTTCATCATGATGAATCGCTTTTTATGCTGATAAAGATAATGCAATAACTTCAACATTCTATCATTGCAGAAGACAACCGAAGTATAAGTCCTCACCCGGACATAGCATTCGTTCCTTCAGGCATCAGCATAAAAAATCATTTCGAAAACAGAAAAAAAACATGCTGCATCTCTTTTGATCAGATTATGTATTACTTTTAACCTTGCATAACCATAAATTTACCTGTCATGAAAAAATGCGTCACCTGTATCGGATCAGAGCAAATGATGAGATCCCCGGCCAGGCTGATCCCGGTTTTATTGTTCATCATGATATCCACCGTTGTTTATGGACAGTTGAACATTCCGCTGACGAATTGTCAGAATCTTGCGGGGACCTATACGGACCTGGGCACCAACGGCACGGTGATCACAACGGCCAACTTTGACGATGCCAACGCAGCGGCCACGAATATTGGCTTCACCTTCAACTTCAACGGCGTGGCCTTCACCCAGTTTGTACTGAACACCAACGGATTTATCCGACTGGGCAGCAGTCCGCCTTCCGTTGCGGCTCTTTTCTTTGCCGGGGGTGCAAGTTACACAGGTGGACCTTTCAACAGCACCAGCACCTCGGACATCAACCTGATCTGTGCTTTCAACCATGACCTCACCGGGGGCACCAGTCCCGAATTCAGAGTCTATACCAGTGGGACCGCACCGAACCGTATCTGTGTCATCCAGTTTAAAAACATGCGGGATAAAACGACCTCTCCGGCAATACAGTTCGACAACATCAGTTTTCAGATCCACCTGCATGAAGGATCTGACATCGTTGAGATTGTATACGGAACCTTCACGCCATCCGTGAATACAGATGCTTTTAAGTCAGCCGTTGTCGGTTTGAAGGGATCGGGATCCGCTTCGGGGCAAATGATAGCCGTGACCAAAGGATCAACTACCATTTACAGCGCTACCACTTTCCTGGCGGGCAACTACCCGACCACCGGCAATGCTTTTAATTTTCGCAAAAGCGTTTTACCCGACCTTGGCAGGACGTTACGCTTCATGCCAATCAAACCCAACGACCGGGCGATCATGGAGGCCTATACTATGGGCAAATCCCCAATCCCATTTGGCAATCCCCTCACCATGAAAGCCTGGGTGAAGAACGGCGGCACCAACTCAATGACTGCAACCACCTGCACACTTAACATCACCGGTGCTAATACCTTCAACAATGTTCAGACGGTACCCGCCCTCCTTTCCGGAGATTCCACCCTTGTGACCTTCGCACCGTTTTCACCTACCATCACTGGCACAAACACCGTTGAGGTTACCATACCTTCGGATGATAACCCCCTGAACAACGTGAAAACGAAAACGCTGGAGACAAACCTGAACTCATACAGTTATGCCCAGGGGCCACAGGCGGCAGGGGGAGTCGGATTCTCAGGTGCCACCGGCGATTTCGTGGCTAAATTTACCACCAACAGCACCCAGAGCATCAATCAGGTCAATGTGCAGTTTGCAAACGGTGGTCAGCCATTCCAGATTGGCATCTGGTCGGCCAACACCTCAGGCACACCCGGCACATTGATCCACACCACCCCTACCTACACCTCCATAACCGGGGTGTACACGGTACTGATCGATCCGCCCGTATCCATTCCTGTCGGCTCCTTCTTCGTTGGGGTACGACAGACCGCCACCACCAATGTCAGCTTCGGTTATCAGACAGAGGCCCCGATCAGAAGTGCCACCTTCTATTTCACCTCCCCTACCGGTAGCACTTCATGGACCGATTTTGCCCCTGGAAATCCCTTCCGTTTCATGATCGAACCCAAATTTGCCCTGGGTGCCGATGTCGGTGTCTCCGCTACCATACCGGGCACCGGTTTGACACTGGTAGCCGGGCAGACCTACAGCTTTACGGCAACAGTGGTAAATTACGGACAGTCAGCCCAGAACAACATCCCGGTGTATTACAATGTGAATAATGGCACACCGAAAGGACCTGTTACCACAACAACCTCCATCATCCAGAATGCCAGCACGACCGTGAACTTCACCGGCACCAACGCTTTTACACCTGCCACAGCAGGCACATACACACTCAAATTCTTCACCCAACTCACCAATGACCTCAGCGCCCAGAACGATACACTTACGGTGATCCTTTATGTATTACCTGCTCCCTATACCAGCCTTCCCTACACCCAGAAATTTACCAATCCGGTCAACTGGACCCGTTACGGCGTAGCCAGTTTGTGGAATTATGGCTTAGCGACCGGGGCTACCGGGCAAACCAACGACACGGCAGCTTTCGCCGATTTCTACGGCACCTCCGGGGGAAACAGCGCCCTGCTGAAATCTCCTGCCTTTAATATCACCAGCCTTGCACACCCTGCCATCACGTTTGACGTGGCTTACCGGACAAAGAGCATGGAGAGCGACACTTTACAGGTGCTTGTTTCTACCGACGGCGGGATCACCTTCGTTCCCGGATCGCCTCCTTTGTACATGAAAGCCACTTACAGCAATCCCCCGCTACCCACCTTGCCCGCTGACACGGCTGATTTCTTCCCCTCCGCAATGAGTAACTGGCGGAAGGAAACCGTTAGCCTGCAACAGTTTTCATCCTCAACCAACCTGATGGTGGCCTTCAGGGCCGGCAGCGGCAACGGCAATAACTGCTGGGTTGATAATTTTACGCTTTTCAGCGGTAACCTGCCAACCGTTACCACTGCTGCGGTCTCCAACGTAACCATGACCACAGCTTCATGCGGAGGCAACGTGACCGCTATTGGCTCTACACCCGTTATTGCACGGGGTGTATGCTGGAGCACCACACCCGGCCCAACCATCAACAATTCCAAAACCGTCGATGGATCGGGAACAGGTACCTTTAACAGCAACATCAGCGGACTCTCACCCAACACCCCTTACTATATTAGAGCCTATGCCACCAATGGCATTGGGACAGCCTATGGCAACGAACTGAATTTTACTTCGCTTCCTCCACCCACACCACCAACAGTGCTTACCGTTCCCGTTACCTCCATCACCCATCACAGCGCTGTTGCCGGAGGAGATGTGACCTCCGACGGAGGTTCGCCTGTAACGGCACGCGGCGTCTGCTGGTCCATCAACCCAAATCCCACCATTTCCGATGCCTTCACCAACGAGGGGCCGGGCATGGGCGCTTTCAGCAGCACCCTCACCGGCCTCGATGAAAATACAACCTATTACGTCAAAGCTTTCGCCACCAACACCATGGGAATATCTTACGGCGACGAGGAAAGCTTTGTCACACTTATCAATTCCATTGATGAACCAAATCCTGCAGAGATCAGCATCAACATGGAAAACACTACCCTGTGCATCCTTGCACAACAAGACCTCTTCATCGACCGGATCATGATTATCGATATGACCGGGAAAGCAGTGGCCGAATACCTGGAGGTGCATTGCAACCCCTCCTTCCGGATCAGTATGGAGAAATATGCCAGTGGATCCTATATCGTTTCCATTATGGCCGCAGAAAAATCATGGCGCAACAAAATCTGGGTGCCATGACAACGAATAACCCATACTGATTTTGAATTTTTCACTGAATCATCACTTTCCTGCTCCAGGCTGTTGGATTTTGCAGCTTGCTGTATTATCTTTACGGCTTCTTTTAAAAACCAACCTGCTTAACCATCCTGGAGTATAATATATCATCAGTGACTTCCCCTTACTTATAACTGTTTTTAACATCCCTTTATATCTGATTCATCATTAAAAAAAGGAGGTTATTATGGAATGGATCGTTTCTCTCGCCACGTTGGTGGTTTTGCTCGTTTTTATTATACTGGCCTTCCTGAAAAAAAGCCAGAAAGAAAAGCTTCCGGTGATCCTGCTTTTCTTTGCTTTTTTTGTATATCACATCGGAGACATGGGCCTCTGGTATGAATGCAATTATGAGGTTTACCGCCGGATAGCCAGCGCAGGATTTTACCTTATCATGCCTTTTGCACTGCTGCTTATGTATGTTCTGGTGCCCAAAGAAAAAATGAACCTGTTCATCCGGATTGCCACCCTGGTCCTTATTCTGCCATGGATCTACGCCTTTGTGATGATTGGAAGCAATCCACTGGTGTACCTGCACGAAGTGACACCGGTAAGAAATGCAAACTTCGAGATGATCCTTGTGCTTTCATTCGTCATTGGCACTTTGTTCTGCGCCATCGTCGGATACCGGGCCGCCAGGTTCAGGGAGGATTACGGAAGAAGGCTTGCGAAACACTTCTCCCTCGGCATTGTCATCTACACCCTTATCATCCTGTGCCTGTTTATGTCTGAAGATGCATTCGGATACGACGCTACCTGGTTGTTCGGTGTCGCAACCGTCTTCTTTGCCATCCTGCTGCTTTTAGGGATGGAATGCAAAAGCAGGGAAGCAGCAGCGTAAACCAGCAAGGATCAGTTTACATACCTGACCCGGATGGTTACACGTTTCTGTGTTCCGTCCCAGTTAAATGCGAAACGCTCAAACGAGGGTTTCCTGAGTCCTTTATGGTAATAGCCTGAAAAGCCAAATCCCTCCACCGGAAGCAGAAAACGGTAGTCCATGACACCATTCCGGTTTTCGTCATCAAGCAACGCTATGCCATACCGTCCCTTCGGAATATCGTCAGTTACAAACGTCAACGATCCCGCCTGCATTGATTTCTTTGACAGTATTTTTATATACCGCGGCTTTTCATCTGAAAAGCTCTGCTGATCTGTAAAGAAACCAAGTCTTATTTCACCATGCTGATTCCGGATATCAGTAATATGAACCGTCAAAGTCCCTTGTGGCATGAATGAGGATATCAGGCTCCATATCAAAATAAGCAACGGCCATTTCGTACATGATGCTTGCTTACTTTTCAATGCTTTCCACCTCAAAATACTGCTCACCATAGGCGGTCGCCATTTTAAATTCATCCACTTCGATCACCGATTTTCTTCCGTTCCTGAGGTTCTGTGCTGTCATGGAAAAAGCGAAATATTTCCCATTGGACTGCTTCCTGTAATCGGATATGGTCATGATCTTGAACAACTTACTGTCAAATCCATAGTATTCTGTACGGTATGTCAAACTTAACTCTTTATCGATATAAGCAACCCGCTTTTTGTAACCATAGTCCTTTTCATGGGCAGCTTTGATAAAGGTAGATTCAACTTTCCAACATGTTTTGCCATTAATGGTCTCTGTACCAAGAAGTTTATACTGATAATCATTAATGTTGGGTTTTGCCATATCGGCATTGGAAAACTCGGATCCCATAAAGCTTTTCCCTTTTTCACTGCTGACAATTCGCCGGGTATTGCGCATAGCAGGCATATAAATCCACATGGCGTCATCGCTTTTCTCCTGGTCCCAGATCAGGATCGTAGTGCCTGAAACATCTGCCGGTGACAGGAAACGGATCTTTGTTTTGATAATGTTACCAAACTTTTTCGTGACATTCTGCACCTTTCTTGACCGCGTTTTACCGTTTTTATCGATGATCTTCAGGGTAGAGGTCATCTCCATTGCATCGAAATGGATCACGTTACCTGCTTTATCGGCAATATCCTTTGGATCTTGCGCTAAAGATGGCACTGACAACATAACCAGGGTTATCAGGCTGATTAAAACTACTTTTTTTCTCATGGATATCACAATTTTAATTTGAATAAATGCTGATTTCTCGTAGGATCAGGATATTGGTTAGTTTGAAACAGTATGATTGTTATGATTGTTATGATTGTTATGATTGATGAAGAAGTCTGATGCATCGGGTTTCTGGAGGAAAGAGGGTTTTGCAACGATACAGATGGCAGGTATGAGAATGATGGCGCAAAGGAGGCACAGCAGCAGCGAAAAGATGATGAGGAATGCAAATGATTTGAGTATCACAAGCCCTGAAAAGAAGAGGGGTAAAAAACCGAGCATGACGGAAAAGGCGTTGATAGAGATTCCTTTGCCTGTGGTGGTAAGGGTGGTTATAAGTGCATCCGACCATGTTTTACCGGTTGCCATTTCGTGTTTCAGTCGCCAGAACAGATGGATGGTATAATCCACCCCCAGGCCGATCGCGATCGAGCTGAGGAGAGATGTGGCGATATCCAGTTCCACACCGGCCCAACCCATCAATCCGAAATTACATACCAGCGTGAAGAGCAGGGGTGTGCATCCCATCAATCCGGAGCGCACCGACCTGAAGATGATCCACAGCAATACCGCGATGGCCAGTATGGCAAGCACCAGGGAATAGATCTGTCCTTTGGCAATGGAAACTGCCATTTCCTTCTCAACCAGACAGAGTCCTGAGGTGATGGTACTGTAAGGTGAACTGCCGGCGATGGTTTCGATACGTCGGATCACCTGATTGAACTGTTTAAGCGTCTTTGCTGCAAACTGGATATTCAGCTGGGCATGGGTATAATCGAAATCCACCAGCTGACTGAAATCGTCAGGGTCGCCACTCATGTTGTAGAGTTCGATATATTGGGCAATGGCTTCACGGCTGCCGGGAATGGTGTCGTACCAAACATCGCCCGGATCATGGAGAGCTTTACTCATCAGGCGTATGACGGTAGCCAGCGAGGTTACATGTCCGACCCCGGGCACCTTTTTCAGTTCCTGTTCGACCCTGTCCATGCTCTGCAGGACATCCGGATCTTTGATGTCTCCTTCAAACAGGATCGACACGTACTTGGTGCCGCCGAAGGAGGTATCGGCGACCCGGGTTGCCTTTCGGATATTGTGTGAGCGGGGCAGCATGTTCTCGTTGTTGATGCTGACCTTCAGCCTGCTGATGCCGATCCCGGCCAGGACCATGAGGATCACAGATACAACGATGATAGCCCATGACCGGTGGATCGCCATGCCGGCGACCGACCGAAGGAACCTGTCGATCACCGTTAGCTGCTTTCCGTTGTAACTTTGCTGAACAGTCCCTTTTTTGAGACGGGACAATATGGCCGGCAAGAAAGTGAGACTCAGTAAAAGTGCGAATCCAATTCCGATGGAGCAGACGATACCCATCTGCTGAGCCGGTAACATAATGTGCACCACCAGTCCCAGCACGCCTACAATGGTGGTAAGGCCTGTGAAGATCACCGGGCGGCTCAGCTTGCTGACCGCCTGCTTCACAATTTCCTGCATGCTCCATTCCGGCTTCTTCGCATTCAGCTCCTGGTACCTGGCAATGATATGCACGCCATAGTTGTTGGCAATGGCGATCATTAAGATCGGCGTCAGCACAGCAATCAGACTCAGGTCAAAACCCATGATGGGCATGAGCCCGATGGACAGCACAACTGACATCAGCACAACCAGTAACGGCAGCACCACGCCTCTCATCTCACGGAAAGATAGGTAGAAGAACACAATCATTATGATCAGTCCGAGAGGAAGAAGGATTGCCAGATCACGGGATGCATTACGCTGAATTTCATATCGCAGATAAGGCATGCCACTGAAATAGACCTCTTCATCACCAGGATATTTCTTCAGGACATCATGCAGCAAGCCGAAAAAAGTCTCATCCGGTAAATCATCTGCAGGTGTGATGATAAAAAGGGTGTACCTGCTGTCCTCTGAAATAAGGAGTTCCCAGGCGAGCGGATTCTCTTTCAGGTCAGCCCTGAGAGCTTCCTTTTCCTCATCCGTTTCCGGAATAAAACCAATGGCCGGATCAACCAGCATCATTCCTCCCTCACCACGGATATGCCTGGTTTCAAAAAGGGAAATCACCTCCTTGATCTCTGCCATCCTGAGTAACGTATCGGTGATATTACGAATTCTCACAAGCGTGGCCTTTTCCAGTACGTCATCGGCTTTCATGATCATGATCGCCGGATCTTTTTTTCCAAACAATGCCTCCACCTTTTCAATATTCATCTTGGCAGGTGTATGTTTTGGAAGATATTCGTTGAGATCAGGATTGATGCGGGCCTTCATCAACGGGAATACCATCAGCACGGTGATAACCACCGGGATCAGGATGTACAGAAGGCGTTTTGTGGGATTCATTTAGCTGGTTGGGGATTGGAGGTTGGACACATGACTCTTAAGTTAAAAGCTTGCCCTGATGCTGCAGTAAGCGCCGCTCATTACGTTCCGGGCTTTTTCAAACAGTGTCCCGTCGGGTCCCTGCAGATAGCTGCCGCCTACCGAAAGTGCGAGGTCATCCGTGATTTTCCATGTTACGGCAGCACATGCCATGCTCTCTTCAGAAGTGATATTATAATAACCGCTGATTTCCGCCGACACCACATCCCAGGCAAACGACCTGACCAGTGAAAGGGAAAGGGCATGATTCATCTCCTCCTGCTGATAAAAAACCTGGCGGTTAAAATCTTCAGAGCTGTGATGGATCATTTCCAGGGCATACTGCATCTGTGCAAGGGGATTCGCAGGATCTAAAAGAACCGGCTCATCCAGAGGGGACCAATCCATCGTATATTTCCCGATGTATTGAAGGATGACAGTGGTACCGGCGACTTCTCTCTCCACCCCGGCCACATAGCTGATGTCAGGATGAGGGACATACATCTGCTTATCATAGCCGCTGGTGATATTATAGGCGGCTTCAGCCCGGAGGATCGTCCTGCGTACCGGAAGCACCAAATCAAAACCAATCGCCTGTTTGCGGTAGTATTCGGGACGGTAACGTATGCGTGTTTCCGGAAAGAGATTGATGCTATCGATACCAAAACCATACTCATTGCTGAAACCATCAAACCATGAGAGGGAAAAATCGGCAAAGGGAAGGGTAACCCCAAGCCTGGCAGCATAGGCCCCGTTGGTAAAGTTGATATCCGGCTTTTGTGGTGGCACGAACGATACACCTTCTCCCATATCAAAAAGTTCATACCTGTAAACCGATGGCTTGAATACAGGAACACCGATCAGGGTGAGACTTGTATTTCGCAACGGCCTGATCCTGGCCTGAAGCAGAAAATTGGACATCCGCTGGTCATCCATATCCCCGGTCAGGAAAAAGTGATCTGTCGGGGTGATATTATTTGTGGGATTAAACCCGTCGGTCTTGCCCCAGGTCACGATCTGGTTACCCAGGGTGACATCCAGTTTGCCTGATGAAAATCCGGCTGTTGCCTGTTTTACCTCAAGCAGAGTCTGATGATCATTGTAAAAAATTCCCTCCCTGACCCTGACATCCATGTTCATCACAAGCCTGTTTTGCATCCAGGAAACTTTAACAGCAGGTTCAGCGAAAACAAGGGCATAAGGATAATCATGTGTTCCTCCAAAGGCAACACCCCTTACATATCCGCTAAACAACGGCCTGTCCGACACCTTCGTAACACCTGTATCAACAGGCAGGTCCGGCTGCATCTCCCGAGCCTGCAAAGAATAAAATGCGCCGATCATCATCATGAAGAAGAATAAAAAAGATCTCACCATCAGGTTGTTTTTAAGATTTCTTTGCAATGATAACCTCTGATGGACATCCGGAATGTCCGGCTTTTAAAAGGAAAACCGATACTGGTTGTCTGATTTTCTCAGGTTAGAAATCCGGACTATTTGCCACCTGCTGGTTTTCAGGTTGAATAGTCTCTTCTGTCCTCCCGTTCCTGCTGGGCATCAAAACTAAAATGAGCAGGCACAATGATTTTGTGAGCGAAGCGAAACGAAATCATATGTGGTCGCCATCCCGCTGAGCGAAGTATCAACCGGTTACGCTATAACCCCTCTTTATACTGGTTAGGCGTCATGCCGGTGATGTTTTTAAAGACATTGAAGAAGGTGGATTTGCTGTTAAAGCCACAATCGTAGCCAATGGCCTCTACCGACCAGGGTTTCTTCTTATCGGCCAGCATCTTCTTGACAGCTTCAATACGGTATTCATTCACAAACTGGAAGAAGTTTTTTCCAATATCCGCATTAAGCACTTCCGTGATCTGGTGTTTAGGAACACCTATCTGGTCTGAAAGCATCTGCATATTCAGATCCGGGTTAAGGTAGGGGTGCTCTTTCTGAAAGTGTTCCAGTAACCGGCTTCGGATCTGGTCTTTCTTTTTGAGCGTCAGGGTAGAGCGAAAGTACCTGGTATCCTGTTCATCTGTGGCAGGGTATATCTTCTGATAGATCATCCGCTGCCGGATCCCATAGAAACCAAGAATGTACACGGTTGCCAGCAATGCTGAATAATTGTATATGTACTGAATCCCGAAATGGCTGTCGAAAAGGATAACCAGCACACCAATGATGACGGAGATGAAGCCATAGATGTTATACAGGATGATGACAAAGAAAAGCCATCCCAGTTTTTTATACCGTTCGATGGTCGAGAACTCATCTTTCAGACTGATTCGGTGGAGGTGCACCATTTTTATGCTCATGAAATTATAGATGAGCCATGAGATCAATGAGGCGATCACAAAGGCATACCTGAACCACAGGGTGTTGTCGGTATTGAAAAATTCACGCAGGGAATAGGGCTCTTTTAGGATATAGGCAAGCAGTTCAAAGCAAATAAAAGGCGACAGGTGCAACAGGTGAAGCCACCTGATACGAAAGGAATGGTCTGTAAGGGATTTGATATAGAGGAAGAAAGCAGGATTAAACAGAAGAAATGAACTTGAAAGCAGGGGGGCTCCGTAAATCTGGTAGTCGATGCCGGAGGTAAGGAATTCAATGGCCAGGAGGGCGAGCCAGGCTGTAAGGATCTTATCAGCCACACTCCGGTTGGCTTTGGTGATCATCAGGATAGCTGCAAAGAGGGCCTGAGAAAAACCTACCCAGCTTAAGGTTTCCATGGAGGTTACGGGTTACGGGTTACGGGTTGCGGGTCGCGGACTCCCCTCTCCTCAAGGAGTGGGTTCGCTGGTGAGGCGAGGTGTTTGTTTTCGTTCACCGCAATACCACAAACAAAGGTACAGGTTGAAGGATGAACGTTTTGATTACTTTTTTGTTATATTATGATAATATTTTGGTATGATCGAGATGGTAAAGTTAAGGGTCTTTTCTTTGTAAGCGTTCACTCCGGTCATGAAAGAACGAAAACGTTTTGTAACTTTGAAAACCGGGAACCAGACCAGGAATCCGTCCTTCGGCAGGCTCAGTGGCCACAACAGGTAACAAGCAACCAGCAACATGCAAATCTACCTCACCGGATACATGGGAAGTGGCAAAAGCCGTTACGGAAGGGTGGCAGCCCGGATGATGGAGTTTGACTTTATTGACCTGGATGAAAAGATCGCTGAAAGTGCCGGGATGACCATCAACGAAATTTTCGCATACCATGGCGAGGGACACTTTCGCGAACTGGAGCACGAAGCTTTACTGGCCTGCGGTGGCCATCCACGCTCTATCGTCGCCACCGGAGGCGGGACACCATGTTCTGAGGAAAACCTAAGCTTCATGAAACAACATGGCAAAGTAGTGTATATCCGTTTACATCCCCGCTCCCTTGCAAAGCGCCTTGCCAGGATTGCATCCACAAGACCTGTGCTTCAACCACATGCAGGCGACATGGAAAGCTTCATCACAAAGCACCTTGCAGAGCGGGAATCCTGGTACCTCCGCGCAGATCTGGCACTGAAAGGTGAAGGGCTTACAGGCAAACGACTTGCAGTGGCATTGCGAACCCTTGTTGCTCCGGTGCAGTAATTCTCCTTCAGGATACTGGTTTTGACCTATCTTTGCTGTATGAAGCGTGACAAAAAGACACTTCCCTTTCTGGAAAATGTCTCCATAACGGGATTGGCTTCCGAAGGCAAGGCCGTTGCCAGGGTGAATGACCAGGTTGTGTTCATACCCTACGGAGCCCCCGGTGATGTGGTAGATGTTCAGATCAGAAGTAAAAGGAGCAGGTTCATGGAGGGGAATATCGTGCGGTTCCAAACAGAAAGCCCCATGCGAACCAGGCCTTTCTGCCCTCATTTCGGCCTTTGCGGAGGATGCAGATGGCAGCATCTGCCCTATGAGAACCAGGCAGCTTTCAAACAACAGCAGGTAGTGGATGCACTGGAACGGATCGGCGGATATAAAGGGATCCATGTGGAACCCATTCTTGCCTCGTCGCATGAAAAGTTTTACCGGAACAAACTTGAATTCACTTTTACCAGCCATCGCTGGCTGACCGCTGCCGAACTGCCCGCAGATGGTGAAAAAACCGATGTGAACTTCAACGGGCTGGGCTTTCATCTGCCGGGGCGCTTTGACAGGATCCTCAACATCGACTCATGCTATCTGCAACCGGAACCCTCCAACAACATCAGGCAGTTTGTAAAAACACAGGCAGAGATCATGCATATCCCTTTCCATAATCCCTCTAACCATGAAGGGATACTGCGTAATCTTATCATCCGCAATAACAGCATAGGGGATTTTATGGTTATCCTTGTGGTCAGGGAATTCAGCCAGGAGGCTCAACTGCTGCTTCAAAGACTCTCAGACACCTTCCCGCAGATCAAATCCCTGCAATACATCGTTAACGATAAGCCAAACGACGACAACACCGATCGCAAGGCAGTCTGTTTCAATGGAGAACCATATCTTTCAGATAACCTGGCGGGATTACGGTTCAGGATCGGACCTCAATCATTCTTCCAGACCAACACAGAACAGGCGGAACACCTTTACACGCAAGCCCTGCAGTTTGCTGCGCTAACCGGAACCGAAAACGTTTTCGATCTGTACACCGGTACAGGTACCCTTGCATGCCTTACGGCCAGGTACGCTGCGAAGGTGACCGGGATAGAATACCATGAAGGGGCCATCACAGATGCGACGCAGAACGCCATGCACAACGGCATCAGCAATGTGACCTTTGTAGCAGGAGACATGGCCAGGGTGTTAAACCCGGCTTTCGTCAGGGAACATGGACATCCGCAGGTTGTTATCACCGATCCGCCACGGGCCGGCATGCATCCCGATGTGGTGAAGAACATCCTTGCCATCTCTCCAGATCGTATCGTTTATGTGAGCTGCAATCCGGCAACCCAGGCAAGGGATGTCGCCATGATGAAGGAACAGTATGCCATCGCCGCTGTCCAGCCAGTAGACATGTTCCCTCAGACACACCATGTGGAAAATATTATTCTCCTCACGAAATCAGGGCATACCTGAAATCCTTTGGCATTCGAAACATTCCAATAAACGGATTGAAAAGGCATCATCTTTTTACCCCGGCAGATTTCTTCTTTAAGAGATCAAGGATTGACAGGAGCTGAGGCATGATCAGTTTTCCCCCATCATTTTCGATAACGGCATCAGCCAGGGCACGTTTCTTTTCAGCAGGCCACTGATGAAGCATGCGTGCTTCCACCGATCCTGCGTCGGTCTGATCACGCAGGATGACCCGTTGAATGGCTGTATTCCTGGGTGCGTCCACAAAAATGACAGCATCAAAGTATTGATCAAGGTTGTGCTCAAAAATGATAGCCGATTCAAGAAACACGAAAACGGAATCAGCATGGGCATTGGCCCAATCCATCCAGTGTTGCATCACCAGCGGGTGGATGACCTGGTTCAGCCATTGCAGCGCCCCGGGCTCATGAAAAACCCGATCAGCAAGTTTTTTTCTGTCGATCAAACCATCAGGGGCGAGGATCTCCAGCCCGAAGCGATCTGCTATCCTCATGATCACCTCCGGTCTGTTCATCAGTCGTGCCGCTTCACGATCAGCTTCATATACAGGATAATTCATCCTTTTCAGGATATCAGCCACGAAAGTTTTCCCGCTTCCGATATTTCCCGTGATGGCGACGGTGATCATTCCGGTTCGCGTAAAAAGGTGATCCTATCAGGTTTAAGCCGGATGTTTTTCACATATTCCGGACAACGTAACACTTCAAGAAGCGCATAATGCCCGTTGGCATCACTCACGACTTTCCCTGTCGTCACCTGGAGGGAATCGGTATCGAAGGAGGCGGACAACTCATACGGGATCATGCACCTGATCTCTGTCATCCTGGTATTCGGTGTGCCATGCTGATCTGCATGTGTGGTTAAAACCACCGGCACAAAAAAAGTCTTTTCAACAAACCGGGTAACATCGCATTTCAGCAATACACTGTTGGGCTGGAGCTTAATCTCCTCCGCGAACGGGTTGAGCAGTTGGATGGATCTGTTCACCTCCTGGTCGACCATCCTGAGTACGAGTGGTTCTGTCTTAACCGATTCAATTGTTTGCAGCAACCTTTTCGGGCCATGGATAACGACCGAATCGGGAACCACCCGAATAGTGTCGGTAAGGTTATAGCCAGGTTTGAAACTGATCGAAAGGTCGGGAATGACCATCACCTTTCGGTGCACCATATTGTCGATCCTGTAAAAGAGCGTATCAGGCTTAATGGACAGCAATTCCGTAGTAACAGGGAATTGTGATGAAATACGTGCAAGCAGTGAACGGGAGGTAACATAAATAATTCCCGGCTGTGTGTAAGTATTCATAAAAGCTTGGTTCAGACTGATCTCGTGCCCTTTTGCCATGGTGATCCGGTTGAAGAGAAGCTGGTATCCCTGTGCCTTGAGTTCAAGGATCACCGTGTCGGGTTGCATTGGAAAGATTTTCTGATCTGACTGCAATCCATGAATATTAACACGGAACATCACTGTATGGACATAATGCCTGTTAAGCTTGATGGTAAGCCATAGCAGCAAGGAAACACAGAAACAAACCATGAAGACAAAGATCTGTTTCCGGTTTTGCCTGATGTAAACCAGGGCCCTTCTTAACGTGATGGTTGACAGTCTGACATTGTTCATGGCCTGAGGAAACAGGGACAGTGCCTACTTTCGCTGTGCCATTTGTTCCTTTGCGACAGAGGAATCGTTACTGATAGCAGACTTCTCAACCTCCATGCGGGTCTGGTCAATAAGCTCTATCACCAGGGTGGTTTCACGCACCTCACTGATTTTACCGTGAATTCCACCAATGGTCACCACTTTGTCTCCTTTCTGAAGGGACTCGCGGTATTTCTTCATCTCTTTGTTCTTTCTGGTTTGGGGGCGGATGAAGAAGAAATAGAATACGATGATTAACAGTGCAAATAAAAGAAGGGGGTTCTGAAAAAAACTTTTGGTACCTCCTCCGGACTGAGTGTTCTGTAAGATTAAAAAGAGAAGTTGCATCTTGGTACAAATTGGTTATTATTACTTTTCAATAAGGGCTTTAATGGAGAGGACATCGGTAGGGCGTTCACTGTTGGAAAGGACCGTGATCTTTTTAATCTGCATACCTGACCTTCCTTTGGTATCGAATGTCACCTTGATTTTCCCTTCCTGTCCCGGAGCAATGGGTGTTCTCGGATATTCGGGAACGGTACAGCCACAATCTGCCTTAACCCTGTTTAATATCAGGTCGGCCTTCCCTTCGTTGGTAAACCGGAAATTCCAGAATACCTTCTCCCCCTCCTTCACCGTACCGAAATCATGTTCATATCTGACAAAACGGATCCTGGCCACCTGCGTATTCCCCTGCCCCGAACTACTACCCGGATTGTTCACCAGCCCTGCAGGCAGTTCTGTCTCCCCTTCCTGCCCCGTGTTACGGTTGCAGGAAGCCATGAACAACATTAACACCATCAATAACACGACATGGAGTGCTGTACTTTTCATTTTTCGAGCCTTTACAAAGGTGTTTATCAGATTAATTTTTCTTGCCAAAATTAAAAAAAAAGATGTAATGATCAATTATCTATCAAACCTCTGCCGGTTTTCACCAGCAAACCTTCTTCCCTAAAATGGATGGCGAGCTTGTCCAGCATCCCGTTGATGAACTGTTTACTTTTAGGGGAACTGAAAATCTTGGATATATCGATATATTCATTGATGGTGACCTTTACAGGGATGGAGGGAAACTCCAGAAACTCACAGACGGCCATCCTCATCAGTATGATATCCATCCTGGCTACACGGTCAAACTCCCAGTTGCTGATTTTTTCCCCGATGATTTTATCATACTTTTCAGAATACAACAACACTTTCCTGAAAAGCTGGCTGGCAAAAGTCCGGTCATCCTGTTCCCCGGCCGGTGCAGGTTTAAGAAGGGGGGGCAGGCTTGTCAAAGGTTTCTGGTTCTCCTTCCAACCTTTAATGGTCCTTTCCAATAAAATCAGTACCGTATCATAATCATCCACCCAGTGAATGTCCATCTCTTCATAAAAATACTGGAGCAGATCAAACTGCACCATCCTGTCTCTCAGCATATACAGCAGCAGTTCACGGTCGTCTTCAACATTGTTTTCAGCTTTGTCCATGTATTGCTGGTACTCCTCTGTCCCCCTCAGCTCATTGTAGAATTTCCGGATCATTTCTTCCTGCAATCCCCAGTTCACCTTGTATTTCCTGCACAATGAATCAAATTGCGGATTTTCAGCAAGGTCTCTCAGGAAACGGTTGCTGACAAACCGCATATTGGGGTTCATATCCTCGTAAGTAGGTAAATGTTTCTGTTTGTTTTCATCGATACGGCGTTGTGCAAAGTCAGCCACTTCACGGAAGAAGGATAACTGCCATATATACAGATGATAAATCCTGTCGATCGATTCGAGGAGCTTCTTTTCCCCGACATCAAGCCGGTTGTTTTCTGACTGGATGAAGGCATATAATGCCTGCATTACTTTGATTCGGATATCCCTTCGGGTCAGCATACCGTATAATTGGAGACGAAAACCATAACGGCCGTAAAAGTAGGCATTTTTATCTTCTGTAAAGGGACAGCATACAAGTTATGCATAAAATGTTTTGCAAAGAATATTTTCATACATTTGCCTGATGATGTTCAAAAGAAAAGAACCAACCAGGGCTACACATGGAAGAGAATTTTGACCGGAATGAGATCTATTCCAAAGCTGTGCGGGCAGGAAAACGAACCTATTTTTTTGATGTAAAATCAACGCGGGGTGAGGAATACTACCTGACGATCACAGAAAGTAAAAGAAGGTTTCAGAATGATGAGGGTAAGTTCCTTTATGAAAAACACAAGCTTTTTCTTTACAAGGAGGATTTCGAGAAATTCACTGATGGGTTGCGGGATGCCATACGTTTCATCAGGAACGAGCAGAAAGTAACCGAGAAGACAGCCCGAAGTTACAATGAAGAGATGGACGACATCTTCTCTGACAATACCGAAAAGGAAAGTGAAGGTGACGAGAAGGAGGATGCCACCAGGTAGTCAGCAGGATTCCAGCGATCCCCGGCAATATTACGCACACGTACCGGTAAACTGCCATGCAACTGGTTTCAGTAGAACTACGTATCTTCTTAAAACATATATCAATATCAGACAATGGGAAAGGTTATTGCGATAGCCAATCAGAAAGGTGGAGTTGGGAAGACGACTACAGCGATTAACTTATGTGCAGGGCTGGCAGTACTGGAGTTTAAGACTTTGCTTATTGATGCTGATCCTCAGTCCAATGCAACTTCCGGTGTCGGGCACAATCCCAAGAATGTTCGATCCAGCATCTACGATTGCATTGTTGGTGAAACCGACCCGAGAGACATTGTGGTGAAGACGGCAACACCTAACATGGATCTTATCCCGGCCCACATTGATCTGGTCGGGGCAGAGATCGAAATGATCAACATGCCGGACAGGGAAGGTTTGCTGCGCACGGTCACAGAACGTCTTCGTGATGATTATGAATTCATCATCATCGATTGTTCTCCCTCCCTGGGTTTGATCACGGTCAATGCGCTGACTGCTTCCGACTCGGTCATCATCCCGGTACAATGTGAATATTTTGCCCTTGAAGGACTCGGCAAGTTACTTAACACCATCAAAATAGTACAATCGAGGCTTAACACCAGCCTTGATCTTGAAGGCATCCTGCTAACGATGTATGACAGTCGTTTACGTCTGAGCAAGCAGGTGGTAGAAGAGGTAAGGACCCATTTCAGGCAGATGGTTTTTGAAACCATCATACACAGAAACACCAAACTCAGTGAGGCCCCCAGTTTCGGCGAGACCATCATTATGCATGACATTGACAGCAAGGGTGCCATCAATTATCTGAATCTGGCAAGGGAGATCCTCCGGAAGAACGAGAAGGTGCCGGAATTAATGAATGAAAGGGACAACAGAGCATGAGTGCGAAGAAAGCAGCATTAGGCAGGGGGTTGAGTGCCCTACTGGAAACCCCGGAAAGCGAAATCCTGGAAAAGGATGTCGAATCCGGCAGGTACATGGCAGGAGCTGTTGCCAGCATTTCCCTGAAACATATCGAAGCAAACCCCTATCAGCCAAGGCAAGACTTTGAGGCAGCGTCGATGCAGGAGCTGGCTGAATCCATCACGCGACAAGGGATCATCCAGCCGGTTACCGTCCGGAGGCTTGATTCCGGTAAATATCAGCTCATTTCCGGAGAGCGCCGTTACAGGGCTGCCCAGATGGCAGGCTTACAGACCATCCCTGCATTCATACGGATTGCCAAGGACCACCAGTTGCTCGAGATGGCCCTGGTGGAGAACATCCAGCGTAAAAACCTCAACCCGGTCGAAGTTGCGCTGAGTTATCAGCGGCTGCTGGAAGAGTGCCACCTGACGCAGGAGAAGCTTAGTGAAAGGATAGGGCAAAACAGGGCCACCATAGCCAACTATATCAGGTTACTCAAACTGCCCGCCGAACTACAGGTTGCCTTACGTGACGGCGGCATCAGCATGGGACACGCCCGGGCACTCATCAATGTGCAGAACCAGGAGATGCAACTCACCATCCTGAACCAGATCATCGAAAACGACCTCTCTGTGCGTGATGTGGAAGAGATGGCAAGAGATACACAGCACCTTGAAGAGCCCGAAAAAATACGCGTTAAACGGATTTCCCCGGAACTGCCGGATCACCACCGGGATGTCAGGTCATCCCTGACAGATACATTCCAGACCAGTGTCACCCTCAAAAGAAACCGTAAAGGACAGGGATCCATCATCATCCCATTCTCGTCGGATGAAGATTTTGACAGAATTGTCAGTTTGCTGAACAAGCCATGATTGCGGATGTGCCGAGTCAAACCATACCTGGTTTCCTTTATCCTGGCCGGGATCCTGCTTGCAGGCTGCATCAGCGGAGATGCTGAAAATCCTTCACCTTTCACCTTAACATCCACCACAGGCTGCAACATCATACAACTTTCCAGGGACAGCTTTCATTCGCCGAAAAAAGCAGCCCTGCTTTCCACCTTCCTTCCCGGTGGAGGCCAGGCATACAACAGGAAATACTGGAAAATCCCGATCATCTATGCAGCAGGAGCAGCAGGGGGGTATTTCATACATACCAATCTCAAGGAATACCGACAGTTCCGGACCGCCTATATCAACAAAACAGATGATGACCCCAACACCACGGACGATTACCCCGAATTGTCCGCACAGCAACTGCAGGTATACAGGGATTATTACAGACGCAATACCGAACTGTCGGTCATCTTCACCACGGCCTTTTACCTGCTGCAGATCATTGACGCCACCGTTGACGCACACCTGTTCGATTTTGACGTAAGCAACCGGTTGTCATTATCTGTAAGTCCGGTGGCCATGTATATGGGACCGGATCCCAAGACTTTCCCGTTGGGATTTTCTGTGGCATGGAAATTCAATCAACCCTCCGGAATGCTCTATAAAAGACTTCCAGCATCAGTCTGTGATGTGCTTCATTATTAAATCAGGAAATTTTTATCATGATACAGGCAGCCGTTATCGGATACGGAAAAATGGGAAGGAGGATCCATCAGTTGGCACCTTCGATGGGTTTCGATGTAAAGGTGATCATTGACCAGGAGGATGATTGGGCCAGGTACGGGGAAGAGCTGAAGCGGTGCGATGTCGCGCTGGAGTTTACCATACCCGGGGCAGCCTTTTCAAATATCAGGAGATTGCTACTTGCAGGGATCCCGGTTGTGTCAGGCACAACAGGATGGGAAAGCCACCGGGAAGAGGCCATGAACCTCGCCAATGAAAAAGGGATCGGGCTGATGATATCCTCCAATTTCAGCATCGGCATGAACCTTTTCTTTGAATTGAACAAATACCTTGCTTCACAGATGGATAACTACCCCGGTTACAAGGCAGTTATCGAGGAAGTGCATCACATCCATAAGCTGGATGCGCCCAGTGGTACTGCAAAAGTCCTGGCCGGCGATATGATCGGAAGGCTGTCATCCTACACAGCATGGGCTCCTGCGAAGGAAAAAACAGAAGAAGGCATACTGCCGGTGAAATCGATCCGTGAAGGGGAGGTGACCGGTATCCACACCATAAGTTATACCGGGGCAAATGACAGGATCACCATTTCGCACGAAGCCATAAACCGTGACGGATTAGTCACAGGTGCCCTGCGGGCAGCGTCATGGATCATTGGGAAAAGAGGGTTTCAGACCATGCGTCAAATGCTTTTGGGGGATGAGCAAGCGTGAACAATCCACACCCATGTACCTGAACCCGTTAACATCTTTTAACGCAGGCCACCAGGGGTCAAAGTGAAATTATACGTTCTTTGCAATGATTATAAAACATATAACATGACAATAGCTTCGATTATCCTCATCATCTATGCTGCCGGCATAATACTGGGCCTTGCTTTCATCTTCCGCAAAGCCGGCAGGCCGGCATGGGGCGCCCTGATACCGGTGTACAACCTTTACCTTTGGCTGAAAGTCATCAACAAGCCGCTGTGGTGGTTTATTTTCCTTGCCATTCCTTTCATCAATGTTTTCATGATCATGCTGATGCTTGTAGAGACCGTGAAACCCTTCCGGCAGTATGCAATGTACCAGCAGGGTGCCGCTGTCATTTTTGCCTTTGCCTATATACCATGGCTCGGGTTGTCCAAAAGTCAGCATTACACACACCCGAAATATCTGCCACCCCACAAGAAAACCAAAGCCAGGGAATGGGCCGATGCGATCATCTTTGCTGTAGTGGCAGCCCTCATCATCCGTACATTCCTCATTGAAGCCTATACCATCCCTACCTCCTCCATGGAGAATTCCCTGCTGGTGGGGGATTTTCTTTTCGTAAGCAAATATGCCTATGGCCCCAAAGCGCCCAACACACCGCTTACAATCCCGTTCACCCATCATACGACACCCCTTATCGGGGGCAAGTCCTATTCGGAACTGATCAAACTGCCTTATCACCGTTTTCGGGGGTTAGGGGAAATAAAAAACAACGATGCGGTTGTTTTCAACTATCCATCGGGCGATACGGTTATCCTGGGAGAGGAGGCATTGAACTATTATATCGCATTGATGGATGCTGAGGACCAGGCCAGGATGAATTACGGGTCAGCTTACCGGCCTGGAATGGGCAGGGAGATGCTCCAACGGCAGTTCTACGGAAGGATCGTTGCACGACCGGTGGATAAGCGCGAGAACTATATCAAACGGTGTGTAGCCATTGCCGGTGACACCCTGGAGATCAGGGACAGGGAGGTATTTATCAATGGCAGGAAAGCGCCTGTTCCCCCGGGGCTGCAGTTCAGTTATTACATCACCACGGATGGGAGCCTGTATATCTATGACTTATGGGAAAAATACAATATCACCGATGTCGGACAGACCATGCATGGATACCGGATTCACACCACCCCTGCCATTGCTGAACAGATCAAAAATGCACACATACCCGGCATCACCAGGGTGGAATTGTATCCTGAACTACCCAACAAAGCCATCTTTCCACAGGACACCACCTTGTTCCACTGGAGCCTCAATGATTTCGGCCCGCTGTATATCCCAAAAGCCGGCGACAAGATCAAGCTGACGCCGGAAAATATCGCATTGTACCGGAGAGCCATTGAAGTTTACGAAAAAAACAGCTTTGAAATCAGGGAGGGAAAAGTATATCTCAATGGAGAACATGCTGACACCTATACCTTCAAAATGAACTATTACTGGCTTATGGGTGACAACAGGCACAATTCCCTTGACAGCCGCTACTGGGGATTTGTTCCGGAGAACCATGTGGTGGGAAAAGCGGTCTTTGTCTGGCTCTCGCTCGATAAAAACCGCGGATGGCTCCATGGCAAAATCCGGTGGAACAAAATGTTCAGAAAAGTGCGGTAGCTATCAGGCCCCATGCCGGATGCTACAAATGAGATATTACAAATTCAGTCCTCCTGTTCCTGGCCCTTCCTTCTTCCGTACGATTGTCCGTCACCGGCTTTGATTCTCCGAAACCATGATACTGAAGCCTAAAAGATGATATACCCTTCATGATGAGATAATCATACACCGACCTGGCTCTACGGACTGATAACTCCTGGTTGAAGGCATCATCACCCACATCGTCTGTGTGTCCGTGAATATCCACCCGTATAGTCGGATTATCCTCCAGAAAAACGACAAACTCATTAAGAATGAAAAGTGACTTGCTGCTCAGTTCAGCGGAATTGGTGGCATAATAGATATCATGCAATTTGTAGGATTTATCCTTCTGAACCTTTTCTACCTCGAAATCCATCTGTACCGGTGTCGAAAAAACAGCGCTGTCCTTATCAATAAAACGGCTCTGGTAAATGTGATCGGGCTTCTTAACCGTCAGAACGAAGTCATTATTAAAAACAGCCGTAGCGACATACTTCCCGCTGTACTCATCAACCTCGATGTTTGATACCTCTTCAGTGACAACATTTTTCAGTTCCACTTTGGAATCAGCCATCGGTACATCATCTTCATCCCTGATCTCACCTTTGATAAAAAGCACCTTCAGCGGCCGGGCCTCAGGATAAAGTTCAAAAGCATACAGGTCATAACCGCCACTGCCTTCGATCTTGTTGGATGCAAAATAACCTGTCGTACCATCGGTACTTACAAAAAATCCAAGGTCATCTGCTTCAGAATTGATCGGATACCCAATGTTCATCGGTTTTTCCCACTTTCCTTCCCTGTTTCTGGAATAGAAAATATCATAGCCACCAAGTCCACGATGTCCCTGAAACAGAGAGTCGTTTTCGTACCTGTCGGAGGAAGAGAAATAGAGTGTGTGGCTGTCGGTATGGATGAAGGGTGTTTTTTCATTGCCCGGGGTATTGATGGTTGGGCCGAGGTTCAATGGCTTCCCCCACTGGTTGTTGGCATCTTTATAAACAGCATAGATATCAGCCCCTCCATATCCGCCCGGCCTGTCGGATGCAAAATAGAGAGTCCTGCCGTCAGCACTCACGGATGGCTGGGAATCCCATGCATCATCCAGTGAAATCCCGCTGGTATCCAGCCTTTCCAGCTCTGTCCACTGGTCAAGGATCAACCGTGCATAAAAGATATCACAGTTGTTGTACAGGACATCATCTTTCTGGATGGTTTGACAGACCGTATAAAACAACTCATCATTTCTTGCCGTCACGGTGGCACCTCCCTCATTGCCCATCATATTAAAGGGAGATTGCATAATTTCACCCTGGCTGAAGTGACCATCTGATTTCTCAGACGTCATGAATTGCTCGGTATATTTCTCCGACCAATCGATGGAGCCCAGCGCTGGTTTCGCCTTGATCCTTCTGGTAAAAAATGCAAGATCCCCATCAGGGGAAATGATCACCAGGTATTCATCCTCACGGGTAGAAATGCCCTCCACCCGGTAAGGTTCAAAGGGAACCTTTCTGCTCAGGATCCGGTCCAGGAACCTGGCCTGGTCAAGCATATAAATGCCGTTTTCATAGTCCTTGTCACTCCTGATCCGGTCCGGGTCCTTCAGGAAAGCTTCGAGATAACTTACTGCCTTGTTGTATTCTTCACGCCCATAGACAATTCTGGCAAGGAGGTAATAGGCTTCAGCGTTGTAGGCAGGGCAAATGGCCACCAGCTGTTTCAACTCGTTCTCTGCCTCCCTGTAACGTTGCCTGTTATAATAGGTTTGCCCTAACCGCCAAAGTGCATCTGCGTACTCGTCATCGTTTTCGAGGGCTTCCACAAGATAATCAATGGCTTGTACCGAGCGTTTTTCCCGCAGTGCCTTTATCGCTTTTTCATAGTGCTTACGGGCTTTCCGGTTCGCAGTCCCTTTGCAGGGATTCTCCTGGGAAACCATCAGAAATGGCATCAGAAGAAAGAGGCATAAGAAAAGGATGGGTAGTTTTCTTATCATAACTCGCTGCAAAGTTTTACCGTATCAGGTGTTTGAACGCCGGCACCCTTTTAATGTTGCAGGGGGGCGGGTATTTTCAGCGTTTAGCGCACCGGTTTCTCAGGACAAGGTCGGCCAGCACGATGGAGGCCATGGCTTCAACCACCGGGACAGCCCTGGGAACCACACATACGTCGTGGCGGCCGGATGAAAGGTCAATGGTAACAGCATCCCCTTCACCGGTTAACATCTGCTGCGGCTTTTTTATGGAGGAGACCGGCTTGAAGCCAACCCTGAAAGTCAGGGGATTCCCTGATGATATTCCACCCAGAGTACCCCCTGCATGATTCGTCTTCGTTACAATCCGTTTTTCATTGTCCAGCAGGAATGTGTCGTTGTGTTCACTTCCTCTCATCCTGGCAGCCCTAAAGCCCTCCCCCATTTCAAAAGCTTTCACAGAGGGGATACTCATCATGGCTTTTGCCAGTTCTGCTTCGATCTTGTCAAAAACCGGCTCCCCAAGTCCGGGTGGTACACCACCCACTGTCGCAGCGATGACACCTCCAAGGGTGTCTCCATCCCTTGCAGCATCTTCGATCTCCTGCTGCATCAGTATCGCAGTTTTCGGATCCGGACAACGTAAAGGGGAAGATTCAATGGTGGAAGACTGAAATGGTCCGTAACTCGTCATCGCACGCTTTCCGATGGCAGTCACCCATGCCAGTACAGTAATGCCGCTGAGGGCAATGAACTGTCGTGCTATAGCTCCTGCAACCACCCGCGCTACCGTTTCCCTGGCTGAATACCTCCCCCCTCCCCTGTGGTCAAAATGCCCGTATTTCATATGCCAGGCATAATCACCATGACCGGGCCGGTAAATCCCTCTCAATCCCTGGTAAGCGGATGGGTCCTGATGATGGTTGCGTATGATGAAAGCAATCGGCGCACCCGTTGTGATACCCTCAAACAATCCGGAAAGGAACTGGGGCTCGTCATCCTCCAACCGCATCGTACTATGCAATTCCACAGTGGCTTTTCGCCGTTCAAGCTCATGCAATACAACGGACACGTCAACGGACAAACCCGCCGGACATCCATCGATAATACCTCCCGCCGCAATACCATGCGACTCACCGTAGGTGGTAACCCTGAACAGTTTGCCGATGGTATTTCCTGCCATGTGAATCCTACCTTTTTATGATGATCTTCTGCTGCCACGCCTGATTCCCGTCCAATGCCCTCAACAGGTAAATCCCTTCTGAAATCCCGGACAGATCCATCCGCAGTTCCTTTTCAGAAAGCTGACGCATAACGGTCTCCCCGACACATTTACCAGTCATGTCCTGAAGGGAAACCACAAGTGATGAAATATCATCCCCATACCGAATAATAACCTCATCCGATGCGGGATTCGGATATAAAGAGATAACAGTTTGTTCTGCTTCCCGGATACCAACCGTTGAGGTGTAGGAAACTTCCCAACCCATATCATTGTTTACCTGATCACTGATAAATATCAACATCATCTGCCCGTTGGAGGCTGTTATATCTGGTGGAATGGCATCTCCGGTAAAAATTCCCAGAAGGATAGAAGGTGAAGTGGTCGGATCGAAGACACGTAAAATATCTTTTCCGTCTTCCAATGAAAAATAGTTGAATGACAAAGTAATAAAATCATTTCCAGGAGGTGGCTCAATCATGTATTTGCAATTGGTGTTGCTGTTATACAAATTTGTGCCGCTCCCGTCATCAAATACCCCAACTGGATCAGCGAACAATTGCATGTTCGTACAGAAAACCGGGAAGAATGCTTCATAGGAAATCAGCCATCCTTGTTGTGAAATAGAGCCATTGGACACAAATCGCAGAAATGCTTTGTTACCTGTAGTGGTCACCACAGGGAACAGGGTATCACCGGAAATACTTGCCAGGAGAGGAGCAGTTGCATCCTCTCCATCATAGATGTACAGAATGTCGCTGCCAGCCTGGGTGTTAAAACGGATGAAGGAGATATCTATGTGATCGATCATTGCGTTGGGCTCAATCAGCCAGGAACAGTCGGTAAGATTCTGATAATCCTCAACGGGACCGCTGCCATCTTCAAGGGTACCTGCCACGCCGGTGATCATTTTACTTCCGGCACAATAGTAAGGATATGCCAGCATAGCCGGTTTGAAATTGACAATGGCTCCCTGCCCTGAGGTAAAATCATTGCTCCCGGGATGCAGGCTGTTCAGGTAGAAATAGCCATCATAGGATCCACCCCATCCCCAGTTGAAATGGAAATGATTAACATTCTGGTATCCGTCCACATTGAATGCATGCCCTCCTGACCCAAACCCATTGTAATACATTGGCTGTCCCGCATCCAGATTTGCCTTTAAAAGATTGGTCCAGCTATTCTCACTGTATGAGTTTTTATATTCCAGTGTCAGGGATGGGTCGTAACCAAAATAGTTTTTTAGTGCCTGGGCAGCCGTATGGCTGTATGCCCCTGATGATGTCGGGCCATAATTCATTTCGACGGAAATACCTACATGTGAAAGCAATTCAGCAATTGCCTGATGGCTCTTGGGGTCGGAGATGTTACCCATCTCATCCCAACGGTAGGTTGTGCTGGAATAATTGGCCGACAGAAGGCCATAATCCCAGTGATAATAGGAAGAGGAGCCGGTTCCGGTCTGAGGGTAACGATAATAATACATCACCTGGGCCATAGCCACAGCCACACAGCCGGCCAGCGCCCTTCCACCCGGACCCATCGCATCTGACGGACAATACGTATTGTAATAGGTTCCCTGGTCCCAATGGGATGTTATCAGGGGCTCAACGCCGTTGGATTTCAGCAGGCCAGGTGTAAAAACATCAGATGGTGCTGCATAATGCTGCCAAACAGCACGGATGGATCCGTCACCGGTTAAACCCTTCGTTCGGATGTACAGGATCTGTTTTTTATAAGCCTCGAGCCATTCAACCAATGCCGGCGGCATCTCCTCCAGGCCAAAGGCCCCCTGGGAAGAATACCCCAGAATGGGATACACTTCATCTTCAGCAGCTACAATGATGAAACCCTGATCATGAACATTAAAAACATACAGTAGTGTATCACCCTGTTGATGGATGATACTAAAAAGGGTTATATCCGCCTCTCCTGTATGGTCTCCTCCGGCAACAAGTTCCTGCATGAAATTGCCTGCCACAGCCTGAGCGACAGATACCGGGACCTGCCTCGCAGAAACACCCGTAAACAGTATGATCCCAAAAAACAGGAACAGGATGACACTTTTCTCACACAACAGTCTGATGGCTCTGATCATAGAATAGAATCGGGATGAATTTTACATGTACAAAAATAGATATTATTTGAAATACAGTTGATGAAAAAATCGGATATCACACAGTGTTAGGATGGGGGCGCTCCCATCTCCAGGTTATTTCTTATCTTCGTGCGCTGAAACCTATAAACCGGGCATGACTATCATTTTAAAGAACATCGGGCAGCTGTTGGGTATCATTGAAGACGGCACCCGGTTCAAAGCCGGAAAGGATATTTCGGTTGTAACGCGGATCCAGGATGCATGGATCGTTACAGAGGGAGGTATCATCAAGCGATATGGTCCGATGGACTGTTTTGACGAAGTGGTGAGTGAACATCCACAGGCAGAAATCAGGGATGTCACCGGAAGGCTTGTTTTCCCTGCCTTCTGCGATTCACACACCCACCTTGTATTTCCAGGCACGCGGGAGATCGAATACGTAGACAAGATCAAGGGATTGAGCTATGAGGAGATTGCCAGGCGTGGTGGTGGCATCCTCAATTCAGCCCGCCGAATGGCTGATATCCCTGAGGGGAAGCTCCTGGAACAATCCCTGGAGCGGCTGTCACTGATCTGCAGCTACGGCACCGGAGCTGTTGAAATTAAAAGCGGGTACGGCCTCACAACAAAAACAGAGCTCAAAATGTTAAGGGTGATCAGGAAGATGAAAGAAAGGTCACCACTTACCATCAAAGCTACCTTCCTTGGAGCCCATGCTTTCCCGATGGAATATCGTGAAAACAGGAAAGGATATGTGGAACTGATCATCCATGAGATGCTCCCGGCCATCGCGGAAGAAAAGCTTGCCGATTATGTGGATGTATTCTGCGACCAGGGTTTCTTCAGCCAGGAGGATACCGACCAGATCCTTGGTGCTGCTGCAGAATATGGACTGGTGCCAAAGATCCATGCCAACGAGCTCGGATACACCGGGGGTATCCAGACAGGTATAAAACATAAAGCCCTATCCGTTGATCACCTTGAATTCACCGGCGACAAAGAGATTGCAGCGTTATTAAAAAGCAACACGATGCCCACCCTGTTGCCAGGCGCTGCCTTCTTCCTCGGGATGACAGATCCGCCCGCCCGGAAAATGATCGATGCCGGCCTGCCCATCGCCATGGCAAGCGATTTCAACCCCGGCTCGTCACCCTCCGGAAATATGCAGCTCATCTGGTCAATGGGATGCATCAAACTGCGCCTCACCCCTGAAGAGGCCTTCAATGCCATTACCCTCAACAGCGCATACGCCATGGGTGTGGAACATGAACTTGGCTCCATCACCCCTGGCAAAAAAGCAAACCTGATCATTACCAAACCCGTCCCCAATATTGAATATATGCCGTATGCTTTTGGTGACAATAAAGTCGAAGCGATGATGATTCAAGGAAATTGGATAAGGCAATGAGTAATTGTTTGTTTTACAACTTTTTATGATTGATTTATGAGAGAGAATGGCATTAAGGATACATCGTACAGATTTGCGTTAAGGGTGATCAAACTATGTCAGTTCCTGAAAAGTCAGCATGAATATGAAATTGCAGGCCTAATCCTGCGAAGGGATAGATCCATCGGGGCCAATACCGAAGAGGCAATAGGGGCTCAGAGCCGAAAAGACTTCTTAAAAAAATGAATAATGAAACAAATCATTGAATGTGTACCTAATTTCAGTGAAGGTCGTGACATGGCCATCATAAAACAGATCACCGATCAGATTGAAAGTGTGGAAGGGGTAAAGCTTCTGGACGTGGATCCGGGTGTTGCCACCAACCGCACAGTTGTCACCTTTGTCGGGGAGCCGGTATCGGTTGTTGAGGCATCGTTCAGAGCAGTGAAAAAAGCCAATGAGCTGATTGACATGAGCAAACATCAGGGAGAGCATCCCCGGATGGGTGCCACTGATGTTTGTCCCCTGGTCCCGGTGGCCAATATAACCATGGAGGAGACTGTGGTTTATGCCCGTGAACTTGCCAGGAGGCTTGGTGAAGAGCTTCAATTCCCGGTTTATTGTTACGAAAACGCTGCTTTCACTCCTGAACGCCGGAACCTGGCCAGCATCAGGTCCGGAGAATATGAAGGGTTGGCTGATAAGCTGAAGGATCCCCACTGGAAACCCGATTATGGTCCGGCCATCTTCAATCCCCGCACGGGTGCCACGAACGTAGGAGCACGCGATTTTCTTGTGGCATTCAACGTGAACCTGAACACCACCTCTACCCGCAGGGCCAACTCCATCGCATTCGATATCAGGGAGAAGGGGCGCATCAAGCGGGAGGGTGATTCCATTAACGGTAAGATTGTAAAAGATGACAAGGGTGAACCGGTGTATATCCCGGGCAGTCTCAAGTCGGTCAAAGCCATTGGCTGGTTCATTGAAGAGTATGGCATCGCCCAGATATCTATTAACCTGACCAATATCAGCATTACGCCGGTGCATGTTGCCTTTGATGAGGTATGTAAAAAAGCGGATCAGCGCGGGATCCGTGTCACAGGATCAGAGCTGGTGGGATTGATCCCGAAAAAGGCGATGCTGGATGCGGGGCGTTATTTCCTGGCCAAACAGCAGCGTTCACTGGGCGTGGATGAAGAGGAACTGATCAGGATCGCGGTAAGGAGTATGGGGCTGGACGACCTGAAACCCTTTCACCCCAGGGAAAAGATCATCGAATATATGATTGGGGACGAATCTTCGTCACCCCGGCTTGTCAGCATGAATCTGCAATCCTTTGCCAATGAAACCGCCAGCGAGTCGCCAGCGCCGGGCGGAGGATCCATTTCAGCCTACACAGGTGCGTTGGGTGTCTCACTGGCCACCATGGTCGCCAACCTGTCATCCCATAAACGTGGCTGGGACGATCGGTGGGAAGAGTTTTCCCAATGGGCGGAACGAGGGCAACAAATCAAGGATGAGCTCCTTTTCCTGGTGGATGAAGACACCCGTGCTTTCAACCGGATCATGGATGCCATGGGATTACCCAAAGGAAGTGAAGAAGAAAAAGCAGCCAGAAAAAAAGCCCTCCATGAAGCCACCCGGTATGCCATCGAAATCCCTTTCACCGTCATGCAAAAATGCCTGGCCTCCTTTGAAATCATCAAAGCCATGGCGGAAACCGGCAACCCAAACTCCGTATCGGATGCAGGGGTTGGCGCCCTGTGTGCACGCGCAGGGGTGCTGGGCGGATGGCTCAACGTGAAAATCAATGCAGCCGGCTTTGATGATAAGGCATTCCTGAATAAAGTGATGGATGAAGGAGCTAAAATGGTAAAGGAAGCCGAAGTACAGGAAACTGCCATCCTCAACATTGTCGAGAAAAAAATCAACGGCTGATGGTTTCTCGACAATATGCGCTTATCTTTGCTGTTTATAAACGGACCATCATCGAGGTCAAAAACCTTACAGACTCTTGTATCATGCTAACTTACTTCTATTGCTGTAAATCAAGTTGAAGTTATCTATCATCAAATTCCTTCATACTATGAAAAAGAACCTTTTTGCCCTGTTATTCCTGATTGCCGGAATTTCTGTTCCGGCATTACTCCAGGCCCAGACCCAGATGCTCTGGGATGACCCCTCTGAATTGATATCATCAGGAGGAGAAAACATCCTTATCAGCAAATTGGCTGAAAACGACATTGAGATCGTCATGACACTCGACTACAAAAAGCGCTGTGACTATATCTATACAGAACTGACAAGCCACATGAACCAGGCGATCCTTACACTCTACGACTGTAATCGCAATGTACTCGGCACAAAGACCTGGATGAGCAAATTTTTTGCATTGTCAGAAGAGGAAAAAATCTCGATGATTTCCTATTCCATTATGGAAATCATTGAAAATCCAGCTACTGACAAAACAAAAACAACCGGTGATCAACACCCTCCGGAAAGGACCTTCACCGTACCTTTTAACCACCATATTACACGACATTTCTTCGCGCCAACTTCCTACAACCTCAAAGCGGGCGAACTCTATTACAGCACACTCTATTTTGCATTGCATGATCTGCAATACGGCATCACCAACAATTTTTCCATTGGCATGGGGACAACCGTTGCCCTCTGGCCTTTCATTGTCACGCCGAAGTTTTCACACCAGATTGCCGACAAACATTCCTTTTCTGTCGGAACAATGTTTATGTTAGGTACATGGGGAAATGACTTTATCGGAAACCTGGGATATCTCACTTATACCTATGGTAATCAGTTCAATAATGTGACACTTGGATTAGGATACCTGTATGCTGAACCTCAAAATTCCAGCATTATCAGGGAGCCGATCATTAACCTGAATGGCATGGTAAGGATGTCAGACAACATCTATTTTATTTCCGAAAATTATTACCTGGGATTCAACATACGGCATACAGCCGCCTATTATCCAAGCGACCCTGATTGGATGTCCGGCGCAAATCCGTTGTTCAGGGAAAGTTTTGACCTTCGGAGCAATGTGATTGCCGGTATGTCCGGTTTCCGATTCATCAACAAAAAAAAGAACGTAAGTGCGTTCTCCTTTGGACTGACCTACCTGTTCCGTACCAGAGATGATGTCCCCAATCCCTATCCGCAGTTATGGCAGGAGATCGAAAGCAATGTGGTTGACTGGAAAAGATTCGCCATACCTACCATCAGTTTTGTTTCAAAACTTGGCAAAAGGGTGTAAACAGCCGCCAACCCAGGATTCAGCAGCCATGCAGTATCAGGGCTCAGCTCATTCCTGTTTTGCCCTCTTGTATTTCCTGGTATTAATAAAGAAATCAGGATTATTCAGATTTTCCTCAAACCAGGCTTTCAATTCTTCACTGCTTTCGATTTCATCATTTTTGTAAGCGTCATTTACCTCCCTGATCTCAACGGTGTTTTTATTAATGACCTTATACTGATAATAATAGAAATAGATCTCCGGATCCCCGGTAATCCATTCCATATCCAACTCCAGCACCAGAAAATCCAATCCTGCCACCTTGGCAAACCGTGTATAGTAAGTCTCCAGTCCTTCATGATTAACATCGTCTGACAAACTGCTTAACAGTTTAATCACGACATAGTCCGGATACTCTTCATTGTCAGATCCAACATATACATACTGGTCCACCGTGTCTGTAATGTTTTCCCAGGTCCCAAGAACCCTGGAATCGGCAGTAGGGAGCATGGCATCTCCAAGGTCAAAATCAGAATCAAACGGACATCCTGACAAGATCAGCATAAGCGATCCAAGCATCAGAAACAGTATTCTTCTTTTCATAGTTCATGAGGTTTAATTTCACTGTTTTTTATTTAGTTTTGGTTGGTCAGCATGATTGCCCAATCAGATATTCATGTTCATATTCAACTATTTAACAAGAAAATACCCTATCTAATAACCAGAGAAATAAGATGTAAATGTACACCCAAAAAAGGCGGTTGTACATGTCCGGTCAACTTATTATGAACAGCTCCCGACCAAGTTACAAACAGGGGAGTTATACATCATCGGGGGATGAGGGGCTTTCGGACAGATGGGAAGGGAAGCCCGGTGACCCTTGGCAGGCTAACCTCTGGAAATGTGTTTCCTGCATCGGCATCATCAAGGAAACAATAAATCCAGATAGTATTTGGTCATAGTATTTGGTCAATGGTAAAAACCTTATTATTTTTGCAGCGCTTCGTTACACATCCCCGGAGAGGTGGGTGAGTGGCTGAAACCAACAGTTTGCTAAACTGTCGTATCCGAAAGGGTACCGGGGGTTCGAATCCCCCTCTCTCCGCCAAACCATAAAAGGCCCGTGTCAGCGGGCTTTTTTCGTAAAAATGACTGCGGCAAGCTTGCTTGCCTGCAGTTCATTGAACGAAAAAAGGGCATGAGCGAAGCGAATGCCTTTATGGTTTGAAGCCCCCCTCAAAGGATCACCGAAGGTAATCCCCCTCTCTCCGCCAAACCATAAAAGGCCCGTGTCAGCGGGCTTTTTTCGT
>CAZZBS010000016.1:47171-62551 GCA_964652685.1 uncultured Lentimicrobiaceae bacterium
TATGGTTTGAAGCCCCCCTCAAAGGATCACCGAAGGTAATCCCCCTCTCTCCGCCCTATTCACCCTGCTGCCGCAACATACTGTATGCAGCGTTGAGATTACTGCTGGCCTGCTGGAAGTCGGGCCGTATCTGAAGGGCAATCGAAAAATATTGGGCCGCCTTCTGATAATCTTTCGCCATGGCATAGATATAACCATATTGATTATATATACTTGCCATCTGGAAATTTCTGGATAAAGCATCATTGAATGCTTTATCATCATACGAAGATAGATCCATGTTATCAACCCCGGTCTCAAGAAGTCTTTTAATGGTTTGCTTCTCTTTTTGCTCTGTAAACAGATAATAATCCCTTTTCAACATCCCAAGGTAACAGTTCTTCAGCGTAAAGGCATTTGCCAATGCCTGGTCAAATGCCTCTTTCGCCCTGTACCATTGGGCCGTGTTGTTCAGCAGCTCTCCGGCCTTCTGCAACGACCCCACCGGGAAAGGGGCCACTTCAGCCGATTTGAAATAATATTGAATTGCTAATTCCGGTTTGTTTTGCGCATAATAGATCTCAGCCATGTTGTAATAGGTCGCATCATGAAGCACCTCCTTGAATTCCAACGCCTTTTCAAAATTCAACAGGGCATTTTCAAAGTCATTCATAAACTTCAGAGCTACACCCAGGTTAATGTATGCCTCAGGCATCTCAGGATTGATCCGGATCGCTTTTTGGTATTGTTGTGCAGCCATTCCATATTCCTGGTTATTCAGGTAAAAATCTCCGTAATTCTGCATGGTCTTGGCTTCTGAAACCTTTCCAACCGATGAGATATTCCGGAGCCAGCCAGGTGACATCAGTGAGATCAATCCGAAAATGATCAACAGCGCGTAAATGCCATAAATCAATACCCTTGCTGTTTTGTTGATGATATACCTGGTGTCGTTATCTTGCTGGGTTTTCATAGCATCTGCCTTATTTCGTATTATGAATGACAAAAACAACTTTCCTGTTCTCTTTCTTCAGCCGGTTAAACACCTCACATGCTTTCTCAGTGGGAAGGATAATAACCTGTAAAGCCCTGCCTGTTACATTATTATAAACGAACTGCGATTCGAGATGTTCCGGGAAACCCATTCGTGGCTTTTCATCCTCCCCGCTACCGATCAGCAGGATATTGGAGGCTTTTCTGAAGAAGAACTTTATATCGGTCTGGTTGAAAAAGGTTTTCTTATCAACAAGGCGAAATCCCCCGTTCTCAAAGATCATGATATCAAAATATGGGACAGGGATCCCCTTATAAACCGTAAGCCCGGGTTTATTGCGGGTAATATCCCTGTCGGAATTGGTTATAATGGAATACAACAGAAAAACCAACAGGATCCCGGAAATAACGCCGGCCACAATCCTTCCCCTCTTGGTGCGGGTGATATGAACAAGATAAAAGAGAACCAGAAAAACAGCAATGGTGATGAGAACGGCAGAAAAACCATACTTCGAATCGGACAGATTGGAGCTGACAAAGAGTAGAATATAGGTAAAAATCATCATAAAAACCAGCAATGAAAGAGGATTCTTCAGATAGTCATTTCTTTTCTTTTCGCGAATCCTCCAACCTTTTCTGACAATCTCCCCTTTCTTGTAAACAAAGAAAACGAAGATGCTCCCCATCAAGGTACCCCACAGGTCCTTGGCGATATCCGAAATGTCGAACACCCTTGTGGAAATCAGAACCTGTAAAGCTTCGTCAAAAACAGAGATCATCATAGCCATCAGAAAGATTGACATAACGATCCGGCCCGGGGAATCTGTTTTTGCAGAAAAGACCTGGTAGGCGAGAAATGCATAGATGCCGTAAGCAAAGTAATGCCAGTTATGCTGAAGCTGATAAAACGGGAGGTCCAGATAATAGTCGGCTGTTCTTTGCCCGATCATCCACATCAGGAAGATCACCAGCCATACAATCCCACAACGGATGCCCAGGCTCTTTCTGAATCTGATTACCAGCAGCCCGACGAACAGGACAAATGCTGCAAGGATGAAGGGGATCTTCACACTGCCGATAAAAAACGACATATCGGATAATATCCCGATGGCATCCTGAAGGTAGTTCTGCAGGAGCAAAAAAGGTGTGATAATCAACAAGAGACTGTAAAGAAACAAATTGACCCGTGCCGTGGAAATCTTTCCCATCTGAATAAAATGATGTTATGAATAAGGAACCCAGAATGAACGCAAAGAATAACAGGGTAAATATAAGATTATTCAGTGTACACAATGGAAAAACCGGAAAAATGATCCTTTTTAATATTGAATGAATAATGATCGCTGCTAAGAAGTTATGCCAACCCCTGGTAAGATTCACCCTGAAAATGTTCGTTTCGGTCTTCTAATAGGCCTCTTTCAAGATTTGTCGTCCAAGTTCTTGGAACATATTGGCTCGTTGCCTATATTTGTGCAGGAATGATAAATAAAAGGCTGACAAGGTATGGACTGGACAAGTTAATAAACTAACATTGTGGACAGACAAATGACCTGCCAACAATATAGGTTGAAAATTCATGATTGTAATGTGCTTCTTAACATGAAATAAAAAAAAGTGGATGCCGGCAACCACTTTAAAAAACGGGGCGAAACCGAAAAGCCATATGAGTAGGAAAACAATAATTATTAAGGAGATATCATATGCGTACATTAGGCAACATTCTTTGGCACATCCCATTCTTAGGTTTTTTATCTGCCTTAGGGACTTTTTTAATAGGCGGACTATTTGCAATTACGGTGATTGGAGCTCCAATTGGACTTGGACTTATCCAATTATCAAAATTTTTACTGACACCATTTTCTTCCGCAATGATTAGTAAGAAAGATTTAAAAGTTGATCAAAACAAATTGTGGAAATCATTTAGTCTTATTGTCAGAATTCTTTATTTCCCGTTTGGACTTTGTTTGGCAATTGTGACAATTTTCCAGATTGCCGGACTATTCATAACGATCATTGGGATTCCTGTTGCATTGGTTTTAGCAAAATCATTGGGCACATATTTTAATCCAGTACACAAGACTTGTGTCCCTAAAGCTGTTCAAAACGAATTAGAGCAAAGAAAAGCTAAAGAACAAGTAGCAAAACATTTAGATTAAATCACAGGAAACCAGCCCCCAATCGAGCAGACGGCCTCACCATCCAATGATGGCGGAAAGTGTACGTCGACAATCACATTTATCGCTTTTTATACCGTCTCGTTTGTCTGAAGATAAAACGAAACGGTTTGTTGAGATATGGATTCTTTTGTCATTGCGTTCTGGTAAGGTAAACATAAGGTTTATGCACTGGAGCGCAGCCGGCTGTAAAAAATACTCTGTGCCACACCCGGTTCCTGCCGACTGCCTGGCGAATGATTGCCGCTGCAATCATATCGTCATTACCCTGCAATCCCAAGCCAAACATAGGATCACGGCGGCACTGATCCTTTAAAAGCCAGGGAATGGCAACCGCCCTCTCCTCACTATCTTCTCCTATAGGGAACATAGTACGCTGATGCAAATCTGAAACAGAGTCCCGCGGAGTTGATGAGGCTTCTGTAGGGAAACAAGGATTCAGGTAAGGTAAAATCTTTTATGATATAGTCGGCTGCATGAAACAGATCTATTTTCCATGAATCCCTGTCAATGACCGTAAACAGGATCCTGGAAGAAAGACCGTAAGTGTATTGATAGACTTCATGGTTAAACCTGTTGGTGCTGACTTTCTCGTCATTGATCCAGGTTGTATTCAGCATACTAAATCTGCACAAGCCATACAGATAGGCACTGAGCGTATGCGTACCCGCTCCGGACTCAATGCCTTCGTATATCAGACCGATGCCGGCATAAATGTTCATCCCCCCCTCTTTGAAAGTCAACACGGTGTCGGGTGATAATTCATACCTGAACCCCCGTGGCACCAGTCCGAAACCGCCAGAGATTACAAAGCTGGTGGTCTGTCCTTCAATGAGCACCGGATCAGATTCAAACCTCACTGATGGCAACACCATCTTCGAAGAATGTCCCAAAAAGGTATAAGCCGGGTCCTCGGAGAATGCAGACAAAACATTCATTCCCACCAAAATACGGGTATAATGATCCCCTTCGAAAAACTGCGACCTGGCAGCTGGACCGATAATTACACATGCCATGAAAATAAGGCCTGTTATCTGTTTTTTTTCTTTCATTATAAATGTAATTATGGGTTAAAAGGAATAGGTTTTACTTTGGAAAGATCACCGTTTGCATCCAGTCGTGCATTACTTTGATGACCTCCTCGTTGAAGGAATTGTAGTAATAGCCTCTTTCCCTGCTGTTCCTGTAGCTTTCTTCAGGGGTGTCGGATTTGCAGAATGCGTGGTCACTGTTGCGTAAGAGGATCAACGATGCGCTTCCCGGGTGGTAGTGGTTGATGGTGCGGACGATTCCTTCGTGTTGTTCGGTAGAGAAGGCCTCCAGGTCGCCGCTGCCGCGCATCACCAGCACTTTTGCGTCGCAGTCGCGCCAGGCGGCCGCCTGGTTCACATCCTGCAACTCCTGCCAGTAGGAATAATGTCTGTCCCAGACATGCCCTTCCCCGTCATACTGCATCATCTCCCTGAGCAATGAGTCGTATAGCGGCATCCTGGCCAGTACAGCAGGATCCTCTTTATCGATCAGGTAGGTATACAGCAGGGGGATGGCCTTTGCGATCATCTCCTCGTTTTCTGCAGGGTCGCTCCCCATGATCGGATTCTGGAAACGGAACATCGCCAGGATGTATTCGAACCAGGTATCCCCCGAGGTGCCTTCGATCATGATCCCCTTCACGTTGAAACCACGTGCCACCAGCGGTGCCTGCATGGCACCGAGGGAATGGCCGAAGATAAAGACATTGCCAGTGTCGGCATACGGAAGGGTATAAACCTTCGAAAGTCCGGCAGCAAAACCTTTCACCTCCTCCCACAACCCGATGGAACGACAGTCGGGGGTGTTGATGGATGCACCCTCCCCCGATTTTTCCACCCTTACAACAACATACCCCTCCTTTGTGAGCCCTGATGTCAGACGGCCGTAAGGATGGCTCCCTATGTTGTCCAGCGAATAACACATATAACCGGGAATGAACAGGATTACAGGGAATGGCCCCTCCCCTGCCGGCTTGGTAATGACGATGCTGAGATGCCCCCCACCATACGGCACCCTGTCGTAAATCACTTCATAGTCCTGTGATTTCTCAACGGGTCGTCCAACCACAACACCTTCCAGAAGTACCGATTTTTTCCTCCTGATCACCCTGACGGCAATGGGGTCCTTCTCCCTTAACTGAGCCATCTCTTCTGCAAGCTTTGTTTCAGCTGTCACCCGCTTCCCGTTACTCCCGATGATCACATCACCGGGCTTCATTTTCAAGGCAGCGGCCGTACCTTCTTCACCCACGGAAAGTACATAAAGGCCGTACTCCGCCTTGGTGATGGATTTCAGGGAATCGTTAAGGGGAGTTGTCCTGGCATTGAACCAGCCCTTTCGCGGCAACGGCTGGGCAGCCATGGCCGACAGCAGGATGCTGAACAGCACCAGCATAATTGTTTTTTTCATTGTAAATGGTTTTGATCCAGTAAAAGTAAAAAAAAATAGATAAGCTGATGATGACGGTTGAGGAAGTTGAGCGTCTCCCCTGGATGCGGGACTGTTTAGGAAGTTTGGCCCATCAGTCCGACCCATCATGATATCCCCGAATAACATCTGAGGAAACCCAGGCTGCATCTTATCAATCAAGCCAAGGGCATTTTATAGCTGAAATACTACGTTCAGATTTAGCTGCACAAACCTGAAGCTTTCGAGTCGGAAAGAAAAATAACAAAAATGCTTACACTTTTCATGATCCCAAAGCATCCAACGGATATGCGCGAGATGAATCATACATTGGATCAACATGGCTTTCTCTGACAGCAATCATTCTTCCATGATAATGATAAAAGTGAACCTCTCTTGCATACTTCCAATAACATATTCAACGGAAAGTTTTGTATCTTTGATGTGAAGTTCAGGTTCCCTTATGCCACACACAAGCTTATGGAAAATTGCTTCATTGCACAAACCAACCAAACGTTGCGTTAAATATTTAATTCTTCCGTTGTTTTCTGACCTGGATTAAGTTAAAAAGTATGTAATGAACAACATACTGATTACGGGTGCGTCAAGTGGCATCGGATATGAGATGTCCAAGATATTCGCGGGAAAAGGGAATAATATTATTCTTGTTGCCAGAAATGAAAAAAAATTACATCAAATCGCAGAGGAACTAAAAAATAAATACCCTATTGAAATAAAAATTATACAACAGGATTTAGGGCAGCCCGATGCTGCTGAAATAATTTTCAATCAGGTAAAAGAATGGTTGCTTTCTGTTGATATTCTGATAAATAATGCAGGCTTTTATATCCATGGACCTTTTTCTGAAACAACCTGGCAAAAGGAACAGGAGTTAATTCAGCTACAATGCATTAGTCATACGAAACTGGTCAAACTATTTCTTCCTGATATGTTAAAAAAAAATAACGGACGAATACTTAATGTCTGTTCAACCGGTTCTTTTATGCCAGGTCCTTACAATGCCATCTATTGTGCAGCGAAGAGTTTTTTTCTTAGCTTTTCAGAAGCCCTGAGCGAAGAACTTGCTTATACTGGCATCAGGATTACTGCACTATGTCCCGGAGGCACAAATACACCTTTTCAGAACATAAAAGCAAAGAAGCATCGGTTCCTGAATCCTGTAATGGAACCGTCGGTTGTTGCAGCGAAAGGATACAATGGTTTAATGCAAGGGAAGAGGATCGTTGTTCCGGGCATTTTCAATAAGATTCAGGTGTTTTCTGTACGCTTTCTTCCACGATGGATGATCACCAAGTTTTCCGGCATGTATGTTCAAGAATTAAACAATAAATGCTGCGAATGAAACACCTCATTTATGGGATAAAGTACATCTATCATTACTGGATTCACGCAGATCAACATCAACCACTGATTTGCGGCCTTGTTCTTCATAACAAATGCAATCTACGTTGTCGCCATTGTACTGTTATTGATAGGCAAAACGCGAAAATGTCTTTCGAAGAAGCCATAGATGTTATTGATCGGTTTTACTGTGATGGGGGGCGTTGTCTATATCTGGAAGGTGGGGAGCCATTTATCTGGCACGACGGTACACATTCAATAGAAGATGTAGTCCATTATTCCCATCAAAAAGGATATTACACTGTTATCATTTACACAAACGGGACAATCCCTCTCCATTCAAGTGCCGATACCATTTTTATCAGCGTTGATGGATTAAAAAACACACACGATAAACTTCGGGGGAGGTCATTTGACAGGATTATGGAAAACATCGGTAATTCTGAACACCCGTCTATTTATATCAATTTTACAATCAATTCTGAAAACAATTCAGAACTGAATGATTTCTGCGCTTTTATTGATAAAATACCCCAGATCAAAGGTGTATTTTTTTATTTTCATACACCTTATTATGGATATGATGATTTGTACCTGAATATTCAAACCAGAAAAGAGGTCATGTCAGAAATTATCAGCCTGAAAAAGAAATATAAAATTCTTAATTCAATTGCCGGACTTAAATCGGCTATCAGAAATGATTGGAAGAAAAACCTTAAGATATGCCGTGTTTATGAACAGGGAAAGTTCTACAATTGTTGCCGTGAAAACAAAAACAGGGAACTATGTGAAAACTGCGGATATTTGAGTTATGCCGAAATAGATCAATGCCTGAAATTAAAACCGGGTGCCATTATTAATGCATTAAAGTATTTCTGACGCATTTACAATCAAAGGAATAAGCGTTCAAAACCAATGATAGACGAAATCAGGCATATTCTTTTAATGACTACCATAGTATTATGTTCCATACAGGTTTGCTCCCAGCGCAATGACAGTATCTTTTATTCTTTTACACACACGAATACAACCTATACATTTCATGGGCGGTTTAGAGTTGATGCAGAAAAGAACTGTCTGTTAGAGATTTGCTTTGACTACGAGCATATAAAAGCACTTGCTCTTGATGCGAGCAAGGTTGAACTCATCGAACAAAGCAAAAACTGGAATAAAATTAAATACACCTATCAGCAATATCCGTTTTATAAAAACGAATCATTGTGGTACAGGACAATCGACCATAAAAATTCCATAATTAACTTTAAACTTGTTTCCAGTAAAAACAATCATTCTATCATGCCCCGGATGATATCTTCTTCAGGTTATTACAAAGTGAGCCAGATAAGAGAGGCCACTTGGGTGGAATACTTTCAGCAGTGCTGTTTTACAAGAAGCAATCTCTCTTCTTTATTCCAGCATTACATGAAAAAGAAAGCAGTGGAATTTATTTATTTATTTCAGGAATATTCACAAAAACATTGCAATCATAAGAATTAAATGTTCAAGGGTATGATTTCAGATATAATCCGAAAAAAAATAAGCCGGAGGTTCACCGGGCAGGATGAACTAAGGTTGCAGAACATCATTCCGGATAATCATTCCATTGCAAAAAACATACAGGAACTCAGCAAAATAGGTTTGTATCTTCATATCCCGTTCTGTAACCAGATATGCCCATACTGTCCGTACAATAAAGAAATTTTTAGCCATGATGCAGCTGCCAGATATACACAGGCAGTAATCAGGGAGGTTGAAAAATATGCAGGTTTAATGGGAGGTAAAAGTATTTCGAGTTTTTATATAGGGGGGGGGACACCAACCGCTATGTTGGGAAAGGGTCTGGAAGACATATTAAATGCAATCTATAAACATTTTAATATGGAGTGCTCTATTCATATCGAAAGCCATCCCAGTCACCTTAGTGATCAAAATCTCAATGCTTTAAAAACATGCGGGGTTCATTATCTAAGTATTGGTATTGAAGCGCTGCAGGATCGGCATTTAAAAGTCCTGGAAAGATCTTATAAAGCAGCTGATGTTAAAAAAATTGTGGAGAGAGCTGCAGGAAAAAACTTCGAATGTTTGAACATCGATTATATCTTCGACTTGCCCGGCCAGACAATCGGTGAAGTTGAACAAGCAACACACGAAATGATTAAGTTAGGCATTAATCAGGCTTCAACGTATCCATTATTTCATTTTACCTATACACGGTTTGGACAAGATGGCACATTAAAGAGAAATGCTATTACCACGATGTTCCGAAGGAGGAAATTTCTGAAAGTACTTGAAGATATTTTTTATGGTTCAGGTTTCGAACGATCATCAGTGTGGGCATTTACCCAGAAAGGAACAGAAAAGTATTGTTCGGTCACCGTGCCTTCATATCTGGGGCTGGGTGCCAGTGGCGGTTCTTATCTTAAGGATATCTTTTTTATTAACACCTTTAATGCGGCAGAATATGCATCAGCGATAGAAAAGGGGGCATCTCCCATTGCATTGTCCGTCAGTTTATCAGAAAAAGCACAGATGGCAGCATGGCTTTATTGGAGAATTTATGAAACCAAGTTCAGGAAAAGTGATTTCCAGCAAAGGTTCGGTCGGAGTTTTGACAAGGAGTATGGACCGTATATGAAACTGCTGGATAATATCGGATTCCTGCATAACGGTCATGACCTGATAAGCTTAACTGATAAAGGAACCTATTGGATTCATGCTTTTGAAGACTTCTTTTCCATCGATTATATAAATAAACTTTGGGGTACTTCTAAAATAAATCCCTGGCCCGACAGTGTGATTTTGTAATATGCTGCATAATACAATAAGAATTCATTGTCATTTTTTATCAGGTAAAGATGATCCGTTTTGAAGTAACCGACCGGTCATTACCCCCTCACCTCTGTTATGTCAGGAGACCTGTGCCGGTAGTAACAGTTGTTCACATGTCACAAAAAGTCATGTCAGGAACGATAGGTAGAATGATAGATATTCCTAAGAACATCCTATCTTTAAATGATCTGTCACGTGTTGTAACCTTACCTGCAAATGTAAATACCTTCGGCGTTTTAAAAACATCTGCATTTCAATCATGGCAGGAATAGAAAAAAACGCTCATCCTGATACCAAATTTAGATTTCCTGTCGTAATTTTGGATTTCTATCCTCTGTATCACTAACTAAAAACCTGAACAGAATGAAAAGAACCATTACTTTTTGCATGCTTGTCATACTATTGACCTGCATGGCAGCCACAGCAGCGTATTCGCAGAAACTACCTGACCTCATTCCATTCCGTTATGGTGACAAATGGGGTTATGCGAACCAGGAGATGAAGATCGTCATAGAGCCCAATTACGACAAAGCATTCCCGTTTTACGGAGATATTGCCGTAGTGCAGCTCCATTTTAAACAAGGATTGATTGATCGTAACGGGAATGCAGTTACCCCCCTGAAATATAAAAAAGTCGGAAGATACTCTGGGATCATCGATTCCGACCACATACCCATAGAGATCAACGGTAAATATGGAAAGCTGGACCGAAAGGGAAAAGAGATCATCCCGGCAGTGTATGATGAAATCACCTCCGTGGAAAAAGATTACCTGTACAAAGTAAAATCGGGCGAAAAATACGGCCTTTACATGGTGGGAAAAGGGGAAGTGACACCTGCACAGTTTGATAAGATCAATGACCTGAAAGAGGGGGTGATGGTGGCGGTCAAAGGGGGGAAATACGGATTGCTGGACAAAATCGGAACGCTGCTGGTGAAACCTGAAATGGATTATATCTGGGATTTTGAGAACGGAACGACGGGTTGGTATAAAACGGGTGACAAGTTCGGGTTCCTCAGCAACAAAGGGGTCCTTATCACAGGGGCCGGTTACGACCTGGTCTGGTCCTTTGTCAATGGGTTTGCAAGGATACAGAAGGGTGAAAAGATGGGTTTTATCAATGAAGCAGGTAAAGAGATCGTGCCGGTGGAATACGACTATTTCAGCAATTTTGTTAATGGATTGGCCGTGTTGGGAAAAGACGGAAAGTATGGTTTTATCAATCCCAGGGGAAAATTTCTCACGGGTATGGTCTATGACGGGGCATGGACGCCAACGGAGGGGCTGGCCAAGGTGAAGAGCGGTGATCTGTGGGGCTATATCAACACCAAGGGGAAGATGGTCATCCCGGCGAAGTTTGAGAACTGTGGGCAATTTTCGGAAGGAATGGCAGCGGTCGTTAAGGATGGAAAGGTCGGGTATATCAACACAAAAGGGGAATGGGCCATTCAACCACAATTCGAAAATGGGAGAGATTTCCTTGACCGCAGTGCCGTTGTCGTCCTCAATGGGAAAAGAGTCCTGATAGGGACCAACGGGGGCATCCTGACACCTCAGCCCTATGATTCCATCGGAAAGTTTGATAACGGGCTGGCTCCCTGCTGGCTCAACGGGAAAGAGGGCAGGATCAATGCAGCAGGCAAGGAGATCGTCCCCCCCCAGTACGACGAGATTGAAGACTTCACGGTCTTCAAGGGCAATAACGAGGTTGAATACCTTGAAGTCAGATCCAACGGATTACAGGGTGTGTACAAAGCAGACGGGGTAAAAGTGCTTGATGCGGAATATGAATTCTTACATTACCGCATTTACGGAGGATTGGTCAGTCTGAAAAAAGATGGCAAATGCGGATTCTGCGACACCCTGGGCAAGGTTGTCATACCCTTTGAATACGATGATGTGAGTGGATTTTTTTATGATATCGGAGGAGAATCATATACTACAGCACAAAAGAACGGTCTGCAAGGGGTGCTGAACACGAAGGGTGAGACAGTGATCCCTCATGAATACAAGAACCTGTTTCTACATGATCATTCCGACATCATCGTGGCCGGGAAGGGCTACAGTCAATATGGCCTGATCAGTTACCGGAATGAGGTGATCCAACCCTTTGTATATGTTGATCATTTTTGTGATGAAATCGACCGGGATCCATCTTCGCCCCAATTCCTTCTGAGACTGCAACCGGGTTATACATCACCGTGGATCTATGTAAACGCCAGAGGGGAACTGTTCGAGAAATCCTATCAGAGAGAGCTGGTGGCTGCAGAGGCGGTAAGAAATGTCCCGGTAATGCGCAATGCGGTCATGGAAAAAATGACCTCAGCATCGAACGGGCAACAGTACGAAATATACATCAGCCTCCCTTTCAATTATTACAAGACCAACAAGAGCTACCCGGTGGTTTACCTGGCTGATGGGGACATGCTGCAGGGCATTGCCTCCGAGACCTCACGGATGATGTGTTTTGACAACAGGATTCCCGAAGCGATCATCGTGGGGATCGGTTATGGGGGAACTTTTGAAGACTGGTACAACAAACGTATCAAAGACCTGACACCTACCGATGATCCCGACGCCACCCTGTTCCCCGGCGGAGGTGGCTGCGAAAATTTCTACCGGTTTATCATGGATGAGCTGATCCCTTATGTGGATAAAGAATTCAGGGTTGCCGGCAGTGACCGCACCTTTGTCGGATATTCACTGGGCGGCCTTTTTGGCGCCTGGATGCTGTTCAATAAACCTCACGGCACATTCAACCGCTATATGCTGATCAGCCCCTCCCTGTGGTGGGACAACCAACTCGCATTGAAATGGGAGGAGGCATACGCAGCAACGAACAATACATTACCTGTCACACTTTTTATGTCCCTCAGCAGTTCCGAATGGGGCACCCCGGAAACACTGAATAAGACCCTCAACACCAGGAACTATCAGGGATTACTGTACACCTATGAGGAAATCCAGGGGGAAAACCATTATTCAACCTTCCCGGCTGGATTTGCCAAGGGGATAAGCTTCCTGTTCAAAAAAGAACGGGATCTGTTCATGATTAAGTAGCGCCACAGATGATTCGGGTATCCGTTTTTAACAATTGGCCAGGTGTTTAATCAGGCTCTTGGTTATTTCGTGTAGGTAAACTTGTTCATGGGTATTATGGAAACTCCCCGGTTAACCATCTGAAACACCGAAGGAACCTCAGGTGAACCGAAGAGAGGTATGGTTTTGATTTTCCTTCGGTGACTTCGGTGGTTAAAAAAATCTCCATTTGGCCAGCAGCCTGTCCCCCATTATCCGCGGCCTTAAGACCGGGGTAATGGATATAATACCTGTGCTGATTTACCTGCACAAAATCACGTCGAACAACATTGTTCACGGATTTTGTGTATTCTTGTAAAAAAATCACCCATTTTATTTTACTACATGGAACCATTTATATGAAGGTTTTATGGAAATATTTAAAGCCACAGCAATGGCTGATCATTGCCGCCCTTGCCATGGCAGGGGTCAGCCAGTTGCTGCAACTTTTGGATCCGTTGATATTTGGCAAAATCATCGATGATTATGCGCTGCAACAGGGTGCCCGAACTGAAACAGAATTAGTAAAAGGGGTAATGTTCTGGCTGGGGCTGGCCATTACCATTGCTTTGCTGGCCCGTGGTTCAAAATCATTCCAGGAGTATTTTACACGATTGGTGGTCCAGCGGTTCGGCCTTCAGATATTCAATGACGGATTAAAACAGACACTCCGTTTATCTTTTCAGGAATTTGAAGAACAACGCAGCGGAGAGACACTATCAGTGCTGCAGAAAGTACGTACCGACACCCAACAGTTCATACATTCCCTGATCAACATTTTGTTTTCATCCATTGTGGGCATGGGTTTTTTAATCTGGTATTCAATTACGAAGAACTGGATGCTCATTCCGGTTTTCATCATTGGCATCCTTGTATTAGGTACGTTAACCGGTTTGCTCAGCAAGAGGATAAAAACCACCCAACGATCGATAAATCGTGAAACCAACAAAATGTCAGGTGTCATAACCGAATCGTTGAGAAACATTGAACTGGTAAAAAGCCTGGGGCTCACCTTTCCGGAAATCAAGCGATTAAAAGAGCACACCCGGAAGATATTCGACCTGGAGATGGAAAAGGTGAAGAAAGTGAGGATGCTGACTTTTCTGCAGGGCAGTATGTTGAGCATACTCAAGCAATCCATCCTGTTTATCCTTCTCTGGCTGATCTTCAGAAAAGTGTTGACAACCGGGGAACTGATAGCCATGCAGTTTATTTCCACCTCCATATTCGGGCCCCTTCAGGATCTGGGAAGCATTATTCTCAGTTACCGTGAGGTCGAAGCCTCGATCAGCATCTTTGATCAGCTCATGTCCAAACCTGTTGATAGAAAACCCGAAAATCCGATCGAAATCAGCAAGTTACATTCGATAAGCTTTAACGACGTTGTTTTTCGCCATAAAACAGCAAGCACCAATGCCATTGACGGGATCTCTTTTCATGTGCAAGCCGGGGAGACCATCGCTTTTGTGGGGCCTTCCGGATCGGGCAAATCCACCCTGGTGAAATTATTGGTTGGTTTATACAAACCGGTGCACGGAACAATCAGGTTCAATGAACACAATTCGTCGCAAATACTCTACAACAGACTGCGCAGGCAAATTGGATTTGTGTCCCAGGAAACACAATTATTCGCCGGAACAATCAAAGAAAACCTGCTATTTGTGAATCCCGATGCTTCGGATGCCGATATGACAGATGCTCTGCGAAAAGCCTTCTGTGAAACATTGATCCATAACAATGAAAAAGGTATCAACACGGTTATCGGAGAGGGTGGAATGAAATTGTCCGGCGGTGAGAAACAACGGCTTTCTATTGCCAGGGCCATTCTGCGCCAACCACGCCTGTTGATTTTTGATGAAGCAACCTCCTCCCTGGATTCCCTGACAGAAGAAGAAATCACCAATACCATAAGAAGCTTATCCGGTATCAGGGAGCAGATCACCCTGTTGATTGCACACAGGTTGTCTACCATCATGCATGCTGATACCATTTTTGTGCTGGAAAAAGGAAAGATCATTGAAACGGGCTCACATGACAACCTGATGCAAAAAAAAGGTTTATACTATGCCATGTGGCGACAGCAGATAGGTGAAAGAAGGAGTGCCATCCCCGTTGAATAGACGATCCTCGCAATATGAAATCAATCCTTTGCATTCACAGGCCTTTTTGCCAGACATGCGGATGTACCCAACAATATAAAACATGAAACCAATCAATGATTGTATTTCAGAATACCGGAAAACGGACAGGATGCCATCATCGTGTGCACATTGGTTGAAAATCCCGATTTCAGCGATCCGGATAACCTGACACAACAAATCGGGGAACAAACCCTTCATTTCATGCATGATATTGAGTCATTTCTTGATAGTTCATAAGAAAAGACTATCACTTCCTGGTGCCGGATCTTTTTCTTCATTATTTTATAAAATGATATAATTTTGCCCGTTTTCAACAGACGACACCCAGTGTTTTCCGCCCTGAACCAAACCGGTGCCACTTCCTGAAATAAAATGATGCCACCAA